>CAVTXZ010000016.1:0-494704 GCA_963738755.1 uncultured beta proteobacterium
GCGATTTGCTGGGCGCGGCAGCGGATGCGGCAGGTGAAACGTCGCGAGCGGCCGGCCCAGCAGCCGCGAAGCCCGCTGGTAGCGTCGACCGAATGCATGCACCGCTTGCAGGCGGCGCCACGCGAATTGTTTCATGGTGTTCCCCGAATTTTTTATTGCTCTTCTCGTTTCTTTTTATTGCTGTGCAGCCTGGCTTTCGGCGGTCTGCTCCGAGGCCGTTCATTTTTCTCCTGCACGTCTTTCTCATGGCGTTCGCGATTGACGCCTTTGCTTTATCGCGTTCGCGTACGCGTTGCCCTATCGGAATCAGGCCGCTGTCTCTTGGCCTCTCATCGAAGGCCGGATGCGATGGATCACGTGCTTTACCTGTTCGGCCGTAATCAGCGCGGTGCATTCGAATTGCCGCGCGGTGCGGCATGTCGCGGACACCACAGAAATCATGGTGATCGAACTGCACCCGTACGTCGTTCTAGCAACTATTGCAGGTGTGGTAATTGATCACGTGATACGGCGTATCGAACTCATTGGTCGGATGCGTGAGCCGCTAATCATCACGACAGGCGTTCGCATCGCCCACGCGAGCCACGAGAGTCGCACTGCTCAATCCGATGAAGAACTCGCACGCTTGGGCCAGCGCGCCCGTTCAGCAAGGGAACGCTCGCCGGTGAAGTCCTCGGATCCGTACGGTATGTGATTCCACACACCGCTGCTGCCGGTCGTGGCCTTCTGGTCGATGCAGATGACGCGGTAACCGCGCCGCCGTAGAAACTGGACAATTTCGCGCTACCCGCTCGGGTCGTCCAATATTTGCACTTGTCGTGCTTTGCGCCGCAATGCAGACGTACTTTTCCGGAGTGGGCTGTCGTCCGGCAGCGCGTTTGGGCGGTTCCTCTTGTGGATCGACACCGAGAGGTAGGCTGCGGTCCGATGCAGGCCGACCAGCCGAACGTCGCAGGGCTGGCGCACATTCGCATCGTCAGTAAAGAAAAGGCCGACGTCGTAGGTGGCGTAGTAGTCCTCGGGCCTGACGGCTCCGCCGTGACGAAGGTGATCGACGAGGCGTCCCTGAATAGACGAATCGGCGGTTCGCCCATTACGCATCTCAACCGGCAACGATGCTGCCGTTCGAATTTCGCAACATAGGGAAACTAGCCTAGCGTGTCGCCAAGCGTGCCAACCGGTAGATGACAAGCACCTCGCGGCCGCTCAGGTCGAGGCGGTGCCGGAACACCTCCTTGCCTTGCGACCAGACTTCTATCTCGAACGGAACGTAGGACTTCTTGCTGCTGGCGACCGAGCCGGCAGCAAGCTGCGTTTCGAACAGCGGGTTCGCGGTACGGTGTCGCGCAGCAGCACGCGCCATTCGCCGTCGCCTCGCGGCGCGTGACGCGACAGCCGTCGTTGAAATCGAAGCGGATACCGGCGGGCCCTTGCGGGTCGGCATGCGGGTGGGCATTGAACGGACTGCCCGGCGGTAGGCGTCGCGGCGATGCCGCTTGTGTCGGCGTCCTTTGAGTTGGATGCCGGGCTACAGGTGGCTGGTCACAGCGGACGACTGCATAACTGCGTCGACATAATCGGAATGAAAGTTAAACAACAGGGACTCGGCAGTTTCTGGTTTTTCAGCACGTATCCGCTGTTTCGACTGTCGTGGAGCGAAAAAGCGAAGAATTTAACGATCACCCATCCGGCGAAGTGGTCCTTTTCGCTGCTGGCATCGGTCGCGAAGTAGCCTGGCTTCACGATCTTTTCATTGATTGCGGTGTCATCGGCCTGCGCAGCAGAAACTTTAATTGCGCGTTTGTCCGGGATAAGTTCTGTCGATGCTGCCCGTGAACAGCGCGGCACAGGAAGGCCGGCTGTCGCCATCCAAGAAGGTGTTCATCGCTTCATCGCGGAGCGGCGCGTATTGTGGTGACAGCCCGTTTGCTCCGCTCGGAGCACCACGAAACCTATCTGCGCGCCGCTCCTGGTTTCATTTGGTCTGATCGATATCACCATTATTCGAGCTGAAGGGTTGAGCCGTGGTGACGAAGTGAAGGCCACGGCAATTGCCAATGCGAAAGTCGCAGATCGCTGCGCTCGCGGCCTGATGAGTTAAGCAAATCGTATACTCCCTGGCAGTATTGACCTATACTGGCCACCAGTATCCACACATTCAAGTCGCCACTGCCCCATTTCCGAAGAAAAGAAGCGCGTCCTGACACGAGTGCGTAAAGTGCGCGGTCAATTGGACGCGCTCGAGCGCGCCCTCGAGCAAGGCGCCGATTGCGGCGCCGGTGCTACAGCAGTTGGCCGCTATCCGCGGCGCGATCAATGGAGTCATGGCCGGTGTACTCGAAAGTCATCTGCGCGAAGAATTCACGCACCTCGGGAAGGCCGAGGAATCGTCACCTGGATCGATCGACGATGTCGTGGCCCTTGTCCGGACGTATTTGCGCTAACTCACGACGGGGTGCTTCCCCCGCTAATTTTCGATTGATTTTTTTTAACGGGACCATCACGAAATCACGCGCCGCTGTCGCATTGCGGGGCAGGCAAGCCCCCTCCAACTGTCGTCGAGATCGACGTTGAACCGCCTCGCAAGGGCGAGGTGCTGGTAAAGATCACGCACACCGGCGTTTGCCACACCGATGCATTCACGCTCTCCGGCGAGGATCCGGAGGGCCTCTTTCCCGCCGTACTGGGCCACGAAGGCGCCGGCATCGTGGTGAAAGTGGGCGAAGGCGCTACCAGCGTGAAGCCGGCGACCATGTGATCCCGCTCTACACGCGCCGAATGCGGCGAGTGCCTGTTCTGCAAGAGCGGCAAGACCAACCTGTGCGTATCGGTGCGCGCAACGCAGGGCAAAGGTGTCATGCCCGACGGCATGACCCGCTTCAGTTACAACGGCGAACCCGTCTATCACTACATGGGTTGCTCGACGTTCAGCGAGTACACCGTAGTGGCCGAAGTCTCGCTCGCGAAGCTCGGGATTGGCTTGCGGATTGATCTTCGCGAGCGAGACTTCGGCCACTACGGTGTACTCGCTGAACGTCGAGCAACCCATGTAGTGATAGACGGGTTGGCCGTTGTAACTGAAGCGGGTCGTGCCGTCGGGCATGACACCTTTGCCCTGCGTTGCGCGCACCGATACGCACAGGTTGGTCTTGCCGCTCTTGCAGAACAGGCACTCGCCGCATTCGGCGGTGTAGAGCGGGATCACATGGTCGCCGGGCTTCACGCTGGTGACGCCTTCGCCCACTTCCACCACGATACCGGCGCCTTCGTGGCCCAGTACGGCGGGAAAGAGGCCCTCCGGATCCTCGCCGGAGAGCGTGAATGCATCGGTGTGGCAAACGCCGGTGTGCGTGATCTTTACCAGCACCTCGCCCTTGCGAGGCGGTTCAACGTCGATCTCGACGACCTGGAGGGGCTTGCCTGCCTCGAATGCGACAGCGGCGCGTGATTTCATCATGGTCCCGTTAAAAAAAATGATCGATTGGCGGGGGAAGCACCCCGTCGTGAGTTAGCGCAAATACGTCCGGACAAGGGCCACGACATCGTCGATCGATCCAGGTGACGATTCCTCGGCCTTCCCGAGGTGCGTGAATTCTTCGCGCAGATGACTTTCGAGTACACCGGCCATGACTCCATTGATCGCGCCGCGGATAGCGGCCAACTGCTGTAGCACCGGCGCGCAATCGGCGCCTTGCTCGAGGGCGCGCTCGAGCGCGTCCAATTGACCGCGCACTTTACGCACTCGTGTCAGGACGCGCTTCTTTTCTTCGGGAGAATGGGGCATGGCGGCTTGAATGTGTGGATACTGGTGGCCAGTATAGGTCAATACTGCCAGGGAGTATACGATTTGCTTAACTCATCAGGCCGCGAGCGCAGCGATCTGCGACTTCGCGTTGGCAATTGCCGTGGCCTTCACTTCGTCACCACGGCTCAACCCTTCAGCTCGAATAATGGTGATATCGATCAGACCAATGAAACCAGGAGCGGCGCGCAGATAGGTTTCGTGGTGCTCGAGCGGAGCAAACGGGCTGTCACCACAATACGCGCCGCTCCGCGATGAAGCGATGAACACCTTCTTGGATGGCGACAGCCGGCCTTCCTGTGCCCGCGCTGTTCACGGGCAGCATCAACAGAACCTATCCCGGACAAACGCGCAATTAAAGTTTCTGCTGCGCAGGCCGATAACACCGCAATCAATGAAAAGATCGTGAAGCCAGGCTACTTCGCGACCGATGCCAGCAGCGAAAAGGACCACTTCGCCGGATGGGTGATCGTTAAATTCTTCGCTTTTTCGCTCCACGACAGTCGAAACAGCGGATACGTGCTGAAAAACCAGAAACTGCCGAGTCCCTGTTGTTTAACTTTCATTCCGATTATGTCGACAGCAGTTATGCAGTCATCCGCGGTGACGGAGACCGCCTGTAGCCCGGCATCCAACTCAAAGGACGCCGACACGAGCGGCATCGCCGCGACGCCTACCGCCGGGCAGTCCGTTCAATGCCCACCCGCCGTGCCGACCCAGCAAGGGCCCGCCGGTATCCGCTTCGATTTCAACGACGGCTGTCGCGTCACGCTGCCGGCCGGCGACGGCGAATGGCGCGTGCTGCTGCGCGACGCCGTCACCGCGAACCCGCTGTTCGAAACGCAGCTTGCTGCCGGCTCGGTCGCCAGCAGCAAGAAGTACTACGTTCCGTTCGAGATAGAAGTCTGGTCGCAAGGCAAGGAGGTGTTCCGGCACCGCCTCGACCTGAGCGGCCGCGAGGTGCTTGTGCATCTACCGGTTGGCACGCTTGGCGACACGCTAGGCTGGTTTCCCTATGTTGCGAAATTCGAGCGGCAGCATCGTTGCCGGTTGACCTGCGTAATGGGCGAACCGCTGATCCCGCTATTCAGGGACGCCTACCCGTCGATCACCTTCGTCACGGCGGAAGCCGTCAGGCCCGAGGACTACTACGCCACCTACAACATCGGCCTTTTCTTTACTGACGATGCGAATGTGCGCCAGCCCTGCGACTTCAGGCTGGTCGGCCTGCATCGGACCGCAGCCTACATTCTCGGTGTCGATCCACAAGAGGAACCGCCCGAGATCGCGCTGCCGGACGACAGCCGGCCAATTCCGGAAAAGTACGTCTGCATTGCGGCGCAAAGCACCACACAGTGCAAATATTGGAACAACCCGAGCGGCTGGCGCGAAATTGTCCAGTTTCTACGGCAGCACGGTTACCGCGTCATCTGCATCGACCAGAAGGCGACGCACGGCAGCGGCGTTGTGTGGAATCACATACCGTACGGATCCGAGGACTTCACCGGCGAGCGTTCCCTTGCTGAACGGGCGCGCTGGCTCAAGCATGCGGAGTTCTTCATCGGATTGAGCAGTGGACTCTCGTGGCTCGCGTGGGCGATGCGAACGCCTGTCGTGATGATTAGCGGCTTCACGCATCCGACCAATGAGTTCGATACGCCGTATCGCGTGATCAATTACCACACCTGCAATAGTTGCTGGAACGACGTGCGGGTGCAGTTCGATCACCATGATTTCCTGTGGTGTCCGCGACATGCCGGCACCGCGCGGCAATTCGAATGCACACGGCTGATTACGGCCGAACAGGTAAAGCACGTGATCCGTCGCATTCCGGCCTTCGATGCGAGGCCGGCGACAGCGGCCTGATTCCGATAGGGCAACGCGTGAACACGCACGCGATAAAGCAAAGGCGTCAATCGCGAAGCGCCATAGAAAGACGTGCAGGAGAAAAATGAACGGCCTCGGAGCAGACCGCCGAAAGCCAGGCTGCAGCAGCAATAAAAAGAAACAAGAAGAGCAATAAAAAATTCGGGGAACACCATGAAACGATTCGCGTGGCGCCGCCTGCAAGCGGTGCATGCATTCGGTCGACGCTACCACCGGGCTTCGCGGCTGCTGGGCCTGCTGCTGGCGACGTTCGCCCTGCCGCCGTGGTTCGCGCCCGGCGCGCTCGCGCAGACGACCGTCGCGACTGGAGACACCGAAACAGGCGCCACGATCGCAGGCACCGAAAGCGTGTCCGGCAAGACCATCGGCGATAGCGTGAGCTCGGGCGGGGTGCAGAACGTGCTGTCGGGTGGCGTCACCAGCACGACGAGTGTCGGTTCCGGTGGCACACAGGCCGTCTTATCAGGTGGTGTCACCAGCAACTCCAGTGTTGGTCTCGGCGGCACACAAGTCGTTTTGTCGGGCGGCGTCGCGCAGCGCACGAGCGTCGGTACCGGCGGTACTTTGTCCGTGTCGGCCGGGGGGGCGGCGCGCAGTGCGATAGTCAGTGGTGGCGTCGACCTTGTGTCCTCGGGCGGCACGGCGAGCGGCACGACGCTGCTCGCGGGCGGCGCCGAATCCGTTTTGTCCGGCGGCGTCGCAATCGGCACGATCGTGAGCGGTGCGTCGACACAGACCATTCTCAGCGGCGGCCTCGCGAGCGGCACGACGGTCCGCAATACCGGCGCGGCGATCGTGTCCTCAGGTGGCGTCGCAAGCGGCACGACGGTGAGTGCGGGCGGGCAAATCACAGTGTCCGCTGGTGGAAGTGCGACGCGCACGACGGTCTCGTCCGGCGGCATCGACTCGGTCTCGGGCACGGACCTCTCGGCCACCGTCAGCAGCGGCGGGTCGCAAACCGTGTTCGCGGGTGCTACGGCGAGCGCGACAACTGTACTCGGCGGCGGCCAGAGCATGATCGGCAGCGGTGGGTCCGCCGTGAGCACGATCCTCAACAGCGGCACTCTGACTGTTTCCGCAGGCGGTCACGCGACGCGCACGACGATCAATGCGGGCGGCGTAGAAAATCTCGCGGGTACCGACACATCGGCGACCGTGGCTGCGAGCGGCCGCCTGATCGTGTCGTCCGGCGGCGTCGCGAGTGCGACGACCGTTCGCAGTGGCGGCCAGGCGAGCGTCGGCAGCGGCGGCTCGGCGGTGAGCGCGGTCGTGAGCGGCGGCACGTTGACGGTTTCCGCCGGTGCCACGGCCGTGTCGACGACGCTCAGCGCGGGCGGTATCGAGAACGTGCAAGGCGCCGACAGCTCGGCGAGTATCCGCGCGGGCGGTACGCAGAACGTCCTGAGCGGCGGCGCCGCAACCAGCGCGACCGTCAGCAGCGGCGGACTCCAGACCGTGTCCTCGGGCGGTACGGCGAGCAGCACGAAGGTGCTCTCCGGCGGCACGCTCGCGGTGTCCGGCGGCGCCACCGCGACCGGGGTTGTGCAGTCGAGCGGCGCGGCACTTGTGACGAACACCTCCGCGACAGTAAGCGGCACCAACAGCGGCGGCGCGTTCTCGATTTCGAACGGCATTGCCAGCAACGTCCGGCTTGAAAACGGCGGCACCTTGACGGTGCTCGCGGGCAATTCGGCGACCAGTACGCATATCGTCAATCAGGGGTCCGCAGTGGTCATGGCGGGCGGCTCGGCCAATTCGACGACGGTCGGCAACGGCGGCATGCTGACGGTGTCGTCCGGCGGCACGGCGACGAGCGTCACGCAGCAGGCCGGTGCCGCGCTGATCACGACTACCTCCGCGACTGTGACCGGCACGAACACCGCGAACGGCACGACGAACGGCTTTTCGATCTCGAATGGCGTAGCGCAGGGCGTGTATCTCGAAGCCGGCGGCTCGCTGAGCGTGCTGAGCGGAACGACGGCAAGCGGTACGCAACTCGGCAATCGCGGCAGCGCGTTTGTGCAGCGCGGCGGCGAAGCGGATAACTCGACGGTCAGCAGCGGCGGGCAACTGGTCGTGTCGTCGGGCGGCGCCGCGAATAGTGCGAGTGTGAAAAGCGGCGGTCAGTTGATCGTGTCCGGCGGCGGCACGGCGATCAACATCACGCAAAGCGCGGGGGCGGCGCTCATCACCGATACGTCGGCGACAGTGAGTGGGACCAATGCGAGCGGTGCATTCAGCATAGCCGGCGGCGCCGCGCAGAACGTGATTGTCGAAAACGGCGGCCAGTTGTCGGTGCTGAATGGCGACAGTGCGACCGGGACCACGGCCGGCTCCGGTGGACGGGTCACGATATCGGCGGGCGGTGTCGCGAGCGGCACATTGGTTACGAGCGGCGGCGTGGAAACGGTGCTGACCGGCGGTCATTCACAGGTGACGACCGTGTCCAGCGGCGGCACGCTCATCGTGTCGTCAGGCGGTGTTGCGACCGGCGTTGCGCAATCGGCGGGCGCGGCGTTGATCACCAACACATCGGCCGTCGTAAGCGGTATCAACGCGGACGGGGCGTTCAGCGTCTCCGGTGGCGTTGCGACGAACGTCGTCGTCGAAAATGGCGGGCAGTTGACCGTACTGGCCGGCGATAGCGCGAATAGCACAACGGTCGGCAGCGGCGGCACCACGTTCGTTTCCGCAGGCGGTGTGGCGTACGGCACGACGGTCAGTTCGGGCGGCGTGCAGAACGTGTTGTCGGGCGGCAGCGCGAGTGGCACGCTCGCCACCGGTGGGTCGGAGGTGGTGTCGTCCGGCGGCAGGGCTGTCGGCACGACCGTGGCGAGCGGTGGCTCGCAAACCGTATTCGGCACCGCGAGCAGCACCGTGGTGTCCGCAGGCGGTACTGTGTCGGTCGGGTCCGGTGGTGTGACGAGCGGCGCCGTCGTCAGCAGCGGCGGCCTGGAGGTGGTGTCGTCGGGCGGCGCGACGCAAGGCACGCAAGTGGTGTCCGGCGGCATTCAGCAGGTCGCGGGCGGCACGGCGAACAATACGAACGTGAGCAGCGGCGGCCAGCAGTTCGTCTCGTCGGGCGGCGTCGCACGCGGCACGCAAGTGGGCAGCGGCGGCACGCAGACCGTCCTGTCGGGCGGCGCAGTGAGCGGCACGCAGCTCAGCGGAGGCTCGCAATTCGTGTCCTCGGGTGGCGTGGCGGCCGGCACGTCGGTCGGCAACGGCGGCGCGAGCCACGTGATGTCGGGCGGCACAGCAAGCGGTACGGTCGTGACGAGCGGCGGCACGTCGATCGTGAGCGCCGGAGGTACCGCAAGCGGCACCGTGCTGACTAGCGGCGGCAGCGAGCTCGTGTCGGGCGGGACGGCGGTCGGCACTTCGGTCGGCAGCGGCGGTACGCAGACGGTGACCGGCGGCGGCACGGCAAGCGGCACGACGGTCGCTTCGGGCGGCTTGCAGACGGTCGGCTCGGGCGGTGTGACATCCGGCACGACGGTCGCCTCGGGCGGCTCACAGGCGGTCAGCTCGGGAGGAGCCGCGTCCGGCACGATGGTCGCATCAGGCGGCACGCAGACGGTCGGCTCAGGCGCTGTCACGTCCGCCACAATGGTCGCCTCGGGCGGTACGCAAACGGTCGGCTCGGGTGGTGTCACGTCCGGCACGACGATCGCCTCTGGCGGTACGCAGAACGTGCTGTCGGGTGGCGCTGCGAACGGCTCGATCGTCTCGAGCGGCGGTACACAGAACGTATCGAGCGGCGCGAGCGTGAGCGGTACGCAGGTGCTGAGCGGCGGCACGCAACATCTGTTCGGATCGCTGACGAATCCGGTGGTGTCGTCGGGCGGCATTCTGACGATCGGCCAGGGCACCGCGGCGGGCGACCTCGTGGGTAATACCGTCAATGACGGGCTGCTGGTGTTCAACCGCCCTGATGCGATCACATACGCGAACAGTATTGCGGGAGGTGGGCGCGTCGAGCAGATGGGTACGGGCTCTGTGGTGCTGAATGGCGACAGCCATCTGTTTACCGGCACGACCGAGGTGATGTCGGGCACGCTCGCCGTCGGCGATATCGCGAATCCAGGCGCGCAACTTGGCGGCGATGTCACCGTCGATGCGCCGGGCACATTGCGCGGTCACGGTTCGATTGCCGGCAATGTGACGAACAATGGCATCGTGATGCCCGGCGGCTCGATAGGCACGCTGACAGTCGGCGGCAACTATACGCAGGCAAGCGGCGCATCGCTCACGATCGAGGTTAGCCCGACCTCGGGCTCGCAATTACGGGTGAGCGGCACAGCGGCGCTAAACGGCGGGCTGCGGATTCTGTACGACCCTGGCACTTATCAGTCGAGCCGATATGCAATCGTGACTGCGGGCGCGGGCGTGATCGGCCGCTTTACCAATGTTTCGAGCACGCTCGCCGCGGGTGCACAATTGGGTTCACTGCAGCAATCAGTCGAATATGGCACGCATGAAGTCGATCTGGCGTTGAGCGGAGCGGCACAGCCGCCATCGGGTGGGAGCCCGCCGGCGCAGCAGCCATCGGGCGTGAGCGCGCCAGCGCAGCCGTCATCGGGCGTGAGCGCGCCGGCGCAGCCGTCATCGGGCGGGAGCGCGCCGCCGGGGGTGACAATTGTCGCGCCGACCGACACGAGCATTTACACCGCGCTCGGCACGACGCTTGCGTTGTCTGCGCAGATGACGAACGCTGCGCTGCTCGAGCGCGTGCCGCTGTCGGCCAGCGAGTCGGCTCGCAGCTCACTGTGGGTGAACGCGACCGGTTCGCAGGCGAACGTGCACGGCACCGGCAGCGCGCCCGGTTTCGAGGCGCGCAACTATGGCTTCATCGCCGGCCTCGATCAGCGGGTCGGCGTCTATACGGTCGGCATCTCGGGCAGCTACAACCACAGCGACATCAGCGAGGACGTCACCGGCGATTCCGGCACGACCGATACGCTACGCGCGGCCCTGTATGGCGCGAGGGCGTTCGGGCCACTCGACGTGTCCGCAACGGTTGGCGCGGGTGTCGATTTCCTGTCGCAGAAACGGCCGTTCGGTGCGCCCGGCACTGCAGAAGGGGATCACGTCGGGCAGGAAGTGACGGCCGCGGTACAGACGGCACTGCCGCTAGCGCTTGGCGACATCAAGGTGACACCGCGCATCGGCATGCGCTTTTCGTATCTGCATGCAAACGGGTTTGGAGAAAGTGGAGCGAACGGTCAGGACCTGACGGTGGGCTCCGATAATGTGCGCAGCCTGCAACCGTACGCGCAGGTTACGTTCGCTAAAGACTTCGGCAATCAGTTGCGCCCGGTGAACGTTGAACTGCGGGTCGGTTATGCACGGGAGTTGCTCGGCACCGGACGCACCGTGACTGTCGGCGCGCAGGACGGGACGCTGTTCGCCGCCTCGGGCACCAGCCTGCCTCGCGACCAGCTGACAGCCGGTATCGGCATCGCCGTGCAACCGATAAAGTCGCTGACCGTGTCGGTGGATTACGACGCGCTGATCGCTACCGGTCATACGTCCGCTCAGGCGGCGCATCTGTGGGTAGGCTACCGGTTCTAGGAGTTGAGACCCGGCGGATGCGCCGACGCTGCCCAATGGCGGCACGCATCGGCAGAGATCATGGGTTTGACATCAAGCGGGGGGCTGCTGGCATTCCGCCTGAAACCAGCTGTCGACCCGGCGCTGTGCCGCCTGTAGATCCTCCGGGTAGTACGGGTCAAACCACCTTGATGGGTCGTAGCCAGCTGCCCTTAGAGCCGCCAACTCGCTGCGGTTTCGCTCGGCAGTTGGCGGCGCGTTGTTCCTGATCGCGGCCAGGTCGCGGCATTGCATTTCGCTCAAGTGCGCCGCGTTTTGCGGGCTGCCGGCCGCCGCACAGCCAGCGAGCCATAAAACCAACGCGCAAAGCATCGGCCACTTTTTCGGTTGGTTCTCCACGTCGCGTCTCCTTCCGTCCAATCGACACTGTACAGCGGCGTCAAACGGCGCATAAGCGGCAGCCGACCCGGTGAAGGAATAGTCGAAAAAAAGCCGACCGGGTTAAGGTCGGCTAAAAAGATTCTGGCTATTCCGAGGGCCGTGCCAGAACCTGAGAGAGCCACATTATGCCGCACTATGCCGCGCACTCGCACAGCAACGATAGTTCGCTGCCAACACGGGATGTGCACCGACACGTCGGCGTAATTTACTCATGCGAACTAGCCGTTGTGGACATTACGCGCCAATTTGTGACGTTCGGCAGCTTTTTGTCAGGGCACGCAAAATCTGTCGCGTGGCAGGAGCGGTTTATCAATCCGTCTCCGCACTCGACGCTCAGTCGCCGTTCCGCTCCAGCGCGATGACCTGTGACAGGGATGCAATGTTCAGTCCAATCATCGAAGGCCGGTCACGTCCTTTGGACATGATGTGGGGAAAGTGCGCACTTGTTGTGCGCGATTATAGGCGGACGCAGCGTTTCGCCACTGGCAAGGCTGGCCGATCGATTGACAGAAACTGCCAGTCGACATGCCAGCTATCGTTTGTTCGGTCGCAGTAGGCCGATTCTGGAAAAGTGGCAGATTTTGTCAATCGATGGGCCGCTTTGGATACCGGCCAACGCGGTTGAGAGCGCTAGGATGCGATATCTGAAGCGTCATGCGCAGGAGTCGGTCCGTCGCGCAGCGCACCTGATTGCTCAAACTTCCAAAGGAGACACGCGATGAGTTATTCCGCGCCCATTAAAGACATGCTGTTCGTGATGAAAGAGCTGGCCGGTCTCGACGACATCGCGGCGCTGCCGGGTTTCGAAGACGCGAACCTCGACACGGCGCAGGCCGTGCTCGAAGAATCGGCGAAACTGTGCGGCGAAGTGCTGGCGCCGTTGAATGTCGAAGGCGACCGCAATCCGAGCAGCTGGAAAGACGGCGTGGTCACCGCGACGCCCGGCTTCAAGGAAGCGTTTCGCCAGTTCGGCGAAGGCGGCTGGCAAGGCGTGCAACATCCTCTCGAATACGAAGGCCAGGGGCTGCCGAAGCTGATCGCGACACCTTGCATGGAAATGCTGAACGCGTCGAATCTCTCCTTCGCACTGTGTCCGCTGTTGACCGATGGCGCAATCGAAGCACTGTTGACTGCCGGCACCGAAGCGCAAAAGCAGACCTATGTGCCAAAGCTGATTTCCGGCGAGTGGACCGGCACGATGAACCTGACCGAGCCGCAAGCCGGCTCCGATCTCGCGCTGGTGCGCACACGTGCCGAACCGCAGGGCGACGGGTCGTTCAAAGTGTTCGGCACGAAGATTTTCATTACGTGGGGCGAGCACGACATGGCGAAGAACATCGCCCATCTCGTGCTGGCGCGCACGCCGAACGCACCGGAAGGCGTGAAGGGCATTTCGCTCTTCATCGTGCCGAAGTTTCTCGTCAATGAAGACGGCTCGCTCGGCGAACGTAACGACGTGCATTGCGTGTCGATCGAGCACAAGCTCGGCATCAAGGCGAGCCCGACCGCGGTGCTGCAATTCGGCGACCACGGCGGTGCGATCGGGCATCTGATCGGCGAAGAAAATCGTGGCCTCGAATACATGTTCATCATGATGAACGCAGCGCGTTTTGCTGTTGGCATGCAGGGCGTGGGTGTCTCGGATCGGGCGTATCAGAAGGCTGTGGTGTATGCGAAAGACCGCGTGCAGAGCCGCCCTGTGGATGGTTCGGCGAAGCAGTCGGTTGCGATCATCCAGCACCCGGACGTGCGCCGTATGCTCGCGACCATGCGCGGCCTCACCGAGGCATCACGTGCGCTGGCGTACGTGGCCGCAGCGCATTGCGATATCGCGCATCGTCATGCGGACGAAGGCAAGCGCGCCGAGCATCAGGCGATCTACGAATACCTCGTGCCGATCGTGAAAGGCTGGAGCACGGAACTGTCGATCGACGTGACGAGCCTCGGCGTGCAGGTGCACGGCGGCATGGGTTTCATCGAAGAAACCGGCGCGGCGCAGTACTACCGTGATGCGCGCATCCTGCCGATCTACGAAGGCACGACCGCGATTCAGGCCAACGACCTGATCGGCCGCAAGACCGTACGCGACGGCGGCAAGGTGGCGAAGTCGCTGCTCGCCGGCGTGGCGGAAACGATCGAGGCGCTCGGCGCGCAACAAGGCCCGGCGTTCGACTCGATGAAGACATATCTGGCGCAGGGACATCGCTCGTTGAGCGCAGCGATCGATTTCGTCGTGGCGAACACAAGGAACGACCCGAACGCGGTGTTCGCCGGCAGCGTGCCGTATCTGAAGCTCGCGGGCATTGTGCTGGGCGGCTGGCAGATGGCGCGTGCGCTGCTGGTGGCGGCGGCAAAGCGCGACGAAGATCCTTCGTTCTACGGCGCGAAGATCGCAACCGCGCAGTTCTACGCCGAGCATGTGTTGCCGCAGGCGTCGGCGCTCGAAGCGTCGATTGTTACCGCGAAGGGTGGCGAGAGCGTGCTCGCGTTGTCGGAAGATCAGTTCTAACGAATAGGGCGTCATGACCATTGCAAATAGTCAGATCGATCCGTCCTCGCGATGGATCGACGAATACGGTCCACGCGAGTCGATGGAATACGACGTGGTGATCGTCGGCGGCGGCCCGGCTGGCCTGTCCGCGGCGATCCGCCTGAAGCAGCTCGCCGCTGGGAAAGGCGTCGAGATCGGCGTGTGCGTACTGGAAAAAGGCTCGGAGATCGGGGCGCATATCCTCTCGGGCGCGGTGATGGATCCGCGCGCGATCACCGAACTCATTCCCGACTGGAAGGAAAAAGGCGCGCCGCTGACCGTCGACGTGACCGAAGACCGCTTCCTGTTCCTCACCGAAACCGGCTCGAAGAGCGTGCCGACCTGGGCGCTGCCGGATAACTTCAAGAACCACGGCAACTATGTGATCAGCCTCGCGAATGTCACGCGCTGGCTGGGTCAGCAGGCCGAGGCGCTGGGCGTGGAAATCTTCCCGGGCTTTCCGGCTGCCGAAATCCTGTACAACGACGACGGCTCCGTCAAGGGTGTCGCGACCGGTAATCTCGGCATCGGCAAGGACGGTGAGCCGGCCGAGAATTTCCAGCTCGGCATGGAATTGCACGCCAAATACACGCTGTTCTGCGAAGGCGCGCGTGGGCATCTCGGTCGTCAGTTAAACGACAAATTCAAGCTGCGCGAAGGTGTCGATCCGCAGGTCTACGGGATCGGCATCAAGGAACTGTGGGAGATCGATCCGGCGAAGCACACGCCCGGTCTGGTGATGCACACGGCCGGCTGGCCGCTGCAGAGCGACACGTACGGCGGCTCGTTCCTCTATCACATGGACAATAACCAGGTGGTGGTGGGCTTCGTGGTGGGCCTGGGTTATTCGAATCCTTACCTCTCGCCGTTCGAGGAATTCCAGCGCTACAAGACACATCCGGCGATCCGCGCAGTGCTCGAAGGTGGCAAGCGGGTGTCGTACGGTGCGCGGGCGATCACTGCGGGCGGCCTGCTGTCGCTGCCGAAGCTGGTGTTCCCGGGCGGCGCCCTGGTGGGCGACGATGCGGGCTTCCTGAACGCATCGCGGATCAAGGGTTCGCATGCGGCGATCAAGACCGGCATGCTGGCCGCGGATGCCGCATTCGATGCCGTCCAGGCAGGGCGCGCCAGCGACGAACTCACGGCATATCCGGAGAGCTTCAAGACGTCGTGGCTGCACACGGAACTGCATCGTGCGCGCAACTTCAAGCAGTGGATGAGCAAGGGTTTGTACCTCGGTACGTTGATGGTCGGCGTCGAGCAGAAGCTGCTGGGCGGTAATGTGCCGTGGACGCTGCATCATCAGCATTCGGATCACGAGATGCTCAAGCCCGCTTCGCAGTGCACGCCGATTGTTTATCCGAAGCCGGATGGCAAGCTCACGTTCGATCGCTTGTCTTCGGTGTTCATCTCGAACACCAACCACGAAGAAAACCAGCCGGCTCACCTCACGCTCAGGGACACAAGCATTCCTATCAACGTCAATCTGCAAAGATACGCAGGCCCTGAAGCGCGCTTCTGCCCAGCGGGCGTCTACGAGTTCGTGAAAACCGACCAGGACGAAGACCGCCTGCAGATCAACGCGCAGAACTGTGTACATTGCAAAACCTGCGACATCAAGGACCCGACGCAGAACATCGTGTGGGTCACGCCTGAAGGCGGCGGCGGACCGAACTATCCGAACATGTGAACTTCGAATCGCGATGCGGACTCACTGCACAGCAGTCAGTTCGCACGATTCAACTCGAGGAGTATGAAATGCAAAGAGAGGTCGTCGTTGTCAGCGGAGTTCGCACTGCCATTGGCAAGTTCGGCGGAAGCCTGAAAGACTTGCCGCCGACCGAGCTCGGTTCGCTCGTCGTGCAAGACGTACTGGCGCGTGCCGGTGTCGAAGGTGATCAGGTCGGTCATGTTGTGTTCGGCAATGTCATTGCAACGGAGCCGAAGGATCTGTATCTGGCGCGCGTCGCCGCGCTCAACGGCGGTGTCTCGGAGACAACGCCGGCCTTCACCGTTAACCGTCTCTGCGGCTCTGGGCTGCAGGCAATCATCTCCGCCGCGCAAACCATCCTGCTCGGTGATGCCGACATTGCGATCGGCGGCGGCGCGGAAAATATGAGCCGGGCGCCGTACATCACGCCCGACGCACGCTTCGGGGCGAGGATGGGCGATGCACGTCTGATCGACATGATGCTCGGCGCGCTGAACGATCCGTTTCACACGATCCCAATGGGTGTGACGGCCGAGAATGTGGCGGCGAAGTACGGCATCACACGGGAGCAGCAGGACTCACTGGCGCTGGAATCGCATCGCCGGGCCGCTCAGGCGATCACGGAAGGGCGCTTCAAGGAGCAGATCCTCCCGATCACGCGCAAGCTTAAAGGCAAGGAGATTGTCTTCGATACGGACGAGCATGTGCGTCATCAACTCGATCTCGACGAACTCGCGCACTTGCGTCCGGCATTCCAGAAAACAGAGGGTACTGTCACGGCCGGCAACGCATCGGGTATCAACGATGCCGCCGCCGCCGTATTGCTGATGTCGCGCGAGACTGCGGAGCAGCGTGGCCTGAAACCGCTGGCGCGTCTGGTGTCATATGCGCATGCCGGCGTGGATCCGCGTTACATGGGCATCGGTCCGGTTCCGGCGACGCGCATCGCTTTGCAGCGCGCCGGTTTGCGTATCGACGACCTCGACGTGATCGAAGCGAACGAAGCCTTCGCAGCACAAGCCTGTGCAGTCAGCCAGGAATTGCAGTTCGACCCGGCTAAAGTCAATCCGAACGGCTCGGGGATTTCTCTCGGGCATCCAATCGGAGCAACCGGTGCAGTGATTACCGTGAAAGCGCTCTACGAATTGCAGCGCATCAACGGCCGTTACGCGCTGGTGACGATGTGCATTGGCGGCGGACAGGGCATTGCCGCGGTGTTCGAGAACCCTCAGTAAGCGCGGTGCATTGCACAGGGGAGCAAAGAAAATGGTGACGAAAATCGAAACGGTAGGGATTGTCGGCGCGGGCACGATGGGCAACGGGATCGCCCAGACGATTGCCATGGCCGGCATGAAGGCGATCATGATCGACCTTCACGACAGCGCGCTGGAAGCGGGCATGGCGACGTTGAAGGGTAGTCTCGAACGGCTCCTGTCCAAAGGCAAAATCGACGCAGCCGCGCGTGACAATGCGCTCGGCCGCATCGAAACATCGACCGATTATCAGCGTCTCGCGGACGTCGATATCGTGATCGAAGCGGCCACGGAAAATGGCGAACTGAAAACGCGCATCCTGCGGCAGATCGAAGCCGTGGTCCGCCCCGACGCGATCATTGCGTCGAACACGTCGTCGATTTCGATCACCGCGCTCGGGGCGACGCTGGCGGACCCGTCGCGCTTCATCGGCATGCATTTTTTCAATCCGGTGCCACTCCTCGCGCTCGTTGAAATCATTCGCGGTTTGCAGACTAGCGCGGAAACAGCGGAAGCCGTTCGTGAGCTGACCGTGCGGCTCGACAAGTCGCCCATCGGCGTCAGGAACTCGCCGGGCTTCGTGGTCAACCGGATTCTCGTGCCGATGATCAACGAGGCTTTCTTCGTGCTCGGCGAGGGCGTGGCCACCGCGGAAGAGATCGATGCCGGCATGCGCCTCGGTGCGAATCACCCGATCGGTCCGCTGGCCCTTGCCGATCTGGTCGGTCTGGACGTCTGCCTCTCGGTGCTCGACGTGCTCTTCAACGACTTCCACGACCCGAAATATCGCGCTTCGCCTTTGCTGCGCGAATACGTGGCCGCAGGGCAGCTCGGACGGAAAACGCGTCGAGGCGTATACCAGTACGGTTAGATTCAGGCCGCTGTCGCGCGAGCATGCCCTGGCGCTTCTGAATGGCTGGATGAAGCCGTCGTTCGGTAAGCG
The DNA here is from genome assembly GCA_963738755.1 of uncultured beta proteobacterium. Taxonomy (GTDB): domain Bacteria; phylum Pseudomonadota; class Gammaproteobacteria; order Burkholderiales; family Burkholderiaceae; genus Paraburkholderia. The sequence goes on from CAVTXZ010000016.1 coordinate 18,121, forward strand.
TTGGGCGTGCTGCCTGTCCAGTGCCGGAACGCGCGGTGAAATGCGGAGGCGCTATCGAAGCCCACATCGAAGGCAATCGATGCAATCGCATCCTGAGAGCGCGTGAGTTTCTGAATCGCGATATCGCGGCGTACCTCGTCCTTGATCGACTGGAAATTGGTGCCCTCCGCAACCAGCCGCCGGCACAGCGTGCGCACGGAGTGGTGCAGTTCGAGCGCGACGTCCTCGATGGTCGGGATCTCTGGCAAGGAATCGGCGACATGCTGCCGGACGCGATGGCACATCATCTGCGCGCCGAAAGAGACGAAAATCCAGTCTTCGGGTGCCCGCGCCAGAAAAGTATTCAGGTCGGATTTGCGTTGCCGGATGGGAAGATCCAGCAAAGCAGCGTCGAAGACGATGCTGGTTCCGGCTGCGCCGAAGCGGATAGGTCCGGGAAACAGATAGAGATGGTCGCCAGCCTGGGCTGGGCGTGGGAAGTCGAATGACACTTCGGCAAGCGGAATCTTTTGCCAGATCAGCCAGGACGCTACGCCGTGCACGAGCTTCAGCATCAATTCCCGGCCCAGAGGACTCACAGGCGGGCCGTTCGGATCAACCACCATTTCGACATAGCCGAATTGACCGTCACGCCGGGTCTGCAGGCGGAAATCGTCGAGAATCAGGTGGAAAAACTGGCCGAAGCGGTTGAGTGCGACTTCGAGCTTGCCCGCATCGAGCAGGCTCAGACACAGATACTTCAGCAGGCCGTTGCGTAGCGGACGGCTGAAGATGCCTGGCATCTCGTCATCGAGTTCCATCGCGAGCAAACGGTACAGCGTCGAAAACTGTTCCTGGGTGACGCGCGCGCCGGGCTGCGACAGCAACTCGGGCGCGATGCCCGAGCGTTCGGCGAACTGCGTCATCGTCGCCCGATCGACACCGGAGAGAAATCCATGGACAACGGACATGGAGACGGTGGCTTCCAGTGGTTCCTGCATGATGGAGAGAGGGTTCGTTCAAAGAGGACGACGGCGCCGTCGATGCATGAATGAGACAGCATCTATTCTGACACGCGCCGGTTCGAACCACCTTCACTGCAATTTGTGCGTGGCGGCCGAACTGCCGCCCAAACCCTCCCGTCACTGGAGCTGAAAAGTCCGGCGCGCGCTCAGCGCCCGCCAGTAGGTGAAGAAGCGTCCGCCGAATACGCCGGCGACGGCCCCGGACACCACGGCATCGATCAGGACAACCATCCCGAGCGACGATGTGTCGGTGACGGTCGCGAATTCCACTCCGAGCCAGAACTTGGCGGCGAATGTGGCGATGATCAGCACCAACGGCAACGCGGAACCCGGCAGCATGACGGTATTCGCAATCGGATCGACAATAAAGCGGGACCGGCTCGCGATGAAAACGCCGCCCGTAATGCCGGCGAGTGCACCTGCCATCCAGGCGATCGCGGCGGACCACCCCACTAGCGGATCCGAAATCAGATGCACAATACCCCAGCCCGCAAAGACGAGTGGGACGATGGCGAGCTTCGAGAGGGGTGCCGTTCCGCTTCTCAGTGCCTTGAACCCGCGCGATAGCAGAACGACGAGTAGCACCCAGACCCAGATAGGCGTGCCGTGAATGATTGCTGCCGGTGACATGATGAGCTCCTTTCAGATCTGATGATTTCTCGAGCGGCGAATAGCGTTCGAGCGACTGAATGGGGTTGATCGTACTTGCGCCGAATGAGCGGAGAATTAGGAGAAAAAGCACGGGCATCACCGTGCCAGATCGCTCGCGACAAGGTTTTCAGGCATTACCCGTTAACACTGCGCTAATTCCCTGATTCTAAGATCCATTGGATATACGATTTTCCTGCGCATCGCGGGAAACGAAGAATATCCCGCCGATTCATTTCCCATGTGCTTTACTTAACGATTGACATTTGATGACTACAAACAGGTTGTCGTGAATGAATAAACGTTAGTGGGGAATATGGAGTGCCGCGTATGCGGCATGGAAAGCGGCGAAACGCGTTCTATCCCGAACAGCAATCGGTCCAGGTCATCTCGATGTTGAACGAATTTTCCAAATCGGTGCTGCTGATCTTCACCACGCTCTTTCCGATCATCAATCCGCCTGCAGTTGCGTTGATTGTATTGAGCATGGTGCGGGGCGCCAGCGACACAGAGCTCGCGGAACTCGCACGCCGTATCGCGATTAACGGTTTCGTGATTCTGCTCGCGTCGTTGTCCATCGGTGCGTACGTGCTGTCGTTCTTCGGCATCTCGGAGGATGTGTTGCGTGTTGCAGGCGGCCTTGTCATTGCGATGGCCGGCTGGAACCTGCTGCAAGCACCCTCGGACGATAGTGCCACGCCCGGACCCAACCTCGATCGAACCGCATCGCTGCGTTCCATGGCGTTCTATCCGCTGACGTTGCCCATGACCGTCGGGCCAGGATCGATCGCTGTCGCCGTCGCATTGGGCACGGGCTCGCCTCACTCAGGTTTGCAGCCGATCCATCTGGCGGGTGTCGGCGTTGCGCTGGTGCTGCTTTGCCTGAGCATTTTCTGTTGCGTGCGCTACTGCGGGCGTCTGGAAAAGCTGCTTGGAAAAGTGGGTACGCAGATCGCGATGCGGCTTTTTTCGTTTGTGCTCTTTTGTATTGGGATCCAGCTGTTATGGATCGGCGTGTCTCAATTGCTCGAGGGCGTCCGCCTGCACTGAATGGTGTAACTGGTCTGCATTGCGATCGGTGCGACGGTTGCGATCTCGCCTGCCGTACCGATGCACGAGTAGGATGACCTGTGCAGACGTTGTCAAGTGGCGCTAGAGGCCGCTGGTTTGCGAGCGGAACGGGCCATTGAAGGGGCTACTGTTCAGGGCCATGCGAGGATTGCTCGGGAGGCCGGAATAGTTGGACCGAAAGCACGCTGAACGGGCACGCTCCGGTCCAGGAGGTCGCCTTCTACTCATCCTGGATGAGACGCGATTTTGAAATTTCTCCGCTACCCAGGACAATTTTGTGGATATTGTCTGGGTACACCCACTCACGAGCTTGACGCTCGATTAGATCCATAAATGTTGGAGGACCGCTGCAGTAGATCTGCGTATTCGCGTGGGTGGGGCTCAGCGCGAGGGAAGTTGTCTGCATCAATCGCTCAGCGGCCAGGCCAAAATGTTGATATACGTTCCCTTCGCATTGAAGCGCGTCAAGTTCGTCCCGAAACACTGCCCGTTCAGGTGATCGAGCGAAGTTGTGTAGCTCGAATCTTTGGTTTGCCGCCGCAAGCCGCCTCGCGATCCCCAGGATCGATGCAGCCCCAACGCCGCCAGCAAAAAGTAAAGATCGCGCGGGGCCGTCCAGGAGAATTGTAGGATTTCGTGGCGTACCGACAAATGCTTCATCTCCTTGATTCAAGGATACGTCGGCCGTTTTTGTGTCTGTGTCGCCATCAGGTTGCCTCACGGCGATTACATATCCACGAGGCTGAGACGAAAAGCGGCACAGCGGGTAAGTTCGCTCCTCGCGGATGGCGTTGTCCAGAACAAGCGTGACGCAAGCGCCGTCGGCAAATGGTGGGACCTCGGATCGGGACCGGGTTTGGAGCTGAACGGCATCGTATCCCTCGGCAAGTTGCCATTTCCGCGAAACGATGACTGAGACGAGGTTGTCGTGCATGTTTTCTCCAATGGGACCCTCAGCTTGCGGTATCGGGAGTTTGTCGCTGTATGGATTGGGGTAAATGGCCAGTCCAGGACACAGTCGGAAGGAGGGCTGAACGTCAAACTCAGGGTAGAACGGAACAGGAACCGCCAGCAAGGCGTTCGGTGCGAATACCAGTTATATAAACTCGCTAATAGTCTTCCAGCCGATATGGCGAGCCCTTTTTCGCGCTTCTCTAACGCTTCCCTGGATTACGATTCAAGAATCGGGTGTATGTCTGACTGGGCATAGAGGGCGCTCGCACGGACAACTCGCCCGCAGCCGTCACGGCACGTGTAAGCGCCAACGCCGCTGGACTTCCATTTTTCGCGAAGGGTGAAGCAACTCTATACGCCGTGAGGTACGCGACCAAAGTCCAATATCCCTTGACCTGCGCCACTCCTAACATTGATCTACGCGCAATCGGCCCCTGGTATCGTGAGTAGCCGAGGCGTTTAAATCTCCGGTGCCGAAGCGTTGTAAACGGGCGACTGCTTCTGGATGCATTCAGTGAAGGTCATTGCAAGGCAGTCCGCCAGCGGGCAAATACAGGAAAGCGCTTCGACCGGCGGGTAATAACATGAAACGTTCGCTGCGAGGGTTTCGATTGTTCAGTCGTGGCCAATGACAACGGTGTTAGCCAGCCTTGCTGCAAGGATATTCGATCCTGCAGGTGTCCCATGTCGCCTTTGAATCGTCCGAAGCGATTGTTGCTGTTCTGCTCATTCTGCCTCAGCGGCTGCATGCGCGTGGGGCCAGACTTTCAGCCGCAGCACGAGGCCTGGGTCGAAAACTGGAGCAGCACGGCGATCGAGCAAGCCAGCGAGACATGCCCGCAACCAGACGTCCAGCAATGGTGGCAGGTGTTCGCTGATCCAACGCTCGAACATCTGATGACCGAAGCCAATGCCCACAACGCGGGCGTACAGATTGCCGGCCTGCGGGTGATGGAGGCCCGCGCCCAACTGGGCATCGCCCAGAGTGGGCGCTACCCGCAAGCGCAAGTGGCCAGCGGCGAGGTTCTGTATCGGGACCGGAGGGAATCTGGCGGACAGAACCCGCAGAGCAAGAGCTTCTGGCAATACAGCGCCGGCTTCGACGTAGGTTGGGAACTGGACTTCTGGGGGCGCTTCAGTCGCGCCATCGAGTCGGCCGATGCCGCATGGTTTGCCTCCAAAGCCAACTATGAAGATGTACTGGTGCTGCTGCATGCCCAGGTAGCGGAGAGTTACTTCGCCCTACGTACTGCCGAGGCGCGTCTGCGCATTGCCCGCGACAACGCCCGACTGCAGAAGCGCAGCTATGAGATCACGGAGCGCCTGTTCAAGAGCGGCGAGACAGACGAACTCGATTTTCAGCAAGCCAAGACCCAGTATCTGGGCACGCTGAGCAGTATCCCGGATCTGGAAAGCCAGATCATGCGTGCCCGCAATGCCCTGGCGGTGCTGATCGGACGCCCGCCCAGTCCTTTGCCAGAGCTGGCTCAGAACGAAGGGGTCGTCCCGCTGGTCGATCACGCAGTGCTGCAAGACGTGCCCGCTAACCTGCTGCTGCGCCGTCCGGACATACGTGCCGCCGAACAGCAGATCGCGGCTCAATCGGCGCTCATCGGCGTTGCCAAAGCAGACCTCTATCCGTCGCTGACCCTGCTCGGCTCCCTTGTCTGGTCCTCCGGCTCACTGGAGGGGATTCCCAACGGCCTGACTTTGATAGGTGGCCCAAGCCTGCGCTGGAACGTGTTCGACCACGGCGCGATAAAGAACAACGTGCGCGTACAGGACGCCCGTCTGCAACAACTGATCGTCGCCTATCAGGACGACGTGCGCCAGGCGGCACGCGAGGCCGACGATGCCGCCAGCAGCCTGACCAAGGCACTGGAACGCGACGCCATTCTTCGCGATGCGGCACTTTCCGCCAGGCGGTCGCTAACGCTGGCCAACGCGCTCTACCGCGAAGGCTACTCCGATTTTCAGCGGGTACTGGACGCCCAGCGCGCGCTATCCACCCAGCAGGACACCTATCTGGTCAACCGCAGCAACGCCGTGAGCGATCTGATTGCGCTTTATAAGGCCCTTGACGGCGGCTGGGACAGCGGCCAACCACTGGTCGATCCGGCTAGCCGCCAACAGATGCAAAAGCGCACCGACTGGGGTGATCTGCTGGATCAGCCGAGCCCTCCGTCCGCCGACAGCCTCCCCGTGCAGAGGTAAGTCTCCATGAGTGATGCCCCGCAACCCGTCGCCCCTCCTCCGCCGAGCGCACCGGCGCCCGCCGCGGATCCGTCGAGGAAGGGGCTCATGCTGGTAGTCGCACTGATCGTTCTGAGCCTCCTCTGGTACCTGCTGGCAGACCGCTGGACTCCGTACACGCAGCAAGCACGGGTACAGGCTTTTGTCGTGCCGGTGGCGTCGGAAGTGTCCGGACGGGTGACGCAGGTGTTTGTGCGAAACAATCAGGAAGTCAAAGCCGGAGCGCTCCTTTTCGAAGTCGATCCGGAGCACTACAGAATCGCGGCTGATCGCGCACGCGCCGACCTGGAATCGACGCGCAGGCAGATCGGTGCCAGTACAGCCGGGATCGAGTCGGCGCGGGCCTCGCTGCGCGCCGCCCAGGCCAACGAAGTCAAGGCGCGCCAGGATAACGATCGACTGGGACGCCTCTACGAGGAAGACTCAGGCACCATCTCGCTGCGTCGCGTCGAGCTGGCACGGGCAAGCCTCGAACAGGCCATCAGTCAGGTGGCCGCGGCTCAGGCAGAGGTACAACGGGCGCGCGAACAGGAGGGGGGCAGCGAGCAGGACAACGCCAAGCTGCAAAGCGCCGCCACGGCGCTCGAAAAGGCCGAACTCGACGTGTCCAATACCCGGGTGCGAGCACGTTCGGCCGGTCTCATCACCGATCTGCGCACCGATACAGGCCAGTTCGCCGCCGCCGGCAGCCCCGTCATGACACTGATCACTATCCACGATATGTGGATCAGTGCGGAAATGACGGAGAACAATCTGGGCCACGTCGAGCCTGGCACGCCGGTTGCCATCGCGCTCGACGCACTGCCGGGCCAGGTATTCGAAGGCCGCGTGCGCAGCGTCGGTTATGGCGTCAGCGTTGGCCCGAGCGCGCCGCCCGGCGGACTGCCCACCGTGCAGAACAGCCGTGACTGGTTGCGCCCCGCCCAACGGTTCCCCGTGATAGTCGAGTTCAGTCAGGGTGAGTTGTCCAGGTTGCACGGCGTGCGCGTTGGCGGGCAGGCCGAAGTCATGGCGTTCCCGATTCAGGGCAATCCGCTCAATCCGCTCGGGCGTCTATTTCTGCGTCTGATGAGCTGGCTTTCATATGTCTACTGACAGCGCCACGCCTGGCCAGCTCACCTTCCGCAGTCAACGTTCGCTGCGACTTGCGAGCGGCACCGCGCTGTGTCTCGCGACCAGCTTCGGTCTGGACGTGCCGATCCCAATGATCGCCCCGGTGCTCTGTGCATTTCTCCTTACCATGCTCAACAAGCCTCTATCGCCCAAGGCAGCAGTGGGGCTGGCATTGGTGGTGATGCTGACCACTGGTAGCGGCTTGATGCTCACCCCTTTACTGCGCTATTACCCGTTCAGCGGTGTGCTGCTGGTTGGCCTGTGTCTCTTCCTGACGTTCCGCCGTGGCCTGCGCGGCGGCAACAATCTGGTCATCCTCTTCCTCGCGGTCGGGTTGACCATGATTTCGGCTGCCGGCACGGCCAGCTTTGCGCTGGCCGTGCTGGTGATCGGCGCGCTGGTGAAAGGACTGCTCCTCGCGGTGCTGATGCACACCATCAGTCACTGGATATTCCCCGAACCACCCGCGGCGCCGGCGCCACCCGCCGCACCGGTGCTGCCGCTCGACGAAGCCAACTGGATGGCGTTGCGCGCTACCGTCGTTGTATTGCCAGCGTTTCTGCTGACACTCACCGATCCGGCAAGCTACATGCCGATCATCATGAAGGCCGTCAGCCTCGGCCGCCAGAGTTGCACGACGACGGCCCATGGCGCCGCACGTGAACTGGTCGGCTCGACTCTGCTCGGCGGCGTACTCGCCATCCTGTTCTGGTTCGCACTCAGCCTGTTTGTGCATCTCTGGATGTTCTTCCTGTGGATGCTGCTATTCGGGTTATTGCTCGCACGCAAGCTGTATGCGCTCAACCCGACGCGATACCCGCCCAGCTTCTGGCTTAACACGCTCGTCACTCTGATCATTCTGCTAGGCCAGTCGGTGCAGGACAGTGCCGCAGGCAAAGATGTCTACACGGCTTTCGCAGTGCGCATGGGGCTCTTTATCGCCGTTTCCCTATATGCCTGCCTGGTGCTGCAACTTCTCGATCAACCACGCCGCGCGCCGCAGCAGTCCGAGGCCATCTAGTCGCCCGGACAGGAGAGAATGTCATGACTACGTCAGACATCGAAGCCGAGGTCTCCGCCACCGGCGGATGGCGTTTCAAGCTTGGAATCGCTATTTTCATCTTCGCGTTCGCGCTGTGGCTGATCCTCCCGGTGGCGGGCTCCATGGGCGCATCGGCCGGGCGCATCGCGGCACTCACGGGCACCGTTTTTATCGCCAACAAGGTTTTGCTGGTGACCTGCATTGCGGTCATGGGGAAGGCAGGTTTTCAGAATCTCAAGCAGATCATCTTTGGTCATGCGAAGCGGCTGGCGCCTGGCAGAACGGTCGGGCCAGTTCGTCACGCCATCGGCCTGATGATGTTCTTTGTTCCGCTCGTATGGGCGCTACTCGAGTCGTACGTTGACCAGTTCTGGCCGGGTCTCAGGCCAAATATCTGGCAGTTGCAGCTGCTCGGTGATCTGTCACTGATCGGGAGCTTCTTCGTGCTCGGCGGAAATTTCTGGACCAAGATCCACGCTCTCTTCCTCCGCACGGCATAGGTGGATGACCGCAACCAGATGTAGGCGGTCGAACCGGACGACGGGCTCTGTGCCGTTCGCGCCATGCCGGCCCGTAGCCGGGCACGCGGTCGCTCTGCTCGGCCTCTTTATCGACATTGCCAATGCAATCGTCATCAAGGTCTATCTCGCGCTACCGATCTTTCATTGACCCTGGCGGCCACGTGCCCGTCGGACGTTGGTCCAAGGTCCTATTGCCAAGTGCCTGGCCGGCGACGATAGTTGATTTAAAACGCGATCCGGCGAGGTGCTGCGTCGTTGCGCACGTCCAACCCGTCTCTCCGTAAAGCCTTAACATTTCAGAGGAGCTTTCCATGACGAACGCAAAATTTCTGGTCGTTGCCGCCTTGGTGTTCATGGCACCGGTTGCATGGGCGCAGCAGGAAGCCGACGTGCAGGTGACGCACGGCCCTGGCACGGCAACCGTCAAGGGAACGAGGAAAATGACGGCCACAGTGCAGGAGATCGATCCCGCGACGAGGACCGTTTTGCTGAAAAGCCCAAACGGAAGGGTCGTTGAGGTGGAGGTCGGAGATGAGGCACGCAACTTTGACCAGCTCAAAGTTGGCGATGTCGTCACGGCTGTTTATCGGGAAGCCTTGACTCTGAACCTGAAAAAAGGGGGTGACGGCATTGCTTCGGTCACAGAGCAACCGTCGATGGAGCGCGCACCCGCCGGCGGCAAGCCCGGTGGCACCATGGGCCGCACGGTGAACGTTGTGGCCAACGTCGTCGCGGTCAATCACAAGAGCCATACGGTGACGCTGAAAGGTCCGAAGGGCAACACTCTTGATTTGAAGGTGGAGGACCCCGAACAGTTCGCAAACATCAAAAAGGGTGATCAGGTGGAGGCTACCTACACCGAGGCGCTTGCAATTTCCGTGCAGCCGGCTGCCAAGAAATAGATTGGCCGCTGGTCGCCTCTACCCGCGGCGAACGGACCCGGAGCGACATGGCGGCCGCGGAAACCCTGCTTCGCCGCACAAGGGACGCATCACGATCGCCAGGCACTTATGGCCCAGCCAAGGTCTCGAACTGCGAGACGTCGAAACCTGACGGGATTGGTGCAGTGAAATGATCGCGTGTGGCCCACCGAAGTGTGAATTAAGTCGAAGTCTTTAAGAGGCGTTACCCGGCCAGCGCGGCGAGCAGCTGATTCTTCACGATCGCGGTGGCCAGCGGCTGCCGCCCGAACTCATACCAGCCGATGTGCCGGCGCCACACTGTTCCCGGAATCGGCCTGACCGACAGCAGCGGGTCCTCGTCCCACGCAGCGTGCCGCAGACGCGGCACGATCGACACGCCCACGTTCTGCCGCACCAGATCGGCAATCGCGGCGATCGAATTCATTTCCAGAATCGGGTTGACCTCGGCGCGCAGCCGCCGCAAAAGGCTCGTGACATGCGTGCCGGTCAGCGACGACGTCTCGAAACCGATGAACGGAAAACGCTTTAACAGCGCGCTGACCGACGCTTCGGCAGGCGCCATCGTGGGGTTGACCAATAGCACCAGTGGCTCGTCGTAAAGGCGCTCCCACGACTCGGGCAGTGTGGTCGCCCGGGGCTCGCTGACGATCACCGCCGCATCGATCTCCCCGGCACGCACCTGGCGCCCCAGTTGGGCGCTGTCGCCGTGCGCGAGGCGTACCTTCAGGCGGGGATACGACACCTTCAGCCGGATCACGTTGGCGGCCAGAAAGCCCATCGACGACACAGTCGAGCCGATCGTGATCGAGCCTTCCACGCTCAGTTCGTCAGCAACGCCGCGCCGCAGCGAATCGTACGCGGCTACCACGGCGCGCGCCTGTTCGATGATCGAGCGGCCGGCGTCGTTCAACTGGATGCTGCGCCCGCTGCGGTCGAACAACTGCCGCTCGCACACGCGCTCCAGCGTGCGCATCTGCGCGCCGACCGCCGCGTGCGTGAGCGCCATGCGATCGGCGGCGGCTGCCATCGTGCCGTGTTTCTCGATGGCGAGAAACGTGCGCAGCATTCGAATTTCACTCATGCCGAACTCTCCTCAAAGGCTTCCCGGACGTGCGCAGATCACACCAATTTGCCCGCTTCCGTACGAGGCATGATCGCACGAAACGAAAATTTTTCTTTCCTTTCGGTAAAGAAAATAACGCTTTTTATTTTATTTGTGGATCGTGAAAATCGATTTGTCACAAATCGAGCCGATCACATCAGCGACGCCGCGAGGCCGGCCTGGTGTCTCCGGTGGCAGCCAAGGGTCAGGAGTTCCACCATGTCGCAAATCCAGCAGTTTCCTTTCATCAACGTGTCCGGCAAACCGCACGAACGCGGCCTGCAATACGGCCGTACAGCCGCCGCGCGCGTGCGCCTGAGCGCATCCCGCTACGGCCAGACGCTGCGCAACCTCGGCTATAGCCAGGCATCGCAGACGGCGCTGATCCGCTCGCTCGAACAGGTGATCGGTGAATTCCAGCCAGCGTATCTGGACGAGATGCGCGGCATCGCCGAAGGCGCGGACGTGCCGTTCGAAGACATCGTGATGATCAACGCCCGCACCGAAGTGCTGGCCAAGGCGCGCGCCGAAATGGCGCTGCAAGCCGACGACGAAGACGGTTGCACCGGCGTGCTGGTACTGCCGTCGCGCTCGTCGAACGGGCAGTTGATCCACGCGCAGAACTGGGACTGGAAGGCCGATTGCGTCGACACCGGCATTGTCCTGCGCGTGCGCAACGACGACGGCCCCGACTTCCTGACCTTCGTCGAAGCGGGCGGCCTCGCGCGCAGCGGCTTGAATGCAGCAGGCGTGTCGATCACCGCAAACTATCTGGAGTCCGAGCGCGACTTCATGCAGATGGGTGTGCCGCTGTCGCTACTACGCCGCCGCGTGCTGGAAGAGCCGGTGTTCTCGAACGCGTTGCGGGTGATCGCCACCACGCCGAAATCCTGTTCGAACAACATCATGCTCGGGATGGCCGAGGGCTTCGGCATCGACTTCGAATGCGCGCCGAACGAAGCGTTTCCGATCTACCCGGGCGACGATCAGCTGATCGTGCACGCGAACCACTGGGTCAGCCCGGTGGCTCGCACGAAGCTGATCGACACGGGTTGCGAGAGCTCCCCGGACAGCTATTACCGTGACTGGCGCGTGCGGCAGTTGTTGAATGCCGCGCCGAAGGTGGATCGCGACGCCGTCAAGGCCGCGTTGTTCGATGCGTTCGGCACGCCGTATTCGGTTTGCCGTCCGCCGCGTCCGGGCACGCGCCACACCATGACCGCGACCGTCGCGATGATCGTCATGCAGCCGGCCGTGGGCGAAATGGATGTCGCGCCGATGCCCGCGCTCAACCGCGTTTTCACGCGCTACAGCCTGCACCACGAACCGCTCGCCGAAGCGGAGTGAGCGGTGCACACGTTGCCCCACGCATCGCGGGGCATCGAGGACACGTTTGAGATTCGCCAGAAAGGAAATGACAGATGTTCGAAGCCGAGAAGCCGTCTGGTCCGGGTCATGAAAAAGCGCAGGCGTTATACGACCTGGGCTCGACTACTGTGTATGCCAGTGTCCACGATCCACGCTTTCCGTATGTGCTGTACGTGCCGCCCGAGGTGCTCACGCCCGGCAACGACGTGGAACTGGTCGTCGTGATGCACGGAACCGGACGCCAGTTCACGCAATACCGCGATGCGTTTGCTCCGTTCGGCCGCTGGAACCGCTGCATCGTGCTGTGTCCGCTGTTTCCGGTGGGCGTGCGCGGCGATGGCGATCGGAACGGCTTCAAGCGCCTGATCGAAGGCGACATCCGCTACGACAAGGTGTTGCTCGACATGATCGACGAAGTGGCCGAGCGTTATGGCAAACGCTTCGACAAGTTTGCGCTGTTCGGTTATTCGGGCGGCGGGCAGTACGTGAACCGCTTTGCGTACGCGCATCCGGAGCGGCTGTGGGCCGCGTCGATCGGTGCGCCTGGCAACGTCACCGTACTCGATCACAACAAGGACTGGTGGCTGGGTCTCGGCGGCTTCGAGCGCCAATTCGGCAAGCCGTTCGATCTGGCCGCGTTGCAGCGCGTGCCGGTGCAAATGATCGTGGGCCGCGCGGATCTCGAGACCTGGGAGATCACGGTGCCCAAGGGCAGCGCGATGTACCTGCCGGGCATCAACGATGCCGGTGCGACGCGCCCGGAACGGCTGCGCACGCTAAAGGCGTCGTTCGAAGCCGCGGATATCCGCGTGCGTTTCGACGAACTCGCCAATATCGCCCACAACGGCATGCAAGTCGTCGAGGTGGTTCAGGAGTTCCTTGCGCAGGCATTGCGCACGTTGCGAGCCGGAGGATAAGCCCATGCCCACCCAAAGCGATCCGCGGAATATCTGGAAGACCATCGTCTCGACCGTGATAGGCGGCACATTCGAATGGTTCGACTTCATGGTGTACTCGTATTTTTCGAGCATGATCGCGCGGGTGTTTTTTCCGACCGTCGATCGCAGCGGGGCGTTGCTGCTAACGTTCGCGACCTTCGCGGTCGGCTTCCTGGTCCGTCCGATCGGCGGCGTGGTAATGGGCATGGCCGCAGACCGGGTCGGACGGGTGAAGGTACTGTCGTGGATCATGTTCCTGATGTCGGTGGGCTCGCTGATCCTGGGGCTGACCCCGGGCTTCGCGACCCTCGGGCTCGTCGCGCCGCTGCTGGTGGTGATTGGCCGCCTGGTGCAAGGCTTCGCGGTGGGCGCGCAATTCGCGCTGTCGTCGGTGACGATTTACGAGGTCGCGCCGCCCAACCGGAAGATGTTTTACGGCAGCTTCAATATGCTGTCGATCGGGGTCGCGGCGATGTTGTCGTCAGGGTGCAGCTATCTGCTGTCGCGTCATCTGTCGCATGAAGACCTGTCGGCCTGGGGATGGCGCGTGCCGTTCCTGATCGGCGCGCTGGTCGGGCCGCTCGGTTTCTACATCCGCCATCATGTCGACGAATCAGATGAATTCAACCGGATGCAGGCGCGCCCCGCGGCACGGGCGCCCATGCGCGAGCGGCTACGCGATTTTGTCCGCGAGAACGGCGATGCCGTAGTGTGCGCGATGGGTGTGATGATCGCCGGCACCTCGCTGAATTACGTGTGGAACGCGTATCTGCCAACCTATGCGCAGGTTCAGTTGCATCTGTCGCTCAGTTCGTCGCTGCAAGGGATATTCGTCACGAGCATTGTGATGTGCGTTCTATCGCCGGTGTTCGGCCTATTGGCGGACCGTGTCGGCGCGTATCGGCTGTTCTTCTTCTTTATCGTGGGCTGGCTACTCTGCGTCTTTCCGTTGTTCTCGTATTTGCTGGCGGAACCCACCGAAAGCCGTCTGATGACCGTACGGGTCGTCGGCATCCTGTTCCTGACTCTGCAAGGGGCCGCGCATCCAGGGATGCTGGTCAAGATTTTCACCGTGCAGGGTCGCTCCACTGGCGTGGCGATTTCGTATAACACCTCGGTCATGCTGTTCGGCGGGCTGGCGCCGTTCTATATCTCGCTGGTGGCGCGCTTCACGGACGCGCGCTTCATTCCGCCGAGCTACCTGTTCGGCACCGGGCTATTGGCGATCCTGCTGGTGTCCATCACGCGCACGGGTCGGCGGGTATTGCAGGCCGACCGGATGGAGCGCGGACAACGGCGCGCAGCACGCGGGACCGACATGCAGCAGGCAGGCTCGAACGATCGGGCGGTTTAGCGTGGACCCGACAGCAGGGACTCGAACGGCGCACCAAGCGTGCAGGCAAAGTACTCGCCCGCGATGGGCGAGCACTCGCCGCACTCTGTGATCACAGCGCCGCAGCTTGCGCAAACGGTATCGCGAATGCGGAGTCGGGGTAAGTCTCGATGAAGCTTGCTACGCTTCGCTGCAACTCCTGCGGCGAAAGCCACGGGTAGGAAAGTCGAGCCTGCAGCACGGTCAACCGTTCAGCGTGCGGGTCGGGCACAGCGTCCATCCGTTCGATATGAATGTGCAACTGGACAATCATGTCCGCCTTGCCTGCGCCGGACGAAAAGCGCCAGCGGTATGTGCCTTTTCCGATTCGAAGCGACCCGCTCTGCGTCTCCCGCATGATCACGAGCCATGGCATCTCGCATGTGCGGTTTTCCTGCAGATGCGGCTCGACGCATACATAGTAAGTGCGGCATAGGTCGAACCGCTGGCCGAAGTCAGCCACCAACGTTTTGGCGATCGCCGGCGCGCCTGCAACCAGGCGGGGAAAATCGATGTCGTTGGTTGCGATCGAAAAGGTCAGTTCAGCATCGGACGAAAAGCATTCGGATATCAGCTCTGGCTGGTTCAGGTCTTTGGCACGAAGGTAGCATTCAAGAAGTGCCCGAATGGACGAAGATGCGAGGGAAGTATTCATAGATCAGCCTCAGATCGAAGTGAGAAGGCCCACGAGCGCCGCTCCGGGCAGGGATCGCTCACCTTTGAAGTATAATTACCTTCCAAAGGTAAAAGCACGTGCGGCACCGGAGCGGAGAGGTCATGGCAAAGATTCAGGAAGAGGTCGTTCTGACGGTAACCAACCCGGCCTGTCTGGTCGATGGGTCGGACGCGGAGTTTCGGCATCTGGTGAACGGGTTGCTGCCGTTCGCGGCGCGCTTACTGTCGGTACGCGATGGCTTCGGCACGCTGATCGGTCTCACGGGCATCCAGTATTCGTTGCTTATTGCGATTGCCCAGCTCTCGCACGAAGACGTTGTCACGGTCAACCAGTTGGCGGACCACCTGCATTTGAGCGGCGCGTTCATTACCATCGAAACCGGCAAGCTCAAAAAGCTGGGCCTGATCGACAAACGGTCCCATCCCGAAGACAAGCGCAAGATGCGGCTTACTGTCACCACAGCGGGTTCCAGATTGCTCAAAGAACTTGCCGCGAAGCAGCAGCACATCAACGACGTGCTGTTCGAAGGGGTGACCAAAACGGAGTTCAAGGTGCTCTGTTCGGTAGTGGACCGGCTGGTCGCCAACGGCGATCGCGCCACACTCGATCTTTCGCACCTGATCGCGCGGCAGGAAAAACGCTAGCGATTCGCCCACCGCGGCCTCGCGCGAACGAGCGAATCGGCGCGGGCCGCCACGCTTCCCGCTCAATGCGCGGCCCATTGAATCGTGCTCAGATCAATCCCTTCGAGGTGCATGTCCCAAAGCGGACTCAGCGCGCGCAGTTTCTCCACCGTGCTTTGCACCTGCAGAATCACCTGGTCCACTTCTTCTTCTGTGGTGAACCGCCCCAGTGTGAATCGGATCGAGCTATGCGCCAGCTCGTCGCTACGGCCAAGCGCTCGAAGGACATACGACGGTTCTAGCGAAGCCGACGTGCAGGCCGATCCCGATGAGACCGCTACGCCCTTGATACCCATGATCAAGGATTCGCCTTCCACGAAACTGAAACTGACATTCAGGTTGTGCGGAATGCGGTGCGTCATGTCGCCGTTGACGTAGACCTCCTTCATCTGCGTCAGGCCTGCCAGCAGTCGATTGCGCAAGGCCTCGACACGGCGGCTCTCGGATTCCATCTCTTCCTTTGCGATTCGAAACGCTTCACCCATGCCGACGATCTGATGCGTAGGCAGCGTGCCGGAGCGCATTCCCCGCTCGTGGCCGCCGCCGTGCATCTGCGCTTCGATCCGGATGCGCGGCTTGCGGCGCACATACAGGGCACCCACACCCTTGGGACCGTAGACCTTATGGGCCGTTACGGTCAGAAGGTCCACCTTCAGCGCATTGACATCAATCGAAATCTTGCCCGCGGCCTGCACCGCGTCGCAATGAAACACGATGCCTTTGGCGCGGCACATCGCGCCGATCTCGGCAATGGGTTGCACTACGCCGGTTTCGTTGTTGACCATCATGATCGAGACCAGAACCGTGTCGGGCCGCATCGCTTCCTGTAGCGTGCCCAGATCCAGCAGTCCGTCCTGCTGGACGTCCAGATAAGTGACTTCGAAACCCTGTCGTTCCAACTCGCGACACGTATCCAACACCGCTTTGTGTTCGGTTTTCACCGTCACGATGTGCCGGCCTTTTCCCTTGTAGAAATTGGCCGCGCCTTTGATCGCCAGATTGTTGCCTTCGGTCGCGCCGGAGGTCCAGACGATTTCACGCGCGTCGGCTCTCAGAAGCTCTGCAACCTGTGTGCGAGCCGTTTCCACGGCGTCATCCGCTTCCCAGCCGTAACTGTGGCTACGGGAGGCGGGGTTGCCGAAGCTCTCGTTCAGGAACGGAAGCATGGCTGCAACGACCCTCGGATCAACCGGCGTCGTTGCACTGTAGTCCATATAAATCGGACGAGATGACTGTTTGGTTTGCATTGTTTCTATTCCAGAAGGCCGGGTCGATTCGCTTCAGGTGAATGCCGGCAGATGCAGCGAACGGAGTGTAGCGCGGAGTCGGTCGTTCGCCGGTCAACATCCATCCAGCGAGTAGGGTCGTCGTTTGCACGCCAGCTTCAAATCGGGGTTTACGATAGCTTGATTAGCTTTATTAAACAGCATGTAATAAAAGCTAAGAAACAAAGCTAATAAACAACGCTTTGTGTGGTGAATTCTAGCATCCCCGGCGGGCGATGCACTGGAAGGAGGGCGAGATGACAGATAGCACTGCAACGTCTACGAACCAGGTCGACGCGCAACGTCAGTTCCGCACGGCGTTGTCGATGTTCGCGACAGGAGTGGCCGTGATCACGGCGCCTAGAAACAATGCGCCGCCCATCGGTATCACCGTGGCGTCGTTCAACTCCGTTTCGCTCGATCCACCGTTGATTCTGTTTTCCGTCGATCGGCGAAACCTGAGCTTGCCCGACCTGAGCGCGGTCGGCACCTATGCGGTGAATGTGCTCGAGGAAGCCCAGCAGGACTTGTCGAATCGCTTCGCCAAGGCGAACAGCGACAAATGGGGAGGCATGCCCGGGGTTTTGGAAAAGCGCGCTGACGCGGTTCTTCTGCCGGACTCGCTAGCCACTTTCGAATGCGAACCCTATGCGCAGTACGACGGCGGAGACCACATCATTTTTGTCGGCCGCGTCAAAAAGTATCAAGTCCAGTCGGAAGGTCGGCCGCTCGTCTTCTTCGGCGGCCGGTACCACACGCTCAACGGGGCTCGCCAGCCTTCCGCCTGAACGCATAACCACGCCAATTTTCGGAGAACATCATGATCAAGAATGGCACTCAACATATTGCGTCGCTGCGCGACGGACGGCAGGTCTATATCAATGGCCAGGCCGTCGGCGATGTGACAGCGCATCCCGCATTTCGCAATTCGATTCGTAGCTACGCGAATCTGTACGACTATCAGGCGCGCCCGGAGAACGTCGAAAAGATGACGTTCGCGTCGCCCGATACCGGCCGTCGCATCAGCAAGATCTGGCAACTGCCGACCTCATACGACGAACTGATCGAGCGGCGGGCCGCGCTCGAAGCGTGGACGGAACTCCACTACGGCTTCATGGGCCGCTCACCGGATCATGTCGCTTCGTGCATCTCGGGCATGTACATGGGCATCGACGTGTTCGAGCAGTACGATCCGGCGCGCGCCGGCGCCTTGCGCGATTACTACAGGTACGCACGCGACAACGACCTCTTTCTCACCTATGTGATCGTCAATCCGCAAGCCAATCAGGCCAAGGCGGCGCATGAGCAGGAGGACAAATATCTCGCCGTCGGCATCGTCGATCAGGACGCCGAGGGTATCACCGTGCGTGGCGCAAAGATGCTCGCCACCAGCGGCATCATGGCGAACGAGGTTTTCTGCAGTTGTATCCAGCCCCTGCGCCCGGGCGACGAGATGTATGCGCTGTCTTTCGCCATACCGATGAATGCCAAGGGCATGAAGGTGATGTCGCGCAAATCGTACGAAGAGAACTCGCCTTCGGTTTTCGACAATCCGCTGTCGAGCAGATACGACGAGAACGACGCAGTGCTGTACTTCGACGACGTCAAGGTGCCGTGGGATCGCATTTTCGTGGCCGGCGACGTGGCGATGTGCGCGAAGCAATTTCACGCGACGCCCGCGCACAGTTACCAAAATTACCAATGTCAGGTACGCCTGATGGTCAAGCTGCGTTTTCTGGTCGGTCTGGCGCTGAAGATCACGGAGATCAACGGCACCAACAGTTTCCCGCAAGTCCGCGAAACGCTGGGTCAACTCGCCTCTGAGGCGTCCATGGTGGAAGCGTGGGTCTACGGCATGGAGGCAAAAGGCCGTGTTGAAAACGGCTACTACGTGCCGGACCGCAACATGCTTTACGGCTCGCAAGTCGTCACGCAGCAACTGTATTCGAAAGTGCTCAACACTCTGCGCGAACTGTCGGGCGGCGGAATGATCATGCTGCCGTCGAGCATTCGCGACTTCGAGAATCCGGATCTCCTGCGCATCATCGAAAAGACCCAGAAATCGCCTGTCTGCAGCCCGGAGGAACGCGTGAAGTTCTTCAAGCTCGCGTGGGACGCTGTCGGCTCCGAGTTCGCATCGCGTCACAACCAATATGAACTGTTCTATGCGGGCGCGTCGTTCGTTACCAAGGGCCACGCATTCCGCACGTACGACTGGCCGCGCGCGACGGGCCTTGTCGACGATCTGCTGTCGACCTATTCACTCGGCGCCGAACTCGCGACGTTGCAGGCCGCCTGATTTCGCATTGCACCCATTCCAACTCACACAGGAGAACAGCATGGCAATCAACAAACTTCATGACGAGTTCCGCACGCTGGAAATGCAGCAAGGCTGGCAATTGCCGGAAGGCTACGATCCGGCGTCAGGCGCACAGGAACTGATTCTTTCCGGATCGCTGGATACGGACAACAGGAAAGGCAGTCGCACGCGCTTACTGCGCTTGCCCGCCGGACTCTTTACGAAGAAGCCGTTCGTGCACGACTACTGGGAAGAAGTATTTCTGGTGGAAGGCGACCTGACGGTCGGCAACGACGAGAGCGGTCAGGGTGGCACGCCGTTCAACGGGTACACCTATGCGGTGCGGCCGCCCGGCGCCTATCACGGTCCGTTCAAGTCGGAACAGGGCTGTGTCCTGCTCGAGATTCACTACTTCGATCCGGCCTGATCATGTTGCCCGCCATCGACGCCCTGCATATTCAGCTCGGCCATTGCCATCTCGACGCACAGGCGCTGCTCGCCTCATGTGTCGAGAACATCGAAGCTGCTACGGGTGAGGGCCGGAGAGTTTTCCCGTACGGCATCAGTCCCGCTGCGGCGACGCAGGCGATGACGAGCGATGCGCTGCGTCGATACGGCGTCGCAGGCCCGCTCGCCGGAATCCCGATTTCGGTCAAGGATCTCTTCGACGTGCAGGGCGAGGTCACGCGGGCGGGTTCCCGCATTCTGCCGGAGCAGGCAGCGACCCGCGATGCCGTGGCGATAGGCCGGCTGCGTGCCGCCGGTGCCGTATTCGTGGGTCGAACCAGCATGACGGAATTCGCCTACTCGGGTCTCGGTATCAATCCGCACTACGGCACGCCGGCGAATCCGTTTGATCGCGAGACAGCGCGCATTCCTGGCGGATCCTCGTCGGGCGCGGCGGTGTCGGTGGCGGACGGCATGGCTGCGGCCGCGATCGGCTCGGACACGGGCGGCTCGTGCCGGATTCCCGCGGCCTTATGCGGGGTAACCGGTTTCAAGCCCACCGCGTCGCGTATCCCGCTCGACGGTATGGTGCCCTTGTCGTCCAGTTACGACTCTATCGGCTCGATGGCGCCGAGCGTCGCGTGTTGCGCCTCGATCGATTCGGTCATGGCAGGCGAAACAGAAGTGGCAACGCCGTGCTCTCCGATACGCGGCTTGCGGCTCGCCGTGCCGACGCAACCGGTGCTCGACGACATGGACGCGTGCGTCGCCGGCGCATTCGAGCGCGCGTTCTCCAGACTCGCGAAGGCGGGCGCGATTCTGCGTGAGGTGGAATTCGACAGCTGGAATGTCCTCGCAGAGTTGACGCAGCACGGCGGCCTGGTGGCGGCGGAAGCGTGGGCGTGGCACGTCGGCATGATCCGCAGCCACGCGAACCAGTATGACCCGCGGGTTCTGTCCCGCATCCGTTTCGGCAGCCAGCAAAGTACAGCCGAATATCTCCGTGCCAAAGCGCGCCGCTCGCTGCTGTGCAGGCAGGCCGATATCGAATTGCAGCCGTTCGATGCCGCGGTGTGTCCGACGGTGCCGATTATCGCGCCGCGCATCGCGGATCTTGCCGACGAGCGCGCCTATACGTCGACCAATCGGTTGCTGCTGCGCAATCCGTCAATCGCCAACATGCTCGATCTGTGCGCCTTGTCCATACCTTGTCACGAGTCTGGCCGAGCGCCGGTCGGCCTGATGTTGATGGGGCGGCATATGAGCGACCGGCGTCTGCTTGCAATCGGCGCCGGTGTCGAAGCAATTCTGCGTCAAACCGGCTGACATCGCGTGCTGGTCAGCCGTCCGGTACTACGCCCGCTATTCATATCAAAGGAGGAGTCCATGTTCAAACGTCTCGCGCTTACCGCCGTGCCAGTCGCGGCCATGCTGTGCGCCATTGCTTCTCATGCCGCCGACCCGGTCATGACGAATGGCGGTGTGGTGAAAATCGGTGTGCTCACCGATATGTCTTCCATCTTCTCCGACATCGGCGGCAAGGGTTCCGTCGTTGCCGCGCAGATGGCGGCGGAGGATTTCGGCGGAAAGGTCAATGGCGTACCCATCAAGGTGATCAGCGCCGATCACCAGAACAAGACCGACGTCGCCGCCACCGTCGCGCGGGACTGGTTCGATAACCAGCACGTGGATATGGTCGAAGACTTATTGCCGTCTTCCGTCGCGCTGGCGGTGTCGAACGTGGCGAAGGAAAAGCATCGCATCGCTATTGCAAGCGGCGCCGGAACCACCCGCCTTAGCAATGAAGACTGCTCGCCGTACACGATTCAATACTCGTACGACACGTATGCGTTTACCACGAGTCTCGTGAAGTCGATGGCGCGCAGCGGCGACAACAGCTGGTTCTTTCTGACCGTCGACTATGCACTCGGCGCTTCGCTGGAAAAGGACGCGACCGCGGCGCTGACGGCAGCCGGCGGCAAGGTGGCGGGCAAGGCGAAGCATCCGATCAACTCGTCGGATCTGTCGTCCTATCTGTTGCAGGCTCAGGCGTCGAAAGCGAAGGTGATTGGACTAGCCAACGCAGGCAGCGACACCGTGAATGCGATCAAGACGGCACGCGAATTCGGTGTGATCGGTCAAGGCAAGCAGAAAATCGCGGGCTTGCAGTTATTTATCAGCGACATCAACAGCCTTGGCCTGCAGGCGGCGCAGGGAATGATGCTGACCACGCCGTTCTACTGGGATCGCGATGACGCGAGCCGCGCGTGGTCGCAACGCTTCTTCGCGAGAACCGGGCGCATGCCGACATTGGTGCAGGCAGGCGTCTATTCATCGACTCTGCATTACCTGAAAGCCGTCAAGGCAAGTGGAACCGATGCGTCCGATACGGTCATGGCGCAAATGAAGAAGACGCCGGTCGACGATTTCTTCGCGAAGAACGGCACGATTCGCGCCGATGGCCTGATGGTCCACGACATGTATCTGGCCGAGGTCAAGAGCCCGCAACAATCCAGAAAGCCGTGGGACTACTACACGATAAAACAGGTCATTCCGGCGCAGGAAGCGTTTGCGCCACTCAGTGCGAGCCGTTGTCCGCTGGTCACAGCGAAATCCAACTGAACCGTATTGCGTGAGACTGGAGCGTCGCACTCGCACAGGCCCACAGGGAGTACGTGATGTTCCGTGGCCGGCTGAAGCCGTATTTTTCAACCCACGCGTCCAATGGACAAGGAGAGCAGGTATGGCGCACAACGACCTGATTCTTGAAACCAGCAACCTCACCAAGTCGTTCAACGGCTTTACGGCTGTCAACGCCGTCGATTTGCGTGTCCGGCGCGGCACGATCCATGCACTGATCGGACCGAACGGCGCGGGCAAGACGACCTGCTTTAACCTGCTGACCAAGTTTTTGACGCCGACTTCCGGGCAGATTTTCTTCGACGGCAAGGAGATTACTCGCGCGGCGCCGGCTTCGATTGCACGACGCGGAGTGATTCGATCGTTCCAGATATCCGCGGTCTTTCCGCATCTGAGTCCGGTGGAGAACGTGTGTATTGGTTTGCAACGCGGGCTCGGCGTGTCGTTCCGCTTCTGGATGAGTAGCGCGGTTCTCGGCCGACTCAGGACACGCGCGCTGGAATTGCTCGATGAGGTGGGCCTGTCCGCATTCGCCGATGTGAGGACCGCTGAGCTCTCATACGGTCATAAGCGCGCACTCGAAATTGCCACCACGCTCGCGATGGACCCGGTGCTGATGTTGCTCGACGAACCCACGCAAGGCATGGGCCACGAGGACGTCGATCGGGTGACCACGCTCATCAAGAAAGTCTCGGCCGGTCGAACGATTTTGATGGTTGAGCACAACATGAAAATCATTTCCAGCATCTCCGACACGATCACCGTCCTGCAGCGCGGAGAGATTCTCGCGGAAGGCGCATATGAAGTCGTCGCGGCTGATCCTCGAGTGCGGGAAGCCTACATGGGGACCGAAAATGGATCGCTTGAACACTGAACGCCTGAAGATTCCAACGCCGGCGGACAACCAGCACGCGCGTGCCGATGTTCTGAATATAAAGGGACTGCATGCGTGGTACGGGGAATCGCACATCCTGCATGGCGTCGACCTTCGCGCGGCGCGCGGCGAGGTGGTCACGTTGCTGGGACGCAATGGTTCCGGCCGGAGTACGACGCTCAAATCCATCATGGGTCTGACCGACGCACGGCGCGGGTCGATCTGCGTGAAAGGCCGGGAAACAGTCGGGCTGCCGCCACAAGGCGTGGCGCGATCAGGAGTGGGTTATTGCCCGGAAGAACGCGGCATCTTCGCGGGATTATCGTGCGAAGAGAATTTGCTGTTACCGCCGCGGTTGCCGATGTCGAATGCGACTGGCATGTCGCTCGAAGAAATTTACGAGATTTTTCCGAATCTTGCCGAACGCAGGGCGAGTCAGGGCACGCGCCTGTCGGGCGGCGAGCAGCAGATGCTGGCGATCGCGCGGATTCTCCGCACGGGAGCCGACCTGTTGCTACTCGACGAGATTTCGGAAGGACTGGCGCCCGTGATCGTCCAGACGCTGGCGCGTGTCATCAGGCTCCTCAAGTCGCGCGGCTTCACGGTGTTGCTGGTCGAACAGAATTTCCGGTTCGCCGCGCCGCTTGCCGATCGCTTTTACGTGATGGAGCACGGGCAGATTGTCGAAACTTTCGACGCAAGCCTTCTCGCTGAAAAGACAGGCGTGCTTCAGGAACTGCTCAACGTTTGAACCGGAAAGTCATCGTGGAACTCTTTGGTATTCCGCTTGCGGCGTTCTCCAGCCAACTGGTCCTCGGTCTCATGAACGGCTGTTTCTATGCTGTGCTGAGCGTGGGCTTGTCCGTCATCTTCGGGTTGCTCAACGTCATCAATTTCACGCACGGCGCGTTCTTCATGCTGGGTGCGCTGTTTGCATGGATGGGCACGAACTATCTGGGTCTGGGCTATTGGCCGATGCTCATCGCCGCGCCGGTCGCTGCCGGTGCGTTGGGGGCGTTCGTCGAGCGCGCCATGCTGCGCCGGATCTACAAGCTCGATCATCTCTACGGATTACTGCTCACACTGGGTCTCACGCTGATCATAGAGGGCCTGTGTCGGTCCTTTTATGGCGCTTCGGGTATGTCTTATCCGGCGCCAGAGGGGTTGATGCAAGGCATGCAGTTGGGTTTCATGGTGCTGCCCGCGTATCGGGGCTGGGTGGTGGTGGCGTCGCTGCTCGTGTGTGCCGGGGTCTGGTGGACGATCGAGCGCACGACTCTCGGCGCGCTGCTCCGCGCGGCGACAGAGAACCCGAAACTGGTGGCGGCATTCGGCGTCAACGTACCCGCTATGGTCACGTTGACTTACAGCGGCGGGGTGGCACTGGCCGCGCTTGCCGGCGTTCTCGCCGCACCCGTCATGCAGGTGTCGCCGCTGATGGGCCAGAGCGTGATTATCACCGTGTTCGCGATCGTCGTGATCGGTGGGATGGGATCGATCGCGGGCTCGGTCATCACCAGTCTCGCCCTTGGCTTGATCGAAGGGCTGACCAAGATGTTTTATCCGGAAGGGTCCGCGACGGTCGTATTCGTGATTATGGCGCTCGTGCTGCTGGTGCGCCCAAGCGGTCTGTTTGGCAATTCGAAGTGAGGCACATGATGCGAAATTGGACTGTATGGGTTGTCGTGTTGGGCTGTCTGGCCGTCGCTCCGTGGCTGGGTGCCTATCCGGTGTTTCTGATGAAGCTGATGTGTTTCGCGCTCTTCGCGTGCTCGCTGAATTTGCTGCTCGGCTATGTCGGCCTGCTATCGTTCGGGCACGCGGCGTTCTTCGGCGGTGCCGCCTTCATTGCGGGCAGTGTCATGCGGGATCACGGCTGCTCTCCGGAAGTGGCACTGGTTCTGGGTACTGGAGTGGGCGCACTGCTCGGTTTGATATTCGGGCTCTTTGCTATTCGGCGGAAAGGAATCTATTTCGCAATGGTCACGCTGGCATTTGCGCAGATGCTGTTTTTTTTCTGCGTCCAGGCGCCGTTCACGGGCGGTGAAGACGGCCTGCAAGGTGTGCCTCGCGGGCGCCTGTTCGGCGTGCTTCCGCTAGAGAACGATCTAACGCTGTATTTCGTGATCCTGTCGATTACGACTGTTGTCTTTCTGTTTCTTGGCCGGGTCATCCATTCACCGTTTGGCAGAATTCTCACGGCGTTGAGAGAGAACGAAGCGCGGACGATTTCCCTGGGCTACGACGTGGACCGCTACAAGCTTCTCGCGTTTGTCCTATCGGCGGCGATGGCGGGGCTTGCGGGTGCGATGAAGACGCTGGTGCTGGGTTTTGCGACGCTCTCGGATGTGCATTGGACGCTGTCCGGCACGGTCATTCTGATGACCTTGATCGGGGGCCTTGGAACGCGTCTGGGTCCGGTCGTCGGCGCGGTGATCGTCGTCGTGCTGGAATCGAGGTTGGCCGCATTCGGCAACTGGCTCGCCGACGTGACGCAGATCGCCGCGTTTCAGGGGTTGGGCGAGTCGGTCAGTTTGCTGACCGGTGTGATGTTCGTGGCCTGTGTCTTGCTGTTCAGACGCGGCATCGTCGGGGAATGCGCACAATGGATCGAGCGGCGCGGCCGGACACGGGCCCACACTGCCGTGCGTTCGACTCAGCAGGAAGGCGTGCGAACACGGCTGAGCGAAGGGCAGGGCGGATAGGCCAAGCCTGCTCGCAGGGAAGCGTCCGCATCCGCTTCACTCCGGCGCAGATTGCGCTGCTTGGCCTGATCAAACTGTGTGCTACCAGGATGACGCGCCGGCACATCTTCCTTGTTGCCGCCGCGTGAAGCGTTGCAGGCGACGCCGCAATGTTCGATCGTGTCGGCTAGAGCATCAGCGCCGGGCTTGCCCACTCGTGTAGACTGCGCTGTTCTTCCAACAGATCGACTCCCTCGACCCGGCACGCCGCCTGGGTCCGGCGCGTGTCAATGCCCGCGTTCGACGCGACCCCATCAACGCTTGATAGTTTTGACCAACTGGTCGCAGACCCGAACGATTACTCGATCGAACCGCCAGCGGAAGAACAAATAAAAAGGGATGCGTTTCTGGAACACTCTCTGATTGAAGCGAAAATCGGCCTGCTGGTCGATTGCCTGATCGGCGACGCCGCTACGGACGAGGCAATCGATGTCTCGTCGAATTGCCGATCGAGCGAATTCGACATCGCCACAAGCATGCTCGCCGTCAATGGCTGGTGCGTCGTGCCGGACTTTTTGTCACAGACCCAGACGCAGGCCTTGTCGATCGAATGTACGGCCATGCACGACGCGCAGTTGCTGACCCCAGCCCGCGTTGGCGCCAATCGCGCTGCCACGCTTTTGCGCGGCGATAGCACGCGCTGGTTCCAACCCGACGCGCTGAGCACACGGCAGCAGGTATTCGCGGATCGCATCGAAGCGCTGCGAATGGCGCTAAACCGCGACCTGTTTCTCGGTCTGGTGGATAGCGAATCACACTACGCGGTCTATCGGCCGGGCACCGGATACGCACGCCACCTCGATCGCCTCCGTGACAGCGATCGTCGGGTGATTTCCGCCGTGTTCTACCTCAACGAAGCGTGGCAGGACGCCGAGGGCGGCGCGCTGCGGTTGTACCTTGCCGGTCAGTCATATCACGATGTCTTTCCGCGCGCCGGAACGCTGCTGTTGTTTCTCTCGGCACAGTTTGAGCACGAGGTGCTGCCCGCCACGCGCGATCGTATGAGCATCGCTTGCTGGATGAGTCAGCGGATATAAGCCGGGGCACGCCCGCTCAACTCCCTGAGCCGCGCGTCGGTGCAATTGCCAATCTGATGCCACCACCGTCAACAATGTAGCGGATTGCCGACGGTGATTCGCAAGATGGAAATCGCGTTCAGTTAAATCGCCTGAAAAATTTTCGGGCGTTTATCAATTTGTTTTTAACGTTTGCGCTCGTTAATTGATGGCGACGTACAAGCACGTTAGTCGCATTTAACAACCAATTCACTGGAATGACCTGTCGGCATTTCTCTGGATGTGTGCAAACACGGCCGTCGCAAACTAAAGTTTATGGCAGCATTGCCGTTAAGCCTGTGCGGCATGCGGTGCTTTGCAATGTCCTTGAATAGCCGCTTCATGTATGACCGTTGTCCGGGCCTGCAACGGGTAAGAAACAATACCGACAAAAAACGATATCCATAAAAATGAGAGATACCCATTCCATTCGGGGCTGTTCCAGTCAAACCATCTGCCAAAGCGCAGATATCCAGTGCAAGGCGCGAAGTGTTCAACGCTAAGCGTCGCTGATCGATTGATGCCGCACACGCGGCCTGATAAACACAAATAACATTGCCATCGGGGGATTCACCCATGCAGCTTCGCGCCTATTGGGCTGCGCCGCTCGCGCTTGCCTGTCTGCTTTTTATCGCGGCGTGTCACGACTCATCGAACCACGCATCCGTTGCAACGGACGTGAGCGTCGGACAGGTCAGGTCAGCGCTCGAGCAGAAAAACTTCGGCGTGGCGTCGACCTTGTCGGACCAGCTCACCGCCGCCAATCCGAAGAGCGCCGATGCCTGGTTCGCGGCAGCGGATGCCAAAGCCGCGGCAGGCGACCGGCTCGCCGCACTGGCCGCACTCGAAAGTGCAATGAGCAACGGCATGCGCGATACGGCGCGACTCGATGCGGACGGTTATCTCGACACCGTGCGCTCGTCGGCTGAATACCAGGCGCTTCTGGTCCGCTTCGGTCTTGCCCAACCCATCGCTCAGGCGGGCGATACCTCGATCACCGAAACCTCCGCCGGCACGGTCGTCAAAGCCGGCGACATCTCCGTCACGCTTCCCAATTCCCGATAAAACCACTATGAAACTGTTGAACAGGACCTTGCTTGCAACGGCCGCTGCGGCCTTCGTGTTGACTCCGCTCGCGCACGCAATGGACATCGAGGCGCGCGGCGTCGGCTCCGCCGCGATTGCCGGCGACGTGAATTCGGTGCGCACCTCCGCGCTGCGGCAGGCGAAGCGCAATGCGGTGCTCGCAGCGCTGGACAAGGTGGTTGGCGCCGGCACGAGCCGCAATCCTGACGTGCAGGCCAAGCTCGACGATCTGGTCGTGCAGATCGGCGAAGAGTCTTTTTACAGCGTCACACCGAGTTCGGCCGATGGTCAGTACCAGGTCAGCGTCACGCTGCGGGTGGACGACAAGTCGCTACGCACCGAAATCAGCGATCTCGGCCTGGCAATGAACACGACGACCACGCGCAGCCAGCCGATTCTCGTGATGATGGACGAGTTCTTCACAACGCCGACCAACCTGCATGCGCCACTCGAAGAGTTGACGGAGTTCCGCCACGAAGCGGGATCGCACTACAACGAGAAGGAAGCGGCTGCCTCGTCGAAGAGTTCCGCCTATGCGGCAAGCAGCAACGCGGCGTACGCGTCGAAAGAACAGGCTGCCTTCGCAGTGAACGACAAGTCCGCTGGCCGCATTAGCGCAGCACGCGATACGCAGATGGCAGGCGCGGCGCAGGACGGCTACGGCAATTCGGCTGCGGTGGCAGGGCGCGATTCGGGTCGTCTCGATGCGTCCGGCGAAAGCAGTCATCAGGCGGCCGGCGCCGCGAGCCGTCAGGTCGCGGCAGCCGCCAGCAGCAAGGTAGCGGCTGCATCGTCGTCGCAGTCGGCCTACGCCCACAATGTAAATGCCGAGGATCACGACAACACGTACTACCGGAAGCTCGTCAAGTATCAGCCGCAAAACACCGGACCCGACAAGAAGAACTACACCTACAACGAGTTGAAGGGGCAGTTGGGCGACCTCGACATCAAGGTGCTCGACAACTCGCTTTTCAAGAGCCGGTATTTCGGAGATCGCGCGATCACGCTGGACCAGCTGGACAACAGCGCTGAGCTGGCCAAATACGTCGACTATGCGCGCAAGGATGCGACGGCGGATTACATGATGATCGGCTCGTCGGTTATCTATGACCTCGGCGTCGACAAGAACTCCGGTCAGGAGTCGTGCACGGGCGTTGCGAGCACGAGGACGTTCTCGACGAAAACGGGCGAAGACATCGCGTCGGCTACACAATCGGAAGCGGCCGTCGGCGCGTCGTCGGACGATTGTCGCGCGCGACTGGCCGTCAAACTGGCCAGCAGTCTCGGAGACCAGGTCGGCAAGCGGATTCAGGAATTCGTCAAGAAGCGCACGATGTACGGCGCCGAATACACGATCCGTCTGACGGGCGACAACCTGCCGCTCATGACCCGCACGGCCTTCAGCCAGGCGCTCAAGTCGGTGCCGGGTCTGGAGAAAGCAACCCAGCGTCAGGCGGGAGCAGGGCAGGTCGAGATCGTCGCGACTTATCGCGGCAGCGATCCGCTCGACCAGGCTGTCGCGATGGCGCTGGGCAGCAATCCGCAGTTCGCGAGCCTCGATTCGTCGGTGGACGGAACCGTTATCACGCTGTGCATGAACGGTTGCAAAAAGGCGGTTCACTGACATGAGCCTCAAGGCAATCACTCTCGTCGCAGCAGTGGCGGTGGCCCTCGCCACGACCGCAACGCATGCCGCGCCTTCGCCGGCAGTCGGCTTGTATGTCGTGCCCGGCATCTTCTTCGACGACGCGCCGGGCGTGGCCGGTTCGGCTAGCGGCAGCAGCAAGATCGATCCGGCGTTTCGCGCGTCGCTCGATATCGGCCAGACGGTCGGGCTGTTGCAGCAACAGGCGCAGGCGCATTTTCCGGCGTTGAGCGCCACCATCGACAGCAAGAACCGCCTCCGCACGCTCGCGCTGTCGGTGCAGGTGACGCGCGTGTCGAAGTACCAGATCGACAAGACCGACGGCACCACCGACATTTATCTGCCGATCACGCTGAGCGTCTACTTCAGCAATCCGATGACGGGTGAAGTCTTGCAGTCGTTCAGCCAGACCCGTTATGACGAGCTGACGGTCTCTCGCTCGCTGCCCGCCGCCGACATCGCGGGCAAGGTCAGCGACGCGTATCGCGCGGGCTTTTCGGCCTTGCTCGACAGCACGCTCACGTGCCGCTGCGGGCCAGTTCAATCCGTATGTCGTCGATACGAGGGTTGCCGATACCTGGAAAGGCTTCGTCATTCTCGACAAGGGTTATCAGTCGGGCATCGGCAAGGGCGACGTGATGGACGACGGCGACGCCGAAATTCGCGTCGAATACGCGGGGCAGAACTACGCAGTCGCGGTGCCCGTGCTGGGTACGCCGAAAGACGGTGCGGTGTTCAGCCGCGCAGGCACGATGGCTTTGTCCGACGTTAAGAAGCCGCGCGTGCTGGCACTCGTCAGTGACGGCAACGCGGTGCTTTCCGACGCGGTGAGCACGCAGCTTTTTACCGACAAGCTCGGCAGCAACGCACCGTTCGCGACGTTGCCGCTGAACGCCAACTTCAGTCAGGTCCAGGCGTCGATCGACAGCCATACGGGCATCGGGCACGACGTGAGCGGCAATCGCGCATTGCCCGACTACTTCATCCGGATGGTATTGCCCGCCGCCCGTCACTACGAGTCGCCGACCAATCTCAGCTACAAGACCCAGCAAGTCAGTGCAGGCATGGGCTTTTGCCGAACTGCTGTCGCGCGACGGTCGCGTGTTGTATTCGGCGGACGTCAACTACCCGCATCGACGATACCGTCACGAACGGCTCGGGCTTTAGCGTGGAGTCGCGCAAGGAAGTGGCGCTGAAGAACGCGCTGAACGATCTGGCGGAGCGCTTCAGCAAGGAGGTCCGCTTCAGGCCTGTCACGCTGAAGGTGACCGATGCGTCGTCCGATACCTTTCAGATCGACGATAGCGGCATGAACCTTCAACCCGGCGATTCGATTCGCGTGTTATCACGACGCCGGGCGGCCTGGCGGCATCGCCGAGGATGCGCTGGTGCCCGTGTGGGATGCCAGCGTGCTGAGCCGCGATGGCAGCAAGGTGACGGCATCGCTCGTGCTGCCTGTCGCCGGCAAACCATCGAAACCGTCGAGCGGCGATGTGGTGCTGATCGACAGCGTGGCGAAGGCCGGGGCGGGCGCGCAACGAATCGCGTTCTGCCCGGCGGAGAAAAGTCAGGTCGGGTCGGTGGCGCTGGAGCGTTTTAACGCACTCGCCTACGCCGACGCAGCAGGTGCGCCGCTCGTGATGGTCAACCCGGGCCTGGCCGATCTGGTGAAGGGCAAGGTGGGCGGTCAATCGGGGTTCGCAAAGAACCTGGAATTGCGCCCGGCCGCTTATGACCGTTGTCTCGAAGCGCTGTACCGGATCGACCCGAAGGAGCCGAAGTGCGACGGCGGCACGTGTGCGGGCGTGTACAACGTGCGGCTTGCCTATCGGCAAAAAACAGGTGGCGCCGTATCGAGTCAGGTCGTACTCGAACATGCCTTTACGACCAATAGCTATCCGGCAACCACGGATGCTACGAATGCGGCCGCCTTGCAAGGTATCGACCTGGACGCGGATACGCGGACGAGTCTCGATGGTGTGATGAAGCAGATGTTGTCAAAAACAAACTAAGGACTAGACCAAAATGAAAAAATATTCAGCATTACTGGGCGCACTGATGATCGGCACGCTGACGATGAACGCGACGCCGGCGCTGGCATTCGGTATCGGCAATCTGACTGCCGCGATTCCGGGCGTGGGTGGATCGTCGGGCAGCGCAGTGTCGGCCGGGGACATTGACGCGTTCATCAAGACCGCGCAGGACGCCGATACGATGATCGGCACGGCGACCGCGCATATCTTCAAGGCCGTCGCGAACAAGGAAGAGATCGCCGCGCTGGAAGCGAAGGAAGCCGCTGCCAACAGTATCGCCGACCCGGCTGAGAAGGCCGCCGCGATCAACAAGATCAAGGACGATCAGGCGGTTGCCGTTCAAAAGGCGCTGTCGAGCAAAGACGTGCAGGACAAGCTGAACGGCATGAGCAAGGCACAGCTTGCTTCGTTCGGCAACGCGGCATTCACGTTCATGCTCGGCGTGCTGAAAGACAAGCAGCTCGCCGACGGCAGTCGCGCACTGGTGGCCGGCGTCGCGTCGAATCCCGTTCTGCTGCCGCGTCTCGGCGCGTTGAAGGATGTGGCGACGTCGGTGAGCGCACAAGCGGCCAATACCGCGAAGATCGGCGAAGGCCTGGTGAAACTCGCTAGCGCAGGCAAGATCGCTACGTTGCCGACGTCGGCTTCCGAAGCGCCGAAGCCGGTCAGCGATATTTGAGTCTGAAACGAGTCGAGTCGAGTCGAGTCGGGTCGATCGATTCGATTCGATTCGTAGAAGCAGGGTACATCGGTGAATTGCCGGTCAATGGACGTGGACATATCAGCGTGGGGATCAGCCGTTGCGACGCGTGGCTCGGTTCAGTCGAGTGCGGGTCGGGCGGCAACCGTCCCCTCAATATGCATTCGCTTGCGGGTATGATCCATTCATCTCTTTCAATCAGGAGCCGATCCATGAGGCCGCATGTTCATCTTCTCTGCATTACCGCATTCGCCGGTCTGTTGATGAGCGCTTGCGCGCAGACCGGCCCCGTCGAATTTTCTCTCTCGGGTGCCGATGCGCCGACGCTCAATCAGGCGAGCGACATGGACTTCGGCCCGATGGACCGGACGATTGCACAATGCAAGGTAGTCTCGAAGAACACGGGCCCGGATCAATGCGCGAAAGTTCGTGCGTACGAGTCGTGTATGAAAAGCAAAGGCTACATTGCCGTACTGGGTCCGGAGAATCCGAAAGGTTGCGGCGATCCGGAGTGGGAAAAAGACGTGAGGAAGTGGCTTCAATGAAGGCTCGGCCGGAGCGATTGTATGCAGTAGTGACTGGCTATTTACGGTCGTTCGCAGTCGAATGACAGAGCGTCTGTTGATGAGCGGCGCCCGTCCATGTGGCGCAGAGAATTCGAACGCCGATGGCTGGATCGAGTCAGTTTAATTTCAAGCACTAACTGAGCCCTCTCCTTTCAGAAAGAAGAGGGTTCATTCGCGCGGCTACTTGGTCGTATAGCCGCCGTTGATCAGAATAGCCTGCCCCGTAATCCACCACCCGTCGCTGACCAGATGACGGATGAAGGTCACCACATCTTCGATGGCCGTCAAACCAGTCGCGGAGAACGTCGAGAGTGCGGCGGCGGTCTTGTGGTAAGCCACCGCATCGGACCACGCGCAAGGTGTCGCCGACGCAGGACGGTGCGGCGCGCTGCGCATCGACGTGCCGGGTCGTATAGGGCGGCTGATCATCGCACCCACCCTGCCGGAATGCCTCGTCTCCTATCCGAAGATCGACATCACGCTCAGCCTGACCGATCGCACAATCGACCTTGTCGAGGAGCGCGTCGACTGCGTGCTGCGCGCAGCATAGTTTTTCTTTCCAGCCCGGCAAGATCTTCTCATTTGTCGGCGCAGATGGCAGCAACGATATTGTGTCTACCGGCAACGCAATGCCGTTTGAAGTTACCGATACGTCATACATATCAAGGAGTCTCATGAAGCTCAAGAACAAAATCGCGCTGATCACCGGTGGAACCTCGGGCATCGGCCTCGAAGCGGCCAAGCTTTTCCAGAGCGAAGGGGCCACGGTCGTCGTGACGGGGACGAATGCTGAACGGCTGGCCCATGCCGCCAGCATTCTCGGTGAAGGCGCTGTCACGCTGTCAGTCGATTTGCGCGACCCTGCCCAGATCGACAAGGCTATCGCCGATGTCGTCGAAACGTTTGGACGCATCGACGTGATCTTTGCGAATGCGGGTGCGGGAACGGCGGCGCCGCTCGAAGCAGTCACGGCTGAACAGATCAGCGAGCAGTTTGCACTCAACTTCAACGGTGTGTTCTTCACGATTCAAAAGGCCGCTGCGCATCTGTCGCATGGATCGTCGATTGTCATTACGACGTCGTTTCTCAATGAAGTCGGGACACCCGGCCTGTCCATTCTGTCCGCGACGAAGGCAGCGACCCGCTCGCTCGTACGTTCAATTGGAGCCGAGCTTGCCCCGCGTGGCATCCGCGTCAATGCGGTGAGTCCCGGTCCGATTGCGACACCGTTTCATGAAAAACTCGGCCTGTCGGAGAAAGAACTGGCCGCTACCGGTTCCGCGATTCAAGCGGCGGTTCCTCTGAGGCGATTCGGCGAGGCTCATGAAATCGCGACTGCCGCGCTATTTCTGGCGAGTGATGACTCTGCGTTCATGACGGGTTCGGAGCTCGTGGTCGATGGTGGACTGACGCAGATTTGATCAGCCGACGCGCGCTGCAGGCCGATCGTCCTGCAGCGCAACAACTTTAACGAACCCGCCCGGTTCGGGCGGATTGGCAAATGTAGCGGTACAGTTCTGTTTTCGACTTTCCCGCGTACCAAAGCGATGCGAGCGCCGAATAACCTTAACGCCCTGCGCGCCTTCGAAGCGGTCGCCAGACATTTGAGTTACACGGCCGCCGCTGCGGAGTTGAATGTGACGCCTGCGGCAATCGGACAACTCATTCGCGGCCTCGAAGGCTATCTGGACATCGAGCTTTTTCACCGTTCCAGCTCGGGACCCTCACGGCTATCACTCACGGATGCCGCGCGTGTCGCGCTTCCCGATCTGCAGGGCGGCTTCGATTTACTTTCAAACGCAGTGGAGAGGCTCAAAGCGAGTAAATCCCGCATTGTTTTCACGGTGACAGTCCCACCCGCGTTCGCAGAGAAGTGGCTGCTTTGGCGTGTCGATCGCTTTCAGCGCCGACATCCCTATTACGATCTGCGCATTGAGACCGGCGGCCAGCTTGTCGATTTCACCTCCGCGCGAATTGATGTCGGCATCAGATATGGCGCGGGCGCGTGGCCGGATCTCATGTCCACCTTTTTGCTGCGTGACGAATTTTTCCCGGTCTGTAGTCCGACGCTCGTGGCTGGTCCGAATGCACTGAAGCAGCCGTCCGATCTGAAGAATCACCCTTTGATTCATGACACGTCGATGAGCGGTTTCGGTGTCTTTCCCACATGGCGCTCGTGGCTGCTGCACGCGGGCTGTCGTGATTCGTTCGAAACGGATCGTGGCCTGCAATTGAACGACTCCGCGATGGCCATTCAGACGGCTATATCCGGCAATGGCGTCGCGCTCGGAAGGACGACGCTGGTCGAGCGCGACCTGGCGGAGGGACGTCTCGTCAAGCCGTTCGATCACGTCCAGAGCTGCGAGTTGGCGTACTACCTTGTTCACAGAAAAGAGAGCGAGCAGCATGCGCCGGTGCAGGCGTTCAAGGAATGGCTGCTGGAAGAAGTGGGTTTCAGCTAGCGGTGCGGCGACGTCGCTGATCGCCGAGCCGCTGTGTCAATCTTGCGTAGCCGATCTGGCGCGCCGGAACGGATCAGGGCGGCAGTATAGTATGAGAAAAGAAGCTAGCAGGATGAGCCGAAGGACGGGCGGGATGATGACGCCCGCAGTGGATATGAGAAATACCCCAAACATGATCCACGCCCGGAACCATTGCCACTTCCGCGCGCGCGGATCATTGTCGTGAGGCAGGTGAGAGAAGCTTTCCCACATCAGGACCATGTAAGTGCCCTGCACCAGAAGAAAGACCAGCGCGTAGAACGTCAGCGGAAAAGTTGCCATTTCGCTTTCGGCGAGCCAGGCGGTGGTAAAGGGAATGAACGAAATGGCGAACAGGTTGGCGAAGTTTGCTAGCGCCAATGTGCCGGTTAGGTGTTGTGCGTGGCGGAGCACGGCGTGATGGTTCAACCAGACCACGGCGATGAATGCGTAACTCACCGCATAGCTGATGAGATCGGGCCACAGGCCGATTAACGCGCGGAAATCGTGACCTGTTGGCGGTTTAAATGCCAGAACCATAACCGTGATGATCACGGCGAAAATTCCGTCGGAAAGGGCATAGAAACGTGCAAGTCTGTCTTCGACGTTGGCCATGGTGTCAGCACCTTGAGAGGTCGTCACCATATTACCGGGCCTCCTGCGATTGGAGTGAACGGCTGTTTTTCCGCGTCGGACGGACTTCGGTTTCACAGAACGAGGGTCTATAATGGGTCGAGTTCTATCGGATGCAGAACGATCAACGGCGGCTACCTCGGCGGTTCGGCGTCGGACCGGGTACGGCCAGGACGAGGCGCTCGTGGTATTTTTAGCGAATGACTGGTCCGTCGTCCACTTCCGGCCACTTGCCCACCATCGATAGCATCTCTTCCGGAGGCGATAACGCAATATCCTGGGGAAGTTGCTGGGGAACGGGGGCGGTAAGGGACGCCCAATCAACATCCGTATTCCAGTCTCAAGAGCACGTCTGCGCCACCATCTGGTAGTTGATGAAAACCCTCTGGGCGCCGATAACCCACTCGTATTTCAAGCGGTACAAGTAGAGTCCTACCAACGCTCGCAGCGTTGACAAGCCTGCGGCGCCAGACCGGCCCGGGCATCGGCGATGAGAAAGTCAACCATGGTGCTGGTCAGCCGGATCATCCTTTGACGCTGTTCCGCGAGGGAACGAGCTGATTGGCTCCAATGGCTTCATCGCCGACTCGACGCCAGCGCAACAACGCTTCAGCGCGGACCCGCCTGCCGCTGTTCAGGTCCGGGATTGGCATATGGACGGGCGCGGCGCTCCGGCAGGCACCATCAATACTTGATGTCACGCTTCGCCTGACGGCCATTTTGCTTCGTGTCGCGCTTGTCCTGTCGGCACTGGGAGTTGCTCTTTTGGTTGGCGGCGCGGCAGTCTACCTTGTTCGAGCGTGCCTCATGTTTAGCATTCTGGTTGACGTTCCTGCCGGCCTGGCGCTGTTGTGACTGATTGGTGCTGAAGGCTGGGCCCGATAGCGCTAGTAATCCGGCTGCGGCCAGCATTGTCACCACCGGCTTCCAAAGTCCAACTCTCGTTTTGACCATTTTTGCGCTCCTCGGGGAGGGCCATTCCAGCTACCGGGGCGGCCCGCGTTCGTGTGCCCGCATCGACCAGACCGATGGTGCGTGACTTCAGGGTCGGAGTCCGTCAAGCCCGCAGTCTAGTGCGATTGAACCAGGTCCGGCGCGAGTCACGCCAGCTCCGCCAACAGCGGCCACAGGGCATTCAAGTGGTCAACGAGAAAGTAGCGGCTTCGTTGACGAGTGTGCTGTAGCAGACAAAGACCACAACGACCGTGTCGAAAGAAGGAAGCGACGTCAGTGTTAACGCGCTCCTCATGGGCGCCACGCCGACGACCGACCCGCCAAGACTTGCGACAAACGTCAACGCTCGGTCTTTGGTGCATGACAACCATGCGTTCCTTAAAGCCATGGTGCCAATACATAGAGTAGCCGACAACTTGGCTACCGGCCACCCGATATTGTCTCGCCGTCTTGAGGTTTGTTCGACGCCTGCCCATAGCCGCAGGCTCGTGGGCGCGACGGCGCGAGCGGGCAGGCGTTGAATAAACCTGAAGGGAGGAAACCGCGGAGTGCCCCGATACGATCGGAGTCTTCGGGGCTATGGTGAATGATGGGCCGGGATGCCCGGCGGTGTTGCGGGATGCGCGGCCAGGCGGAATGCTGAATGGGCGCTGACGCTGTGGCGAAGCGGTGGAGTCGCGCCGTCGTGATGGCGAAGCGGATGTGCGAGGGCCTGCACAAAGCGACAGGCACAAACGTCCGCTCGTGGGCTGCGTTGCCGCAGAGCCGACGGTGCCTCAGTCACCAACATAAGCACCGGTGCCACTGACATGTCATTCGCTGCCAGAGGCAGGACGAAACCCATACCGCGCGAGCGATTTAGTCCCGACCTGTAAAACGGCCGTTTCGAACGAGGCATGTCGAACGACCGATTCGGGTCCGTTTGTGCCTTTCGCATATTTGATGCGATCGGCGATTGATCGACATCTGCGTCGGACCGGGTTCGGCCAACAACCTTTCATGCTTTCGCTTCGCCGGACACTCATGCGTCTCTTTCGCGCAAGTTTCGGCCTTTCAATGGCCTACATTTAACACTCGGCGAAAATCAACGAGGCGTGTAAGAGAACTTCTGGCCGCCAACGCTTGCCTCGTACATCAGCCCACCCTTGGCCACTGTAAATATAGCCATGCCTTTTCGATAGGCGCCTGTCGTTTTGGCATCTTTCTTGCCGCCACTTACGTTAGTAGACGTGCCGCCCGTCGTGCCTGCCTGTGCGCCAGCCGCCGCAGTGATCGCGATCGCGTTGGCATCTGCGCCGAATTCAAAGTTACCATTGGTGAATTCCTTGAGGGCTCGTTCATCCTTGAACAAGATGAGTTCACTGTACACTTGACCGCCAAGTTGGAAGCCCACAGTGATCTGAGTCATCGATGTATCGCCGATATGTTTCCCTTTCTCATAGACGCGACCCTTCCCATGGGCACCGCCTATACCGACCCCTCCCTTGCCAATCTTCGGAAACACAGCGTAACCGTAGGCACTATGCAGAAGACTGCCGCTTTCTCCCGCGTTCTTGAATAGGTTGAGGGTGGCCGTATATTCGTCGGCCCGGGCAGCAGAAATAGGCAACATCAAAAGGACCGTGAGCATCAGTATCAGACGTTTGAGCATGATATGTTCTCCATGGATTGATCGCGTTCAAGCACTGCCGTGACACCCACCCATTATTGTCGATCATGCCAGCGGCAGCAAAAAATACTTTGCAGGATCGCTCCGGCGTGTAGCAATTCACCGAGCGCAGGATCGTCGTGTGCATTGGCGATAGACCAACTCCGCCACCGTCAAACGCTAGAATCGGTTCGCCTCTCCGGGTTGATGTCGTGGCGACCGGGGCTGCGCACGAGGCTGCCGGATCGGGCACGATGGCCGGTGACGAGCCAGTCGAACCGATGACGGATCGCCGCGAGGCGACCCCGGGCGCCGCGTCTCAAGGCGGAAACGATCCGTGCGCACTTGCCAACGACCGTAGTCCCTCGCGAGCGGCCGTAGAGTTTCATCGGCATAGTATGACTGAGAAGAGTCGACCTGGGCCGCACGCCGGTGACCTCCCGCGCACCGCTTATCAATTGAGCATAGGATCGGGCTCGGCCAGGAAGAGACGTCCAACCAGCCTTTCACCCGGACGCTCGAACGTCCGCTCCGCCCACAACGACGGACTTACGCTCGCGATGTGCAATCGACGGTTCGCCTGCGTAGCCAGCCTTGATAATGGCCCCTTCAGCCAGCGATCCGCGCACTGGCTACGACGTAGGGCGCCCACTGTCCGGGATGATTGAGAGGTACGCCGTCGACAGATTCCATGCTCGTGCAGAAAGCCGACTGCGTCTGTCGCAAGGCCTCAGCAATCGAGCGGGGAGAAAAAAAGTCTCCGCATTTGGCATAGAAGGCCTCGAAGAAGCTCGGCGCAGTTGCGTCCAGCGTTTCCCAAAGTGTCGACAATACGGTGCCGACGCCTGAGCGCACCAGTGTAGAAGAGAAGCCTTCGACGTCGAGATCCTGACGAGCTGTGCCGCACGCGGAAAGCACGAAGAGCCCGATGTCGCAGCCCGAGCGTTCCAGCGAACTTCTCAGGCGCCGAATGCTCAGCGCGCCGTCGGCCAACGCCAGTATGGAAAGCGCGTCGCTAGTCGCGTTGAAGTCCGCATGCGTCGCGAGATGAACGGCGCTGCGTTGCTGACCCCTCAGCCCAAGTTGGGTGAGAAAGCGCGAAATCGTGCAATCCTCGTGTCGAGAAAGCGATATCGACACCGTTGAATTTGTGCGGGGCGCGCCCGCAGCGATCGCGTCTCCTTCGAGCGCAGCACCAGGCAGGCGAGCTCCGGGAATCTCCGAGCACGTGAATATCGCGATCTGTGGCTCCAGAGGTGTTTCGACGTTCAGCGCCGACGGGCTTGCAACGACAAAGTGAGAGGTCGAAAAATCTTCACATAGGTATCGCGTTCCATTGAAGAGCGCCGCGAAGGACAGGCCTTCTAACGGCCGGTCGACCTGGAGATAAAGGTGCGAGACGTGCTGAATCAGATGCCGCACCGGACGGATCAATATGTCATAGAGGTCTTCTGATAGCGGCTGAAAAGTCGCTGTATCGAAGCCCTGGGACGACCGGCACGTCTGCCGCAGTTCGTACACTAGCGTGGACAGGCGTGTGAACTGCACAGCGACGTCGACAGCATTTCGGGTTCCATCTGCGTCAACCACGATCGTGATGCCGTGCCGCGTAATCAGATATCGAATGCGCGCCGCTGATGCGCCGAGTTCCGTTGCTACGGCGGCCACCTGTTCTGCTTCGCTATTGGGTTTGGCACGTTGTGCCGCGTCGATGCTATCGCCAATTTTGCCGTCGAGACGAGACAGCGCGAGCGCGAGATTTTCGATCGTATCTATGTCGGCCGGCGTGTTGTCAGCGAGGGACTCGATTACATCGGATATGCCGCAATGCATGAGCCCCTCGTACTCCGCGCGAGAGAGCGCCACGCCTGCTTCCACTTCCAGGGAAGCGGTCCAACGATGGACATAGGCGTCATACGTTCCGTTCTTAAGAAGCTCGAAGGTTTGTTCAGCTTCGTTGTGACGGCCAAGATGTGTCAAACACTGTACGAGAATACGATGAACACTCGCCCTGGAGAGAACATATTGCGTGGCTAGAGAAGCTGATCCTTCCGGGTCTGATTGATCGAGTCGCGGCAGTGATTCACCATGCACCGCATGAACCGCCGCCTTTCCGAGCAGAATAGACGCATGTCGCGCCTCGAGAAATGCCAGGCCCTCCATAAGCTTCAGTCGAACGTCGGAGTCGGGGTTGAAGAAGCTACCCAGCGTTTCCGGGTCCACTTTCAAAGACCAATTCATGTAGCCGGCAAGGAGAGCCCACGCGAACTCGTTGAACGCGCGGTCACGGTTACCGAGCCGTGCTTGCACGAGTCCGGAGCATGCCCAGATGCGCCCCTCAAACCAGGCACGAGATCCAACTTCCTCACGACACCTGCGCGCGTTGTCGAACGCCTCTGCTGCATCCCGGAACGCAGCATCGCTTGTTTCCCGGTCACGCGCCGCGACGGCCAGATTGTAATTCGCGAAGCCAATGCCGCCATATGCGTGCATTTGCTGATTGATGACATCGTGCCTGTCTTTCGGATCTAATCCATCCATTGGGAAGTGCACAACGTAGTCAAATCGCGCAATCGCGTCGCGGTTCCACTGCACTCCCAGCAGCGCATTTCCGTAGTTATTCCAAATGATCGTCACGTCTTCGGGAGAGAGATCCAGTCCGCGAAGCTCGAGCGTGAGCCTGGCGACAGTATGAGTCGACAGCACAGCCAGATGATTAAATTGTGTCCGGCGCAGACCATGCGCGAGCATATCCACTTCGATGAACTTATCAGACGGCTCCCACTCGTTCATCAAGCTCTCCAACACCGACGTCATGGTGAACCACAGCGTTACTCGCCTCTCCACCATGCCGATGAGTGGCTGGCGACATATCGCAATCGTCCATGCAATCTCTACCCTCAGTGGATGCATCCCGTAAGGATTCTCGTCGAGAGCTCCCGCTTGCTGAAAACGGATCATCGCAGTACGCATGTCGCCTTCGAGGGCACGCAATGCCGCTGAGAGTCTGAGGCACGCGTCCCGGCGTCGGGCATCAACCAGCGATTCATCGCTCAGCCTGCAGGCGAGGTCGAGCAACCTGTCCGCGCGCGGCCGGCGGCCCATTTCGTCATAGACAACCGCCAGTTGTGTGAGTGTGTCGATAATGTCACTGAAATCCGAATCGACTCGCCGGCGAATCCTCAATGCCTCGCGCAACGCGTGCTGGCAGAATTCTGCGTGTGTGTTCAATAGACACATGGCGATCGTGTGCAGCAAAGCCGCACGTTCGACAAGTGAAGCTGGCCTCAAGATCGTGGCGAGCCAGACCAGAAATCGGCACTGATCCCTAGGCACGAGTCTCGGCTGATCATCCGCAAGGTGTCCTTCGAGCAATCCACGAGCCGCTGAGATATAAAGTGGTAGAGCCTTTTCTTCGTCGGCGAACCCAAAATGATGCACGGTGTTTACCAGCAAGTTCTCGTGTTGATCGATGACGCCTTCCGCGAACACGTATAAGCAGGTCGAAAAAAAGGTCTGGATTTCTTCGTTCGTCGACATGACTGGTTTTCGGGTTCGCTAGATGCTTGAACGCTCTATACGTCCTTGGCGCGCCAGACGCCATCGGCGTCCTTCCAGGCAAGCTCGATCTGGCCGGCCCGGGCAGGATACTTGGCGAGCCGATCAAGTCGGACCTCTATGTCCTCCGAAGCCTTCTCATTGAAATGTTTCGCAAGCGTTTCCTGGAGTTGGACCACGCTTGCGCCAGAGGGATGGTCCCGAAGGGCGGTCATGATGAGGAAGTCCTCGTTGCCGAGCGTGACGCCTTTGTTGCGCATATTGATGGCCAGTTTGACCATGTTCGTGAGCACCGCGAGCGCGGGTGCGATAATGCCGTATCCCAGCGAGCCAGTAGTGAGTCCTAGCGCCACGCCGGTTGCAGTGCCCTGAAGAATCGCGCCGATTCCGTCGATAAGGTTGAGGTCCTGGTCGCGGATCATCCATCGAGCCGGCCTGAACGCCGCACGGTGTCTACTTATTTCATCGCTGGATGCGGCCTCATGACCAAATTCATCCACGATGCAGTCGGCGAATCGGGCCGCAACGACGGCCATCGGACCTTGCGCAAGGTGTTCGGCTATGCAGTTGACCGCATCGGTACGGTCAGCAAATTGTGCCTTCAAAATGCGCTCCGCGAATGTAAGTGGGCGTTGAACAGCTGAAGCCGAACCTGCTGTACGGGACCGCTTCGGCACCCATACCGTTCAGCGTCAACGCTCGTCGCCGGAAGTGCGATGATTTTTGTGCCAGCCATCCAACTGAGCATAGGCGAAGGAAAATGTACTTTCAAACGCAGTTGGTTGCGTCACAGAGAAGTATGCCAGGAGACGACGCACTGCTTGCAATACGGATATGGTGTGGCAGCCGCGGGGCGTTGGGAGTCACATGCACACATCAGATGGAACTATGGGAAACCGTAAGTCATCGCAGCGGCGGCAGGATGCCGATTAATCGCGTATCTGCTCAATTGCCGCGCTCGCACAAAGCCGCGTGTGTTAATCGACTGGAATGGCGGCTGTGCCTCAGTGAGAGACATGCAACCAGTCGAGTGTCGAACGGCCGGCTCGGCTCGCGTGCTGCCGATCGCAGCCGTGTGAATTTTGGGCAGACCATGCCGTTTGCATGAGGCAGTGATCGACCCAGAAATCGCCGTTCGCCTTGGCGCCTGTCAGGGTCGGCAAATGACCGGCATCGACTGCGGACCATTACCATTCGTCGACGTCGCGTCGATGACAGTGGGCGCACCGCCCTACGAGCTATCAGAACAGGTGCTTGATACCGACCCGTGACACGAACTGCTCGTTGGACGACGACGTGCCCACCAGCGCGATCGACGCCACAGTCCCGGCACCATAGGCGCGCTGCCCGTGAAGATCAAGGTAAATGTCTGTGCTCTTAGACAAGAAGTAGTCAATGCCGCCAGACAACGTCAGCCAATGCGACGCGTCGAGCTTGTCATAGCTAAGCTTTGTAGCAAGCACGAGGTCCGGCAATGGACGATATTCACCGCCGACGTGGAGGACCTGATCCTGCGCAGTGTTGTTCCCCAGTTTAAGACGGGTATTGGTATAGAGCGCCGACGCGCGCCACGAGCCAAAAGCGTACGCTGCACCGCCGCCGAGGATACGCTGGTTATCAACGAGTAAAGCGGTAGATGGCACGATCGGCCGCCCGAACATCTCTGGTGCGCCCGTCAGGCCGACATAGACGGGCGCGCCGTTGATGTCGGTGTAGTAGGCGCCAGCGGAAAAGCCCCCTCTGGCATATTGCACTGTGGCACTGATTGCCCGGCCGGCGTTGGTCGTGGTGTTACCGGTATTAGAGGCGAAGCTGTACTGCATGCCAGCCGACAGGCCGCCGTAGCTGCGTGTCATGAATTGCACGGCGTTATTCAGGCGCTCACCCGAAACACGGTCGAGGTCGGCATTCTCCACACTGTAAATGCCACAGGACAAACACGGGAGGAAACGGAGCATGTTGTAGGCGAAGTCGTACTGGCGCCCGAGCGTCAAATCCCCTATGGTCGCGTCGCCGAGTCCAACATAGGCCTGCTTGCCGAACAGCAGTCCACCTTGCCCCAACATGCCAGTGTCTACCGAGTAGCCGTTTTCGATCTTGAAGATGG
The DNA here is from genome assembly GCA_963738755.1 of uncultured beta proteobacterium. Classification (GTDB taxonomy): domain Bacteria; phylum Pseudomonadota; class Gammaproteobacteria; order Burkholderiales; family Burkholderiaceae; genus Paraburkholderia. Next base: position 62,523 of record CAVTXZ010000016.1, read on the forward strand.
CACGCATTCCGCCGCCAAGGTCCTCAGTGCCCGAAAAGCCCAGGGAGTTGTTCTTGTTGATGCCATCGGCCATGGCGACAGACGATTTCCCGCGCACGTTCGTCACGTATGTGACGCCGGCGTCGAGGCTGCCGAACATAGTCACACTCGACTGCGCGTACGCAGCCGTATTCAGGCTGGCCAGTACGAGGCCGGCGATGGTCCTTCGTTTCATGTCTTCTCCGTGGGTCGTTGGTCAATATTTTTGTACGTGCGCATCCCTGCCGGGCACATACGCGGCATGCAGGGAGCGCAGATTGGGAATTCAGCGGCGCGCGCAGCCCGGCGCCAGAGGCCGGACCTATTTCGATACGTCTACATCGCGGGTTTCGGGAACCATCGCCATAGCGGCGAGGCTGAGCATGCAGGCCGCAGCCAGGTACCATGCCGGGGCCATCGGGCTTCCAGTCCAGGCGATGAGTGCGGTGACGGCAAACTGGGTGGTGCCGCCGAACAGCGTGGTGCCGATCGCATAGACGAGGGATACGCCAGTGCTGCGGAAGGCGGCAGGCAGCAGTTCCGGTATAACCACCATTGCAGCCGTGGCGCTCATCGCAGTCAGTCCGGCCAGGACGGTGATCGCCATCAAGAAGCGGCCTATGCCTGGCGCCGCGCCCAGCCACATGAACGTCGGCACGCTCAACAGCATCAGCAGCACGCACGGCACAACCAGCACGAGCTTGCGACCGCGCATGTCTGACAGCCAGCCGCCAAGCAACGCAAAAACGAATGTCAACACGCCTCCGATCAAGGGGGCTGTCTGGGCGATCGTCGGAGGCAGTTTCAGCGTATGGATCGCATAGGTGGTCATGTAGTTGCCGATCTGGGACGAAACCGCGCCCGACAACATGATCAACACCCCCAGCACGAGATAGCGCCGGTGATTTCGAACGACACCGCCAACGACTTCGGACGTGGTCCGCCCGTCGCCGCCCTCAAAGGTCTCAGGCAGACTGCGGCGGATATAGACGGCAACCGGCACGAGTGCAAGGCTCACCACGAACGGAATGCGCCAGCCCCACGCAGCCAACTGGCCGGCGCTAAGTGACATCGATACCGCGACGCCAAGCATTCCGCCCACGGCTACGGCGATGCCCTGGCTCGCCAGTTGCCAGCTCGCATAAAGCGCGCGCCGGTTCGGCGGCGCGGCTTCGATCAGGAGAGCCGTTGCCGGGCCGACTTCACCACCCAGCGCGAGCCCTTGTACTAGCCGGCAGGCCACTACGATGATTGGAGCAGCGATGCCGATGCTGGCATAGGCCGGCGTCACGGCCATGCCCAGCGTACCGACCGTGATCAGAACAACCGTCAGGATCATGGCGGGCTTGCGACCGGCACGGTCCGCAAAAGCGCCGATCAGTACCGCGCCAAGCGGGCGGGTGAAGAACCCCACGCCGAACGTCGCAGCCGACAGCAGCAGGCTTCCGAACTCGCCGCCAACGGGGAAGAAAGCGTGCCCGATGTAGACCGCAAAGTAGGCATAGATGACAAAGTCGTAGAATTCCAGCGCGTTGCCAGCCACGGCGGCTGCCACGGCTTTGCGGCTGATAGCCGTGCGGGCCGCACGGGCCGGGATAGTCCCGCCTGCGTCACAGGCGCCTAGCCCCTCATTGGGGGCGTCGATGATGGTAGTGCGCATAGTGTCTCCGTGTTTATTTTTCCGCTGTTCTGTCGTAGCCGCTCAGACGGTCTGGGCCCGGGTAGTGTCGTCCTGCAAGCCGTGCACGGTCTGCAGAAAAACGTCGCGGCCCTGTTCCCAGATGGCGGACTGCCAGTCGTCGGCCTGCGGATAGAACGCATCCTTGAACGCCTGGCGAATCATCGCTGCCTGGCGTATGTCCGCGCTGCCGTGGCGGTGCAGCCAATGCTCAGCGCGCATGGCGGGCAGCACAACCGAAAGCGGGTGCGTGCCGAACTCCAGGCAGATATTTGTCTGCTCGGACTGCCGGCATTCCTCGAACTGGCCGAACTGGATCGGCCCAGTCATCGGGATGCTGGTCGACGTACCGAGATTGACCGACGTGACACAGTCGCCCCACCACCGTCTGGCACGCGCGAGCGTCTGAGTTTCGTCGGGACAGGCGAAGATCCGTTCGCCATAGCCATACGGACCAAGGCCGGTATGCACATCGATCGAGCCGATCCGCCTGCACTGCTGAGCATATTTGCGCAGGATCTGGCGGAACCGGACGTTACTCCAGGCTGGCTCACGACCACCGTAGTGAATGCCATCCTCAAATGCGTACTGCCCAAGTCCGACCGCTCGTTGATAGCCATGCACGCCCCACTGCCGGCGCAGGATATCGAGCGTCGATTCGTTTTCGTCGGTCGGCGGCCATTCGGGAGGAAGCAGCAGGTCGTGGATTTCGGCGTACCGGTCATTAACCGGCAACGGTACGGAGAAGTCGACGAAGTTGCGGTTCAGGTCGATATTCTCTTGCGTTGCGCGGCGCAAGTGCGAGAAGCCGTAAGGATTGACCGCGTGGATATGCAATACGGCGGTATCGGGTGCGGTGACCGGACCCAGACCCAGCACGCCGGTCTGAATCGCGGACCCGCAATATCCTTCGACTCCGTGCACACCACTGATGAGGATCACCAGGCGAGCGGCGTCACGCGGACCGTCGAACACGACATCCGTTGCGAGTGTTTCTCCAGAGGCGCCGCCAAGGGGCAAAACAAAGGAGTCGATTGCCAGCCCGCGCAGGGCGGCAGCGCGACAGAACTTTTCACGCGCTTCAGCATAGTCGCGGCTGAACAGAGCGCGGGTTTCGTTGATAAACATGGTGTGATGCGATTCCTTTAACTGGCCGACAGGATGGCTTGTTCGCGTTCGCGTTGGCGGATACGGCATGCATTGCCGAAGGCGGCAAAAATCGCGACCGATAACGGACAGTCGTCAATCCTCATTTCCGGATGCCACTGGACTGCCAGCGTGAATTGAGGCACGTCGGCAATCGAAAATGCTTCGACAAGGCCGTCGGGCGCCGTGGCTTCCGGACGCAAACCATCGCCAAGCCGGTCGATGCCCTGGTGATGCAACGAATTCACCTGCATGACAGGCTCACTAGCGAGGCCCTCTAACACGCCGCCGGGGACAACCTGGATCGGGTGACTGTTGTCGTACCAGCGTTCGATCGGTCGGTCGTGATCGCCTTCGCGATGATCCAGACGCCCCGGTTGTTCGTGGACGGCAGGCTCGAGCGTGCCCCCGTGGATCACGTTGAGTTCCTGGAAGCCGCGGCAGATGCCGAGTACGGGCAGACCGCTCCGGATCAGCGCGGGTAGCAGTCCGAACACAGCGGCGTCGCGATGCGTGTCCTGTCGCGTGGCAGCAGGCAGCCGAGAAGCGCCGTAGCGCTCGGCGGCGACGTTGGACGGGCTGCCGGTCAGCACGATGCCGTCCAAAGCTCCGAGCAACGTAGTGCCATCTAACGCCTCGGCGGCGGCTGGAAGCATCACGGGCATGGCCTGCACGATTTCATTGACAGCGCGCACGTAGCCGTGCAGTACGGAATGGCCGCGATGCCCATGAAACTCCATGGAGTCGGCAAAGATGCCGACGACTGGACGGCGCGGTGGTGGGGTCTGAAAGGCAGGCATGAAGTATCGGTTTCGTCTGGGTTTTGCTCGGGTCTGATTGCACCCGGCCGTATCGCGAGTCTCGGGCAGAGTCTAGGCAAGTCAGTAATTTGTGTAAATTGCATTTATTGATCAGATATCATGCACATCTTGCAAGTGGACGCCTTCGCATGAATATCCGACAGATCCAGCACTTCCTCGCCATGCTCGACAATGGCTCGCTTAGCGCGGCGGCTGAAGCGGTACACCTGAGCCAGCCGGCCTTGTCGCGCAGCATTCGCGCACTGGAAGAGGGGCTCGGGGTGCCGCTCTTCGATAGAACCGATCGCCGACTGCGCCCGACGCTCTATGCGCGCGCCTACGAGCCGCGGGCACGCCGGATGGCGCTGGACGAGAAAGAAGGTGCTCGCTTGCTGGCGCTGATGCAATCGGGCGAGGCCGGATCGCTGGCGTTCGGGATGGGATCGGCGCTAGCGCCGATGCTGCTCAGCCCGCTCGTGCTGGACCTGATGCAAAATGCGCCGCGCGTGCAGTTGCGCAGCGTGATCGAAACCTCCGAGCGGCTGCTGGCCGCGCTGCTTGCGGAGCGACTGGACTTTTTCGTCGGCGATATCCGTGTCGCCCAGGACCATGCCGATCTGAACGTGGAGGCGGTCTATCCATGCACCTTCGGGTGGTATGTCCGGCGTGGCCATCCGCTCGCTGGCCAGCGGCAAGTGACGATTGACGATATTCGTGCCTATCCGCTGCTGGCAGCGGGACATTCCGAGCCCTCGCTTACGCGCCGTTTCGGTGAGCTCTACGGATTGCCCGTGCCAGTGATTGACCAATTCGCCTTGACGACGGATGACATCGGTACCGTTCACTCGATCCTGGAAGACAGTGATGCGGTGGTCCCCGCTATAGACCTCGCAATGATCGCGAAAGTGGAAAGCGGCGATGTGGTGGCGCTCGACGTGAACCCGCCATTGGTGATGGACATGACGCTGGGTATCGTGCGTCACGTCGAACGCACGCTCGTGCCTGTAGCACTGAGGGCGTTTGAGATCGTTCGCGACCGCTTCGCCGCAGTCGAGACAAGGATCGCGGCGTGCACTTCGCTAGCCCGTCGGGTCTGAGTTGTATGCACACACACGCGAAGGATTCACTGGACGTTGCTCCCGCAAAAGCTGTCGCTCGAATCGCGAACCTGTGAATGACCGAAACGGGTCCAGCTTGTGTGAAAACGCGCTGATCGCCTAAACTGGATTAACGCATTCAGCATGGGTGACCGGATGAAGTGATTCATAGAAGGTGAAGATCGCAAGCAGGTGACGCTGCTTCCAGAGTGCCTTGATGACTTCGTCGCAGAGGACAACCCGGTCAGGATTATCGAGGCGTTTGTAGAAGAGCTTGACCTCGCATCACTGGGCTTCGATGGAGCAATGCCGTCGACTACAGGACGCCCGTCCTATCATCCAGCAGTGCTGCTGAAGATTTATATCTACGGCTACCTGAACCGGGTTCAATCGAGCCGTCGCCTGGAACGTGAATGCCAACGCAATGTTGAGTTGATGTGGCTTACGGGCCGACTGGCTCCAGACTTCAAGACCATAGCCGACTTTCGTCGTGACAACGGCGTCGGCATTCGCAACGTGTGTCGCCGCTTCGTGATGCTCTGCCGTGAGCTGAAGCTGTTCTCGCAAGCGCTAGTCGCCATTGACGGTAGCAAGTTCAAGGCAGTCAATACGCGGGATCGCAACTTCACCGAGGGTAAAGTCGACAAGCGCCAGAAGCAGATCGAGGAGAGCATCCAGCGGTATCTGAACGCGCTGGAGACTGCTGATCGTACGCAACCCGCGGAGCTCGAAGCGAAGACGACTCGATTGCAAGATAAGATCGCGCGCTTACGCGAGCAGATGCGGAACCTCGATCAGATCAAGGAGCAACTCAAGACGCAGCCTGATGGCCAACTCTCGAAGACTGATCCCGACGCGCGCTCCATGGCGACGAGCGGCAAGGGCTCGGGAATGGTGGGCTACAACGTGCAGGTGGCCGTTGACGCCAAACACCATCTCATCGTGGCTCACGAGGTCACAAACTCTGGCAGTGACCGGGCACAGCTTAGCCCCATGGCAAAAGCTGCGCGCGACGCGATGGGCAAGACAAGGATGCGGGCAGTCGCCGATCGTGGCTACTACACCGGAACTCAGATCAAGGAGTGCGCGGATGCGGGGATCGCGGTAATGCTGCCGAAACCGACGAAATCAAGCGCTAAACATCATGGTCGGTTCGATCGGTCAGACTTCGTCTACATTGCCCGGGACGACGAATACAAATGTCCCGCTGGTCAGCGTGCAATTTACCGCTTCACTGGAGAGGAACACGGAATGCAACTGCGCCGCTACTGGAGCAGTGCGTGCCCGCAGTGCCCAATGAAATTCAAATGCACACCAAGTTCTTATCGGCGGATTACCCGCTGGGAACATGAGTCTGTGCTGGAAGGCGTTCAACGTCAGTTGGACAAAACGCCAGACGCAATGAAGATACGCAGGCGAACGGTAGAACATGTCTTCGGAACGTTCAAGCACTGGATGGGCTATACGCACTTCCTGACGCGCAGGCCGCCCAATGTAGGTACCGAGATGAGTTTAAACGTACTCGCCTACAATCTCACGCGAGTGCTGAGAATCCTGGGCTTCAAGAAGACAATGAAGGCGATGCGGCTGGCGGGTGCGTGAGCACCCGCAGGTCCCGAAATAAAGCCCTTAGACTCGCCTGGAACGCATCAGAGAGGTTCACCTTCTCGTCGGCGTCGTGATAGCTGCGAAGGCAGTCAAACGCGCCGCTGGGGTCGGCGTCACGCGTCGCATTGTAATGCCATCGGGTTTCCACACAACCTGGGTCGATGACGGAAACTCAGGGGTAACTCAGTGGTGCCGGTGCGCTGTTTCGCTTCGAACGTTCGCGTCCGGCCACTATCGGGCATTGGGGAAATTCTCGCGAAGGTCCGCTCCCCAAGGATAAACCGACCTCCCGCGTCGACATCTCTCACAAAAAAGAAAATGCGCTCAATCGCCGGGCCAAATTCACCTCCCGGATACCCGTACAAATTCACCTCCTGGATACCCGTAAGAAAAGTCGCCAAAAAACGATGTCTGCGCCTTTGCCCGGCATCCCGATTACTGATCTGCTGCAACGTCGACGTTTGCCTACAGAAAAAATCTAAAGCCCGACTGAAGCACGCGGTGTCTATCCAGTGCTTCGGGATTCAGTAAGCTCGGTGGTCGACCCGCATGCGGACCCATGTCGAGCGCGGCGAGCAGGTTGTCGACAGCGAGATTGGCGTTCGCGCGGCGCGTTGCTACCGTCGCGCTGCCAGTGTGCGGTGTCATCACGAGGTTGGGGGCGCGCAGTAGCTCGGGATGGACTGCCGGCTCGTTCTCGAAGACGTCAAGCCCGGCTGACGCGATCGTACCGTCCTTGAGCGCCTGCGCCAATGCAGCGTCTTCGATGACACCGCCGCGCGCGACGTTGACGAGCGTCGCGGTGCGTTTCATCCGGGCAAGTTGCGGCGCGCCGATCAGGTGATGCGCGTGGGCGCTGTACGGCAATGCCAGGATGACGTGATCAGCTTCGCCGAGCAATGTGTCGAGCGGTACATGACGCGCTCGACTCTTCGCTTCCACTTCCGGCGCGAGCCGCGTTCTGTTGTAGTACGTCACGTTCATGTCGAAGCCCGCTGCGCGACGCGCAATCGCCTGGCCGATGCGTCCCATGCCAACGATGCCCAGCGTCGATCGATGCAGGTCCAAGCATGAGGTTATACGCAAAACCACGCCACGAGCCGGCGCGCACGAACTGGTCACTCTCCGCCATGCGCCGCGAAGCGGAAATCAGCAGACCCCACGCGAGATCGGCGACGCTTTCGTTAGACAGGTTCGGGGCGTTCGTCGCGATGATGGAGGCGCGGGTCATCGCGGGCAGATCGAAGTTGTCGTAACCGACCGATGCATTGCTCACTACACGCAGATGCGGACAGCTATCGATCAACGCCTGGTCGATGCGATCGGTGCCCAGCAGAAGAGCGCCCGTTTTGTCGGCCATCCGTCGGCGTAGTTCTTTGGGTGCGAACGGCGTGTCGGTCTCGTTGCGCTCCACATCGATGTGCGCTTCGAGTCGTTCGATGATGTCGGGAAAAGTTGCCCGTGCAACCAGGACTTTGTGCTTCATGGGCTTATCTCTCTCTAATCCATAACCAATGCCTGCTACTTTAGAAGTAGCGGTTTCAAGTGAATAGTGGATGCAGGATTGAACCAGTATCAAATTCAGGTTGATACTGACGGCCTCGCGCGACCGTTCCGATCGCACTTCCGCAGAAGAATTGACCATGCCTATCAACGACTTCAAGGCCATTGCGACGTTCGCCAAGGCCGTGGAACTCGGCAGCATCCGTCAGGCCGCGCTGGCCCAGGGTGTCACGCCGCAAGCTGCCAGTCAGACCATCGCGCAGTTGGAGCAGCGGCTGGGGGTACGCCTGTTGCATCGGACGACACGCAGCCTTGCTCTGACTGAGGAAGGGCAACGCTTGCTGGAGAACACGCTGCCTGCGCTGGCGGCACTCGATAGGGCTCTCGTCCTCGCGCGCGAGTCCAAGGATGAAGTCTCTGGTCCGCTACGCATCGTTGGGCCCAAATCCTCATTCGTTGCCATCCTCATGCCGCTGCTTGACGAGTTCTGTCGAGCGCATCCGGGTATCCAGCCTGACGTCCAGCTCGATGACGGAATCGGCAACTGGGTGCTGGATCGCGTCGATGTCGGTTTCATGGTCGGCGCATCTCCCAACGAGGGCGTGATCGGGCGGCAGCTCTTTCCGATCCAGATGATCGTGTGCGCGGCGCCCAGCTATCTCAAGGCGTACGGGACGCCATCGACACTCGATGACCTCGCGGCCCATCGCTGTAGCGTCTTCCGGCACCCGGTTACCGGCAAGGTATCGCCCTGATATCTGACGGTGGATGGCAAGCTCGAACATCGGCAGATGTCGCCTTCGTTTGCGACGAATGACACAGACCTCGAAGCGCAAGCTGTGCTCGCAGGGCAGGTCATGGGTCAACTCGCGAGTTTCCTGGCAGCGTCCCATATCCGGGCAGGACGACTGGTGCCAGTTCTTCCGCAGCATGTGAGCGCACACACCGGGCTACATGTGTACTACGGAAACCGAACGGCTCAGCCCAAGCGAGTACGGGCGTTTCTGGATCTCGCATTCGCTCGGCTGCATGACTGCAGCGACTACGTGCTCGCTGACAAGGAGCTCGCGCAGTTTGAATCGCGATCGAAGCGATCCAGCCGCACTCAGTAGTGCGCTTAGCCCGTTCAGCACGGAACGTTCGCATGTCGCCCTAACGACTGAAACAGGCCGCAAAGCGTGCATTCGCCGACATCGATCGTAGGTCGGCTACGGGTCGTTCTGGTCAAGTGCATCGGTGACTAGGCGGCCCAGAAGCGGTCATACGTATGCCGCCGCTCGACCATCAGGTGTTTGAATGGTTTAGCCGATAGAATTGTTTGACCACGACGGCATGACGGTCGCTCGCCCTATAGCCACCGTGCCGTGAGTGCCTCATATCATGCAGGTTATATCGGAGAGTCTATGCGTAACGTTCGAAGCGCACTGTGCGCACTGCTGCTTGCTTTGCCTTTCTGTGGTATGGCACAAGCCGACACCATCGCGTCCTGGAAGTCAGTCCCGATGCCTCCGCCTCCGGAGTTAAAGACATTTACCGTTACCGATCCAAGTCATACCGCGCTATTGTTGCTCGATTTCGACACCAGTACCTGCAACAGCAAAGAGCGTCCCACCTGCGTGGCCTCACTACCGTATGTCGCCAATCTGTTGAACAAGTCGCGCGAGGCGAACCTGATGATCGTCTACAGCCTGACCAGCACGGGCACGCTGGCGGCGGTGCCGTCGGTTATCGCGGCCAAAGGTGGCGAGACGGTCGTGCAATCCGGGGTGGACAAGTTCTTCAACACCGATCTCGAAACGGGCCTGAAGAACAAGGGCATTCAGACCGTGATTGTTACCGGCACGATGGCACACGGCGCAGTGTTGTACACCGCAAGCGAAGCGGCGGTGCGCGGCTTCAAGGTAGTGGTCCCGACTGATGGCATGTCGAGCAAAGACCCGTTCGGCGAACTATCGGCCGCGTGGATTCTAGCCAATGCGCCGGCCGGCGTGAGCAAAAACGTTACGCTGACTCGTTCCAGCATGATCAGGTTTTCACAGTAGGCAATTTTTCGTCTGCAAGATCTGTCAGCGCGATGCGGAACAGTGCCGAGAGTTGCTCCCACGTCTCAAAGGCCATCCGGAATATTTATAAGCGGCATATGGTCGAGCGCGGCCCACCGCGTTAGTGCGTGCCCGGCCAGGAGCGGCCCTTCAGAATCGGTTCGGGAACGTCCGTCCATGAGAGGTGAGCCGCCGTTCCCAAACTCGCGCCAACCATGCAAAAGCAATCTGGCGCAAGCAAGCCCAAGCGCAAAAAACTGACCACTACATAGCCAAAATTTCCCTCACTGCACCATCGATGAACTTAACATCAACAGCATTGGCCGCAGGGCCGCCCGCAAAGTGCCCCCAAACCGACTCGATAGGCCGTAACTGTGCATTGGGCATCTTCGAAACTTCATACGCACTATCTTCCGGCGGGAAATACAGATCCGTGCGCCCGGGCATCACAATAGCCTTTGCGGTGATACTGCCCAACGCCCGATCGAAATCTCCGTTATAAAGCGGATTCACTGAAATGTCGCCGTACTGCCAGCTCCACATCATCGACAAGATATTGTTCGCGTCCTTCTTCAAGAAATCGCCCTCCCAGAACTGGGCAATAAAGTCTTCGAGAGAACCATATCCCAACGCTTCCATGTCGAGCCGTTGACGTAGAAACGCCTGCGAAAATCCCCAGCCGGCAAACACACGGGCAGCAGCGCGCATTCCACGCGTCGGCGGTGCATCGTAGAAACCGTTCCTGAAATCTGGGTCCAGCAGCAATGGTGCCTTAAGCCCTTCGATAAACACAAAGTTGTGCCGCGAGCACCGTGCCGCCCCGCAAAACGGCAGAATGCGCTCGACCATCTCCGGATACATCGCGGCCCAATGGAATGCCTGCATCGCGCCCATTGACCAGCCGGTGACGAGCCTGAGCGACTCGATGCCAAACTTCTCGGTCACAAGACGATACTGCATCGCGACGTTGTCATATAGCGTCACATGCGGAAAGCGGCCACGATCATACGGCGGCGGATTGTTGCTCGGCGAACTCGATACGCCGTTGCCAAACATGTTCGGCACAATGATGAAGTACTCCCGCGGATCGAGCCCCATGTGCTCGCCAATCAGCCACTCATTGTCGACATGGCTGCCGCTATAAAACGTCGGATAGACAATGGCGTTGTCGCGCGCTGCATTCAGCCGGCCATACGTCTTGTAGTTGAGCCGCATGTCAGGCAGCGTCGCGCCGGATTGCAGCACGACGCGGCCAGGATTGAAAGTTTCGAAGTCCGTCATTTGAACCTCATATTTAATTGGCGACGACGTTAAGGAATTTTCGGGTGCGCTCTTGAGTCGGGTTGTCGATGACCTGCTGCGGCGTCCCTTGCTCGATCACTTCGCCGCCATCCATGAAGACGACGCGGTCGGCGACATCGCGGGCAAAGCGGATTTCGTGCGTGACCACGACCATCGTCATGCCGGCATCGGCCAGCCCGCGCATCACGCCAAGCACTTCACCGACCAGTTCTGGATCGAGCGCCGAAGTAGGTTCGTCGAAGAGCATCAACTTGGGCTTGATCGCGAGCGCACGTGCAATCGCCACGCGCTGCTGCTGGCCGCCCGATAACCGGTGCGGCAGAAAATCCGCGTGTGCGGCCAGGCCCACGCTCTTCAACAGCTCGCGCCCGAGCGCTTCCGCCTCCGCGCGCGGCACGTCATAGACCTGCCGCTGTGCTTCAACGATATTGTCCAGCGCACTCAAATGACTAAACAGGTTGAAATGCTGGAACACCATGCCCACGCGTGCTTCGGCGCGTGCACGTGCGAGGTTGTGCAGGGGCCGCACCGTGCCGCCGCCACCCGGCACTTCGCGATAACCCACATACTGCGAATCGACCTTGATCGTTCCCCAGTCAAGCGGTTCGAGATGGTTGATGAGCTTGAGCAGCGTGCTTTTACCGGAACCGCTCGGGCCGAGTATTACGACCACTTCGCCATGCGCGATTGACAGGTCGACGCCGCGCAAAATCTCGCGCTTGCCATATGATTTCCAGACGTTCTTGCACGCGACAAACGGTTCATCGCGCCGCCGCGGCGTGCGACTTTCGGCAGGCAACAGGGTGCCGATCCATGCGTGATCGTTTGTCTCTGGCTCTTTGGCGGCGACCGGCAAAACAATCGGTGCGTCGAGAGGTTTCACATCACTCGTCGATGCGCGCAGTCCGAGCCACGAGAACGTGACCTTTCGGTCGCGCTCGTAATCGAAGATGCGTTCGAGCCACACCTGAAGCAATGAGATCCCGCTCGTCAGGACCAGATAAATCACCGCCGCCGCGCCGAACACGGTAAAGAACTTGAAGTTCTGCCCGACGACCTGTTGCGAGCGAAACGTTAGCTCGTTGACGAAGATCACCGACGCGATCGACGTTAGCTTCAACATGCCGATGGTGTCGTTGGCGAGACCCGGGATCACCGCGCGCATCGATTGCGGCAGGATAATGCGGCGTAACGTCAGCAACGGTCCCATGCCGAGTGCGGCGGCCGCGGTCGATTGCGAACGGTTCACCGACAGGATCCCGGCACGAAACAGCTCAGCGCTGAATGCCGCTTCGTTCAAGGCAAAGCCGATAACCGCAGTCGTGACTTCATCGAAACGCAAACCGATCAGCGGCAACGCGTCGAAGATGAATACGAGTTGCAGCAGTTGCGGTGTGCCGCGCACGAACCAGATATAACTCCACGCTGCTGAGTTCAGGGCATTGAACCGCGACAGCCGCATCAGCGCAAGACCGAGCCCGAGCACCAGCCCGATCGACATCGCTATCAGCGTGATCTTCACCGCGATCCATGCGCCGCCGAGCAGGAACGGCGAGCCGACGTAACCTGCCAGCTCCTTGAAACCGTCGAGCACCTGGACGCCATCGAGACCGGCGGCCATCGCCGGCTGCAATACGAACATGGCCACCATACCGAGGGCGCCGACGATCTTGTGTTTGATACGCAATACCTTCATTTCCGAACCTGATCCATGACGCTGCCGGCACACGACGTGGTGTGCCGCGCAGGCAGCCTTTATTGAGTAAGTAGCGTGGTCGGCGTTTCCAGCGACGGATCTACGCCGTACTGCTGAAAGGTCTTCTTCTGGGTCTGATTGGCCTGCATGATCTTGAGTCCATCGGATACGGCGACGATCATATCGGCGTTGCCTTTCTTCACGCCCACGCCGATTTTCATGCCGCTCGTCACCATGAAGCCGCGCGTGTAGAGCTGTGGGTTCTGTTTCGCGAGACCGTCGACAAGCGCCAGGTCGTACATCATGACATCGGCGCGATGGCTTGCGACAAGGCGCGCGCCTGACGCGATATCGGCGGACGTCATGATGGTCACATCAGGCTTGCCTTCGGCTTTGCATTTGGCGGCTTGCGCTTGCGCCATCGTCAGTTCGACGGTGCCGATGCCTGCCGTGACCGTGAGGCCGCATAGCTTGGAAAGGTCATCGATCTTCTTGGGGTTGCCTGCTGCCACCAGACCGCCCGTGCCGGCCTGCATATACGTGACGAAGGTCGTCTCCTTCGCGCGTTCCGGCGTGTAGTAAAGCAAGTCCCACATAACATCGATCTGACCGGCACGCAGTGCCGGCAGCAAGCCCGGCCAGCCAGCCGTGAAGAATTCCGTCTTCACGCCGGCGCAGGCGAAAACGGCGCGGGCCATGTCGGCGTCGGCGCCGATGATCTTGTTGAAATCCTTGCTGTCACGAAACGCATATGGCGGCGACTCGGGGTCCACGCCGATCTTGATGGTCTTACCCGCAAGCGATGGATATTTCTGGGCCACCTTGGACGGTTCGCACGATTGCGCCGACGCGCCTTGTGCGAGGAGAAGGCCGGTGAGGGCGCATAGCAACAGCTTGATTGCCTTTGACATGAACATGGCGAATCCTATTGAGGTTGAACGAAATACGGGCGGAAGAGACGATATTGCGGAGTGAGAATGAGGTGATCTATTGGCCGAGAAAGTCCATGTGGCTTGCAATCGAACCCGGCGTGGTGATGCAGATCCGGCCTTCGTCGCGCGCGCGGGCAATATGTTCGAGCGCCCGCCGCAAGTGACACAAGCGATGCGGCTGTCCCATCAGGTACGCATGCAACGCAATGCCCATCACCAGCGGCTCTCGCGCGGATTGCCGCAGCATTTCTTCGAAGTGGTCAATCACCAGATCGGCGAACGACTTCGCGTCCATTTGGCGCGCGAGGATCATCGGGATATCGTTGACTTCTTCCGGGTATGGAATCGCCCACAGCGGCTGGTCGTTGCGGGTATGCAGGCGCGTGGGCTGATCGTCGTGACACCAGTTGAGCGTGTACTGGTAACCCGCTTCGGCCAGGAGATCACTGGTGACATGACTCTCCGAGAGCCACGGCGATAACCAGCCCGCTGGCTGCTGCGCGCTCTCCGCCGTGATTCGCTCGCGACATGCCACGATCAGCGCGCGTTCGTCGTCTTCAGTCAGTGTTCCTTGTCGTTCCGAATTCGTATGGCCGTGCGCGACGAGTTCATCGCCACGCTGAGCGAACGCGGCGACCAGCTCAGGGCAGTGATCGTAGAGCGCCGTGTTGATGATGGCCGCGATCGGCAGCGCGAGTTCATCGAAGAGATCGAGACAACGCCATGCGCCCACGCGCAGTGCGTACTCACGCCACGCGTGATTTAGCACATCGGGTTCGGGCATTACCGGGCCGATAGTCGGCCCGAGTCCTTCGCCGAACGCAAAGTGTTCGATGTTGAAGCCGATGTAAACCGCTAGCCGGGAACCGTCAGGCCAACGATAAACAGGGCGGCCGTTGATCGGCGAATAGCGAAAGCGCCCGTGGCCGGGCAGCGCGCGATGTGCGGGAGAGTCCATGGTCCAGTGAGTCCTGTTGAACGGCGCGTACGCCTGTGTTCACGTCAGAACCCATGGTAGGGAAGTCAAAATAGCCGCATCGAGCTTGCTGCGAACAAACTCTTGTACGCACGCGCATTGAAGGTCGCCACTCGCTGCTTCACGCGGTGAAGAGTGACTTCCGGATGATCGCGTGCACACCCCAGTTGCCGTCTACCACCTGCGTCACGCCGAAGTCGACTGCGACCGAAATCAGCGAGATCGCTTCATCTTCGGAAAGGCCCTTGGTCGTCATCAGGAAGCGCCGTGTTTTGATGAACGCGTCGCGCATTGCAAGATCGAGGGTGGATTTTTCGTACACGGCGCTTTGCGCGCTCGTGCCGAACTCGGCCAGATAGTTCGGATAGCTGAAGCCATGAAGAACCCATTCGTCTGCGGTTTCGACTAGCGGATAGGTGAGGTCTGCGAACACCTGCCTGCCGAGCGCCTCTTTCTTGTGAAGCACCAGTTGGAAGTCGCCGGTGAGCGAGCACTCGATCGCGGTGCCGCACAGTTCGGAGTCTCCTTGCGATGCATGCGGGTCGCCAATGGAGAGCAGCGCGCCGGGCACCCCGACTGGCAAGAACACACTCGCTCCGCGCGTTACGCGCCAGTTGTCGAGATTTCCGCCGAAGGCGGACGGTGGAATCGAATCGATCAGACCGTCTTGCTGCGGCGCGACGGTGATCACGCCAAAGTGCGGACGCACTGGGATCTGGACATTCTTCAGGATGTCGTGATTCTCGACTACCGTCGAATGATCGACTGGCACGCCAGGATAATCGATCGTCGGGTGCATCACGCCAAAGGGATCGCGCTGAGGTGTCCAGCGGAAGTTATAGACCGCGCGCGCGCAGGCGGTTTCGTCGGCGCCGGCGTCGGCGTCAAGTTCGTAAATGGTGACGACCTCGCGCGGCTTCGGCTCGGTCAATAACTCGCGATAGTGGAAGCCCCACCATGCAGCGGCATTGCTGCCGAACGCGCGGCCGGCGAATTTCGGATTGGCGCAACGGCGCGGGTGAATGTCGAGAATGCGCACTTCCAGCACATCGCCGGGTTCCGCGCCGCGCACGGCAATCGGTCCGGTACAGATATGCACGCCGAAGCCTTCTCCCGCGCCACGTCCATAGATGGACGCGTCCATGGGACCCGCGCCGCGGCGGTTGACGTTCTTGCGCGCGGCAGTCCAGTGGAATACGCTTTCGGCGCCAGGATCACCCTGCACCATGCGCTCCCAGTCATCCGCCGCGTGTTGCGTGAGTGTTTCGATCGTCACCGTGTCGCCGCTGTTCAGTTCGAGCACGGGCTTGAGATCGTGACTGAAGTAACCCCAGTGAATCGTGTTGGCCGTTGCGCGCAACAGATGATGACGCGGTTTGCCGGACTCGCGCGGCGGTGGTGCCGAAGGCGCTTCGGGCTGCTCTGCGCAGCCGGTCTCGTCCGCGACTTCATGAACCGCACCCTGCTCCGCGAGCTGTGCATGCACGAGTAAGCTCCCGGCATTGACCGGCAAGCCGCGCGAGATTCGCCGCACGAGATGGCGCGCTAATTCAAGTCCCGCTTCATGCCGGAAAGTGCGCGGCGACGCACCATATTGCTCGCGAAACGCGCGGCTGAAATACGCGGGATCGTTGAAACCCCAGCGGAAGCAGACATCGGCAATCGAAAGCTTTTCATACAGCGGATTGACCAGATCCGCGCGGCAGCGCTCCAGCCTGCGTGAGCGCAAGTACGTCGAGAAATTCTGTCCGACCGCTTCAAACAGTTTCTGCAGATAACGCGGCGAGACTCGCTCTTCTTTCGCTATCGATGTCAGCCCGAGATCTGGGTCAGCGAGATTGCCTTCGATAGTTCGGCATACGCGCGAAAAAAGCGCGGCCTGAGAGGGCGTGAGGGCACTGAAGCTACCTTCCTTGTCGTGACCGGCGAGACTCGCGACCAGGAACTCCGCGAGCGCGAGTTCGAGGGGACGCAATTCGTCGAGTGACAAGGTCTCCACGCTTTCAGCAATTGAGCGCAGAAAGCCGGAGAACACGTGACCGATACCGGCGTCTCCCGGCAAACGCCCGGCACGCAGTGAGAACGATGTAAGAAGGCGTGCGTTGATGGCAGCGCGGGGCACGCGGATCACGAACGCACGGAAGTCGGAGGTGAACGACAGGAACGCTTGCTCGCGCGACGACGCATAAACAATATCGCCGGTGGCAACCCGCGCGCCCACACCGTCGGCGACGAGCGTCACGGCGCCATCGAGATGCAGCACGATCACGATACTGTCGGCGCCGTCGACCTTGAGCTCGATGGTTTGCGCGAACGCGGCCAGCGCGATCAGCTCAAAACCGTTGCTCGACTTGCGCGATTTGATGGTTCCATGCAAGTGACGCGCGGCTGTCTGAGGCGCGACGCTACGCAGGCCAAACCCGTCGAGCGCCTCGTTCCATGCCCGCAGGCGATCTACTCCGGCGTACGATTCGGTGGTGAAACGCTGTAACTCCAACCCAGGCTCCCGGACTCCTGACGAATGTCAGTCGAGTGATTCAAAGGCAATGTCCGTGCCATTGATAACAACGCCGTGAGCGCTGCGGCGCTGCGCTACGACGGTGCGAAGACGCACTGCTACCGCGCCGCACTACAACTGTGCGTATACGCGCCGTTGTAGTGCGCACGCACAACTCACGCGCGAAGCTTTTTCTTCGGAGGAAAAATGCTGCGGGGGATCTTGCAGTGAATGCCCTGACGGCCATCCACGACTTGGGTCACGGAAAAATCCGCGGCGACGCTCATTAGCGAATACGCGTCGTCGCGCGACAGGCCTTGCTGCTCGGTGAGCAGCAACAACATATCGCGGGAAGCATTTTTGGTCGCGATGTCGAGGTCTTCATCGAAGCCATGGACGATCCAGTAGTCCGGTGTTTCCAGCAGCGGCGAGGGAAATGTGAAGTCGCGCCGCAGCACGATCTGGAACATCACATTGAGCGACGCCTCGATCGCGGTGCCGCTGATCTCGCCATCGCCTTGCGATACATGTGGGTCGCCGATCGAGAATAAGCCGCCGTCCACAGCGACCGGGTAATACATGGTAGAGCCCGCGCCGATGCGCCAGTTATCTATATTGCCGCCATGCGCGCCCGGCGGCACCGTGCTCACGCGGCCCGCCACATCGGGCGCGACGCCTGCCGTGCCCAGATGAGGGCGCACCGGCACGCGAATGCCTTCGAGCGCGGTTTCGCGGCAGCAGTCGCGAATGTCCGAGCGCTTGCCCGGCACGAGATATTTGCCGGGGTAGTCATACGCATACAGCGCGTGAGCCGTATTCGATGCCTGATCGAGTTCGTAGATAGTGACGCGTTCCTTCTCGAAGTCGGTGAACAGATGACCCCAGTGCGCCGCGAGATTCGAGCCATAGTTGAAGCGCGGAATCATTTGCAGATAACGCACCTCAAGCAGGTCGCCGGGCTTCGCGTCCTTCACAAAGATCGGTCCCGTCATCAGATGCACGCCGGGTTGGCGATCGGACTCGGGAATCGTCTCGTAGAGCGCGCGCACCTTGTCATCCATCATGAGCTCCGGGGCGTCGCCTGCGTGATGCGTTATTGCTTCGGCGCGAACGAAGTCGCCGCTCTCGACGATCAGCGCGGGCGCTAGTGCCGCGTCAAAATATCCCCAGTGAACATTTTTCTGGATGGCAGGCAGGTCATAAAGCATGCTTTCTAAAGCTCCGTAAGAGTGTGCGATCGGTGCAACGCGACCGATGACAGATCGTACGAGCGACAGAATAGATACACTTGGGTGACTGCGTACAAAAGCTTGTGCGTGGGCGAATCTGGTTGCAGCGTCACCCCGCTTACGAGGGTCTCGAGATGTCAGGGATTAAGCGCAGCCGGTCAATTTCCCCATGCGCCACAAGACAAGTTTTTGTTCGCGTTTCAGTTGATCTCTCCGACAGTGGGAAAACGAGTGGCCGGCATTTGCGAATGTCCGGTTTGCGGCGGCGCGCGGACGCTTGCTACTGCGGCTCGACAGACTGTTCAGGGCCGAACTCTGCCCGATGCAGAACGATCAACGCGGTTACCTCGGCGGTTCGGCATCGGGCCATCTACGAACACTCGCATGCATCGGCGCTCGGCCATTCGAGCGCCGCTTCAGCGGCTGGCAGTGGACACTGGCGCGGCAAGACTGATGTCGTTCCGCAATAACGATGGAACGAGAAAGCCTCCTCTACGGCAACCGGCGTTGTCAGAATGGCAAGATACGTGGCGGGAATCGCTGGCCTTGGCCGGGCGAATATGGCGCCCGGCTGGCCACCGGCCACAGTGTCGGTTCAACTGGCCTGTGCCACCGGCGCCAAACCGGCCCGGCTCCAGAACGCGATGGCGGACGACGCCAGCAAGAGCACAGCAGAGATCGCCAATGCGCTGCGCACGCCGCCTATGATGCCTACGCGGGTGCCGCTGGCAACAATGGCGCCGAAGATGGCAACGCCAGTCGCGCCGCCCACCTGGCGCGCCGTGTTCAGCACGGCCGACGCCGTCCCCGCCAGGTTGCGTTCCACGCTCGATAGTATGGACGTCGTCATCGCCGGCACCGCCAGTCCCATGCCGATGGGGATCAACGCCAGGCCCGGCAGCATATCGAGGAAGGTTGCGTGGTCCGAGATGCCGAACGCGCCAAGCAGCGCGTAGCCGGTGCAAGCGATCAGGCTGCCCATCACCATGGGTACGCGCAAGCCGGTACGCGCCGACACGCGCCCACTGGCGATGTTGGAGATGATCGCTGTCCCCGTCAGCGGCAAAAAGGTAAGGCCGGTTTCGAACACGGAATAGCCTCGCCCTTTTTGCAGATAGAAGCTGAGCACGAAGATCACGCCGTAATAGCAGAAGTTGCCGAGCACGCCAAACACCACGGCACCCGAAAAACGCACGCTATGGAACAGTGTCAGCGGCAGCATCGGCGTCCGCACGCGGCTCTCGACCATCAGGAAGGCGGCGCCGGCCACGAAGGCCAGCACAAAGCCGCCTAGCACCACCAGGCTGGAAAGGCCCCGCGCCTGCACCTCGATTACCGCGCCAATGAAGCCGATCAGCGCGAGCACGGACAGCAGCTGGCCCGGCAGGTCGAAGTGGCGCGACCGTTCTCTGCTCACCATGGGCGGCACGACGTAATACGTCAGCGCGAAGCCGGCCACGCAGATCGGCACGTTGACCCAGAAGATGCTGCGCCAGCCCGCTGTCGACAACAGCAGGCCGCCGATCACGGGACCGGCCGCGATCGACACACCGCCGGCCGCCGTCCACCAGCCGATGGCCTTGGCCAGCATTTTTTTATCGTGGGCATAGGTAAAGTTGAGGATGGACAGTGAGCTGGGCACAAGCAGCGCCGCGCCAACGCCCTGCATCGCGCGGGCCATGTTCAGCACCATAGCCGACGGTGCCGCGGCGCAGGCGATGGATGCCAGCGTGAACAGGCCAAAGCCGCTCAGGAACGCGCGCTTGGAGCCGAATTTTTCGCCCACCACACCGGCTGACAGCAGAAAGGCGGCGAAGCCCAGCGTGTAGGCGTCGACCACCCACTGCAGGGTGCTGACCTCCGCACCCAGCTCCAGGCCCATGCTGGGCAGCGCCACGTTGACGATGGTGACGTCCAGCTGGACGATGATAAAGGCGAAGCTGCTTGCCAGCAGCACCGCCAGGGACGGTTGGTGCGCCGCCGGATTTGGTGTTGTGTGCATATCGTTTCCTATGGACACGCTGAAGAATGCCCGGCTTGAATTCAGCGAGCATCGTCCTGCTGCCGCAGTCGAACTACGTGATGGAACACTGGCGCCGGTGGCGTCCAGCCGCCATAACACCCGCCGTTCGGACCCGCGCGCGCGGCGCCTTCATTGAGCGGCACCACTCGATTGATCTCGCCGTACGGGTTACGGGTGATAGCCGCCGCGGAAGTTGCCTTCCGGGTTGTTATGGGCGTTATCCGTGCTGTCCACCAGCACTGCCGTGATGCTGAAGAAGTACCTTTCCTTTCCCGGCGTCCTGATTCGCGAGCGGCAGAAACGCGAGCCGGCGACTTCGGTGTAGGTACTCGCGGTCATGTCCTCGACCTCTTGCGGAAGTGGGATGAAACGCTGTACAGGTTAGCTTTTTGCCACTGCTACATTGGGTTTGGGGCACTCCGGTTCGTCCGCGCATCAAATGTCATGTGGTGCCCTTTGCGCTAGTCGCAAAGGGCACCTACTAGCGGCGTCCGAAATCGTGATGCTTAACGACCGGCGCTCTGGCCGCCGTCGATGTGCAGGATCTCTCCCGTGACGAACGATGCCGAATCAAGATACAGGACAGCATTCGAGATATCGCTCATCTCGCCGATACGGCCGAGCGGATGGAAGCTACCCAGCATTTCGTGCGTTTCCGGCGCGTGCATCGGCGTCTTGATGACGCCTGGTGCGACGGCATTCACGCGAATGCCTTTCTTCGCGTACTCAATCGCGAGAGACTTCGTGGCGGCGTTCACACCACCCTTCGTCAGGGCTGCCAGTACCGAATAGATGCCGCTGATCGCATTGTCACCGATGCTGGCCGTCACGCTAACCACGTGACCGCTCGAATGCTTTTCCATTTCGGCAATGGCGAGTTGCGTGATGTAAAAGAAGCCCGCCATATTCACGTTCATCACAGCGGCGTAGTCTTCGGCGGTGTTTTCGGTGAAAGGCTTGCCGATGTAAATGCCGGCGTTGTTCACCAGCGTGTCGATCCGGCCGAACCTGGCGACGCCTTCGGAGATGACACGTTGGGCGACCGCCGGATCACCGATATCGCCGGCAACCGTCAGGATGTTCGGATCTTCCGACGGCTTAATCGAACGCGAGGTTGCAACAACGCGGTAGTCGAGTTTGCGAAATGCCTTCACGATGTCGGCACCAATGCCTTGCGATGCGCCGGTAACGACGACAACCTTCTGTGATGTGCTCATGCTTTACTCCAAAAAAATAACTGTTTGGCTTTGACGCCGATTGGACCGATGGCTCCGTGGCGTCCGTTGAATGTGGCAACGAAAAGCCTCATGCGCAGGCAAGCTCGTTAGCCAGAACGACGAGTCAATCCGTCAGCGGAGCGCCCTCGACATTCCTGATTTTTTGCTTCCCTCATCGCAAGCGCGGTAGCGGACGAATAGGATTTCAGTGGAGTCGATGGTAGCCGGATGCGATATCTGCAACAATTGCCCATTGCGGCAAATCATCTTTGTCGAAACAGCATTTTTGGTCGGTTTGCCGTGCGGTCCGCCTGCGATGCGTTCGGGGCAGTCCAGCGATCGGGCCCTCGGGCAGGCTGACGCTATGCTGCCGTTAGGCCCATTCGGCCCATTCGGCCCGTTAGGTCCGTTACGCGTCGCCGAGGTACGGGCCGCGTCTTCGCTATGAGTCAGTCATGAACGTACAGGCTTTACGTTACTTTTTGATGCTCTCGACGACAGGGAGCTTTCTGGCCACGGCCCGCCATTTCGAGGTCCCGGCTTCGTCGGTGTCACGATTCATTGCGTCTCTGGAAAGGGAACTAGGACAGCAACTCTTTTACAGAAGCACGCGCGCCGTAAAGCTCACCGAACAGGGGCAGCGCTACTATTCGCAAGTGCGTGAGGCTGTAGAACTGCTGGATAACGCTGCCGATCAGCTCGCTCATCGAGACGCCGGTATCCGGGGACTAGTAAAGATCAATGCGCCACAGGGGCTTGGCAGGCTCCATATCGCCCATCTGGTCAATGAGCTGCAAGTCAAATATCCCGACCTGGAGGTAGAACTCGCTCTCACCGATAGCGTCATTGATCCGGTGCAGGAAGGTGTGGATATCACGATACGTGTAGGGCGACTAATAGATTCGGGGCTGATAGGCAAGGTCGTGGGTGCTCATCGATACTTCCTTGCCGCGAGCCCTGAATACCTGAGTTTGCATGGCACCCCGAAAACCCCGGATGATCTCTTACAGCACAGTTGCCTCTTGTTCAAGGGTACGCAAGCACCGCAGAGGTGGTTTTTCCGGCGCTCGTCCAAAGAGACTTTTAAGCCGCTGGACGTGAGCGGTCCGTTGCGAAGCAACAATGCCGAGGTATTGGTGGCGGCTGCTTTGGCAGGACGTGGAATCGTGTTATTCCCAAGCTGGTTGTTCGCTCCGGCAAGCTTTAAAGACCGGAAGCTTGTGAGCTTGCTGACTGACTGGGATATCTCCTTGTCCGTCGAAGAGGTATACATTCAGATTCTCTCGGCCGAGAACAGACTGCGGTCTCGAAAGGTGCGCGAGGTATCCGCTTTTCTTGTCGATGCAATCGGATCCCCTCCTTACTGGGACAACGTGTAGCTTTTGACTGCACTCTGCTCTCGACCCCGGTGCACGTTGTCATGTGCTTGACCTCGGCAGAAAGGGGAATAGGGCGGGCGAGAACTTCTTCTTTTGAAGTTATATTTTCGGTTTCGTGCGTTTGATTTATCTGTGGTCTTAAAGCACATGATGACCTACCCCCGAGCTTGAGCGGTAGCTCAGGTCGGCAGCGTTACGATCGGCGCTTTAGCCAGGCGCCAAGGAGACATCATGACGGTGAAGCGTATGGACAACGTCGGCATCGTGGTTGAAGACATCGATGCCGCCATCGAGTTTTTTACCGAACTTGGCCTTGAGCTCGAGGGGCGTGCTCCAATCGAAGGAGACTGGGCAGATGACGTCACTGGATTGCTCGGCATGCGCGTCGAAATTGCCATGATGCGTACGCCGGACGGTCACAGCCGGCTCGAGATATCCCGATTCCTTGCGCCACCTGTGGTCGCCGATCACCGTCGCACCCCGGTGAACGCCCTTGGTTACCTACGCGTCATGTTTACCGTGGAGGACATCGACGATACGCTCGCCCGTCTCGGTAGACGCGGCGCGGAACTCGTCGGCAAAGTGGCCCAGTACGGAAGCACGTTTCGGCTCTGCTACATCCGGGGCCCGGAAGGAATCCTCATCGGGCTCGCTCAAGAGCTTGGGCATGGCGTCTAACTCCTGCATCGAGCGGGCGGCTGCTTCCCGCAAGACAAATTCGGAGCGCCGCTCGACCGCTATGGGCCTCCAGTGGCGTTACGATCGGCCTGGCAGCTCTCGGGCTGCGCGCGACCCCAATGGGACGTTCGACATCGGCGCCTGAGTCGTCGACAATCAGGCTAGGTACCAACGGTTATGGGAGTGCCGGGGTTGAGCCTAAACTACCCGCATAGCGCCAGCTCTCCCGGAAATCATGGCCCCTCGCGAAAACCATAACACCTCGATGATCGCCTCGTCCGCAGCATCGGTCGGCGCCGATGCATTGGAGACTACGGCCCTGCTGCGCCGCCTGCTACGCGCCAAAGACCACATGGATGCCGCCTCGCACGAGGCCTGGCCGGTGCGGCGCCTGGCCAAGGTTAGTGGCGTTTCCGAAGCCCATTTCGCGCGCTCCTTCAAGCGGGCCTTTGGTGTCCCACCGCACCGCTATCTGCTGTCACGGCGCATCGAGCAAGCCACCACGCTGCTGCGCGACACCGAACTCAGCATCACGGACATCGCCTTCGCCACCGGCTGGGAGAGCCTGGGCACCTTCGGTCGCACTTTCCACGACATCACGGGCCTAAGCCCCAGCGCCATGCGCCTCGAAACCCAGGCCAACTTGCCGCAACTCGACTGCGTGCCCGCCTGCGTCCTGAAGGCTGCGCAGCGCCCCGACCTCACCACCGCAGTTTCGGAGAAGCGCCGCCGCGCGGCCAAAGATACATTCCACCCAACAACCAAGGAGGTGTCATGAATCAAGGTGTCAATGTGGTGGGTTTATACGTCGATAGCCAGGACGAAGCGCTCACTTTCTACGTCGACAAACTAGGATTCCGTGTCCACACCGACGTGCAGAACGGTCCCTACCGCTGGCTCACAGTTCAACATCCAGAGCAGCCCTCGTTCCAGCTCGGTCTGTTCACCCCCGGGCCGCCCATTCACGATGAGGCTACCGCGCAAACCCTACGCGCGATGGTCGCCAAGGGGGCTATGCCGCCGCTGGTTCTCTCCGTGGCCGACTGTCGCGTCATGTACGCCCAACTGAAAGCACGCGGCGTGGAATTCACCCAGGAGCCAGTAGACAGGTTCGGCAGCGTCGATGCCGGTTTCCGCGACCCGGCCGGCAACGGCTGGAAGATGATTCAGGCACCGAAGAGTACGGCATGAACACCAACGCCTGGACCCGTCGGGTTGATCGATGGGTGTCCTTCTCCTTTACGCTGATGGCTACCACGTTCTTCGTCACCATGGCTTCAGGCGACAACCCTCAGCCGCCGGATAAGCGCAAGCTGCTGCGTGCGTGACGTTTGGACCCAAGGGTTTGTACTTATTTCTACAACATTGTTTTGTTTTGCAAGTACTTAATTGCGAGCGACTCCCAGCCTAGACTGCAAGCACTGAAACGCAAACGGGCGTTTGCGGACAAACGAAGTCTGGGGGTACGCATCATGAAACTCGTTCAATCGCTCATCGTCGTAGCTGCTCTTGCAATTCCGGCCGCCTCATCTTTTGCTCAATCGACCGAAGTGGTCGTTCCGACCAATGTTCAGGTCGCTCAAACCAGCGTGAATCCAGGGAGTGGCGCTGCGGCCGATCTTGGTGGCGTTGCTGACGGCACTTCAACGTCAGGCAGCCATCATCAACTGCGTTCATTCGGCACCGCCGTCTCCCACTTGGGACATAAAATTCAAGGCTCTATTCGCCCGGACGCGAATGATGGAATGAAGCCTGTGTTTTTCGGCGGCGCATAAATTGACCGGATTGATTGCAGCCTTGTGTCGTTGATTGAGTCGTGCATAGACTTCCTTGGTCTGTTGAGGGGATAACATTGAGACGCGCAGATTTATCTGCGCGTTTTCGCTTTCGGGAATCTGCCACTGGGGTTGTTTTGCTGAGTGTTCCGGGCGGGTCGATTGACTGCAACGGGTCAACACGCGTCCGGCGCGTCGGGCAGTACGCGTTAGGAGTTATTCGACACCTGCCCGCACGCGCCACCGCACGCTCATAGCCATGTGAACGAGGGCAGGCATCGAATAATCCTTAACGAAAATGGACGTTCCATTGCCGACTATGGCTGCGCATGCGGGCCATCGCGGACATGCCTATGTCACCAGCTTTAGCCGTCGACGAAAGGCT
Source organism: uncultured beta proteobacterium (assembly GCA_963738755.1). GTDB lineage: Bacteria > Pseudomonadota > Gammaproteobacteria > Burkholderiales > Burkholderiaceae > Paraburkholderia. The sequence goes on from CAVTXZ010000016.1 coordinate 88,504, forward strand.
ATTCGTCAAGCACCCGTCGCGCCGCCGCATTCACTCGTTCACACCGCGATCTATGCAGGAATGTCCCGTACCACTTCGGTCAACTTGCCGGAACTGATTTCGTAGAAGAAGCCGTAGAGCTTGACGTGCTTCGGCACTGCCGGGCTCGATCGAAGCAGCTTGATGTCATAGTTAAGCGATTCCTCGAAATCCATGATGGCGAGGCTATCGTGATCAAACAACGTCGAGATATCAGCGTGATGGTGGTCATGAAACTCTTCGACCATCAGCTCCGGCGTCAGGGTCGTCGTACCGCAGAACGAGTGGTGAACTACAACGACCTTTTTGACGTCAAATAGATAATCCATCGCCGCCACAGACGCCAGAGCGAAGGCGGCGCGTCCACCCGCGTTGGTCGCGGCAAACAGCGTCCGGGTGGATCCAACCCGGGTGCCATTTTCGTCGGTGATGATTTCTCCAGGGTAGACCTCGTCCCCAAAATGGTCGGCGACGGCCTGCGGGATTTCGACTGCCCGAGGGTCCAGGCAGTGGATCACAAGTGTCTTCATCGGGATGGCCTGGTTCGCGCCCTCGAAGGTCTTCATATCGAAGCCGGGTAGATTCCTGTACTCGTAATCGCTGAACTTGCCCATTTTCTTGCTCCGTTGGCGTTTAACCAAGGTATAGAACATCGCCCCTGGAAGTTGCTTTCGAATTGACAGCCTGTCGAAAGCATCCATTCAAAAAGACCACTTTCAAAAAAGCTCGAACAGCCGAATTGGCCGAGCACTCTCCGAACTGGTGGATGAATCGCCATTGAACCTCGGACGCCGCCATCCTTTGGTGCGACGTTCGTCCATCAAGGGCTGCTAGCGACCGTCGGGATGCATCCGATTCTGGGCGAGTTTCGACGCGAAAGCATCATGGCCTGTGGAAATTCAATTGTTCCCTTCAGTCAACCATGCGTCAGCCCTGAGCTTGTCAGCAATGGCCGACCGACCCATGAAACAGAAGAAAGAACGGCCGTTTGTACTTCGGAAGCGGTCGCTCAAACGCCCGAATCGTTAGCGACGCACAACACCGCCTTTCACGCTCGTGAGTGCTCGGTCCGCGCAACGACGCGGCGCTCACCACATGGCACGGTCTGAGGTATCGGCGCCATTTTTCGAGGCGACGAAGATGCACGCTCATCAGGCATGATGTAGAACGACAGCATTGGCAAGTGTTCTGTCGCGGCACAGCGCGAATGCGGCAGATCACGCGTGCGCGGTGGTATTTTCTCACGGGGCGCCGTCGCAAGGAAACGTGTAACCGCGAGGAAGAAATAGGAAACGAATGCTACAGATACCAAGATATGGTCATACCGTTGCCATGGAGTGTTTGAATTTCCCGCGAAAGCCCAGACTGCCAAAAAGCAACGCTTAGTGAAAGGATGGTAGCGGCGGCACTACACAACCCTCCGATCGAAGCATCCGCATATCCTCTGGTCATTTCTCGTTTCCTTCATTAGCAGCGCACCGGTTCGGTCGAACAACGTTAGTTCACGGTTGATGGCTCCGCAAGGGCGGAGAGGATCTACGACATTTTCTTAGCGAAACGCTTACATCTTGAAGTTGGGCCAACAGATCACGAGAACGCTCCGAGATGACCGGCTTCGCGTGTGCCGTAGCTGAAGACTATTCCGATCCGGCATGCTTTCCGAAGTTCTCTTTCAATGTGCGCCAGTGCACATTGTGTCGGCCTATGTGGTTGTTTAAGCCTGCATAAGTGACCTACCGTACGGGTCACGCGGGTCAAAATGACCGTTGTACGCAGCATGACTACTGATCCAGAGTAAATTCATGCGCGTGCCTCCGAGGGTACAAGTTATGAATAAATCTCCGACCAAACTGTCGGGCGGATCGTCGCGTTCCCGTTTCTTTCGGAAGCCAGAACAAGGAGTGTCGTCGATCCCTGTACGCGATGGACGAGACGGGGCTACAGCGAGTCATAACGCTACGCGAATCCTGCCACGTATTACCTCTCATCGTGTAATCGCCTTCTTACCGGATGCAGATGCCGGAGTCGATAACTGTTGGCTGGCGCCTTAGCGGACAGAAGGCCGTCAATCGGATGATGAAGATTCGCCTGCAACTCGAGTCTGAACAGCGAGAGCGATGCGCGGGTCAAATTAAAGACTACGTCACATCTGTATCGATGTCATTGCAACGATGCAGCACTACTCTTGAGTTGAAACCGGAAGAAAGCCGACAAGCGGAAATGCGTCTTCGCGCTTGAGCGCAGTCGCGTCGAGTGATGGGCCGCCAGACAGGGGGCGTTATGGAACTTCGCCGCATTTCAATAATTGCGATTGTATGCATGTGTATTCAGTTAGCCGCATGTGCTGCACCGTATCGAACGCCCATATTCAATCCGGAGGCGTCGGACTTTCCGGGGATTTACGACGCTCTCACGATATCGGAAACAACAAGCAGCGTTGACGTGATTCTGGTGCATGGAATGTGCACCCACAAAGAGGACTGGGTGACGAAGACAAATCAGGAGCTTGCCGAGGCGCTCAACATGAAACTGGAGGACGACAGCGACCCGCCTGTGCTGCTGACGGATGCATCGTCTCCTGACGAGACTTCGCGTGCCGCAAAGCTCTACGTTAAACATATGTCGGGATTCGGCTATACGGTAAATACCTTCTCGATCTTGTGGAGCCCGATAACGGACGATGCCAAGGCAGCACTTTGCTTCGATGTCAGCGCCGGAAATGCATCGTGTAGTAGTGCCGGGACAGCAACGACGGGCAAGCGTGTCTGGGCAAATCGGTTCCTCAAAGAGACGATGCTGGATAACTGTCTGGCTGATGCTGTTTACTACGCAGGCGATGCGGGTAAGCAAAAAATCCAGACCGCAATCCGTCGGGGAGTTAGCTGGGTTCTATTTGGCAATCAGGATAGCTTGTGCGGCGAGCAAGCGGCGGTGGCCATGGTGCCGGGTAATAGGACTGGGACACCACTCGTGTTCCTGACAGAGAGTCTAGGCAGCAAGATGCTGTACGACACCTTGGAAAACGCGACGACTTCTTGCAAGACGCGCAATCTCGGTGGTCTGGCAGAGGCGCTAAACCGCCCAATTGAGGTGTTTATGGCGGCGAATCAGATGCCGATTTTGTCGCTTGCAGATGCGGCGCCAGGAGGGACCTCGAATCCTAATCTGGCCTCCGAAACTGCGCGCAAGGCAGCTTCTATGAATGTTGCCCCCGGGGTGAGCCCTGTAATCGATGTTCTTAGCCTTTCGTCGAAAGGCGGGGTGCCCACTGCAGCCTTTCGCACACAGAGCGATAAGCGCAAGGGACTGGCCGTGATCGTGCCAAAGTGGGTCGTTGCGTTTTCGGACCCCAACGACCTGTTTTCATACACGCTGCGCTCATCCAACTGTGGCGATGGTCAAACGTGCGGATCTGTCGACAACATCAACTTCTCGGATGTTCTGGTTTCGAATGACTGGTCGTACCTGTTTTTGTTGGAGAACCCGTACAGCGCGCACACGGAATATCTGAACAGGTCTGCCTCTGGGATTGGTCAGGTGGTGGCGAAGATGATTGCTTGTGGGGGCAGTAACTACAAAGAATCGTGTTATCCAAAGGAGGCGGGCAAATGAGGTGGTTGGCGATGTCGTCTTCGTATTCGGCAAGCTGGCAATCAGCGCGATCACGCGTGGCGTGCATAAGGCATTCGAGAGCCGCGCGCTTGTCGTGTTGATCCATGTACATCATGGCTCGGTCCATTTGCCTTTTCTTGGCCCTTTCAACCAGGCCGGGCGCTAGGTATCGTGAGCGCTGTTCCTTGCGGAGCCGCACATGGCTATCTCACTTCGCTTCAGTCACCTCGACACGTCCGATTCGCTGTTGCCAGCATTCAATGTCATGCGTCAGTTGCGCCCGCATCTGACAGATGCAGGCTCGTTTGCCGCTCAAATCGCGAGGCAGCACGCCGAAGGCTATCGCCTGCTCGCCGCGTTCGAAGCGGATCGCATCGTTGGTCTCGCCGGTTATCGCACATTGACCAATCTGCTGTATGGCCGCTTCGTTTATGTCGACGATCTGGTTGTCGACGACACGCTGCAGAGTGGCGGCATCGGCGCGCAACTGCTCGACGCGGTGCGGCAGATTGCGCGCGAAGCCGGCTGCGCGCAATTCGTGCTCGACACGGGCCTGCACATGCCGCTGGCGCAACGTTTCTATTTCCGCAATGGGCTACTGGCGCGAGGCATGCACTTCGTCGAACCGCTCGCCCCTCGTTCGGATCGGCCATCAAACTGATCGACCGAACCCGGCAGCCGTGCGGCTACCGTGGGTCGCACGTCACAACGTGTGCGCCGTGACGCCGTGCATGCGAGGTCAGCCGCGGTTCGAAGTCTGCGGGCAACTGAGCGGTGAAGCCGCAACGTCGTCAGCCCTCCAGACACTCGCGCAACATTCGTGCGAGACGGCCCGCTTCATGCGCGTCGGCGATGTTGGCGAAGCCCATCACGAGGCCGCGCGGTGTGCGTCGCGTGCGAGCATTTGCGTACCAGATCGAGAGCGGCAGCACGGCGAGCCCAACTCCGCGGGCGCGCGCGGCGACGGCGACATCGTCGACCGGCCCATCCGGGCCCTCGGCGAACCGCGCCGCGAACTGGATCCCACCTGGCGGCAAATCGACAATCAGCCGTTCGCCAAACGCCTGCTCTAACGCGTGCACGAGTCAGCATCCGCCGCTCGCTGTACAACGCACGCATCCGCTTCAGATGCCGCGCAAAATGCCCCTGCTCGATGAAATCCGCCACGGCCGCCTGCAGGAGCGTCGGCATTCCGGCGTTCATGCTGCGCGCCACCCGCCCGACGCGCTCGACGGCCCGCTCCGGCACCACCGCATACGCCAGCCGCAAACCGGGAAACATGACCTTGCTGAACGTGCCGCAATAGATCACGCGATCGCACCGGTCGAGGCTCTTCAAAGCCGGCAATGGCCGGCCCAGATAACGGAACTCGCTGTCGTAGTCGTCCTCGACGATCCAGCTGGACGCTTTCTCTGCCCAGTCCAGCAGAGCCATGCGTCTTGCGAGCGACAGCGTGTGCCCGAGCGGGCTCTGATGTGACGGCGTGACCAGTGCGAAGCGCGCTTGCGCATCCAGCAGTGTGCCGCGCTCCACGTCGATCCCTTCGCCGTCCACCGGCACCGGAACGAGCTGTACGCCGGTCTCGGCCAGAAAACCGCGCGCGAGCAGATACCCGGGATCCTCGAACCACACGCGATCGTTCGGGCGGGCGAGACTGCGCAACACGAGTTCGAGCGTCGCACGGTAGCCGCCGGTAACGAATACCTGTTCCGGCAGGCAGGTCACGCCGCGCGACAGCCCGAGATAGGTGGCGATATGTTCGCGCAGCGGCCGGTAGCCGGCCGGGTCCGGGTACGCGAACATCGCCCGCTCGCCGCTGCGCGCGCGATGCGCAACGAGCCTGTTCCATACCTTGCCCGGAAACGCGTCGAGCGCGGGCAGCCCCGGTTGCAACGGCAGCGGCTCGCCGCTCATGGCGATGGGCGGCTCGCGCGTCGCCGACTGACCGGCGCGCGCTTCGCCTGGCGTTTGCGGCGTGCCGGTTCCTGTCGTGCTTCGGCTGTCGTGTGCGTCCTGAGCCCCTTGCACGCGCGACGGGCGCATCACCGATGCCGGCAGCGACCGCGATACGAACGTGCCCGCCGCGCCGCGCATCTGCAGGTAGCCCTCGTCGACGAGGATCGTGTAGGCCAGCTCGACCGTGCCGCGTGCCGTGTTCAGCTGCGTGGCGAGGCTGCGCAGCGCGGGCACGCGATCGCCGGGATGCAGATGCCCGGCGGCGATCGCGGTCCTGAAACGCTCGCAGATCTGCAGATAGATCGGCAACTGCTGCTGCCGATCGATTTCGATGGTCAATGCGGGCGTCGGCACGGTCATGACGGTCTCGCGGGCAAGCGGAGCAGAAACGACTTGGACTAGTCAGTTCGACTGTTCTTGTCACTTTTCGATAGAGCATGATTCTTCCACAATAGCCTCACGCGATGCGACGGCGGCGAACACTTTCACGCGACGTGCCACTGCGCCCCGCGCATTCATTTCCTATCATCTGGAGAATCTGCCATGAAGATCGTCGTAATCGGTGGTTCGGGCCTGATCGGGTCGCGTCTCGTCACGCTGCTCAGCGAGGCGGGCCATGAGGCGCTCGCCGCGTCGCCGCGTACCGGCGTGAACACCGTGACGGGCGACGGCCTGAGCAACGCGCTCGCGGGCGCGGACGTCGTCGTGGATGTGACGAACGCGCCGTCATGGGAGCCGCAGGCGGTGCTCGACTTCTTCCGCACCTCGGCGCGCAACCTCGGCAAGGCCGAAGTGGCCGCCGGGGTGCGCCATCACGTCGCGCTATCGATCGTCGGCTGCGACCGCACGCAGGAGAACGCGTATTTCACTGCCAAGGTTGCGCAGGAAGAGGTGATCGAAGCGGCAGGCGTGCCGTACACGATCGTGCGCGCGACCCAGTTCATGGAGTTCATCGGCGGTATCGCGGATTACGGCACGGACGGCGGCACGGTGCGCATCGGCGACGGACTGTTTCAGCCGATCGCCGCAGACGATGTCGCGGCGATCCTCGCGCAGGTCGCGCTCGCCGCGCCGCTGAACGGCAGGGTCGACATCGCCGGCCCAGACCGCGCGCCCTTCGCGGAGATCGTCTCGCGTTATCTGAAATCGGTAGGCGACGCGCGCCCGGTGGTGATGGATCGCGATGCGCGGTACTACGGCGGCCGTGTCGAGGAACAGTCGCTCGTGCCGCTCGGCGACGCGCGGATCGGCCGCGTCAGTCTCGACCAGTGGCTGGCGCAGGCCAAAAAGGGTTGATTGCAGGTCAATTGCAGGTTTGATGCGAAACCTGAATCAACGCGTCTACATTTGCGTCGATCGGAGCCGTCGGCCCGATCGGCGTTGAGAAGCCGAACAAGAATCCTCAGGGAAATGCATGAGCACGTCACAAAAAGTTGTGGTCGTTACCGGCGCATCGCAAGGCATTGGCGCCGAAGTCGTCAGGGCATTTCGCAAGCTCGACTATCGCATTGTTGCGACCTCGCGTTCGATCAAGCCTTCCGACGATCCGAACATCCTGACGGTAGCGGGTGATATCGGCGATCCGGCAACTGCCCAACGGGTCATTTCCGAATGCATCGCGAAGTTTGGCCGGATCGACACGCTGGTGAACAACGCCGGCATTTACATCGGCAAGCCTTTCACCGAACACACCGCGGAAGACTACGCTGCTGTGGTCAACGTGAATCTTTCGGGATTTTTTTACATCACGCAACTCGCCATCGCCGAAATGGAAAAGCAGTCGAGCGGCCATGTGGTTAGCGTGACCGCCAGCGTCGTCGATCAGGCGATCAGCGGCGTGCATTCGGTACTGGCCGCCCTGACAAAGGGTGGTCTGAACGCCGCCACGAAGTCGTTGGCGATCGAATACGCGAAGCGGGGTATTCGCGTGAATGCCGTCGCGCCGGGCATCATCAAGACGCCGATGCACGCGCCGGAAACCCATGAAGCGCTGGGTGAATTCCATCCGCTCGGGCGCATGGGCGAGATGAGCGATCTCGCCGACGCGGTTCTGTTCCTCGATTCCGCACCGTTCATCACGGGAGAAATCCTGCACGTCGATGGCGGCCAGAGCGCCGGCCGCTAAAATTCGTCGGGCACCGCAGGGCGGTGCCTTTCGTATTCAGGACACCCGGTTGCCGCCGTTCGATTGATTACTGCCAGAGGTTGATGCCTGGCTGCCGGAATCCAGTTCCATCGCCAGACTGCCAAGCACGAGACCTGCGTCCACCGGAACCGGTTTGCTTTCAGAACGATCCACTACGATACTTCCGTTCGGGTTCGCCTGCTTCTGAAATTGTTCGATACTCGTTTTCATCAGCTGCATGAAGTCGGCAGTAGCAAAAGGATTTGGCAGGCTATCTGCGAATTCCTGCGCAGAAACGGAACCATCCCCGTTCTCATCCATCGCTTTGTACAACGAGTCCGCCTGAGCATTCGTCCCGCCGCCTGCAACCACCTGCTGTTCAAGTTCGGATGCCGAAATCTGGCCGTCGCTGTTTTGATCTGTTGCGGCCAGGACCTCATTTTTGTAGAGCGACGAGAATGACGTCGACGTTAGTGTCATCCCAAGTTTTGCGAAATGGTCGACGGCAGCCGCATTCGCTTTCGCCACGTCGGCATTCACTTGAGCGTCGTGCGCTGATGCACTCTGCGCATCCTTGATCACATTCGCAGCTGTTCCGGCATCGGCTGACGGTTGCCCGCTTTTCCCAGCTGCCAAATACTTCTGTTGTGCCAACTTCGCTTCCCGATTGACGAAGTTTGCGTCAAACGATGACAACGGCGGCATCACGTTCATAGAGTTCTCCAATGTAGTTGATCGGAATTGCGTGATCGGCGATATCGATGCTCATTATTGGACAATCAAATGCCTCTCTCCGGACACATTCAACTGTGCGAAATGTGCATTTCCATCGACTCGTCACACTCATAAGATTAGCAATGACGCGATCTTCTAAAGTCAGAAGAAGACGGGGTTTACTGCTCTATTTTTTGCTTTGAGTTCTTCTCAAAGCGCATCGATCGATTAGCCGGTTCGATTCTTCGATGCAAATCCGATACATTGAATTGGGCACCGTTGCTGCTTCCACGCTACCTGCTACTTCGGAGTCCGCCATGAGGCACCGACAGGCTCGACTCAGCGTTTCCATTTTTGCACCAATGGACGCTGGCGCAGCACAACCGGTCCCAGCGAAGCAACTGCTACGCCTGCCACAATCAATGTGCACGCAAGGAAGATCGTCGACCAGTCGCGATCCGTGACCTTTCCTGCAAGCGCCAGGCCCAGCATCGACAGCACCGGTGTGCTGTATGCCAGGATACCGATCTGGGAAGAATTGCCATGCCTCAACGCGCGATCCCACAGCATGAATGAAATGCCGAGTGGACCAAGGCCAATCACGGTCATCCACATCCAGTCGCTGCCGGATGGCGTGAAGCGGGGCTCAAGTAGCAGATGACTGGCGATCGCCAGCAGCCCGGCGCCCAGGCAGAATCCACCGACCGCCCACGACGAAAACGGCGGCAGCCATCTGGCGCCAAGCGAATATACGGCCCAGACAATAGCCGCCAGCAAAGCCATCGCATAGCCCACGCAATGCGTCATGCTGAACGCAAGACTGCCCGAGGAGGAAGCGATCGCGACAGCGCAGCCGCCGAAGCCAAGCATCGCGCCGGCAATCTTTGCCGCGCAATCAGTGCCTCTCCGCATTGAAGTACCGAGCAGGACCAGCAGCAGGGGCCACAGGTAGTTGATCAGGTTCGCTTCGGCGATGGGAGCCAGCCGGAATGCCATCACCAGGCTGACGTGGTACACGAACAGGCAAACGGTGCCGAACGCCATCGTCCGCAAAGGCACGCGCCATTCGCGAGCGCGCACGAGGCACATCAGGCTCCCCAACGACAGCGCCACGCCTGTCAGTAAGAGAGGAGGCACGTGCGGCGCGTAAGAGACCAGCGTCGCGAACGACGCCCAGAGAATAATCGCGCCGGCCGCGCAGAGCCACGAAACCAGATTCATGCAGCCATCTCCTTTGTCGACGTCCCGGATGCATTGGCGTTGAACCGGGTCAGGCAATTCAGATCGAGTGCGCGGATCTGCTCGGTCATAAAGTCGATGAAGACACGAATACGCGTCGGCAAGTGCTGCCGGTTCAGATAACAGATGTAGTGCCCGCGATCGTCGGGCGCGTGCCCGGCCAGTGCCACGACGAGCTCATTGGCCGCAATGTGATCGCAGATCTGATAGCCGGCCATCTGCGCAATGCCGGAGCCTTGCAGCACCGCGCGCAGGACCAGGTCGGCATCGTTCAGCGTGAGACGGGCCGTCGGCAGGTATTTCCGTACCTGGCCGTCGATCTTGAACTCCCAATCGAACACCCGACCGCTGGAGAAGCGGAAGTTGATGCATTCATGCTCGCACAGCTCTTCCGGGGTGCGCGGCAGCCCGTGTGCTCTCACGTAGGACGGTGCGGCGCAAAGCGCCATCTGCATCGGAATCAGCTGCTTGGCGATGATGCTGGAATCCTCGATGCGGCCATTGCGGAACGCCACGTCGATCTGCTCGGAGGCAAAGTCTGTCGGCCGGTCGTCGAGCAGCAGATCGACGGCGATATCGGGGTAGGCCTTCATGAATTTATCCAGCAGCGGCGCCACCACCTTCCTGCCGAAGCCCACTGCCGAGCTGATACGGATCAGGCCGCGAGGGGGTCCCTGGCGAAGCTCCAGCATGTCGTTCACGGCTTTCACGATGTGCGTGACGCCCTGGTGACAGTTCTCGAAGAACCGCTGGCCTTCGCGTGTCAGTTGTGTGGTGCGCGTGGTGCGCAGAAATAGCCGCGTACTCAACTGCGTTTCCAGTTTCTGGACGTTCCGGCTCACGGCCGATCTGCCCACGCCCAGCCGTTCGCCGGCCTTGGCGAAACTCCCCTCGCTCGCTACCGCCATGAATGCCATGATGCCCACATAGCTCGCGGCGACGCTGGTGGACAGCGCGTCAGCGCGATTCGGCAAATCGAGGCGAAAGCAGTGTTCCGATGTGTCCGATTGATTCATTTTGCTACCCCAAAAAGAAATCCAATGCGACCCGGGTCCGCGTGCACTGTGGCGTCCCTGCTGCCGTCACGTGCGTTCCAGGTGCTTCTTCCAACTAATTTGTAGATCCTCAGGTAGTGCTGCAGGGTCCCTTTTGCATGATTGGGTTCCAGCGTTGCATGGCTATGGATGCAACGCATGCGCGACTTCGACATTTGCAGACGTGGATGCTTCCGCCAACACACGCGCTCCCACCGACACGTCCGGCGCTGCGCCGCGACAAGCGCCAGCCGCGCCGGTCGTGCGTGTTGCACCGACGCCAGATGCGGCATCGACATCGACGCCACGGCGGGAGAAAAAACATTCAACGAACGGCTCGTTTTGCTGGTGAAAAGAAGTCGTCGCCAGGTACTTGCGTATCAGATGCAAGCCGCGTCATTCGCGTTCGTGAGAAGGCCACTGAACGGCTTGAGTACGCTGCGCCCCCCGCGCTCGCCGTGGAGACAGCCAGGTCGCTCTCGTGACTCGAGGGCCAGGAAGGACTGCATGAAGGAAAAGTAGAGGAAGGAGTTGGGAACATCGCCTGATGAATCAATGCAGGACACACGTTATGCAGTTGCAATCACACTCTGGTTCTATATTTCTCTCCGTTCGCCTGGCGTTGCATAGCAGGTTCGTACGAATGGCGCCACGTGCCACGTAATAGACTGGCGGTTCAGGTGAACGCACTTCGGGCGGCAGCAGCGTGCGGTTGTCTGTTGAAGACATGCATCGCCGCTGCCGCAGGTGGAGGATCCGCGCCTGTCACCGCAACAGCGTAGGCGGTGACCGAAGGTCAGCCGTAGGACGCTTGCGGGTTACCCGCTGCCAATGCCTCGGTACGATTCGGTGCTGGCGGGTAGATCCACTGCGTATTGATGATCTGCTTACGCGCCTTGCCTTCCGTGTGTGTCAGTTGGATCTGCCGGTCCCAGCCTTCCGAATAGATAGCGCCCCATTCGCCAAGATCGACGCAAGTGGCATAGAACGGTTGCGTATATTGCAGGGTCGGGACACCGAGCAGATCCGCGGCTACGTTGTGTCCGCCGAATTTCCCCATCACGATAGCGTGCTGACAGGACATCAATGCGTAGCGCCCGTCATCGTCGCACCGCGCTCGCGCCACATCACCCGCGACAAACACCTCAGGTGCCTCTGGCACGCGAAGATCCAATGCCACCTCGACACGTCCGAGCGGATCAAGTCGCGAGGAAACTTGCGCGGCCAGTGAACTGGCACGCATGCCGCCGGCCCAGATCACCGTTTTGGCTTCGATATGCGCGCCTGACGCAGTGCGAACCCCGCCCGCATCCACCGACACAACGCCAGATCCAAGTACGGCCTCGACACCCAGCGAGTCGAATGCTTCAGATACGAACGGGCGAGGATTAGGGCCGAGATCGGGACCAATCTCAGGCTGAGAGCCGACCACGACAACCTTGATAGCGGCATCCGGGCCAAATATCTCGCGCATTCGCGCAGGCAATTCAGTTGCGACCTCGATACCCGTAAAGCCACATCCCACTACTGCAACCGTGTTGCGCGCAGGCGAATCCGGCTGTTTCGCCAACTCTTCCAGGTGGCGTTCGAGTACGACGGCGTCCTCGATGCGATCGACAGAGAAAGCGTGCTCTGCAAGCCCCGGAATCGATGGCCGATTCAGTTTGCTGCCGCTTGTCAACAGCAGCCGGTCGTACGCGAGCTTGCGCTGTTGGCCATCTGCGGCCACCACGGTCACGGTCTTGTCATGAGCGGAAATCTCTTCAACAATGCCCTCGAGAAAATTCACGCCAACGGCCTCGAGCAGCGGCAGCAGCGGAGCAGCCATACGGTGCGGTTCGGTTTCGTAAAGCCGCGGCCGGACCTGCAACTCCGGCTTCGGCGAGATCAGTGTGATTTCAACGTCACTTGCCGTTACACCCGCGCCATCGAGTACGCGAGCGGCGCCCAGCGCACCCCATACCCCGGCGAAGCCGGCACCTACTATCAGGATCTTCTGCGACATGATTATTGCCTTCCGTTAGAAAATTGCGAATTCGACGACAAGTACTGAACTCACGACAACCGATACCTGCTTCATTACGCGGTGATCATTCACGATGCCGTATGCTGCCCAATCTCCGGGATATCGTCAGCGCCTTGGCCATGTGGTTAAACCCACATTTCGGGAGCGTCTAATATCGCCATGTTCCAGCAACGGGGCATTTGCATTTCAGACTGGACCGTTCCTGGCACCGTTGGAGTCCTACCCTCGCCACGCCGTCTCCCCACGAGGTACACCCTTCACTCATTGCAGGGCTCTATTGTCGCGACTGTTCCCGCTATGTATTGATCCGGCTTACAGAAACGTAGTTGGTCCAGTTACTAAACAACTGAGCGATACCGGTCGTCGGGTGAACATCTTTGCAATATTGTCCGCAGCCACCACCGCCCGGCCAGGCGATCGATGACCGGGAAAAGTTGGACGGCCCACCAGGCCCGCCGCGGCACTCGTACCTGCCCGTGAGAATCCATCCGCGGGTTCGTGATACGGACTCGAAAATGAATAGGGCCTGCTTTTGGTTAACGCGTCATGCGGTACTGTGCAACGAAAATCGAGTGCGATCAGCGATGCATGTAGAGGTCACCGCGCTCCGTCGCAGCTGCATGGCTGCCGGTTTGAGACGTCCCGGCGGGCACGCCGCCGCGGCTATGCTGCATATCGGCCGCGCCGTCGCGTTCGGCAGTGGCTGCTTCGGCGCTTTGACCGCGCTGCGATGTCGGTGCGCCGACCGCGGGCCGGTAGAAAGGCGCCGGACCGTAGCCGCTGGCGAATGCAGGCGTGGCGAGAGATGCGCAGAGCGCGGTGAGCAGTGCGGCGACAAGTTTGGTCTTCATGGTGGAACTCCTGGAGAGGGTGGCGAGGCGAATAAGAGGAGCATGAATGATCTTCATTTAAAGCAGGACCAAAGCGTCGCTGCACAGATGCTTACTTCTCCGGTACGAGAACCGGCGCGCCCTTGTCTTTCAAAAGAAGCACAATGAACTTCGCAGGTTCGGTCTGGCTTGCATTGCGGCCGACCGTATGAACATCGTTCGGGCCTTCATAGAAGGTCTGTCCGGGCGTCAACGTAACTTCCTTGCCGCCCTTGACCTGCATCACGATTGAACCTTCCAGCACATAAATAAAGGCGTGCGCATGATGCCGGTGGACCGGATCGACGGAACCCGGCGGATAGGTCACGGTGATCATCAGGGCTTCCTTGCCCGGATAGTCGCTGAGTTCCTTGGCGAACAGAGGGGCGACGACGGCTTCGGGAGCCGCGGCACGAGCCAGGCCGACAGACATGCCTGCGACGGCGAGGATTGCGATTGCGGTGTTCTTCAGGCGAAACATGGTTTGCATTCCAGATAACGGAGCCCGCACGCGGGACGGTGATAACGGTCTTCAAGAGACTTCTTGAAGAGTTCCGGCGATTGCCGGATGTAGTTGATACGCTGCGTCATGGACTTCTCCTGGCGATGACGGCCGATACCCGCACCTGGCGGACGCGTAGCGGCACTGCGCCGCGTGAAGGTATCGTAGGTCGACACGGAGTAGCGCGGTAGACGCGCAAATGGGCTCATGGTGTTGCCCCTTTTGCACCAATAAATCCGCTGCGAGGAGCGGCAAGCACCCGGCCCGGCGTAGCGTTTGCTCACCTCGCTGCCTTCGGGAGCGGTGACGTGTTGGCGCCTACTGGTGCCGTCGCGGAAACGGTGAGTGTCCTGATACGTATCTACCAGGGCAGGGAGTCGGCACCTATGATTCCAACATGGCAGCGCGGTGACTCGACTGAGTTGGCGGGTCGTCGAGGTCGTTAGTGGAGAGCACCATGTTTCGTCTCGGACCTCCGTTAGTGCTAGTTGGCTGGATCATGGGATCCGCGATCATCGTCGGACTTGCCATCGCACTCTCGTTCAGCGGCGTTATCTGAAGTCAGTTACCTGGCTGCCAAATCGCGACCTTTCTGAATTCGTCGCAGTCACGACATTGGTGGTTCGCCATGGAAACTTCAGATATTGACCGTCTCGCAACTTCGCCGGCGTTGGCTCGCGAAAAACGCGCTATCGAAGTCGGCGCCCATCTTGTTAGTGAGCGGGAAGGCTACACACACCATGGAATTTACGCGGGAAATGGGCGGGTAATTCACTACGGGGGTTTTCACGATTCCGCGAAACGACACCCCATTGAATATATTCCGTTGCGCGACTTTGCAGCGGGAAAAGGTATAAAAATTCAGCCCGAACCGGACGCGATATATACCGGCATGGATGCTGTGGAGAGGGCCCGGTCTCGCCTCGGCGAAGACCAATATCAATTGCTGACCAACAACTGTGAGCACTTCTGCACATGGTGTGTCTTGGGCGCGGGGCGTAGCGAGCAGGTACGCCGGTGCTTAAGGAATCCATGGACAGGTATCAAGACGCTGTTTGCGCTTGCGCGGGATATTTTCCGTGACCTCGCGGAGCCAATTCGTCGGGACTGTCAGCGTTCAAATTGCGCCGCGCGTCGCCGAGGTCGCGCTGGATGTGCCCCATGCTTTTCAACGCAGAACTTTTCACTCAACAATCTGATGAGCCAGAGAACGAGCATTCGGTCAAACACCAGGCAGCGCACGTCAGGCGCACTGAAACTGGGTGTGTCGGTGATGTTCGCGGCCGTGCTCCCGGCGTGCGTGAACTATGCCGGAATCCACGGCAACGCGAAAACGGCCGAGCCACAGCAGTTCGCGACGCAGCAAAGTCTTCCCGCCGAACAAGGTCATTGGCCCGCTGTCAACTGGGCCGAGCAGTTCGGCGATGCACAACTGAAGGCGCTGATCGACGAGGCGTTGAAGAGCAGCCCGACGCTCGACCAGGCGCGCGCCCGCGTTGCGGCTGCCTCGGCATACAGCGAAACGGCGAAGGCGAGCACGATGCCGCGCGTCGACGCAAGCTATTCGCTCACGCGCCAGCAGTTCTCGAATACAACCTTCGTGCCGCCTCCGTTCGGCGGCTCATGGCAGACGGAAAACAGGGGTGTGCTGGGTGCTTCCTACGATCTCGATCTGTGGGGCAAGAACCGCGAAGCACTGAAGGCGGCAATCTCGCAGCTTCAGGCGAGCCAGGCCGACGCGGAAGTCGTCAAGCTTACGCTGACGACGTCGATTGCCCGCACGTACAACCAGCTTGCGCGTCTGTATGTGCTGCGCGATATCGCGCAGGAGGAAATCTCGCAGCGCGAGCGGATCGACCGCATTACGGCGGGCCGGATTACAACAGGTCTGGATACGGAGGTCGAGCGCAAGACCGCGCAAGCCAATCTCGCAACGAGCCGTGCCTCCCTGAAATCGCTCGACGGACAGATTCTCACGACGCGCTATCAGATCGCCGCGCTGCTCGGCGAGGGACCCGACCGTGGTTTGCAGATCACGCGCCCAATGCTCGGCACGGGCGACGAGGTGCGCTTGCCCGACAACCTGCCTGCCGATCTCGTGAGTCGCCGCCCGGAAATCGTGGCCGCGCGCTGGCGTGTCGATGCGTTGGCGCACGATGTGAAGGAAGCGAAGGCCGAGTTCTATCCGGACATCAATCTGAGTGCCGCAATCGGACTCGACGCTTTCGGCTTCGGCCGCTTTCTCACGGCGGCTAGCCGAACGGCATCGGTCGGACCTGCGATCCACCTGCCCATCTTCGATGCGGGCGAACTGCGCGCACAACTGAAGGGCCGCTACGCCGACTTCGATTACGCCATCGCGACCTACAACCAGGCGCTCGTGAGCGCGCTGAGTGAAGTCGCCATGCAGCTCACGGACGTGCGCTCGACGGATGCACAGCTTGTCGATGCGCAGGCCGCGCAGGACGCCGCCCGCAAAGCCGACGAACTGGCGCTCGTACAGTACAAAGCCGGCCTCACGAATCAACTGACAGTGTTGAACGCCGACGTCAACGCGCTTTCCGCCGATCAGGCCGTTGCGAATTTGCGCATGAATCGCCGCGATCAGCAGATCGCACTGGCCTCCGCGCTGGGCGGCGGTTTCGCCGATGCGTCGAATGCAGACTCCGCGGCAGCGCCGCGCGCCGCCACGTCCTCATCCAACCCGCGGGACGTCGCCGCGCGCTGAGCCGTCATCCACCGAATCTGCCTGGAGAATAGAAGTGAGCGAAATTGACACAACGGAGCACCGGGAGGCCCACGCGGCGGGTGCGAAACATGACGCAGCACCGGCGAAGGCTTCAGTTGAAAACGCACCCAGCACACGCAAGCGCAAGCTGCTGCTTGCGCTGCTCGGCGTGGCTGTCGTCGTGTCGGCGGTGGCCTATGGCACGTACTACATGACCTATGCGCGCTATTACGAATCAACTGACGACGCCTACGTCAGCGGCAATCTCGTACAACTGACTCCGCAGGTGACGGGCACGGTCGTCGCGGTAAATGCAGACGATACCCAGATCGTGAAGGCAGGCGACTCCGTCGTCACGCTCGACAACGCCGACGCAAAAGTCGCGCTCGGCAACGCGGAAGCGACCCTGGGGCAGACTGTGCGGCAGGTGAGCAGCCTCTACGTGAACAACGATTTCTACGCCGCGAACGTCGCGCAGAAACAGTCCGATCTGGCCCGCGCACGGGACGATCTGCGCCGCCGCCAGGCCGTCGCCGACACCGGCGCCGTGTCGGCTGAAGATATCGCGCACGCCCGCGACACGGTGACGGCCGCACAGGCCGCGCTCGACGCCGCGCGTCAACAGGCGGAAGCCAACCGGGCGCTGACCGACCGCACGACGATCGAACAGCACCCGAACGTGCAGGCCGCCGCGTCGAAAGTGCGCGATGCGTATCTCGCGTATGCGCGCAACACGTTACCCGCGCCTGTCACCGGCTACGTCGCGAAACGTTCGGTACAGGTCGGCCAGCGCGTGTCGCCGGGCACGCCGCTGATGGCGATCGTGCCGCTCGACGGCGTGTGGGTCGATGCGAACTATAAAGAAAGCCAGTTGCGCAACATGCGCATTGGTCAACCCGTCGCGCTGACGGCCGATGTGTATGGCGGCAAGGTGGAGTACCACGGCCGTGTGGTCGGTTTCTCGGCGGGTACGGGCAGTGCGTTCGCAACCTTGCCCGCGCAGAATGCGACGGGCAACTGGATCAAAATCGTGCAGCGGCTGCCCGCGCGCATCCAGCTCGATCAGAAGGAACTCGAAGCGCATCCGCTGCGTATCGGTCTGTCGATGGAAGTCGAAGTAGATACGCGCAAGAACACGGGCCCTCAACTCGGCGCGGCCATGAACACGTCGTATCGCACGGATGTGTTTGCCGAATACGGGGCGCAGGCAGATGCCGAGATCACGAATATCATCGCGCGCAACATTGTTTCGTCGCGTGCGGGGTCCGCGGGCAACGTCGTATCGTCGATGCCTTCCGCAAAGCGCGAGGCAAGCGACAAGAGCGGCACTAAACGGCGCGCCGGCTAAACCGCGCGCGGGGCGCACGTCGCTATCGCATACGGCGGATCAGATCAATACGCCGAGCCCGCCGAACACTTCAGACTGGAACAGACATGAATCCCTCGACGCAACATGCACCGCCTCCGCCGCTAACAGGCGGAAAGCTGGTCCTCGCGACGCTCGCGGTCGCGCTCGCGACGTTCATGAACGTGCTCGATTCATCTATTGCCAATGTTGCGATTCCAACCATCTCCGGCAACCTCGGCGTATCCGTCGACGAGGGCACCTGGGTGATCACGCTCTTTTCGGCGGCCAATGCCATCGCCATTCCGCTGACGGGCTGGCTCACGCAGCGAGTCGGCCAGATCAGGCTGTTCGTGGCCGCGATCGTGATGTTCGTGTTCTCGTCGTGGCTGTGCGGCGTGGCGCCGAACCTGATCGTGCTGCTTGCTTCTCGCGTGTTGCAGGGTGCCGTGGCGGGCCCGCTGATTCCGCTCTCACAGGCGATTCTGCTCGGTTCGTATCCGAAGGAAAAAAGTTCGACAGCGCTGGCGCTCTGGTCGATGACGGCGACGGTTGGGCCGATTGCGGGCCCTGCTCTGGGCGGTTGGATCACCGATAGCTATAGCTGGTCGTGGATCTTCTATATCAACATTCCCGTGGGCCTGTTTGCCGCCGCCGTGACGTGGATGATCTACCGCGATCGCGAATCGCCGACGCGCAAGATGCCCATCGACAAGATCGGTCTGCTGTCGCTAATCACATGGGTCGCGTCGCTACAGATCATGCTCGATAAGGGCAAGGATCTCGACTGGTTCAACTCGCCTGTGATCTGCACGCTCACTGTGATCGCCGCCATTGGCTTCCTGTTCTTCCTGATCTGGGAGTTTACAGAGAAGAACCCGATTGTCGATCTGCGCCTTTTTGCGGGCAGCAATTTCCGCGGCGGCACGATTGCGATATCAATCTCGTACGCGGTGTTCTTCTCGAACCTCGTGATCCTGCCGCAGTGGATTCAAGGCTATCTCGGCTATCGTTCGGTGGATGCCGGTCTCGTGACGGCGCCGCTCGGCATCTTCGCCGTGCTGCTCGCCCCGGTGATGGCGAAGATCATGCCGAAGTCCGATGCACGGGTGCTCGCGACGCTGGCCTTCCTTGGCTTTGCCGGTGTCTTCCTCATGCGCTCGTATTACACGACGGGCGTCGACACCTATACCCTGGTGCTGCCGACGCTGCTGCAAGGCATTCCCATGGCGCTCTTCTTTACGCCGCTTACCGCCATCATCCTGTCAGGATTGCCGGCCGACAAGCTCCCGGCTGCAGCAGGTCTTTCCAACTTCGTGCGCGTGTTCGCAGGCGGCGTAGGCACCTCCTTGATTACGACGGGCTGGAACAATCGGACGATCCTGCACCATGCGCAACTCGCCGAACAGTCGGGCGTGAACAACCCTGAGTATATGAGCGCCATTGCCAACCTTCATGCGACGCTCGGTGGCGGCATGGAGCAGGCCACGGCGTTTTTCGAACATTCGCTGAATGCACAGGCCGCGATGCTCGGACTGAACGATATCTTCTGGCTCTCGTCGATGATCTTTATCGCGATTATTCCGCTGATCTGGCTGACCAGGCCCAGCAAGGGCGGTGGTGGTGTAGCGGCGGCGGGTGCGCATTGAGGTCTACGTGGCCTGCCACAGGCTTTCGCCAAATCCACCCACTGGTTTCTGAGTAATGGCCGGTTGACCCGAAGATCGTTTGACCACCGAAAGTTGATAAAGCCCCTGGCAACGCGCTGCGCGGGTTGGCGCGCCAAGTTCCAATCTACAGGGTTATTCACTCCAATTCCGGCATTTTTTTGCCTCGAAACTCTTCATGCATCTGGGAAAATCATACAAGTTGTCCGAGTTTCTGGTCTGGACCAGAAGACAGATCTATGGGCTTCTGCTCTGGGGAACGGTGCCGGTTGTTCTTTATAAAGTGTTGGGTCTAACCTGGTTATCCGTACCGCTGAGCGTCGTCGTCCTGCTCGGCACTGCCACGTCGTTCATTGTGGGATTCAAAAACGTCCAGACCTACAACCGGGCCATGGAAGCGCAGCAAATCTGGACGTCGATCCTGAGCGCGAGTCGGCTTTGGGGCGTCATAGCCCGGGATTTCCCTGCAGATCTGGAGGTTTCGAAAGAACTGGTGTACCGGCATCTGGCGTGGCTCACGGCTTTACGTTATGAGCTCAGACAGCCCCGGGTCTGGGAAAGTACTGACAAACCGTTCAACGCCGAATACCAACGCTTTTACAGTATTCCTGAGCGCGAGATTGGTATCGAAAACCTGCTACCTATGTACTTGTCCCCTGCAGAAACAAGGCAGGTGTTGTCGAGTTCAAGTCAACCCACACAGGTTTTGAGTTTGCAAGGTGCTGCTATCGGCCGGCTGCTCGCATCTGGGAAGATCAGCAGCAGTTTCTATATGGAACTGGAAAGTACACTCGGAGAGTTGATTAGCCAGCAAGCCAGTGCTGAGCGCCTCAAAAATTTTCCGTACCCACGTCAGTACGCAACAATCAATACCCTGTTCGTGCGGTTTTTTTGCCTGCTTTTTCCCTTTGGTTTGTTGCAGGAGTTCCACAAGCTTAACGACGGCGTTACCGGACTCATGCACGGCAACATGGTTTGGCTCGTCATCCCCTTTAGCGTGGTGGTCTCGTGGATGTACACCTCGCTTGAGCAGGTCGGGGAGAGCACGGAAAATCCGTTTGAAGGCGGCGCTAACGACGTGCCAATTTCAATGCTCTGTCGGACTATCGAAAGCGAACTAAGGGAGATGCTCGGCGATGCCGAGGTAGCTCCCGTGCAGGACCAGGAGACTGTCGTCGTGCTCTAGTTCGGAAGTTATTGAATGCGGCTGGACGGGAACTCGAACCCGGCGGATCGGTTACGCATCTGAGTCTAACCAGCATGGCTTTTGCTACAGACCGTGTTGGAATACGAGGAGTATTATCGTGTTTGATCTGAAATCAAAGCGAGTCTTATCCGACGCCACGCGCGTCCTCGTATGTGTGTTGCTGCTCGCTTCAGTCAGAACACAAGCAGATGCAGCCGAGGCGATTCGTGCGGCAGACATGGAAGCCTCTGATGTCGCGAATTCTTCACCAGAGCATCCTTTCGTGGGTGATGACCCGGTTGTCGTTCGCGATCGGGTGATGAATCAGCACAAGAGTGCTGGCTTACCTTCGTTGAGCGATCGTGTTCTGAGGCTGATCCACATTCCCGCCGGTAGGCCGCGCCCCAATTCCGAACTGGCCGAAGCCAATCTTGCTCGCGACCTGACTTTTGTTGTGCCTGTCTCGTACGGTATACGGTATCAGGCAGACAAACACCGGCTGACGGTAAACGTGGATCTGTCCGGCGACGATAATCACGCAGGCATCCTCCTCAAAAAGACCATCAGCGGACCAAGCGGCAGAAAGCTGGTGGTCGCACCGGAAGCGAGGTCAAAGGGGTTCATTCAGCATGTCGACATAATCGAACTCGAAGCCGGAGAAAGCAGGAAGACCACGGTTCGCGGACGTGTGACGCTCTCACCAGCTGCATACGTGGAGGCAAATGGGGACTACGCGATCGTTCTCACAGGCCACCTGGTGCCACCTTATTTCAGCAATCGGATCGATCACAGCGATCCTACGGATGACGAACCTACCGATATCACGACAAGAACCTTCAGGTTATACGTTGATATCAGCGCCGTCTGGCTGGTTAGCCAACAGCGAGGCGTGGTGCTCTCGAAAGCGCTGCATCTGTCGAAGTAGCTCAAGCTGGCGGTGTCGTTGAGAAGCACCCGGTCCAATTAGGCTATTTCCCGCAGTGTCGTTGATTGTTGCTACCGCGACAACACGGTGAGTTCCTTCGCGGGGCTACTGCAGTTCGGCGAGCACGCCTACGATTTGTCTTGAGGGCGGCCACTAAAGCTACCCGAAGCGAAACAGGGAAACACGACACGGTAAGAACCGTGCGAGATCCCATAGCAATCTTCACTCTTTTTCGCTAGGGCAATTCATTGGTCGCGACAGAGGTAGCCATTGCGATGCTTCCTACGCAGTACCCCACCAACCGGGACACGATCCATGACAGAAGACGATATCCGCAAGAACGCCTTTGCGATGCCGGTGCACAATCCGGCCTATCCGCGTCCGCCCTTCCGCTTCGTCAATCGGGAGTACTTCATCGTCTCGTATGAGACGGATATGGATGCGCTTAAGGCCATTGTTCCCGAACCGCTGACGGTCGAAAAGGCAATCGTTCACTACGAGTTTATTCGTATGCCCGATTCGTCCGGGTTTGGTGACTACACAGAAAGCGGCCAGGTCATCTCGGTTCTTGATGCGGACGGGAATCGCGCCAATTTTACGCATGCGATGTATCTGGATGACGAAGGTCCCATCGCAGGCGGACGGGAAATCTGGGGATTCCCGAAGAAGCTCGCTTCACCGAGACTGTGCGTCGATGGCAAGGACACGCTGCTCGGCACGCTCGACTATGGCACGCAGCGTATCGCCACTGGAACGATGGGCTACAAGTTTCGCGCGCTCGATACGGTTGCCGAGCGTCGCAAGCTCGCCGACACGCCTAACTATTTGCTCAAGGTCATTCCGCATGTCGATGGCTCGGTGCGAATTTGCGAACTGGTGCGCTTCTTTTTGCGCGATGTCGATGTGATGGGCGCGTGGGAAGGACCCGCAGCACTCGAATTGCATCCCCACGCACTTGCATCGGTAGCTGATTTGCCGGTTCGCAAGGTGATCGGCGCACGTCACGTCATTGCAAATCTCACACTTGATGTCGGCGAGGTGGCTTATGACTATCTTGCGCCTGCCGAGTCAATGAAGCTCGCAGTTAACCAGTAAACGGTCACGGAGACAACATGGCACTGAATGATAAGGTCGCACTCGTCACGGGTGCAGCAAGCGGTATCGGTGAGCAGTGCGCGCGCAAGCTCGCGGCAGACGGCGCAACGGTGGTGATTGCGGATCTGAATCTTGGGAACGCGCAGAAGGTTGCGGACGATATCGTGGCGAGCGGCGGTAAAGCGATCGCTCTCGCGATGGACGTGACCAGCGAAGAAGCGGTCAATGCGGGTGTCGCCGAAACGGTAAGCCGGCTAGGCGGAATCGATGTTCTCGTTTCGAATGCGGGCATTCAGATCGTCAATCGGATCGAAGACTATGAGTTTTCCGATTGGAAGAAGATGCTGGCCATTCACCTCGATGGCGCATTTCTCACTACCAAAGCCGCCGTCAAGCACATGTACGCGTCCAATAAAGGTGGCGCTGTGATCTACATGGGCTCGGTTCACTCCCACGAGGCGTCGCAATTGAAGTCAGCCTATGTGACGGCCAAACACGGGCTTCTGGGTCTTGCTCGTGTTGTCGCGAAGGAAGGCGGTCCACGTGGCGTGCGCGCGAATGTCGTCTGCCCGGGATTTGTCAGGACGCCGCTGGTCGACAGGCAGATCCCCGAGCAGGCAAAAGCACTGGGAATCTCCGAGCAGCAGGTTGTGAAGGATGTGATGCTGAAGGAGACCGTCGATGGCGAATTCACGTCGGTCGCCGATGTCGCCAACACGGTGGCATTCCTGGCCGGGTTCGAGTCGAACGCGCTCACCGGGCAATCCATCGTGGTCAGCCACGGCTGGTTCATGCAGTAAGGAGACGATCATGAATGCGAGCCAGCGTAACAAGCTACAGAAGCCTCACCACCTGAAGCTCCCTTCATATGACGAGATCGGGCTCGTGCTCCAGGGAGGCGGGGCATTGGGCTCATATCAGGCCGGCGTTTATGAGGGCCTGGCGGAAACCGGTGTTGAGCCGACCCGCATCTCCGGGATATCGATCGGTGCGCTGAACACGGCGATCATCGCCGGAAACGCGCCCTCGGATCGTGTGGAGGCGCTGCGCGGCTTCTGGAACACGATCAGTCAACCCGCGGATTTCTTCTCGCAAGCCAGCGCGCGCATTCCAACATGGCCGGGGCTTGAAGACATGGGACGCAGATGGTCAAGCGCATGGGCCGCAACGCGCACGCTGATGGAAGGTCAGGAGGGGTTCTTCTCCCCACGCAGGCAAATGCCTTTCGCGGCGCTTGGTAAAAAGCGCCCTGATCAAATCAGCCATTACGACACCTCGGCATTGCGTGAAACGCTCTTGAGATATGCGAACTTCGATCGAATCAATGACGGAAACATTCGCGTGTCTGTTGGGGCGGTCAACTTGCGCACGGGCAATCTTGTCTACTTCGACAATTCGACAATGCGTCTCGCCCCCGAGCATTTCATCGCATCCGGTGCGCTACCGCCGGGCTTTCCTGCCGTCGAAATAGATGGAGAGTTTTACTGGGACGGAGGACTTGTCTCCAATACCCCACTCACCGAGATTATCAGAGAGAGCCAGCATAAGGACACGCTGGTTTTCCAGGTTGATCTGTGGAGCTCGCGCGGCAAGCTGCCAGGGGACTTTCTGGACGTCAGCGAGCGTACCAAAGACATTCAGTACTCGAGCCGTACAAGGGCGATCACTGCGTTCATGTCGCAAAACCAGAAGCACGCGCAGATGATCAAGGCGCTCCTTGAGCACATTCCAGAGAATGAGCGGCTTGTCCACCCGTTACTTCGGGAGGCGCAGAAAGTGGCAGACGGCGGTGCGGTCAATGTCGTTCACCTCATCTATAAGAATAAGGCGTTCGAGGGACATTACAAGGACTATGAGTTCAGCAAAGATACGATGCGCGAGCATTGGACGAGCGGCCTCGAAGATATCCGCCGTTCCTTCGGGCACCCCGAGTGGTTCGATATTCCCAGCCGCGAGATCGGCTTCATCACGCGGGATGTTCACCGCTATCGGCAGGACGTTACCGAAACCGCTGGCCCGGTCATGGAACTTGTGCCGAAATCGAAACGCTGCGGCTAGTCCCTGATGCCATGGCGTCACTGAATGTTTCGTATCTTAATACGGAAAACACGCTTGATGAACGCCTCATCGCGCTTCTTGATCTGCGTGCTTCACAGATCAATGGCTGCCTGTTGTGCGTTCATTATCATCTTCGCCGTGCCTGTAAGGCAGGGGTGCCAATGGTGAAGGTGGAGCACATTGGAGCATGGCGTCGCGCCGGTGTGTTTTCTCCCTGTGAGCAGGCGGTGCTTTCCTGGGCAGAACATCTTGCCGGTGTATTGCAACAATCTGTTCCTGACGCTGCATCGCCGAGCTTGCAAGGTTACTTCAGCGACATGCAGATCGCCGCATTGTTTATGTACTGGAGTGGTAGTGAGTTGTGGTCGGGCGACGACGTTCTTCGTTGCTGCGTCGTCAGGATGCCGGTCGGTGCTCGGCCTGCCTCAGGCAAGCCGAGCCGGGAAAGGGCGATGAACGATCTTCAAGACGGGTACACGTAAGCCAGAAGGAGAGCATCATGTTGTCGCATGAATTGATCGCGCGGTACGGAGTGTTAGTCGTATTCCTGAATGTGTTGGGTTCTTCGCTTGGCCTGCCTTTGCCTGTCATACCGACATTGATCACGGTTGGAGCGGGTATTGCTCTTACCGCGCACGGTGCGTCACCCACGTGGTTGCATTTCACGACGACTTTAGGAGCCGCGATGACGGGTGGCGTGCTCGGCGATCTGGTCTGGTTTCAGGGCGGCAAACGATACGGTGAAGGCACGCTTCATATCGTTTGCAAACTATCGCTATCGCGTGAAACGTGCGTCAGAAAAACAGAGCGCTTTTTCGGCCGCTGGGGAGTTCGTGTGCTTTTCGTTGCGCGATTCGTACCCGGCTTGTCGCTGGTTGCCGTGCCGCTGTGCGGGGCGATGGCCGTCAGGTTGCGTTCCTTTATCCTGTACGACTGTGCGGGCGTTGCGCTTTGGGCATCGGTTGGACTGACGATCGGCGCACTATTCGCGTCTCAGATCGACGTGGTTTTCGCATTCATCTCTCATTTTGGCTGGAATACATTGATCGTGATCGGCATCGCGCTGGTGCTTTACGTGGGGTATCGGTACTGCCGGAGAGTTTTGCTGGCAAAGGCGCTCGAGAAGGCGCGGATTAGCGCGGGCGAGTTGCATGCATTGCTGGCGAACAATCCGCGGCCAGTCGTGTTCGATATCCGCTCCGCCGAGCGGAGAGTGCTCGATCCGTTTGTTATTCCGGGCGCCGCGCTTGCCGACGAACGGAGACTTCAGCAGATTGTTGAGTACTATGGGGCAAACCGGACGCTTGTCATTTATTGCTCGTGTCCAAACGATGTGTCCGCAGCCTGGATGGCCAAGCGGTTGCGACTGGCCGGCGTCAAGCTTGCATTGCCGCTTTCCGGCGGCATCGGTGCATGGCGCGCGGCGGGCTTCGACGTCGATCCGATGGTGGCGGCGAACGACGCCGTTACCAGTACCGAAGGGGCGGAGCTTTTTGCGCATTGACTGGCGGCGGCATAGCGGCCCACGCGAAGTGCTCTGACAGCGACGCTCGCTTCCGTATGCGAGTCGTCGACTGCCGTTCGGGCTGTCAGTGACCCATTCGGGCAGCGCTTGTGCTTCAACGCGAGAGGAAGTCGGTTTATGGACGACGAGGTAGGTACGTTTAACGGGCTCCGCCCGCGATTGCATAAGATTGCGTATCGAATGCTGGGGTCGGTTGCCGAGGCTGAAGATGTCGTTCAGGACGTCTGGCTGCGCTGGCATGCGACAGCGCGTGACGCCATCGATAACGCGGAGGCGTGGCTGGTCGCGGTTACGACGCGAATGTCGATCGATCGTCTGCGTGCTGCGAAAATTCAACGCGAACACTACGCGGGGATATGGTTGCCCGAACCTGAAATGACGGATTTCCCGGTCACACCAGAGGGGGCCGTTGAGCGTTCCGACGACGTCTCCATAGCCTTTCTGATGCTGCTCGAACGGCTGACGCCGGAGGCGCGGGCAGCATTCCTGCTGCGCGAGGTATTTGACGCCGACTATGACGAGGTTGCACAAGCCATCGGCAAGACGGAGGTGGCTTGCCGCCAACTGGTAAGCCGCGCAAAAGCGCAACTACGCGACGAGCGTCCGCGCCGTGTGGTGCCACGCGAAACGCATCGTCGCTTGCTGCAGACTTTCGCCCATGCGCTGGAACGCGGCGACTTCCCTGCGATCAACTCGTTGCTGGCCGAAGACGCCATGCTGATTGGGGACGGCGGCGGCAAGGTGCCGAGCTTGCCGAGACCGATGGCCGGCGGCCGGCGCATCGCGCAACTTTTTTATGCGTCGTCGCTACGTTTCGGCAGCAAACTCAGCGTCAAACTGGTGGTGCTTAACGGTCAATGGGCGCTACTGCGGTTTATCGAAGGCAAACTCGAATCAGCATCGTCGTTCGAAACGGACGGTGTACGCATCATTCATATCCACGTGCAGCGCAACCCTGACAAGCTCGCACGCATCGCGGCAGCACACGCAGACGGCTGAACACTGCTCGCTCTGCGGCGTGGGCTAGCCTCACGCCGCCAATTGGTGCCTAGCGAACAACACCGTGAGTCCGTTCACATATCTACCGTGACACATCGTGCTCGCCTACGATGACTTCATGCGGCCCATTGCCGCTAATGACACCCACATAGCCGGGTGTTCACTCATCGTCGCCAGGAGAAATCATGACGCAACGTATCAACTATTTTCAGCAATCGCCGGCACTGGTCAAGAAGTTTGTTGAGCTCAGCGAGCTGCTGAAAGAAAGCACAATCGAAGAATCAATCCGTGGATTCGTGTCTATCCGGGCGTCGCAACTCAACGGTTGTGGATTTTGTCTGGACATGCACGTGAAGGAAGCGCGTATTCACAGCGAGCGCGAATTGCGCATCCATCATCTTGCGGCGTGGCGCGAGTCGACGCTCTTCTCACCGCGGGAACGCGCCGCGCTTGCCTGGACGGAGGTGTTGACCAAGCTGCCGGAACACGGCGTGCCGGACGATATCTACCAGAGCGTGCGTGCCCAGTTTTCCGAAAAAGAGCTTTCGGACCTGACATTCGAAGTGATGGCTATCAACGCATGGAACCGGGCGAACGTCGCGTTCACGCCGGTGCCGGGTTCGTTCGACAAGGTCTTCGGTCTGGACAAGGCGAATCTCAGCTGAGTGCAAGAACTGCTCTGCTCCTTCAGTTTCGGCGCGTACGGCTTTACCTGCGTGCCTGAAGGATCGTAAAGAATTGATCGTGATACGTGCCGCCTGTCCGCTTTGGAAGAACGGCGGACCGTGTCACGATTGGCAGCGTTGGTACGTCTAATCGGTATAACCATCACGACTCGCGCTTCCATGTCAGACTCCCCATCACGCTTCCGCGCTATCGGCGCCGATGACCTGTCCGCAAACAGCTTTGCGACCAGTTATGCCGGCGTCGTTTCTTTTCTGGCCGTCGTCAAATCAGGCAGCTTTGCCCGCGCGGGCGATCGCCTTGGAATCGACCGTTCCTGCGTTAGCCGCAACGTGCAGGAACTGGAGGCCCAGCTCCATGCACGCCTCTTCTTGCGTACGAAGTGCAGCACGTCGCTGACGCGCGAGGGTCAGCTTTTCTACGATTGCGTTGAAAAAGTGGTGTTTTCGCTGTGACGATGGCTTTGTCGACTTGTCGTATTCAGACGGGCTACCAGATAGCCGGCAATCGCTCAAATGCCAATCGACGAGGTTTGGGTGAGCGCGATGAATCGATGCCTGGTTGCAATTCCGTTATTCATTTTTTTTCCGATGCCTGCACTGCGGCGAACTCCCTTCAGCAAAGGCGAAGGCGCCGCTGGATTCGAGCGGGAGACGTTGGTAACCGCGAATCTTCAGATTTTTCGGTAGCTTGGAGCGCCAGAGCTCTCTTTTCCTGTAATAGCATAGCGCCGAGTTTGCTTCGAGGTATTGAGTTGATTTTTGATCGTGACGAGAGGCGCGGCAAATGAGTAGGAGAAAGGCGAGCGTATCGCAACCAAGAAAGTCACCCAGCCAGGCTCGCTCTGCAAGCACTCTCGAAATGGTGTTGGAGGCAACGGTCCAGGTCATTTTGCTGGACGGCCCGAAGAAACTGACAACCACACGAGTGGCAACTTGTCGCAGGAACGGTTGACTCCTCACCGGCATTGTCCACTGCGTCAATGCAGCGACGATGTACAGGCAGAACGTTCAGAATTTCAATGACGAAAGCATCCTGCATCCCCGGGACTCTCGCCGGACCATTGATCGCTTTCTGCCTGTCTGAGCAGTTCCCGTGCGTAGATCGTTTCTGACGCCATCAGACGATAGCGAGGCAAACCGTCCTGTCCAGGCAAGACCAGCAGAAGGTGCTTGGCGACCAGCCCTTCTATGGCCTCGATCGCGTCGGGTAGTTCCGTCGTCCGGTTTGCCGCCGCAGCCACTATAGCTTCCAGCGTCACCGGTTCTTCGAAGGAAGCAAGGCAACAGAACACCAACAGCTCGTGCTCCGACAGCAACCGGTAACTCCATTCAATTGATGCTTCGAGTTTTCGATGCCGTGCGGGCGCATTGCGACGTCCCTGCCATTGGAGACGCGATCGGGTTTCCAGCAGGCTCAACGTGCCCGCCAGACCAAATGTCGCCACACGTGCCGCGGCGAATTCGATGGCAAGCGCTATACCGTCAAGCCCGCGGCAAATTTCCGCAATGGCTGCGAGGTTCTGATCCGTTTGTTCGAACGTGGCACCAGCGGCTAATGCACGCTCGACGAAAAGTTGTACCGCCGGATAAGTACGTGCTTCTTCTGCCGAAATCGCCTCGCTCGCCGATGGTGTGCTCAATGCAGAAAGGCGATATACGTACTCGTTTTTTATCCGCAGTGCTTCACGGCTTGTCAGAACAAAATGGGTTTCGGGAGAACCACTCATGACTCGCTCTATGAGCGTCGCCACGTCATCGATCAGATGTTCACAGTTATCCAGAACTATCAGCGCGCGTCGAGTGGAAAGGTGCCGCAATAGACGTGCGATCGGTTCGTCATGGGCATCACTTAGGCCGAGTCGGTTTGCCAGCGTCGGCGCCACCATGTCGCCATTGGTCACCTCACTGAGGTCGACAAAGTACGCCGCCGGAGGGAAGGATGCGGCGAGTCTGTTTGCCAGAGCAATGGCCACGGCAGTCTTGCCGATGCCACCTGGCCCCACAATGGAAATGAGTCGCTGCTTACGCAGTGTAGACGCAAGAGATTGCACGGTATCATCGCGTCCCGACAACCAGGCGGCGCGAGAGACGAAGCGCCGCGCCGGCACCGTATCCGGGACACCTTCCGATACGGCCTTGCGCTCTGCGGCCACGCGCTCGCGGGTAAGCTGGCCTACAAAACAATAGCCGATGCCCGGGACGTTCCGCACGTAGTGCACGCCACCTTCGCCATCGCCGAGGACTTTGCGCAATCCAGCAATGTTGACACGCAGGTTGCTTTCATCGACGACGATGTTCCGCCATGCGCGCGACATCAGAATGCGCCGGTCCACGACCTCGCCGGCATGCTGAATCAGGACGATGAGAATATCGAGCGCGCGGCTGCCCAGCCGCAAGGCCGCACCGGCTCGCTCGAGACGTCTTTCATCGGGGAAAAGCCTGAACGGACCGAAGGATACGGTTTCGCCGTACTCGTACTGAAAGGGACCGGCTAGTAAATCGGACAACAAAACGTCTCCATGGCGTGCAGCTTCTCAGCAGATGCGATTTTGCATGTGCTTTTTTTCGTGGACGCCGGTACAAAGGTTCTGCCTGAATTGCGAAGCTGTTGTGCTGAACATGTTGGCATCGCATGTGCGCCGACAGGTGAATGCTTCGAAGTTTCGCGCGATCTATATCTGAGCTGACGTGCCGCCGGTGTCTGCCGAGTGGCGCACGCATACCTCGATCACCGTTAGGCCAGATCGTAGGCTTGTCGCGTGCGCGGTAGAAGCCCTGCGGAGGAAATCGTGGTGTTACCGAAAAGGCGACAATCAGCGCAATGAACCCGTCGGGGCGGGCCGCTTTCTTTCACGGGCGCTATCCCGGCATTCCAAAGATTCGTAATTCCCGTGTACGAGCGAACTCAGGCATGCGTTAAGCGCCGTAAAAAACCGTGAGCCTTTGGCCGCCTTGACGCGGAAAAGACAACAGCGTTTTGCATCGCTTAACTGGGCCATTCACTGCGTCGTGGCTATCCTGCTGATTTGACCGGTCAGGACTTCCTCCCTTTGATGCGCCGGTTGTCTATCGCTTGAATCAAAACCATGACTAAAGAATCAGGAAAGCTTTCCCTCGACGCCAAACGGCGAAATTTGATGATTGGCGGGGTCGTCGGGACGATGGCCAGCACTATGGCTATGGGTGCCGGCAAGCAGTTGAACGTCGGATCCGGCCAGCAGGCTTCGCGAACTCATACGGACGACGTGATCCGCACCAGGGACGGCGTGAGTTTGTACTTCAAGGACTGGGGTCCCAAGGACGGTCCGGCTATCACGCTGAGTCATGGTTGGCCGCTCAGCTCGGATAGCTGGGAGAATCAGGCCTTTTTCCTTGCGTCGCAAGGTTTTCGCGTCATTACCCATGATCGCCGCGGCCATGGCCGCTCGAGCCAGCCGTGGCATGGCAACGACATGGATCACTATGCGGATGACCTCGCGACCGTCATAGAGACGCTCGGGTTGCGCAACGTCGCCGTAGTCGGCTTTTCGACGGGGGGAGGCGAAGTCGCACGCTATATCGGCCGTCATGGCACATCGCGCGTATCGAAGATCGGCCTGATTTCGGCGGTGCCGCCGCTGATGGTTAAAATGCCGGGGAATCCAGGCGGCGTGCCTATCGAAGTGTTCGATGGTATTCGCAGCGGCATGATTGCCAATCGTGCTCAACTGTTCAAGGACATTCCGGCTGGCCCGTTCTACGGTTTCAATCGCCCGGGTGCCAAGGTTTCGCAAGGCTTGATCGACGCGTGGTGGCTGCAGGGGATGACTGGCGGATTCAAGAATACCTACGACTCGGTCAAGGCTTTTTCCGAAACGGATTTCACGGCGGATCTGAAGAAGTTCGACAAGCCGACGCTGATCGTGCATGGGGAGGATGACCAGATCGTACCGGCCGATGTTGGGGGACGCTCAAGCAAGAAACTGGTGCCGCACGCCATCCTCAAGATTTATGCCGGAGCGCCGCATGGACTCACGGAGACACACAAAGATCAGTTAAACCAGGATCTGTTGTCATTCATGCTCAGCTGATTGCAAACCCGCCGTACTGGCCGCCGCGTCACGCGGCCTCGCGCAGGGCACGGGCAATTTTTTGTGCCGCCCGATCGATTTCCTCTTCATCGAAGGGCGCAAAACCCATGACCAGGCTCGCAGAGTGGCCGTGGCGGGTCGTGTACCGGCCTAGCGGCGACGCTTCCATGCCGGCAGCAGCGAGGCGGCGTGTCGCGGTAGTTTCGTCAAGCCGCACCAGGCGTCCTATGACATCCAGACCGGCCTGCGCGGACGGAATGTCTATCAGACCCTGCCAGTACCGCGCGGCCGCATCGATAAATGCCTGCGAACGAGCAGCGTATATCTTGCTCATACGCCGAACATGGCGATCGAAATGACCGTCGGCGAGGAAATCCGCGAGAACGGACTGTGCGAGGCCGTTCGCGCTACGCGAGGTTATCGACGCGGCGCGCACGAACGGGTCGACAAGGCGCATCGGCAACGCGACGAAGGCCAGCCGGAGCGCGGGGAACATGAGTTTGCTGAACGTTCCCGACAGTACGACGTGCGTGTCGCCGCCAGGGAGGCTTTGCAACGCTGGAATGGGTTTGGCGGCGAAGCAATACTCGCTGTCGTAGTCGTCTTCAAAAATGATGGCGTTGTGTTCGAGAGCCCAGCGAAGGAGTGCCATGCGTCTATCGGCGGATAGACTTACACCTAGCGGCGCCTGGCGGGACGGCGTCACGTATGCGAGCACGGCTGACGGCGCGTCGCGCACACCGTCCTCCACGCGCATGCCTTTCTGATCGACGGCAACATCGATAATTTTCGCGCCCGTTGCGAGCATGACCTGGCGTGCGCCCAGATGGCCGGGGTCTTCCATCCACACCGAATCATCGGGTCCGGCCAGCAAGCGCATGCATAGATCGAGTGCTTGCTGGACGCTGCTCACGATGACGATCTGTTCCGGCGATACCGATACCGCACGGGCGATAGCCAGGTGATCGGCAATCGCTGAACGTAGTGCGGGCAGTCCGGCGGGACTTGCTTCACGAAGCGAATCGAGGCGGGAAGATCGCAGTTGCCGCACATGCAATTGACGCCATACGTCCATCGGAAACCCACGTACGTCACCCGCGTGGGGAAGAAACGGACGGGGTGGCACGTTGGCGTTGAGCGGAAAGGCGGGGTCGTATTCCACCAGCCGCTTGATCCACGGACCTTTCGGCGTCGGGTCGAGTGCAGTGGACACAGGTACGAGCCGGGGCGGTGTTGCAGCGGCGTACAAGCTGGGATCGGGAATCAGACGGCTGACGCGCGTGCCGCTGCCGGCACGGGCAACCAGATAGCCCTCCGATAGCAACTGCTCGTACACGGCAAGGACCGTTCCCCTGGCGAGATCGTATTGCCGCGCGAGTGTTCGTGTGCCGGGCAGGATGCTATCGGCCGGCAATCGTCCGCTGAGGATCGCCTGTCTCAATCCCTCATACAACCAGCGCTGCAATCCCTCTCCGGCCGCGGGTGCGTCGAGAGGAAGCGACAGGACCAAAGTGGCTTTTCTGCTCCGCCTGGCATTGCGAGGTGGCTGACTTTGATCATTCATAAGGTCTTGAACTGGACCGGGCTGCCATGGTCGGCAGTTCCTTTCCGCTGTTGTGTGTCGGTAAAGTGTCCGCCCAGGACGGCAACCGCGAGCGGTTGACCGGTCGAGCGTGGCGTTGCGCTGGAGTCGTTCTGGGGAGGCCGGTCAGCAGCAGTTTCACGCAACCTTGAACTGGCCGGCGGCGCTACCTACGTAAGGGGGCCAGCCGGAGACAATGGCGGCTGAGTTTTCCAGCGTGTGCCGGTGGAGGTCGAGATCTTCGACGGGGATCAGCAGACTGTTTGCATTCGAGAAGCTGGAGGCCTCAAGGCCAACAGCCTTGGCGTGTGTGGCCGCGTGGCCGTAATCGCTGCGGTGAGCCACCGCGACAAGTGCTTTGGTGCTGGACATTCTAAAACCCTGTGCTTTGCAAGGAGACGCCCGCTGCATCCCTCCCTACAGTCTTAGACGTACCAGCCGCAGCATTTGTGACAGCTAAAGCGGCGGAGCAGCGGAAAGTTTGTCGGGGTTTCGTACCAGATACACGGCAGTGATACGCCCCGCCTCGACGGTGAAGGCATGCGCTGATTCGATCTGGCCGTCCACATACCGCAGCAGGCCCAGCGCACCGTTGATGCGTGCCGGCCGATACACCACCTTGCCCGGTGACGCGTGCTCGACCGACCAGAAGACACCGGCGACGCGCGCGGCGCCCTGCAGGATTCGCCCGAACGACGGCACCTTGCCGCCGCCGTCGGCGATCAGCTCGGCGTCGAGGCTGAGCATCGACTTCATGGCCTCGCGGTCGCCCGTGCTTGCCGCTCGCATAAAGCGGGTGAGCAGGTCGTTATGCTCCTGTTCCGACACGTTGTAGCGCGGCCGGCCTTCCCGCACGCGCTCAGCCGCGCGGCTGACAAGCTGGCGGCAGGCGGCCTCGGATTTTCCAACGATGGACGCAATTTCCCGGTAGTCGAGGTCGAAAGCCTGTCGCAAAAGAAAAGCGGCCCGTTCATCCGGCGATAGACGTTCGAGCACCCAGAGGAACGCCACCGACACATCGCTTGCCAGTTCCACCGCGGCCTCGGGGGTGTCCTCGTGCGACTCGATCAACGGTTCGGGAAGCCAGCAGCCGAAATAGCTCTCCTGTTCGCTCTTGCGCACGCGCAGGCGATCGATCGACAGGCGTGTCGTTACCGTGACCAGCCACGCTTCAACCGAGCGCATGCCGGCGTGATCGGCCTCATGCCAGCGCAGCCAGGCGTCCTGGACGACGTCCTCGGCATCGGAGCGCGTTCCCAACATCCGGTACGCAATGCCGAACAGGCGGGGTTTCAGTGCGGTAAAGGTTTGTACGGCATCCATAGGCCAGGTGCTGGGAGATCAGACTTAGACGTTTGGGCAACGCAAATTGTGACATCGAATCGATCGACTGCCTGTGAAGGCTTCAGGATTTCGTCATGGGCGGATCGGTTGAAACGGCCGGTTGGGCGGGCACGGTGAATTGAACAACGGCGCCACGGGGCGAATTCGCGCTCGCCCATAGTCGGCCGCCGTGCGCGTCGATGATCGAACGGCAGATCGACAGCCCCATGCCCAAACCGGTGGATTTCGTGGTGTAGAAGGGGGCGAAAACGCGCTCGACGCTCTGAGGAACAAACCCAGGTCCGGAATCGCGCACTGTCACGAGCACGCAGTCAAACTCGGCTCTTTCCGTGTCGATGCGCAACTGCCGTACGCCGTCGCTGACGCCGCTCATCGCCTCGAGCGCGTTGATGACCAGATTGAGGAGGACCTGTTGCAGTTCGACACGGTCCCCTTCGATGAATGGCAAATCGTCCGCGAGTTGCATCTGCACCGAGGCGTCGCTCTTCATGGCTTCGCGTTGGGTGAGTTCGATCACCTCGCGGATCGCCGCGTTGATGTCCACCCGTTCCTTTCGGGGTGGCGCCTTCCTGATCAGGTCACGGATGCGGTTGATCACGTCGCCCGCCCGATTGCCGTCGTTGACGATACGCTCGAGCGCTTGCCGGACCTCGCCCATGTCAGGCGGCCGGGCGTTCAGCCACAACAGGGCTGCGCCGGCGTTGGCCACCGTCGCGGCGATCGGCTGCTTGACTTCGTGAGCGATCGAGGCTGTCAGTTGGCCCAAGGTCGCAACGCGGTTTGCATGCGCCAGTTCGGCCTGCACTTCGCGATAGCGCCGCTCGCTCTGCCGGGCTTCTTCTTCCGCCTGCTTGCGCTCGGTCAGATCGAGCACGAAAGCGACACCTTCCTTCCGGCTTGCTTCGAACGTGGCCAGACCCACGATGGCGGGGACACGGCTGCCGTCCTTCCTCAAGTATTCCTTCTCGAAGGGCTGGGCGCGCCCGGTCTGCATCGTTTCCTCGATGGCTCTTTCGCCGACCTCGAGCCATTCCGGCGGCGTCAGATCCCGCCAGCGTACGCAACCTGCGACGAGGTCGTCACGCGCGTATCCCACCATGCGAAGAAATGCGTCATTGGCTTCGAGAACGTCACCCTGGACATTCCAGACGACGATCCCGATGATGTTGGCATCGACGAGGCGCCGGATCTTCGCTTCGCGTCCCACGAGCCCCTGATACAGACGCGCATTTTCCAGCGAGATCGCGGCCTGCGAGGCCACCAGCTTCAGCATCGCGATCCGGCCCGGGCTGAATACGTCGGCAGTCAGATTGTTTTCGAGGTAGAGCGCGCCGGTGAGCTTCGCCTGATTCATCAACGGCAAGCAGAGAATGGAACGCGCCCGCTGTTGACTGATGTAAGGATCGGCAGCGAACGAGGGATCGGCTGTGGCATCGTCGAGAATGACGCTCTCTCCGGTGCGCAGCACGTAATAGAGTACGGACTCGGGCAGCGCCGCCGTGCTCACGGGCTGGTCGCGTAGATGTACAACGACAGTCTCGCCGCCAGTGGTCGCTTCCGCCGTTATCCGTGGTTCGTCGCCGTCCGGAAGAATCAGCAGACCTCGTTCGGCGCCGGCCTGTTCGATCGCCGTGCGCATGATCGTGCCGATCAGCTTCTCCAGAACGATGTCCCCCGAGACTGCCTGCGACACCTTGATCACGGTCGCGAGATCGAGGTGTTCGACCGGCGTCGCGATCGTGCCGGTCGGGCCGGGCGCGAGCGCCTCCGTTCCAAGGTACGGATACAGCCGTTCGAGTTGCCGCACCTTGCCGTCGGCTCGCCAACGCAGGTAGCAGTCGCGGGCGTTGCGCAAATAGGTCTCGGCAATGACCTCGAAATCGCGCGCCGCGTAGAAACGCGCGGCGAGCTCGTTGGCAAGCGCCTCGATGTGCACAAAGCCGTTTGTTCGCGCCGAGCGAATGGCCTGTTGGTAAAGACGCATCGCGTCAAAATCATGGCCTTCGATCCTGGCAATCTCCGCGCCCACCAGCGCCGCGCGGCACTCGAAATTGTCCGGGCAGTTTTGCACCCAGATCAGAATCTGCCGGTGATGTGCCGCGACCGCTTCAAGGTGCTGCGCTCGCTCATTGACGGGAGCGCAGTCGTAGCAGGCGGCCTGGGTCAGTGCGTCGTAGAAGTGATATTCGGCTTCTTCGTGGAATGCCGACGAGGTCCAGAGCAGCGGTTGCGCCTTCGCCGCGGCATCGAGGGCGGCCGCATAGTCGCCGGCGAGATAACGTGCCTGCAATTTCCGGATCCAGTACCAGCATGCGGCGATCGCGAGGACCGGGTTGCTGGACAAACGGGTTTCGGTGCGAAGCTCGTCGAACTGCCCGTCGTCCAGGCTGCCGAATGTCGGCGTCAAGCCGCGGAGCGTGCGGATCAGCGCAAGTTGCACGGCGATGAAGTCGATCGTAAGACCAAACCGCATCTTCTCGATGTACGCGAGGGCATGCTCGGCTTCGTCCTGCACCTCATGCAACGGCTCGCCAGCAAAGAGCAGATCCGAGTTGAGATTGCCGCACGCGCCGGCCGCGCCAATGAGGTCGCCGATCCGGTTCGCCGCGTCGAATGCGCGGCGCAGCAGCTCGCGGCAAGCCCGCTCGTGCTTCGTCTGGCGCAGCACAAATATCGCGAAGCAAAGATAGGTGTTCGACTCGAAGCGTCTTAGCCCGCGTCGTTCGACGAGTTCGTAGCCGAGCTGGCCGAAGCGGAATCCGCCCTGATAGTCGCCGAAACGCGATCCGGCCAACCTGCTGAGCATGACATACGCATAACATGATGCATCGCAGTTGCCGCGCTCGAGGCTCAGATTGACCGCCTTGCAGGTCATCAGGGCAGCGAGGTTCGCGTCGGTAAACATGGCCGGCGCGAAGAGCTTGCTTAGCGCCCCGACTGTCGCGAGGGACGCCGCGTCTTCCATGCGCGGCAAGTCGATGAGCTCCTCGATGGTCCGGCCCGCGAGCCGTGTCCAGATGCGCTCGTATTCGCGTCGTACTTCTTCGTCTTTTGGATGGGGTGACCACTCGATACCGAAATGCCGGAGGCAACCGAGGCCGACGGTGATGGCGCGGCCGCTCTGATCGAGGGCCGTGCAGACATCCATGTGCAGGCACGCGACGATCGCCTGTTCGACCGTGGTCGCGGCACGCTTTGACAGTGCCGCCAGGCGCTCTTCCGCGATCGACAACTCGCCGGTTAAAAATTCGCATTCGGCCCGGTTCAGTTCCAGCGCGAAGAGGGTCTCGTGCTGGCGGTCCCAGCTATCCGCCGCCAGAAGCGCCACGCCGGCATTGAGGTAAGTGAGCGCCGAAGCGTAGGCAGTGGCTGCCCGTGCACGTTTTCCCGCAATCAGGTTGAGCCCGACGAGTTGGTCGCGTTCCGCCTGCTGCGTCATCAGCGAAGCGCCGCGGTTGAGCTGATTGACGATCTCGAAGATCGCTTCCTCCAGCTTCCCGGCGGGCGTGCGCGTGACGAGCAGGCGACCGATGCGGAGATGGACCTCCGCGCGCATCGCTTCCGGGATCAGCGAATAGGCGGCTTCCTGGACGCGGTCATGAATAAACCTGTAAGAGCCGTCCAGGCGCTCGACCAATTCCTGCCGGGCCGCCTCCCAAAGCGCCGTATGAACCTGTTTCTCCGTGGTGGCGAGAACAGTCGACAGGATCGTGATCCCGGCGCTGTTGCCGAGGCAGGCGAACTGCTGCAACGCCTGCTGTGTGTCGGCTGGCAGGCGGCTCAGTTTGCTCACGATCAGATCGACGATATTGTCGGTGTACCCTTTGGCGTGAATGCGGCCAGAATCCCAGGACCAGCCTGCCGCGTCATGTTCGTAGTGGAACAAGCCTTCTTCGACGAGCGAGTAGAGAAACTGGATCACGAAGAACGGATTGCCTGCGGTCTTTTCATGCACCAGTTGCGCCAGCGGCGCAACGTACGCCGGTTCGCAGCAAACCGCCTCTGCAATCAATTGCGCGAGGTGTCTGCGGGCAAGCGGCGCAAGCGCGATCTCCGCCACTTTCCCACCAGCGTTCCTGATGGCGTGCAGCTTGCGTATCAATGGATGAGCCGCATCGACCTCATTGTCCCGATAGGCGCCGACCAGCATCAGGTGATGCAGGTCCGAGCGCGTCAGCAGATCCTCCAGCAAATCGAGCGTCGCCGCGTCGAGCCATTGCAGATCGTCGAGAAACAGCGCAAGCGGATGTTCGGCCCGTGCAAATACGCTGATGAAACGCCGGAATACCAGCATGAACTGGCGTTGCGCCTGTTGTGGCTCGAGCTGTGGGACCGGTGGCGGCTCACCGATGATGAGCTTCAGTTCGGGGATGAGATCGGTCATGAGCCGCGCATTCGGCTCCAGGGCTTCCAGCAACGCGCTGCGCCAACTCGCCAGCTCGGTGTCCCGCTTGCCGAGCAGCGGTCGCACCAGACTCTGGAAAGCCTGCACCAGAGTTGAATAAGGAATGTCGCGTTTGTACTGGTCGAATTTGCCGGAGGCAAAGAGGCACCGTGGCGACACCAGCACCTTGTGCAGCTCATTGACGACCGAGGATTTTCCGATGCCGGAATATCCTGAGACCAACACCAGTTCCGGTGCGCCGCTCGTGACCACGCGCTCGAAGGCCTTGAGCAACGTATCGACTTCGCGCTCCCGGCCGTACAGCTTCTCGGCGATCAGCAGCCGGTCAGGCGTGTCGTGTTCGCCCAATGGGAAAGCATCGATCTGCCCATCCCGCTCCCAACCGGCGAGGCAGCGACGCAGGTCCTGCCCGACGCCGGCGGCGGTCTGGTAGCGCGCCTCGGCGGTCTTGGCGAGCAGCTTCATGACGATGTGGGAGAGCGCAGCCGGTACCGACGTCAACCGCTCGCTGGGCGGCACCGGCTGTCGGGCGATATGACAGTGCACCCATTCCATCGGGTCGTCCGCCGAAAAAGGCAGCGCGCCGGTAAGCATCTGGTAGAGCACCACGCCGAACGAATAGAGGTCGCTGCGCGAATCGATGGAGCGATTCATCCGCCCGGTCTGTTCAGGCGCCATGTAGGCGAGCGTGCCGGCGAGGGTCTCGGGCGGCTCGGGCGCCTGGCGCTCGCGCGGCAGCCGCGAGGCGATGCCGAAGCCGGTGAGCCGGGCCCGGCCTCCCGTGCAGTTCACGAGGATATGGGCGGGCTTGAGGTCCTTGTGGACGAGGCCGCGCTGATGGAGTTGGCTCAGCGCCGCCGCGATGCCGACGGCGAGCCGCAAAACATTTCCCACCTCCATGGGCGCGCCGAGCAGCCGCGCGAGCGGCTCACCGCCTGGGTCTTCGAGCACCAGCAAGGTCTGGCCCCGTTCGCGCACCAGTTCCAGCGGCCGCACTGCCCAGGCGTCATCGAGTTCATTCTTCAGGCCAAACTCGTGAACCAGGCGATCAAGGCTGGCAGGTAGTGGATGTTCAGCAGCGAGCCGCGCCAGCAGAATGTTTTGGCCGCCGCCCTCGCTGTCGCGCCGCCCTCGACAGAAGACGCGCTCGCCGTCGTCCCACAAAATCTGGAGTCTGTTACCCATCTGCGCCGAAACCCTATGTAGGTCTTCATCGACTGTGCGCTGCCGGCAGGCTGCTGTCCGTCATTCGTTTGGACGCTGCGTGCGTTCGCATCATTCGGGCAAGGCCGGCTTCGAAACCGATTGGCAGGACGGCATCTCCGCGATAGCCAACGCTGCGGCAGCAGGCATTTCTCAGGATACACCCCGGCTGCGGCCGCTACATCGGTAGCAGAGGGCTTAACGCTCTATAATTTTGCGTAGACCTGGTTGCGCGAGATGGCGAGTTCGACGGCTGTCTCAAGCGCATCCGTCGCGATTCACGGTGCAAACCTGACTGGTTCACGAGGAGCCGAAATGACTTCTGAACCGAATCTGAATTCAACGCAAAGCGAAGCAAGGGCATCTGTCGTCTATGTGATTGACGATGAGGAACCGATGCGGCTTGCCTTGAGCTCGCTGCTGCGCTCGATCGGCCTATGCGTCGAGACGTTTGCGTCATCACGGGAGTTTCTCGCTTTTCCGAAGCACAGCGGACCGAGCTGTCTGATTCTCGACGTCAGGCTGCGCGGCGAGAGCGGCCTCGCGTTTCAGCAGGAACTTGCCAGGAGCAGCCTGCACATGCCGATCCTGTTCATTACCGCCCATGGCGATATAGAAATGACGGTCAAGGCGATGAAAGCGGGCGCGGTGGACTTCATTCCCAAGCCGTTTCGCAATCAGGACCTGATCGATGCCGTCGATCAGGCGCTCAAGCGCGATCGCGAACGGCTTGACGCCGAGCAGGCAACTGCTGCGCTGCGCGCCGCCTACAAGTCGCTCACGCCGAGAGAAAAAGAGGTGCTGGCCTTTGTGGTGACCGGACTGATGAACAAGCAGATCGCGTGGGAGATGCATCTGAGCGAAATCACCGTGAAGATCCACCGCGGGCAGGTGATGAAGAAAATGTCGGTGCGCTCCGTCGCGGATCTGGTTCGCAAGACGGAAGCCCTCGGCATCGAGCCGCACTCTACAAAATAGTCCCATTGCTTTGCCGCGGACCAGCGCCGCCAATGCGGGAAGCGTTACGCTTTGCCGCACGCGCGCGCCAGACAATCAGCGATGACGGTCGCATCGACTGGTTTTTCTAGAAACGCAAATGCACCGCTTGCGCGAATTTTCGCCTCGAGAGCCGGCGTGGGGAATGCAGTGACGAAGATGGTCGGCGGCGCACACCCGCGTTCCAGGAGTCGCTCGTGCATCTCGACGCCGGACATGCCGGTCATTTGCACGTCGCAGATCAGACATGCCAGATGACCGATGTCCGCGGCTTGCAGAAATTCCTCTGCGCAAGCGAAGATGCGCGTCTGCCAGCCCAGCGCGCGAACGACGCTCGCGGTCGCGCAGCGGACGGCTTCGTCGTCGTCGACAATGCAGACAACCGGGTTGGTATCCAAGACTCAGACCTCGACTGTCGCGCGCAAGGCCGCCGACCCAGCGGGCTTGCGCCGTGAATGCCTCATCACTACAGCCTAGTCCGGAAGTGATCGCGCCCATATCATACGGATGTATGGGGCGGCGGCGCGCGGGTCCCGAATCCGGGCCACGCAGCCAGATTCAAGCCGCTATTCCTTCTGCTGAAGGCCTGGCTGCATCGGCGTTGAAGCCGGTTAGGCAGTTCAGATCGAGTGCACGGATCTGCTCGGTCATAAAGTCGATAAAGACACGAATGCGCGTCGGCAAGTGCTGCCGGCTCAGATAGCAGATGTAGTGCCCACCGTCGTCCGGCACGTGCCTCGCCAGCGCCACGACGAGTTCATTGGCCGCAATGTGATCGCGGATCTGATAGCTGGCCATTTGCGCGATGCCGGAGCCTTGCAGCACCGCACGCAGGACCAGGTCGGCATCGTTCAGCGTGAGGCGGGCTGTCGGCAGGTACTTCCGCACGCGGCCGTCGACCTTGAACTCCCATTCGAACACCCGGCCGCTGGAGAAGCGCAAGTTGATGCATTCATGCTCGCACAGCTCTTCGAGCGTATGCGGCAGTCCGTGCGCTTCCACATAGGATGGCGCGGCGCAAAGCGCCATCTGCATCGGAATCAGCTGCTTGGCGATGATGCTGGAATCCTCGATGCGGCCGCTGCGGAACGCCACGTCGATCTGCTCGGAGGCAAAGTCCGTCGGCCGGTCGTCGAGCAGCAGATCGAGGGCGATGTCGGGGTAGGCCTTGATGAACTTATCCAGCAGCGGCGCCACCACCTTCCTGCCGAAGCCCACTGTCGAACTGATGCGGATCAGGCCGCGAGGCGGTCCCTCGCGAAGCTCCAGCATGTCGTTCATGGCTTCCACGAGGTGCGTGACACCCTGGTGACAGTTCTCGAAGAATCGCTGGCCTTCGCGCGTCAGTTGCGTGCTGCGCGTGGTGCGCAGAAATAGCCGCGTACTCAACTGCGTTTCCAGCTTCTGAACGTTCCGGCTCACGGCCGATCTGCCCACGCCCAGCCGTTCGCCGGCCCTGGCGAAACTCCCCTCGCTCGCCACCGCCATGAAAGCCATGATGCCCGCATAGCTCGCGGCGATGCTGGTGGACACCGCGTCAGCGCGATTCGGCAAACCGAGGCGAAAGCAGCGTTCCGATGTGTCCGATTGATTCATTTTGCTACCCCAAAAGGAAATCCGATGAGACCGGAACCGGATTGTGGACGCCGCGCTTTATGTGAAACAGGAGGTGAGTCTGGTGGGCGAGACCATGCTTTGGCATAACTACAAATCTATGCTCTGAGCAGGCGAAAGAATATTCAACGAACGGCTGGCTTTGTACCTACGAACGAGCGAGGACCTCATACCTGGATATGATGTGCCGGCCGCAATCCTTGCCATTCAGGACCGGCGCTCCGCGCGGCTTCTCGTGCGCAGTGCCGATTTGATCCCGGGTTGATCAGCAATAGCTTAAGAAGTCGGCGGAAAAGGGGGCGTGATGGGGGCCACTTTGCGCCGCAAAGATGCAGCCATGTGACCATGGCGCTCCGCACTCTCTTCGTTGGCGACGGTACATCTTGCGTCAGTCGACAACGGTCACGATATTGATGGTTCCCTGTCGGGCCATTTTTGCATACGGGCAAAAGCGTTCGGCACTTCGAACCAGTTCCTCCACCACGTGTCGCTCAACGCCTGGCATCCGAACCCGGATATCAATGGCCAATGCATAGCCTCCATCGACAGGATCGCGACCGAACGAAACCTGCACCTGCACAACGGTATCGTTGACCTCCATCGCGGCGCGATTCGCCAGCAGGTTCAACGCCCCGTGAAAACATGCTGCAAAGCCCGCGGCGAACAACTGTTCGGGATTGGTCCCGGTACCTGGTCCCCCGAGTTCACTGGGCAGCCGCAGATCCAGAACAAGATTCCCGTCGTCTGAACGGGCTACGCCTGATGCGCGGCCGTGCCCCGTCTCTCCGCCGGAAACGGTGACGGTCGTTGTATACAACGGATCAAAATCCGGGCCGCGATACCTGTCGAGCAGGGACAGCGGGGGTGGTTCCAGTTTCTTGTTGTCCATGATGTATTCCCGAGATCGGGGACTCGCGTTTCGACTGTTTGTGGCAATGCGGCA
The DNA here is from genome assembly GCA_963738755.1 of uncultured beta proteobacterium. Classification (GTDB taxonomy): domain Bacteria; phylum Pseudomonadota; class Gammaproteobacteria; order Burkholderiales; family Burkholderiaceae; genus Paraburkholderia. Next base: position 132,970 of record CAVTXZ010000016.1, read on the forward strand.
ACCACGTCGTGGCCCGGCACAGCGAGCCGTGCGACGATGTTGCGGTCGATCGCGCCGGCCCCGGCAACGGTGTTTATCGTGCGGCTCGACTCCGGGTGACGCTATGGAGGACCCCTGGGTCAATAGTAGGCGAGCGCGGGTGGTGCGAGTAGGGCCGTCGATGGACTCGCAATGTTTCCAGTTTGGCGCCAATCCAAATAAACAGACGAAACCGGAGTACCCCGCCATGGGCTCGACGTGAGGCTGATACGGCTCGGCTAAGTCGGCCGGATGCACGCACGGTGCATCGGCCAGCGGGCCGCGAAACGTATCGAAGTGAGACGGATAGGGTATGGCCAGCGCTTGCGAAGCGGCCTTTGATCAACGATTGCGCAGGCGTTCAGACGTCGAAGGTGCGGGGAAGCAGCGCCGCTTGCCCGCAATAAGTACCTACCTCATCGGTCAGTTGCCAGACGGTAGCATCTTCGATCCAGAACCGCTTGCCGAATTTCGTAATACGCAGACCGCGATAACCGGTGACGAAACCATCGCGGCGGACACGTTCCAGAAACTGCTGCCGTTCTTCGCGGTTCGGCGCTTCGGCCGACATGCGCGAACGCAGCGAGGTCAGTTCCTGCCACGTGTACTCAAAGCGCCTTTGTGCAGCCTTGTTGCCATAGGTGAATGTCGGATCCGCGTCGGTGTTGTGGACGAGAATGCCGAATGGCGCATCTTCGTACAGCCAGCGCGCAGCGGCTTCGATGCTCATGCCGGCCGGCGCCAGCGATTGGCCAAGCAGCCGTGAGTAGCTAGTATGGAGTAGCTCGAAAAAAGCCGGATCGACGGATAAGTTCAATGCGGGATCCTCGTGAAGTATCGGTGTTTTGCAGGCTTACGGTATTGTCAGGTTGGCGCCGCTTTCCGCTGAGTCTGCGCATCGTCGAGTCGTGAACGCGCGGGTCGTCAGGCGCACATCGTATCGCGTGAGAGTGTTCGCCGCCCCCGTCGCGTGGGGTCATTCTGAACGAGTCCCGGCCTACCGATAAGTGCCAGGAATTATCGCTCCGGCTAGTCCATGTCATTTCCGCTCCCGTCGCACGCGGGATAGCCGTCGGCCACCGCAATCCACCGATGCGAGGCCTTTAGAAAAAACAGAGCGTGCCGTTAACAAGCGGTGGTCCGATAAAACGTGGACCGGGACCGGAGTCGTCCGTTAGCTACTACTCAGTTCGAAGCCAGCGCGCGAACTGAGCCATGCTTCGGGTCACGACTTCCGGATGCACGCGTCGTCTACGGGCAGACTGACACCTCCAGTTTTCTTCTGCCCAATCTGCTCGAACAGATCACCCTATCGACGTGCCGTTCCACATCGGAGCAATCGTGACCAGACAGAACGCTACCCCAAGGCGTCGATCCCTGTGGCGACGCAAGGCAGGAGCAGACCGAGTTGAGCAGACGTCGTTGAACGTGCCGCCCGAGCGGCGCACCGCAGTATTTGGACTTGTCCTCGTTCTGCTGAGCGTGCCGCTTCTGGCCTTCTGGGGAGCTTACGAAAGTCTGAGCGCCGGGTTTGCCGCACAAGCCGCCAACGAGGCGAACAAAGCTTTCGAGGAAGCCCGTTACAGCGTCGCATGGGAGGAATCGGCGGAACGCAAGTACTTCCTGGATCCACGTCCGGAGGTTCTGCGCGAGCACGGCAAGGCCGGCCAGGCACTTGACGGGGCGCTGAAGAAGGCGCTCGAACTTGAACCTGGCAGCAGCGCAATGCTGCTCGGCCTGCTGGAGAAGCACGCGAAGTATCGATCGTTTGCAAAGCCGATGTTCAGGGCCGTCGATGACCACGACATCGCGAGGGCCAATGAGATCGACGAGGATTCGGCCGACCCGCTCTTCGACGACATCGAGCAGAAGGTCCTCGCGGCAGCGGCACAGCATCGTGACGATGCGACGTCGCAACTCGACCGGCTGGTTGCCGTGCAACGGATCGTGCTGATATCGACTCCCGTCGTCCTGGCAATCGGCGTAGGGCTCACGCTGCTGTTTCTTCAGATGCTGCGGCGCATTCGCAGGAACGTGGATGCGGCGGCCCAGGACGCGCTGCGCACGAGCGAACAGAGACTTCAGGCGCTGGTCGCCAACACCTCGGATGCGATATTCGTTTCCGACGCCAACGGGACTGTGACTTACGAGGCGCCGACGCGGCGACCCGATCCTTTGCACAACATGGGCCAGCTCGTCGGCACCAGTCTGCTCGATCCGATCCATCCCACCGACCGTCCAACGCTGCAAGGCCTGTTGGAGACGGTATCGTCGAGCGCTCGATCCACGAAATCCATCGAGATTCGTACGCGAGGCGAAGGCGATGCGTGGCGCTATATTCAGCTTACCTTGACAAATCTGCTCGACGAACCGGCTGTCGGCGCGATCGTGGCGACAGCGAGCGACACCACCGAAAGAAAGAACTTCGAAGAGCAACTCGCGCGACGGGCGTTCTACGACACGCTTACCTCGTTGCCGAACCGCGCGCTGCTGCTTGATCGTATAAGCCAGGCCGAAGCTCGCGCGCGTGAACGCAATGCGATGATCGGCGTCGTTTTCATCGACCTGGACAACTTCAAACGCGTGAACGACAGCCTCGGACATCACGTGGGAGACCGGCTGCTGATTGCAGCGGCCAAGCGCCTCGAAGGGTGCGTTCGGCCCTCCGACACCGTCGCCCGCTTAGGCGGAGACGAGTTCGTCATTCTGCTGGAACACCTGGGCAGTGAAGCAACGAGCGAAGGCATGCTGGTCGCGGACAACATCCTCGCGCAGTTTAGTCAGCCGTTTGATCTCGACAATAAACAGTACATCGTTAGCGCGAGCGTGGGACTGGCATTCGCGCATGCAGGCGGCGGTCGCGGCGATGCCGACACGTTGTTGCGGGACGCCGACGTCGCGATGTACCGGGCCAAGAATGACGGCAAGGGCCGCTACGTAGTTTTCGAAGAGAACATGCACGCGGAGGCAGTCAAAAAGCTGGAGATTGAAACGGACTTGCGCTACGCGATCGAGCATGGCGAACTACGCGTGTTTTTTCAGCCCATCATGCAACTCCAGGCGGCCGGGTTCCGCGAAATGGAAGCGCTCGTCAGGTGGCAGCACCCCACGCGCGGCCTGTTGCCGCCGTCCGAGTTCATTGCGATTGCGGAAGAAAGCGGCCTGATCATTCCACTGGGACGCTACGTACTGGAAGAGGCGTGTCAGCAGGTTGCCCGCTGGCAGCGGGCGTTCCCAGCCAATCCGCCACTGCAGATCAGCGTCAATCTTTCCCCTCGACAGTTCGACGATCCCAATCTCGTTGCCGACGTGGCTGCAGCGCTGTCCAGTGCTCAAACTAGCGCTGCGTCGCTGAAACTGGAGGTCACCGAGGGCCTGATCATGCGGGATACGGCGAAGAGCATCGAGACGCTGCGAAAGCTGAAAGATTTTGGTGTGACGATCGCAATCGATGACTTTGGTACGGGTTACTCATCGCTCAGTTATCTTCGCAAGCTGCCGCTGGATGTCCTGAAGATCGACCGATCCTTTGTTCAGGGCATCGGGACGAGTGCCGAGGACGATGCAATCGTTCGAGCGGTTATCTCCATGGCGCAGTCTCTTGGACTGTCCGTCACCGCCGAAGGAATTGAAACGGGCGAGCAGGCAAGGCTCCTTCAGGAATGGTCCTGTCAGACCGGACAAGGCTATCTATTTTCGCGGCCGCTGCCTGCGGATGAATTCACCGCTTTGTTTCCTACGCATTCCGCAATTGACAGGCCGACGAGTACGGCCTGCACCTGACATTACATTCACTACGCCGTACCGCGAATCCCTGGACCTATCATGCTACGTCACCAAACACCGAGTCTCCGACGCACTTTCACCGGCATCGTCCTGGCTGCGATTTCCAGCCTGGTAACCGGCTGTAGCGACCGGATATCGGAATCTGACGTCGCATTCGTCACCGTCGGGACGCCATCGCAATTCGAATCGCTGCGGATGTTCGGCGCCGCCCCGGAGAGCATCGGCCAAAGCCTCGGCAAAGCCCATGCGCCGGGCCGGCTTCATCAGGGATGCCAGGCGATCATTCGCGCCGCGGGACACGATGTGCGCGAGACGGTGATTCTCGAGGACGAGCCAGGCGCCTCCTTCGATCTTGATGTCACCCGTACGTCCGACGGATGGAACGTGACTTCGGATGGACTCACACCGCCGAGCGCCGACCCCGTCGGTTTCCGCACGCGGTTCACTCACTGCGTGAACGCGATCCGCGACAGGTACGCCGCTGAACCGGAAAAAGCGCCCTTCAAATAAGCTTCGATCGTGCGGTGTGCCACGGTTTTTTTTCTGTGTGGGGTGACTGGTGCTTGTGCTTGAGCGCGGTTCGACTGGCGCGCTTGAGCGAGTGCTCGCGGCTCACCCGTCAACCACGTTGGCGACTACTGCAGATACCGGACTACGAGTCGCGTGGCTTCATCGACGAGCACTCCAAACGCTTCGTCCGAGAGGCTCTCGGAATGATGCACGACCGCTGTATGCGTCAGCGCCTCTATTGATGTCACGCACACAAACGCCGCAAGCCCCAGGTCGACTGCGCGAAACTCATCGCGGTGAGCCTCGAGATAGGCCCTGAACAGAGCATAGGTTTCGCCGTTCAGGACCTCCGTGTTTTCAAGCCGTCCCGTGCGCGGAATCTGCTCCGCGAGCACGCGATGTAGCTTGGGATCGATGCGATGCGCCTCGATCGCCGCCGCAACAAGCGTGCGCACCGCCTGTTCGAGCGGCAGTGCTGCAGCCTCTGCCAGCGCGCCACGGACGACCTGCATGACTTCCTGACCATGCCGCTGGATGACGGCGGTAACGAGTGCCTCTTTGCCGGGGAAATACTGGTAGAGCGAGCCAACGCTCACGCCGGCTTTGTCTGCAATACGGTTGGTGCTGGCTTTATCGAAACCGTCCTTGACCAGAATGCGAGCGGTTGCTTCGATCAGGGCGTCGACAGTCGCGCGCGACCTCCGTTGAGAGGCGTGTTTCCTGGGTTTCGTCAGCGGTTTTCGGGCCATTTCTCGCGCTCCAAATGCGAGTAGGTAAATACGAGTTGTTACTCGTATTATGCATCTGGCAAGTCGAATAGCAGCAGGCAAGCCAACCTGGATCGAACGCGCACCGTGATCTCGACGGTGAAAGGAGATGTCTCGTGGTTAATCAGCCTTACTCAAAACTTGTTGCCATCAAACGATGGGCCGATCGCGGCCTCTACGATGCTGTCAGCCAAAATTTCGACCGGCTGACCAATGAGGATGCATCGATCATGCTCCGCATCCTCGATCATATCCATGCGGTCGACAGAATCTTTCAGCATCATCTGCAGGGACTGCAGCATACGTTTCAGGCGCCGCGATCGGAGCGAATGCCGGAACTTGAGGCGCTTGCGAGCAGCGCGCAAAAGGTCGACGACTGGTACGCGTCTTACGTGGATAGTCTGGTGGAGAGCGATTTCGAGCAGCCTGTCGATTTCGTCTTCACGAGCGGAAAGCCGGCGCGCATGCGGCGCGGCGAGATGATCATGCATGTGTGCCTGCACGGAACTTACCATCGGGGCAATGCTGGCGCCGTTCTTCAGTTAAGAGGCTTGACCCCGAGTCGCGATGCGATCACCGACTTTCTCGAAGAGGCGGCGTGATGCCGGCGGGCAACCACTGGATGCTCGCTTCGGCGGTTCTGAATGACGCCTGCATTTGGCAATTCGCTGCGGCGGAATTTGCCTCATAGGCATGAAGGTGGGATGAACGATAATATGGCATTCCAGCCCCCGCGCGCCTCGGTGCATCGAATGCGCGGCAGGGCAATCGTCCATTTCTCTTTTTGCCTCCCATGTCAGACCTCAGAATCGACCGCAATGCCAAGACGCTGCGCGAACTCACGCTGGACAAGCTGCGCGGTGCAATAGTGCAAGGGTACTTCCGGCCAGGCGCGCGGCTCGTCGAACGTACGCTGTGCGACGAACTCGGGGTGAGCCGCACTGTCGTGCGGGAAGTGCTACGGCATCTGGAGACGGAAGGGCTCGTGGAGATCGTCGCGCGGCAAGGTCCGATCGTCGCGCGGCTCGACCCTGAACAGGTCGGCGAAATCTACGAACTGCGCGGCCTGCTCGAAGCCAATGCCGCGCGCGCCTGCGCAGAGCAGTCGACACCTGAACTGGTGCAGCAGCTGCGCGAAATTCGCGCGGTCATTGAAGAGGCGTTCACGAAACAGGACCTGCCGCGCGTGCTCGAGTACACGGAGCGCTTTTACGAAGCGATGTTCGAGGGCGCGCAAAAGCACGTATCGCTCGCCGTCGTCAAAACGCTGAACGCGCGCATCAACCGGTTGCGCGCGCTGACCATCGCCGTGCCGGGACGCGGCGGCGAGTCCAATCGCGAGATGAACAAGCTGCTTGACGCGATCGAACGGCATGACGGCGACGCTGCATCGGCGGCATCGGCCGCGCATATCAAGCGGACTGCCGAACTGGCGCAGAGCGCGCTGGCTCGACAAAGCGAGACCGCCGACAACGCCTGACCCGTATTTCTCCTGTTTCTACGAAGGCCGCCAGCACTCTGGCGGCCTTTTTGTTTTGCCCCCGCCAGTCTCCGCGCGTTCTTCCGACAAATTGCACCTTCGGATTGTTGCGTCGCACAAGCTAACCCAGCACCGATTCGCTAGCCGAAAACATGCCTGGAAACGCGTGAACCATATCATGGTATTCCATAAGACAGATCTTCTTGGTGTGGGCCATAAGATGGAATACCATAATCTCAACGAACGACATTCACGGCCTCGGCCCCCCGACAGGAGAACGATATGAAGCTGGAAGTGCGCAAGCTGGTCACTTACGTTGAAGAGACTTTCATTGAAGGCGGCAAGGAGGCGGCGCGGCCGTTGAAGCTGTTCGGCGCGGCGGCCGTACTGCGTAACCCGTGGGCAGGGCGCGGCTTCGTGGAGGATCTGAAGCCCGAGATTCATGCGCTCGCGCCGCAACTGGGCGAAATGCTGACGGCGGAAGTACTGCGCGTGGCGGGTTCCGGCGATGCGGTCGAAGGCTATGGCAAGGCGGCGATCGTCGGCACATCGGGCGAGATCGAGCATGCGTCGGCGCTGATTCACACGCTGCGCTTCGGCAACCACTATCGAAATGCAGTCGGCGCGAAGAGCTATTTGAGCTTCACCAATCTGCGCGGCGGCCCGAACTGCCCGATCTCGATTCCGCTGATGCACAAGCACGACGAAGGCATGCGCTCGCACTACCTGACCGTGCAGTTTTCGATCGTCGATGCACCGGGTCCCGATGAACTGGTGATCGCGCTCGGTGCATCGATCGGCGGCCGTCCGCATCACCGCATCGGCGATCGCTATCAGGACCTGAAGGAGCTCGCGTCCCATGAAGCCTGAACTCGCGTCCGGGCGTGGCGTGTCGCGTGGCGAGGCCGCGGGCACGAGCTACAGCGTCTACACGCCGCAGTCGGAAGAAGCGCGCGACACGGTCGTGCTGATTCACGGCGTGGGCATGAACCAGAGCGTGTGGTCGCCGCAGATCGAAGCTTTGACGGCGAGCTACCGGGTCGTCGTGTACGACATGCTCGGTCACGGCGACAGCGCGTTGCCGACAGCCGCGCCGACGCTCGACGAATACGCGTCGCAACTCGAAGCCCTGCTCGACGCGATGCGTATTGAGCGCGCGCATGTGGTCGGACATTCGATGGGCGCGCTCGTCGCGCTCGAATTCGCCCTGGCGCACCCACAACGCTCGCTGAGCGTCGTCGCGCTGAACGCGGTGTACGACCGCACGCCGGCGCAGCGCGAGGCTGTCATGACGCGTGCCGCGACGCTCGGCGACGAGCCGCTGGATACGGGCGTCGACGCTGCGCTGTCACGCTGGTTCGGCGATCCGGTTCCTGGTCATCTGACCCAGTCGGCACAAGCCGTGCGTGGGCTGTTGCTATCGGTCGATCCGGTCGGCTATGCACGCACCTACAGGCTCTTCGCCTGCTCGGACGATGCGCACGTCGGCCGTCTCGCCAGTCTCGCCGTGCCCACGCTGTTTCTCACGGGCGAGTGCGATCCGAATTCGAGCCCGGCGATGTCGTGCGCGATGGCGGCGGCCGCGCCGTTCGGCCGCGCGGAGATTATCGCCAACGAACGGCACATGATGAACGTCACCGATCCCGAGGGCGTCAACGAACGGCTGCTGGCGTTTCTTGCGGAAGTGTCGGCAGAAGAAACGTCGCATGAATCGATTAACGGAGAACGCCATGACTGAGCCGATGTTCGACCAGACCGCGCAACAGACTTTCGACCTCGTCGAATTTCGCCGTGCGCTCGGCGCATTCGTGACGGGCGTGACGATCGTCACGACGATTCAGCCAGACGGCTCGCCGCGCGGGTTCACGGCCAACTCGTTCACGTCGGTGTCGCTGGATCCGGCGCTGATCCTCGTGTGTATCGCGAAGACCGCGTCGAGTTACGAAGTGTTTTCGCAGACACGCCACTTCGCGGTGAGCGTGCTCGCCGAAGATCAGAAGTCGGTGTCAGGCGTGTTCGCATCGAAAGCGGCCGACAAGTTCGCGCAAGTCGCCTGGCGGACGCGCGCGACGGGCGCCCCCGTGATGGATGGCGCGGCGGCGACCTTCGATTGCACGACGCATAACGTGGTCGATGCCGGCGATCACATCATTCTGATTGGACGCGTGGTCGATTTTCTTCATACCAGTTCGTCGCCGCTCGGCTACTGCCGGGGCGCGTATGTGAATTTCAGCCTGTCCCAGGATGCGCTGGCTGCCGCCGGAGCGCGCGCGCAAGTGGGCGCGATTCTCGAACATCGCGACGGCATCGTGCTGCTCGATACGCCCACGGGCTTGCAGTTGCCGACGGGCATCAAGCTCGAGCCCGCGAGCGATGCGGCGAGCCTGCGCGGCGTGCTGGCAAAGCTCGGCCTGGAAGCGCATCTGGACTTTATCTTCGCCGTATTCGAGTCGGGCAGCGGGCCGGCGTCGAGTGTACAAATCTACTATCGCGGCCGCGTGATCGACAGCGGCGCGGCATGGATCGACAGCACGATCCGCATCGTCCCGTTGGCGCAGATTCCGTGGAACGAACTGCGCGACGAGGCGGTTCGCTCGATGCTCGAGCGCTATGTGCGCGAACGCAGCGAAGACGCGTTCGGCATCTATGTCGGCGATACGGAAGCCGGCAAGGTGCAGACGCTCGCACTCGCGCACTGAGCGCAGCACCGGTCAATCCGCTTACGAATCCTGCTGCGCAAGACGCGCGGCCCGCAGCATGGGAGAAGAATCATCATGAAATTTTCGTTGTTCCTGCATATGGAGCGGTACGACAACACGACGTCGCATCGCGAACTGTTCGACCAGATGACCGAGCTCGTGCAGCTCGCCGAGCGCGGCGGTTTCGAAACCGCGTGGATCGGCGAGCACCACGCGATGGAATTCACGATCGCGCCGAACCCTTTCGTCAACCTCTCGTATCTGGCCGCGAAGACGGAGCGTATTCGTCTGGGTACCGGCACGGTGATCGCGCCGTTCTGGCATCCGATCGCACTCGCGGGCGAGGCCGGCATGGTCGATGTCGCGAGCAACGGGCGGCTCGATATCGGCATCGCGCGCGGCGCGTATTCGTTCGAATACGAACGCCTGCTGCCGGGTCTCGACGCGATGGGCGCGGGCGCGCGCATGCGTGAACTGGTGCCCGCCTTGCGCAAGCTCTTCAAAGGCGACTACGCGCATCAGGGCGAATTCTGGTCGTGGCCTTCGACGACGCCCGTGCCGCGTCCCATCCAGAAGTCGCATCCGCCGATGTGGCTCGCCGCGCGCGATCCAAACTCGCATGCGTTTGCCGTCGCGAACGGCTGCAACGTGCAAGTGACGTCGCTCGCGCAGGGCGATGCCGAGGTCGTGAGTCTGATGGAGCGCTTCAACGGCGCGTGCGCCGCGCATCCCGACGTGCCGCGCCCGCAGGTGATGATGCTGATGCACACGTTCGTCGGCGCGAATGCTGCCGAAGTGGATGAGGCGGTGGAAGACCTCGCTCGCTTCTATCGCTACTTCAGCAAATGGTTCAAGAACGAGCGACCGGTCGAGCAGGGCTTCATCGAGCCACTGACCAATGCCGATGTCGAGATGTTCCCGCAGTACTCGCCCGAGGCGATCCGCAAGAACCTCGTGATCGGCGAGCCGAAACAGGTGATCTCGCGTCTGAAGGGCTACGAGGAACTCGGCTACGACCAGTACAGCTTCTGGCTCGACAGCCATATGAGCTTCGAGCGCAAGCGCAAGTCGCTGGAGCTGTTTATTTCCGACGTGATGCCCGCGTTCGACGCGCGCTGACGGGAACGACTTCACACCTGTTAACTCAACGGAGTGGCTGACATGGTCCAGCGGTTCCAGCAATACATCGACGGTGCGTTCGAAGATGCGCGCGAGCATTTCGACAGCGTCGATCCTTCGACGGGCGACGCGTGGGCGAGCATGCCGGCCGCCAGTGCGGACGACGTCGACCGTGCGGTGCGCGCCGCGCATCGCGCGCTCAACGATCCCGCGTGGGCGAATCTGACAGCGAGTGCACGCGGCAAGCTGCTGTACAAGCTCGCCGATCTCGTCGCGCAACATGCGCCGCGTCTCGCCGAACTCGAAACGCGGGACACCGGCAAGATCATCCGCGAGACGCGCAGCCAGATCGGCTATGTCGCCGAGTACTACCGCTATTACGCGGGCCTCGCGGACAAGATTCAGGGCGCGTGGCTGCCGGTCGACAAACCCGATATGGAAGTCACGTTGCGGCGCGAGCCGGTGGGCGTGGTCGCGGGCATCGTGCCGTGGAATTCGCAGCTTTTTCTGTCGGCGGTGAAAGTCGGTCCGGCGCTCGCGGCGGGTTGCACGATCGTGCTCAAGGCGTCGGAAGAAGGTCCCGCGCCGTTGCTCGAATTCGCGCGGCTCGTGCACGACGCGGGCTTTCCGAAAGGCGTCGTCAATATCGTGACGGGCTTCGGCAACGATTGCGGACGCACGTTGACGAGTCATCCACTGGTGTCGCGCATCGCCTTCACGGGCGGGCCGGAAACGGCACGTCACGTGGTGCGCAATTCAGCGGAGAACCTGGCGGCGATGTCGCTGGAACTCGGCGGCAAGTCGCCCGTGCTGGTGTTCGACGATGCCGATCTCGACAGCGCCTGCAACGCCGTCATCGCGGGCATATTCGCGGCGAGCGGGCAAAGCTGCGTGGCGGGTTCACGTCTCGTCGTACAGCGTGGAATTCACGATGCGCTGATCGAGAAGCTCGTCGCGAAGGCGCAGGCGATTCGCATCGGCAATCCGCAGGAGCCGGCCACCGAAATGGGACCGCTCGCCACCCGCCGTCAACTCGAACACATCGAGAACGTGCTGCGCGCGAGCGTCGAAGCGGGCGGGCGCATCGTGACCGGCGGCAAGCAACCGGCAGGCATGGGGCAAGGCAATTACTTCTTGCCGACCATCGTCGATTGCGCCAACGCGCAAGTGCCGAGCGTGATGGAAGAACTGTTCGGACCGGTGCTGAGCGTCGTCACGTTCGATACGGAAGCCGATGCCATCGCGCTCGCCAACGATACGCGCTACGGCCTCGCATCGGGCGTGTTCACGCGCGACCTGACGCGCGCGCACCGGCTCACGCGCGCGTTGCGCGCGGGCATCGTGTGGGTCAACACGTATCGCGCGGTATCGCCGATCGTGCCGTTCGGCGGCTATGGCCTGTCCGGCCTCGGTCGCGAGGGTGGCCTTGAAGCGGTGCTCGACTACACGCGCACGAAGTCGGTATGGATCCGCACGTCGGACGAACCGATCGCCGATCCGTTCGTGATGCGCTGAGCCGCCAACGCTCGCCAACATTCGCCACCTGGAGCCAGCATGTTCTACGAAATTCGCACGTATCGCATCAGGACGGGCGCCGTGCCCGCCTATCTGAAACTCGTGGAGGAAGAGGGCATCGAGTTGCAGAAGCGATATCTGGGTCAACTGGTCGGCTACTTCTTTTCGGAGATCGGCCCGCAGAATCAGATCGTGCACATCTGGGCCTACGCCGGTCTCGACGAACGCGAACGCCGCCGTGCCGCGCTCGCTGAAGACCCAGCGTGGCAGGCCTTCGCGCCGAAGATTCAGGCGCTGATGGAAGAGATGGAAAACAAGATCATGAAGCCAGCGCGTTTTTCGCCGCTTGCCTGAGACAAAGCGGTCGACGGGCCGCCGTACACGTTGCCACGATACAAACAGACATTCTCGGAGACAGACATGAGCAGCAGAACCACATCCTCAATCGCGCCGCTGATCGCGTTCTGCGCGGCGACGCTCGCGGCAACGCCCGCACTGGCCGCGGACCCAATCGTCTTCACAAGCTGGGGCGGCACCACGCAGTCGTCGCAACAGAAGAACTGGGCGCAGCCATTCACGCAAGCGACCGGCGTCAACGTGCTGATGGACGGCCCGACCGACTACGGCAAGCTCAAGGCGATGGTCGACAGCGGTAACGTGAACTGGGATGTGGTCGATGTCGAAGGCGATTTCGCATACGCCGCGCAGCAGGCGGGACTGATCGAGCCGATCGACTATGCCGTTGTGAAGAAAGACGACCTGGATCCGCGCTTCGCGACGCCGGACGCAGTGGGCAGCTTCTACTATTCATTCGTGCTCGGCTACAGCAAGGCAAAGTACACGGGCGCGCAGCCGACTACCTGGGCCGATCTGTTCGATACGAAGAAATTCCCCGGCAAGCGCACCTTCTATAAATGGTCGGCGCCCGGCGTGCTCGAAATCGCGCTGCTCGCCGATGGCGTGCCGCCGAACAAACTCTATCCGCTCGACCTCGACCGCGCGTTCAAAAAGCTCGACACGATCAAGGGCGATATCGTCTGGTGGAGCGGCGGCGCGCAATCGCAGCAACTGCTCGCCTCGGGTGAGGCGCCCATCGGCATGTTCTGGAACGGGCGTTTGCATGCGCTCGAACAGACCGGCGTGCCGGTCGGCATCTCGTGGAACCAGAACCTGACGGCGGCCGACATGCTGGTGATTCCGAAGGGCGCAAAGCACAAGGCCGAAGCGATGAAGTACCTCGCCGCCGCAACGAGCGCGCAGGCACAGGCGAAGTTCGCGACGGATACCGGCTATGCGCCGATCAATGTGAAATCGGCCGCGCTGATGTCGCCCGCCATCGCGAAGACGCTGCCCGATCAGTACAAGTCCTCGCAGATCAATCTCGACATGAAGTACTGGGCCGAGAACCGCGATGCAATCGCCAAGCGCTGGTATGCGTGGCAGTCGAAATAAGCGTGCTGCGCGCGAGCGTCGCATAGCAATCGAAGTGGATGGGAGACACCATGCCTAATGTTCTGAGTACCGTCGCGCATCCGCCCGCGACGGCCACGCGCCGGCGGCGCGACTGGCGCAGCATCCGCCTGCTCGTGCCCGCGTTGCTGCTGCTGGTGATCTTCTTTCTGCTGCCGGTGCTGTCGCTGCTGTTGCGCAGCGTGCTCGAACCGGCGCCGGGGCTGAACAACTACGCGCAACTGCTCGGCTCGACCACCTATCTGCGGGTATTCGGCAACACGTTCCTGGTGGCGACGGTCGTGACGGTAGCGACCCTTGCGATTGGCTTCCCGACCGCATGGCTGCTCGCCATCGCGCCGCGCAAGCTCAGTTCGCTGCTGTTCGCGATCATGCTGCTGTCGATGTGGACCAACCTGCTGGCGCGCACGTTCGCGTGGATGGTGCTGCTGCAGCAAACCGGACCGATCAACCGTCTGCTGATGGCGCTCGGCGTGATCAGCGAACCGCTCACGCTCGTGAACAACCTGATCGGCGTGACGATCGGCATGACTTACATCATGCTGCCGTTTCTCGTGATGCCGCTGCACGCGACGTTGCGGGGCATCGACCCCTCCACGTTGCGCGCCGCTGCGATCTGCGGCGCGAGCCGCTGGCAGGCGTTCTGGCGCGTGCTGGTGCCGCTCGCGATGCCGGGCATCGCATCGGGGGCATTGATGGTGTTCGTGATGGCGCTCGGCTATTTCGTCACGCCCGCATTGCTCGGCGGCGCGTCCTACATGATGCTCGCTGAACTCATCGCCCAGCTCGTACAGCAGTTGCTGAACTGGGGCCTCGCCGGCGCGGCCGCCTTTGTGCTGCTCGCCGTGACGCTCGCGCTGTATGCGTTGCAACTGCGCTTTACCCGGCGGGAGAACTGACATGCTGCTCGATTTCGATCGTCTAGGCGCGCTGCGCTATATGTTGCTTGCCGTCGGCGCCGCCGTTGCGCTCTTTCTGCTGCTGCCGATCGCGTTCATTGTCGCGCTGTCGTTCGGCGATTCGCAGTGGCTGATCTTTCCGCCGCCGGGCTGGACGCTGGAGTGGTATCGCCAGCTTTTCACCGACGCCGGCTGGGTCGATTCGCTGCTGACGAGCGCGAAGCTCGCTGTCATGGTCACTGCGCTGTCGGTGCTGATCGGCTTTCTTGCTGCGCTGGCGCTCGTGCGCGGCAAGTTTCGCGGACGCAACGCCGTGCAGGCGTTCTTCCTCACGCCGATGGTGCTGCCCGTCGTCGTGCTGGCCGTCGCGCTGTATGCGTTCTTCCTGCGCATCGGCCTGAACGGCACGATGACCGGCTTCGTGATCGGCCATCTGATCATCGCGCTGCCGTTCTCGATCATCTCGATCAGCAACTCGCTGTCGAGTTTCGACACGGCGCTCGAAGACGCGGCGCTGATCTGCGGGGCGTCGCCGCTCGAAGTGAAGCTGCGCGTCACGTTGCCCGCGATCCGGCTCGGCCTGTTCGCCGCCGCGATCTTCTCGTTCCTCGCGTCGTGGGACGAGGTGGTGGTGTCGATCTTCATGTCGAGCCCGACCTTGCAGACGCTGCCCGTGCGGATCTGGGCAACGCTGCGGCAAGACCTGACGCCGGTCGTGGCGGCGGCGTCTTCTCTGCTGGTCGGATTGACGACCGTATTGATGTTGGCGGGCGCCATGCTGCGCCGCGCACGATAACCGAGGTGAATGAATCATGACTGCCGCATTCCTGCAAATCCAGCGCCTGCGCAAGACCTACGACGACGTCGTCGCCATCGACCAGGTGTCGCTCGATGTACGCAAGGGCGAATTCATGACCTTTCTCGGGCCGTCGGGCTCGGGCAAGAGCACGACGCTCTATATCGTCGCGGGCTTCCAGGAGCCGAGCGAAGGGCGCGTGTTGCTCGACGGCAAGCCGCTGCTCTCCGTCGCGCCGAACAAGCGCAACATCGGCATGGTGTTTCAGCGCTATACGTTGTTTCCGCATCTGACAGTCGGCGAGAACATCGCCTTTCCGTTGCGCGTGCGCCGTCGTCCCGACGCGGAAGTGAAGGCCAAGGTCGAACAGATGCTCAAGCTCGTGCATCTGTCCGAGTGCCGCGACCGGATGCCCGCGCAATTGTCGGGCGGGCAGCAACAACGCGTCGCGATTGCACGCGCGCTCGCCTATGATCCGCCGGTGCTGTTGATGGACGAGCCGCTTTCGGCGCTCGACAAGAAACTGCGTGAGGAAATCCAGCTCGAACTGCGCCGCATTCATCAGGAGACGGGCGTCACGATTCTCTATGTGACGCACGATCAGGAAGAGGCGTTGCGGCTCTCGGATCGCATCGCGGTGTTCAACAAGGGGCGCATCGAGCAGGTCGGCACGGGCGAGGAACTGTATGGAAATCCGGCGTCGCGTTTCGTCGCGAGCTTTATCGGCAACTCGAACTTCCTGCCGGTGCGTGTGACGTCGAACAGCGACGGCCGTATGAACGGCGTGTTTCCGAACGGCCATGCAGTGGTGTCGGGCAGTTTCAATCCGGTGCTTACGGCGGGAGACGAAGGCACGTTGATGGTGCGCCCGGAGCAGATGCGCATTCAGGCGCTGCGCAACGCGAGCAGCGCGACGGGTCTGCCCGTCACCGTGCGCGACATCACGTACCTTGGCGACGCGATGCATTACGCCGTCGCGACGCCCTGGCAGCAGGAGATTTCGATTCGCATGCCGGCGGGCCATCGGCAGGACAGCGGCCTCGAGATCGGCACCCATGCGCTGGTCGATTGGGATACGCGTGATGTGCGGCTATTCGCGCCGGCGTGAGCACGGCCATGCATACCATGAGTGATGCCCTGCCTTCGCTGAAAGTCGAACGCCGCACGACGACGTTGCGCGAACTCGCGCTTGAGAAAATGCGGACGGCGATTCTGGAGGCGCATTTTCGTCCGGGCGAACGGCTGGTCGAGCGTTTGCTGTGTGAAGAACTGGGTGTGAGCCGGACGGTTGTGCGTGAGGTTTTGCGGCATCTGGAGACGGAAGGACTGGTCGATTCGATACCGAACCAGGGGCCGATTGTCGCCCGGCTGGATGCCGATACGGCTGCCGAGATCTACGAGATTCGCGCGCTGCTGGAAGGCGATGCGGCGATGGCGTGCGCGCAGCACGCGGATGAAGCGGTGATCGCGCTGCTGGCCGAGTCCATCACGCGAATCCAGCAGGCGTTCGAAGCGCACGCGCATCAGACGGTGCGTGAGTTGACGGCCACGTTTTACGAGGCGATGTTCCATGGCGGCGGCAAGAAGGTGTCGTGGGAGATCGTGCAGACGCTCAATGCGCGGATAAACCGTTTGCGCGCAATGACGATCGCCTCCGATGACCGCGGCCGCCAGGCCGTGCAGGAGATGAGCCGCATTCTCGACGCAATCCGTGCGCGCGACGCGCAGCGGGCGCGCGATGCAGCGACAAGTCATGTGGCCCGGGTCGCGGATATCGCGGCGTACTTGTTGCAGCAGACGGTCGGGGAGGCGTCGGCCTGATCGAACAACCGCGCACCCGCTCGGGGCGCGGTGTACCCAGCAGCGAATTGAATGTCCTTCAGGGCATCGGCGACGATGCCCCCAAAAAATCGGCCGCACCAATCGGAGCGGTTCAGACGTCGGACCCTTGCGTCCGTCAGCGATAGCACACGCCTTCGCTTGCCGCCTCCGCCATGCGCGACTGGAGAGCGGCCCAGAAACAACGATATTTTCCATCTGCTCGCCAAATTATCCGATTCATTCCACACCGATGGAAATCAGAGGTGGCATGCGTCATGGAAGGCGATATTTTCCATTTACTCACCAAAATGCCGGATTAACTCGGCGCTAATAGAAACGCCATACGAATCAATAACATTCGGGTTCAATTCCCTTTCGCACAATTAATGCTTAGGGTTTCTACTTATCAATTGAAGTATTATCCGTGCCGTTTCCAGTCCTTGCTTACAAACAAAAAGGCAAACGTTTGCCTCCGCTAGCTTGAGGCGAAGCGAAACCACACGTACTCAAAGAAAAAGAAGGAAAACACAATGCGTGATCGCGTTAGGGCTTTTTCAGGCCAGCCTGCGGGCTGGTTTGCGCTGCTTTGGGTGGTGTTGATATTCGCTGCGACTCATGCGTTCGCGAGCGATACGCTTCCGCCGTCGAATCACCTCAAGATCAATCTGGGTGCGACGCCCTGGAAGTACATCAAGGACGCCGACGACCCCAACTCCATGCAGCCGGGTTTCAACGACTCAGCCTGGCAATCGATTGGCGTGCCGCAGACGCCGGCCGATAACGACACGTTCATCAACGAAAAGTCGGGTGGCGGCCAGGGAGAACTGACGGGCAACACCAACTGGTATCGCAAGCACTTTGCGCTGGACCCGTCCTACGCGAATCGCAAGATCTACATCGAGTTCGAGGGCGCGCACACGGGTGCGCGGGTGTACATCAACGGCCAGTTCATTCCCGGCAACAGCAAGATCAATCCCAACGCGACGCACGTGGTCGGCTTCATTCCGTTCATCGTCGATATCACGCCCTATGTGAAATTCGACGGCACGGATAACGTGCTGGCTGTAAAGGTTTCCCGTGGCGACGCGTTCTTCGAGTCGCCGAATTTTTCGGGGGCGTTCCGCTTCGGTCAGGACGACACGGGGCTCTTCCGTCCGGTGTGGATGCACATCACGGATCGGGTCCATATTCCCGAGAACATCTTTGCGGTGCTCAAGACGTGGGGCACTTACGTCGCCACGATCTCGGCGAGCCCGAGTCTCGCGACGATCCGCGTGCAGACCCAGGTGGTGAACGAATATTCGAAGGATCAGGACGTGACGTTGACGACGCAGATCGTCGACGCCGCAGGCAATGTCGTGCAGACGGCCCAGTCCACTCAGACCTTGCCGGCCAATCCGGTGGCGCCGCTAAGTCCGACGCTGTTCGACCAGACGTTGTCGGTTACCAATCCGACGCTCTGGTATCCGAACAACAGCATCTACGGCAAACCATACATGTACCGCGTGATTCACTCGGTCAGTATCAACGGCGTGGTGGTGGATTCGACGCAAAGCCCGCTGGGCATTCGTACGATCACGTGGGATTCGAACTTTCCGATCATTAACGGCCACCCGCACTATTTGTGGGGCGCATCGGGCCGCTATGACTATCCGGCACTAGGCTCGGCCGTACCGCCGGAACTGCAATGGAAAGACCTGAACCTGCTCGCGCAGGCAGGCGGCAGTCTGTACCGTCCAGGGCACTCCAGCCAGGGGCGCGATTTTCTCGAAGCCGCGGACGCCTACGGCGTGATGATGGTTCAACCGAGTGGCGATGGCGAGAATGGATTCGGTGTTCTATGCACGGCCGACACGCCTACCGACACCCAATGCATGACGGCGAACAACGTCACGCTGAAGAACGAACTGCATCAGGACATGATCGTGCACGATCGCAACCATCCGTCGGTGCTGGCCTGGGAGGCCAACAACGGTGCGATGGATGTGGACTACGCGAAATTCCTGAAGTCACTCTCGCAAACCTGGGACCCGATCAACACGCGCGCCCAGGCTGACCGCACGCCCAATCCGGCGAACGGCGATATCCTCGGCTGCAGCAAGCAAGGCTGCGACATCAACGTCAAGCAAACCTACCCGAATTCGCCTGCCTGGGGATCGGAATACTGGGGCGATGGCGTCGGCCGCTGGCTGTACGACTACGAACTCGCGTTTGCTGCGTCCTATCTGAAGGATTGGGTGCATAGCAAGCTCGGCAACTCGTTCGGTATTGCGCATTGGTACCTGGCGGATACGCCGGGCGAGATCAACACTCAAACTGACGGCACTCCCGACGTCAACGTGCGCAGCAATGGCGCGTCCATGATGGATGCCAACCGTTTTCCGCGCCTGATTTACTACATGTATGAAGCGGCGTGGACGCCGTTTCAGGTCAAGCCGGTCGTCAAGCTGGCGCACACCTGGAACCGTGCCGGCGACGTGCGCGTCAATGCGTTCAGCAATTGCCCTTCCGTGCGACTGGTGCTCAACGGCGTGCGTGTGGGCGGAGACCAGGTGCCGAATTCGGCGAACTCGGATCCGAGCGCCGACATTACGCAGAACACGACGCTGTTGCCGGGTCAGGTGCACTGGGACAACGTGACATGGGTGCCGGGCACGCTGACGGCAGAGTGTCTCGACGAAAACGGTCAGCTCGCAGCCTCCGATCAACTGGTGACGGCCGGTGCGCCCGACCATATCGCGCTCACGGTCGAGCCCGAGCTGGTCAAGCCCGACGGTGAGTCGTTCGCGCTCAAGGCCAACGGTACGGATGCCGCCATCATCACGGCGCGCGTGGTCGACGCGAACAACGTGCTCGTGCCGGATGCGGGCCAGACGCTGACCTTCAATGTGAGCGGCCCCGGTACCTATCGCGGTGGCTCGGACCATTACGTGACGGCCAACCAGCCGCTGTGGTACCACTCGCCTGGCGATCCGAATCTGGTTGCGGAAGGCGGTCAGACGCGCATCGCGGTCAAGACGCAGTTCACGCCCGGCACGGTGACCGTGACGGCGACTTCGCCGGGCCTCGGCAGCGGCACTGCTACGTTCAACGTGGTGCCGACTGGCGACCCGCAGGTGTTCAACGGCAATGGTCTGGTGGTCGGCCCGCAGGAGCCGAGCGCGGTGCAGATCATTTCGCAGCCGGCCGGCCAGTTTGCGACGGTTGGGCAAAGCGCGCAATTCTCCGTCCTCGCGGCCGGCGCTGCGCCGATCAGTTACCAGTGGCGGAAAAACGGTGCAGCGATTGCGGGTGCAACCGGCTACACGTACACCACGCCGGTCGTTCAGACAGCCGACAGCGGCGCTACCTTCAGCGTCGTGGTAGGCAATGCCAGCGGTAGCGCCACGTCACACGAGGCAAGCCTGACGGTGGTGCAGCCCGCTGCACCGACCATCGCTCTGCAACCGCTGCCGCTGACGATCACGGCCGGCCAGATCGCCGAATTCAAGGTGCAGGCGAACGGTTCGCCGGTGTTGAGCTATCAGTGGTTCAAAAACGGCACGCCGATCGACGGCGCGATCCAACCGGTGTACGACACGCCGGTGACGACAGACGTCGGATAGCGGCTCGCTGTACAAGGTCGTGGTAACCAACAGCGCCGGCACTTTCACCTCGAACGAGGTGACGTTGACGGTGAACGCCGCCATGGCGCCCACAATCAAGGCTCAGCCGCAGAGCCAGAGCGTGCCGTTCGGCCAGAGCGTCACGTTCGAGGTGGTGGTCAGCGGTTCGGACCCGCTAACGTATCAGTGGACCAAAAACAATGTGCCGATCGGCGGCAACACGTCGAGCATCGTCATTCAATCGGCGCAGGGCAGCGACGCCGGCACCTACGTTGTCACGATCTCCAATGCCGCCGGCAAGGCGACCAGCGACCAGGCCACGCTCACAGTGAGCGGC
The DNA here is from genome assembly GCA_963738755.1 of uncultured beta proteobacterium. Taxonomy (GTDB): domain Bacteria; phylum Pseudomonadota; class Gammaproteobacteria; order Burkholderiales; family Burkholderiaceae; genus Paraburkholderia. Next base: position 153,792 of record CAVTXZ010000016.1, read on the forward strand.
GCGGACAACAGCAACCTCGCGCTCAACGCGAAGGCGACTTCCAGCAGCGACCAGAACGGCGGTCTCACTGCGCAGTACGCCGTCGACGGCTCGCTCACGTCACGCTGGTCGTCCGCGCCGGGTATCGACCCGTCGTGGATCTCGGTCGATCTCGGCTCTGTGCAGACGTTCAACAAGGTGGTGCTGGCGTGGGAGAACGCGTCCGCGTCGCAGTACAAGATCCAGACGTCCAACGACAACTCGACCTGGACGAATGTCCTGCCGAACGAGCAGATCATTGCGGGTCAGGGCGGTACTGAGACGACGATTTTCCCGAGCACGTCGGCTCGCTATGTGCGCATGCTTGGCTTGCAGCGCGCGACGCAGTACGGCTATTCGCTGTTCGAGTTCCAGGTATACGATTCGGCGCAATGCGGCAGCGAAACCGAGCGCTATACCGTGCTGGGCGCGAAGCCTGGCCTGTGGACCTCAACCATCGCGGGTCTGCCTTCGGGTCCGAATGTTCCGACCGTGCGTGACAACGTCAGCGGTCTGACGTGGCAGCAATACTCCACGGGCTTTCAGCAGCAGGGCGCGCAGTTCACGCAAACCATCGCCAAGCAGTACTGCGCGGCAGTGGGCATGCGTCTGCCGACGCAGAACGAAGCCTTGACCGTGGCCCGCACGAACTACTCGACCTGTGCCTTCCCGGGTCCGTGGTCCACTTGGTCGACGACCGGTGTGCCGAACGTTCCGAGCAATGCGTATCAGGTGTTCTCTTCGGGTCAGTCGGTGTCCGCCATCATCGACAACACGCCGGGTTATGCCCTGTGTGTCGACGGTCCGACGGCGACTGTGCCCGTCATCGCGATGCAACCGGCCAGCGTGACGGTGAGCGAGGGGCAGACTGCCCAGTTCACGGTAGGCGTCACGGGTACGGGTCCGTTCAGCTATCAGTGGTTGCAGAACGGCAAGGTAGTCGCCGTTACGGACAGCCCGAAATACACGACGCCGCCCACCACAGTGGCTGACTACAACGGCGCGACGTATCAGGTCGTCATCACTAACGGCGGCGGGAGTGCCACGAGTGCAATAGTCACGCTGACCGTGACCGCGGCTACCGGTGGTAACGGTGGCGATGGTGGCAACGGTGGTGATGGCGGTAACGGTGGTGGTACGGCGGTAACGGTGGTAACGGCGGTAACGGCGGCAATGGCGGCAATGGCGGCAATGGTGGTGCGCCGAGCGCCAACCTCGCCATCGGCAAGGTCGCGACGTCGAGCGGTGTGCAGGACGTCGGTTATAGCCCTGCCAATGCGATCGACGGCAACCTCGGTTCGCGCTGGTCGTCGGACTTCAACGACAACGCGTGGATCACGGTCGACCTCGGTCAGCCGATGCTGTTCGACCGCGTCGTCCTGAACTGGGAGAACGCATACGGCAAGGCTTATCTGATCCAGGCGATGGACACCAATGGGAACTGGACGAACATCATCCCGCAACGCGCAGGCGCGGGTGGCATCGAGGACATCAGCTTGCCGCCCACGACAGCACGCTATGTCCGCATGCAGGGTGTTCAGCGAGCCTCGCAGTACGGCTATTCGCTGTTCGAGTTCGAGATCTACAACTCGGCGGCAACGCCGAAGCTGACGGTCTCGGCCAGCGCCGGCGCCAACGGCGCGATCAGCCCGTCGGGCGACGTGAGCGTGATCCAGGGTGGTAATCAGACCTTCACGGCAGTGCCGGCGGCAGGCTATGGCGTGGGCTCGATGACCGTGGACGGCCAGAATCTCGGCGTCCAGTCGAGCTACACGTTCACCAACGTCACGGCGGCTCACAGCATCAATGTGACCTTCGTGCCGGCCGCGGCGAGCAAGAACCTTGCGCTGAACAAGCCGGTCACTTCGAGCGGCGACGAGAACGGCAACAACCCGGCCGCCGCGGCATTCGATGGCGATATGACTACGCGCTGGTCGTCGCTGTTCGTCGACCCGTCGTGGATCGCGGTCGACCTTGGTTCGGAGCAGACCTTCAACCGCGTGGTGCTGCATTGGGAGAACGCTTACGGCGTGGCCTATCAGATCCAGACCTCGCACGACGGCGTGGACTGGTCCAACACGGTCTACACGCAGGCAGCAGGCAAGGGTGGTAACGAGGACATTTCGTTCCCGACCACCACGGCGCGTTACGTGCGCATGTACGGCACGAAGCGCGCGACGCAGTACGGCTACTCGCTGTTCGAGTTCGAGGTGTACAACAACGATACTTCAGCGACGCAACCGCCGCCGCCGCCGAAGCAATCGACCTTCATCGAGCAACCGGCGGCACAGACGGTGCCGGCCGGTCAGAACGGGCATTTCGCCGTAGTGATGCCGGGCAGCGGGCCGTTCACGTATCAGTGGCTGAAGAACGATGCGCCGGTCAACGGCGCCACGAGCCGCACCTATGACACGCCGGTTACCGTCGCCGCCGACAGCGGCACGGTGTACAGCGTGGCGGTGACTAGTCCGACTGGCGTCGTGACGTCGAACAAGGCCGCGCTGACGGTCAACAGTACGATTCCTGCCTATACGGTCAAGCCGGGTTTCATCGGTATCGATCTGGCGAACAACACCAACGGCGCATACACCGATGACCAGGTGTACGTGGCGGTGATTGCACGCGACCCGGTGACGAATCAGTTCTCCTACCTCAAGCCGGACGGCACCATCGTGCCGGCGAGCGTGGCGGACAACGATGCGGCGAACCACCTGACGGCGGGCGGCCAGAACTACAGCAACTACTTCTTCACGCTCGCTCAGAGCAAGACGCTGCAGTTGCCGCAACTGTCCTCCGGGCGGATGTACGTGTCGCTTGGTAGTCCGCTGTTCATCAAGATCATGGCCGATGCCAACAATAACATCGGCTACGCAGGCCCGAATCCGCAGAACGGCACGGATCCGAACAACAACATCAACTTCGACTGGTACGAGTTCACGTACAACAACGCGGGCATCTGGATCAATAGCACGCAGGTCGACGAGTTCGGTTTCCCACTGGTTGAAGACGTGTACGGCAACAACCGCACATGGCATGCACAGACGGGCATTACGCAGCGTCGCTCTGACCTGTTCACGGCCTACGCCAACGAAGTGTCACCGGCCTTCCAGCCGGTGCCGTCCTCGACCTATCGCATCATGGCGCCGGCCAAGGGTAGCTTCGCCGCGGGACAACCCAACGGCAATTACTTCGATGCGTATGTGGATCAGATCTGGAATCTGTATGCGTCGAAGGATCTGGTGGTGATGTTGGGCGGTCGCGAGTTCGTCGGCAGGGCGCAGGGCAGCCAGATCCTGTTTTCGGAAGTGGATCCGAATACCGGTGGTGTCATCAACGGCCCTTACACGGTCGGCAAGCCGACCACGCAGGACATCCTGCAAGGCAGCGGTGCGCTGGCGTCGGGCGATCCGGTGAATGCGGATGCCAATACCGTGGAACTCGCGATCGAAGCGCAGATGTGCGCGGCGTTCAACCGCCACGTGATGGAAGACGTGACGAAGTGGAGCACGCCGTCGGCGTGGTACGCGGCGTCGCCGTCGAACGAGTACGCGCGCTTCTGGCATGACCACGGCGTGAGCGGGCTGGCTTACGGCTTCGCTTACGACGATGTGGCAAACGCCAGTTCGACGATCTTCGCGCCGAATGCCGAGCACATCGTGATGGGCATCGGCTTTTGATAGCCAGCTAAGCAGTTTGCAATGAAGAACGGGCGTCCGCGTTGCGGGCGCCCAACTTTTGGGGAAGTGCCAATGCGGTATGCGATGGGTAGTGCGGGTGTCGGCGGGACAGTGAGCAGGGTGCGCCACGCGCGGGTGACGAAAGAGCGGGGTTTCACGCTGCTCGAACTGCTGGTGGTGCTGGTCATCATCGGCATGCTGGCGGCGCTGGTGGGGCCGCGCTATTTCGCGCAGCTGGGCAAGTCGCAGGTGACAGTCGCCCGCGCACAGATCGACGCTCTCACGAAGTCGATCGATAACTTCCGGCTCGACGTCGGCCGCTTTCCGACGGCTGAAGAAGGCCTGGCCGCGCTGTTCGTCAAGCCGGCGAGCGCGGACAGATGGGCTGGTCCGTATCTGAAGAAGGAAGTGCCGCTCGATCCGTGGGGGCATGCGTATGTGTATCAGGTGCCTGGCACGAAGGGCGATTACGCGGTGATCTCGTATGGCCGTGACGGTCAGCCAGGCGGTACTGGCGAAGATGCTGATATCAGTAGTGAATGAAGCGGCAGTGAAGCGGCAGTGAAGCAGCAGTGAAGCAGCAGTGAAGCAGCAGTGAAGCAGCAGTGAAGCAGCAATGAAGCAGCAACGAAGCAGCAATGAAGCAGCAACGAAGCAACGAAGCAACGAAGCAACGAAGCAACGAAGCAACGAAGCAACGAAGCAACGAATGAAGCCGCAAACGACGCCGCAAACGACGCCGCAAACGACGCCGCAAATGCAGCAGCAAACGCAGCAGCAAACGCAGCAGCAAACGCAGCAGCAAACGACCCACACCCCCGCAGTGCGACCGCGCCCGACCGGGCGCGTGGCAACACCGCAGCACACAGCAGGAAACGGTAATCCGTCAAGATGCAGTACGAAGTCAGGGCGCTCTCGCCCGATAACCAGATCGTCGCGCTCGTCATCGACGCGCAGGATGAAGCAGACGCCCGCCGCCAGATCGAGGCACGCGGGCTGCATCCCACGCAGCTCGCGCCACTGCGCTCGCTGCGCCGGCCCGCGGCGTCGCGCGGCGCCATCTCGCTCGTGCTGTTCAGCCAGGAACTGCTGGCGCTGCTGATGGCGGGCCTGTCCATCGTCGAAGGACTTGAGGCGCTGGTGGAGCGCGAGGGTGGCGCGCGCCTGCGCGGCGTGCTGCAGCGGCTGCTTGCCGGACTGCGCGAAGGCAAGCGCTTCTCGAGCCTGCTTGCCGAGCAGCCCGACGTGTTTCCGCCGCTCTATGTGGGCATCGTGCGCGCCGCGGAAGGCACGAGCGACATGCCGCGCTCGCTGCAGCGCTATGTGGACTACCAGGCGCGCATCGACACGGTACGCAACAAGCTCGTGAGCGCCGCGATCTATCCGAGCATCCTGCTGGTGGTGGGCGGCGGCGTGTCGGCGTTCCTGATCTCGTACGTGGTGCCGCGCTTCGCGACCATCTACGAGGGCACCGGCCGCCAGCTGCCGTGGATGTCGCAGGCGCTGCTCGACTGGGGCCGGTTCGCATCGAACCATGGTTTGCCGCTGCTCATCGCCGCCGTGGTCCTTGGCGTGGCGGGCTTCATGGGCGTGCGCGCCGCGATCGCCCGATCCGGCCTCGTCACCCTGCTGGGACGCATTCCACTGCTCGGCGCGCACCTGCGCATCTATCAGCTCTCGCGCCTCTATCTGACGCTCGGCATGCTGCTCGAAGGCGGCATCCCCATCGTCGCGGCGATGGAAACAGCCGGCGGCACGGTGTCGCCCGCGTTGCGCGAAGGGCTGCTGCAGGCGCGCGCCGCGGTGCAGTCCGGCACCTCGCTGTCCAGCGCGTTTCACGCCGAAGGCCTGACCACGCCGATCTCGCTGCGCATGCTGCGCGTGGGCGAGCGCTCGGGCGAACTGGGCAGCATGCTCACGCAGTCAGCGGCGTTCTACGACGGCGAGATCAGCCGCTGGATCGACCGCTTCACGCGCATGTTCGAACCGCTGCTGATGTCGGCCATCGGCATCGTCGTCGGCACGATCGTCGTGCTGCTGTATATGCCGATCTTCGATCTTGCGGAAGGCCTGTCATGACCGTACGGGAAACCCTCGCGCCGCTGCTCGACGCTGATCTGCTCGCGCGTGCGCGCGCGGCCGCGTCCACCACGCAGCGCCATATCGTGGCCGAACTGGAAGCGCTGAGCGGCATCGAGCCGCGTCTGCTGCTGCAGGCGCTCGCGCAGCAGTTCGCGATGCAGGTGATCGAAACCGCCGACATGCTCGCGCTCACGCCGGCCTTCGACCGCGTGCCGCTCCCGCGTGCGATGCAGCGGCGCTGCGCGTTGCTGCGCACGCCTGAGGACACCTTCGTGGGCGTGCTGACGAGCCCGTTCGATCTGGATCTGTGGACGTGGCTCGCCGCGCAGGCGGGCGCGTCGATCGGGATCCGGCTTGCGCTGCCGTCCGATCTGCAGGCGTATCACACGCGCATGGAAGAGTCCGCGCGCGCCATCGACAGCGTCGTGGCCGACGGCGGCGAGGCCCGCACCGACGGGCGCGCGGCGCCGGTGCTGTCGTTCCAGTCGGTGAGCGAGGCGGCCAGTCCCGCGGTCAGGCTGGTGAATTCGACGCTGTACGACGCGCTCAAGGCGGGCGCATCGGACATCCACCTGGAGAGCACGGGCAACGGGCTGGCCTTGAAGTACCGGGTGGACGGCGTGCTCGATGCAGCAGCGACCATCAACGGCGTCGAGACCGCGGAGCAGGTGATCTCGCGCCTGAAGGTGCTCGCGGAGCTGGACATTGCCGAGCGGCGCGTGCCGCAGGACGGCAGTTTCCGTGTGGCGGCGGGCGGGCGCGACATTGACCTGCGCGTGTCGATCATGCCGAGCATTCACGGCGAGGACGCGGTGATCCGGATTCTGGACAAGCGCGCGATGATCGAGGCGTACGGTTCGCTGACGCTCGAAGCGCTGGGTTACGACGGCGAGTCGCTCGTGGCGCTGCGCGCGCTGGCGGAGGAACCATACGGCATGCTGCTCGTCACGGGGCCCACGGGTTCGGGCAAAACGACGACGCTCTACGCGGCGCTGACCGAAATCCACAACGGGCGCGACAAGATCATCACGATCGAAGACCCGGTCGAATACCAGTTGCCCGGCATCCTGCAGATTCCGGTCAACGAGAAGAAGGGGCTGACCTTCGCGCGCGGCCTGCGCTCGATCCTGCGGCACGATCCGGACAAGATCATGGTGGGCGAGATCCGTGACCGGGAGACTGCGGAGATCGCGGTGCAGTCGGCACTCACCGGTCACCTGGTGCTGACGACGGTGCACGCCAATAACGTGTTCGACGTGTTTGGCCGCTTCAGTCACATGGGGATCGATCCGTATGCGTTCGTGTCGGCGCTGAACGGCATCTGGGCGCAGCGGCTGCTGCGCGTGACCTGCACGCATTGCGCGGCGCCGTATGTGCCGGGCGACGCGGAACTGGCGCGCCTCGGGCTCGCGCGCGCGGAGCTTGGCGGGTTCGAGTTCCGTCAGGGGGCGGGCTGCGGCGACTGCCGCGGCACGGGTTACCGGGGGCGTCGTGCGATTGCGGAGATCCTGATTCTGGACGACGACATCCGCGGCATGGTGGTGGAAAAGCAGCCGATCCGGGTGATCAAGGAGGCGGCGCGCAGGAACGGTACGCGACGTCTGCGCGATGTGGCGATGGAGCTGGTGAGGCGAGGTGAGACGACGCTGGCCGAAGTGAAGCGGGTGACGCTCAATGCCTGACTGGTTGAAGTTTGGCTGGGTGCGGGGGGCTGGAGGGCTTCGGGGGGTGCAAGGATCGCAGGGACTGCAAGCAGCGCAAGCAGCGCAAGCACCGCAAGCACCGCAAGGAATTCGAGGGTTTCAGGCACTCCGGGGATTCCAGATACTTCGCGGACATTGCCAGCTCGGGCTGTCGCGTGAGGCTGTTGCAGTGTGGCGCATGGGCGCCTCGCGCAGGTCGGCGCCGGTTATCGCGGAGCGGCCACTGCCCGAACCAGGCACCACTGCAGCCGATCTACTGGCCGCACAGATCGCCGCCGCGCTGGATGAAGCTGGTGGCAAACGTCTGCCGGTCTACGCCACGCTGGGCGACGCGCTCGTGCGCTACTTCATCGTGACGCCGCCGGGCAACAGTGCGCGCATGCAGGACCTGCGCGCTGCAGCCTCGGTGCGCTTCCAGGTGCTGTATGGGGAATCGGCCGCGAGCTGGCAGATCGTCGCCGACTGGCAGGCCACGACGCCGTTTCTCGCCTGCGCGGTGCCGCAGCGTCTCTGTGTGGCATTGCAGCTTGCCGTGGCGACGCAGCGCGGCACGCTCGTCTCGATGATGCCGGACTTCGTTGCCGCGTGGAATCGCTCGCGCCGGCATCTGGGCGCCCACGCGTGGCTCGCGACGCTCAGTGATGGTGCGCTGACGCTTGGCCTCGTTGCCGATGCTGACGCACCGCAGCTTGTAGCCGTGCGCACGCTGGTGCTGCCGGAGGTGACGCCGTCGCTGACGTGGCTGCGTGAGCAGGTGGCGCGTGCAGCGTTGCTGGATAACGTGCCGGCGCCGTCGGTGCTTTACGTTCACGGGCGTCGAGTTGACGGTTGGTCGACGGGTGCCGCTTCAATGACTTCGAGTCCAACGGGTGCGACTTCAACTAGCCGCACTCCGGCGAGTGCTGCTTCAACGAGTCACGCTTCGACGAACTCCGCTCCAGCGAGTGCGGACTCAATGAGCCGTGTTTCGACGAGCCCAGCTTCAACGAGTGTTGCTTCAACGAGTAGTGAGTCAACGAGTCCAGCTTCAACGAATGCCGCTTCAACAATTTCCGCATCCTCCGACGCCCCAGGCATGAGCGTGCGCTGGTGCGCGCCGGGCACGATGCCGGCCGCCCCGGGCGGCCATAGCGTATCAACAGCGGCGCAGCTCGCATGGGGCGGGGTGACGCGATGAAACGCCTGCACCTCGATCTGGCGCCGTTCAGCCTGCGGCGCCAGCTTTATCGCCTCCATCCGGCCGCGCGACTGCTCGCACTGACTGGCCTGGTGTTGTGCGCGATGGCCGGCTTCCGCGCGCAGAAGCTGCTCACACATCTCGACGCGCTCGACAGCCAGGCGGCCCGCTTTGCCGCCCGTGCGGAGCAGTCCGTGCGGGCGTCGATGAAGGTGACGGGCGAGCCGATCGAGGCGAAGCAGGCGGCGGCGGTCAATGCCGCCGTGGCGCGCCTGAACCTGCCCTGGGACGGCATCCTCAACGCGCTGGAAGCGGCCACGCCGGACACGGTCGCGGTCCTGTCCATCACGCCCGAACCGGGTCGCGCGCTGCTCAGGATCGAAGCGCAATGCAGCGGCAGCCGGGACATGATCGACTACCTGAAGGGCCTGGGGCAGCAGCCGCTGTTCACACGGGTCAACCTGGTGCGGCACGAGCTTGTCCGCGACGGCACCGAGGGTGTGATCCGCTTCCAGATCGAAGCGCAGTGGCGGGGGGCGGGATCGTGAGGATGCCGAACGTCGCGGCAGGCGTGTTGCAGCTGCAGCTGGCGCTAAGGCGATCGGATGCGGGCGCACTGCTGGCCGGTGTGCTGATGCTGCTGGCCGCGTCGCTGTGGCTCGCGCTGCTGCCAGGTCTGTCGGCGCGCGTCGATCAGCACGCGCAGGCGCTCAGGCGGGCGCGTTCGGTGCCGGCGCCGAAGCCTGTCGTCTCCGCGCCAGCGCTCGCGGCCGGGCGGCTGGCGAGTTTCCATGCAGCGCTGGGCGATGCGGGACACACGGAGGAGATCGTGACGCGTCTGTTCGACGCCGCTGCGGACGCGGGCGTCGCGCTGGACAAGGCTGAATACAAACCGGCCCACGATGGCGCCGGACGCTTCGACACCTATACGGTCATCCTGCCCGTGAAAGGGCGACTATGCGAGCCTGCGGCGCTTCTGCGAGAAGGTCCTGCTGACGTTGCCATACGCCGCGCTCGACGACATGCGCTTTAAGCGCAACTCGGCCAATGATCAGGCGGTCGAGGCGAGTCTGCGTTTCACGATGTTCCTGCGGCCTGACGCAGCGGGAGTGATTTCTGCCCAGGGTTCTGCACCGGCATCGGTATCGGCTCCGGCCAATGCATCGGCGCCCACGCCCACATCGGAGTCGGCCAGGGCGACGGCTCCTGCATCAGCTCCGGCTAAAGCGTCGGCTCCTGCATCGGAGTCGGCCAAGGCAACGGGTGCTGCATCGGTATCAGCCAGGGCATCGGCTTCTGCGCATGCATCGGCATCGGCACCGGTTGTAGCTTCGGCATGGATTCCAGCACCCACCCCGACACATGTCACGCCAGTCGAGGTGCAGCGATGAAACGCCAGCACGTGATCCTCAGCCTGCTCCTGCTGCTGTGCGCGGGACTGCTCGCCTACGCGAACATGAATCCGCCGGACGCGGTGGTCGAAGCCGCGCCGCGCAACAGCATGCGCAGCGTCACGCCGATCGCGCACTCCGGCACCAGCACCAACGCCAGCATCAGCATCGCAGCACTACGTGCGCGCGCAGAACTCATCGACCCGGCAGACGGTGCGCACCACACCCTGTTCGGCAGCCTCGCGCTGGCATCGCCACTGCCGTCCGCGGCGCCGCCAGGCGCGGAGATGCCACCGCTGCCCACGGAACCGCCGGTGCCCGCAATACCCTTCACCTATCTCGGCAAGCAGTCCGCGGAGGGTCAATGGGAGGTGTATCTGGGCCGCGGGGACGAGACGCTGATCGTGCATGAGCAGACGGTCATCGACGGCACCTACCGGGTCGAGGCCATCACGCCGCCGACCATGACGCTTGTCTATCTGCCCCTGAAACTGGTCCAGACGCTGGACGTCGGCAATGCCGACTGAGCCGCGCGATACAAGGAAAGAACCGTTGCGAACGCCCTTCCCGATGCAAAACAGATGTCACGCCCATCGCGGCTTCGCGGAGCGCCACGGGCGGCGGCTTGCGCGCGTCGTCACGCGCCTGGCCGCGTGCGGTGTTGCCGTACGGGTGATACTATGCTGCCGGTGTTGCCGGTACGGCTGATACTGCTGGCGCTGCCGGTGTTACCGGTACGGCTGGTACTGCTGGCGCTGCCCGTGCTGCTGGCCGGCTGCGCGGCGCAGCAGGCGTACCACGACGGCCAGACCTTCGTGTCGCAAGGCCGGATCGACGAGGGCCTCGCCAAGTTGCAGGAGGCGGTCCAGCGCGACCCGCACGACGCGCAATACCGCTCGACGTGGCTGGCCGCGCGCGAGAACGCGCTCGCCCGCGACGACGAGGAGGGCGACCGCCAGGCGGCAAACGGCGCGCGCGAGGCTGCCCGCAGGTCGTATCAGCATGCGCTCACGCTCGAGCCTGCCAACGAGCGCGCGCGCGCCGGGCTCGCCGCGCTCGACAGCGCGGCGCGGCTGGACGTGCTCGTCAGCCGGGCTGAAGCGCTGGCCGCGAAGAAAGACACCGACGGCGCGCGCAGCCTGCTTGCCAAAGTCCTCACCGAAGCCCCGGCGCAGCCACGCGCGCTCGCACTGCAGCGCCGGCTCGCCGCCGACACGGGCGAGGCGCACGTCGAGGCGGCGCTCGCGAGCGCCTACCGCAAACCGGTTCACCTCGACTTCCGGGACGCCCCGCTCAGGCAGGTGTTCGAAGTGATCTCGCGCAGCGCGGGGATGAACTTCCTGTTCGACCGGGAGGTGAAGACCGACCAGCGCACGTCGATCTTCCTGCGTAACAGCACGATCGAGGCGGCGGTGCGCTACGTGCTCGCCACGAACCAGCTCGCGCAGCAGGTGCTCGACGAGAACACGGTGCTGATCTATCCGAACACGCCCGCCAAGCTGAAGGACTACCAGGAGCTGGCGGTGCGCACCTTCTTCCTCGCGAACGCCGATGCGAAGACGATCGCCAACACGCTCAAGACCATCGTGAAGTCGCACGACGTGGTGGCCGACGAGAAGCTGAACATGGTGATCGTGCGCGACACGCCCGATGCGATCCGGATGGCCGAGAAGCTCGTCGCGCTCGAGGATGTTGCGGAGCCGGAGGTGATGCTGGAGGTGGAGGTGCTGGAAGTGCAGCGCAACAGCCTGCAGGATCTGGGCATCGCGTGGCCGGGCTCGGTCTCGCTCACGCCGACGCCGGTGGGCAGCGTGATCAGTTCCGCGGGCAGCAGCACGGGCAGCACGGTGGGGTCGTCGTTCGGTTCGTCCTCGTCGGGCGGCTCGGGCTCGCCCGCCCTGTCGCTGTGGGACCTGCTGCACCAGACCTCGCGCAGCCTGGGCGTCTCGTCGTTACAGGCGACGGTGAATGCCAGCCAGCAGGATTCCAACGCGAAGCTGCTGACCAACCCGCGCATCCGCGTGCGCAACCACGAGAAGGCGAAGATCCTGATCGGCGAGCGGGTGCCGAATATCACCTCGACGGCGACCTCCACGGGGTTCGTCTCGCAGTCGATCAACTATCTGGACATCGGGCTGACCCTGAACGTGGAGCCGACCATCTTCCTGGACGATACGGTGGGCATCAAGGTGTCGCTGGAGGTCAGCAGCCTGCTCAACCAGGTGACGGGCTCGTCGGGCACGACCGCGTATGAGATCGGCACGCGCACGGCGAGCACGGTGCTGCAACTGAAGAACGGCGAGACCGACGTGCTGGCCGGGCTGATCGACAGCCAGGAGCGCACCTCGGGCAACAGGATGCCCGGGCTTGGCCAGCTGCCCGTGCTGGGGCGCCTGTTCGGCGCGACCACGGACGACGACAAGAACACGGAAATCGTGCTGTCGATCACGCCGCATCTGGTGCGCAACATCCAGCGCCCGGATGCCGCGCTCGCGTACTTCACCTCGGGCACGGAGTCGAACATGCAGAGCATGATCAGATCGAATGGGATGGGTTCGACGTCGTCGGGCACGTCGACTTCGACCTCGACTTCGACCTCGGCCACATCGGGTAACGACGCGGGCGCGGCCGGCCGCGCGGGGTCGAACGGTTCGCAGAACGGCCTGAATGGTGTAAATGGCGCAAGCAGCGCAAATAGCGCCTACGGCTCGGGTGCCGGTGCGTATGGCAACGGCGTTGGCGGATACGGCAACGGTGGATATGGCAATGGCTACGGCTACGGCGCGGGCACCAGCGCCTACGCGGGCGGCGACGGCGTGCCGTACCTCGGTGGCGCCGCGCCCACGCTGGGCACCGCGCAGATGTCGATCGAGGGGCCGTCGCAGGTCAAGGTGGGTGATTCGGTGAGCGTGGCGCTGCTGCTGCAGGCGGACCAGCCTGTGACGAGTGTGTCGTCGAACGTCAGTTACGACGCGACGAAGCTGCAGTTCACCGGTGCGAGCGAGGGCGACTTCATGAAGCAGGGCGGTCAACCGACGACGTTCTCGAACCGCCTCGGCCAGAGCGGGCAGCTGACGCTCGCGGACTCGGTTCAGGGCGGCACCGGGGCGGCCGCGCAGGCCACCTTCGCGGTGCTGACCTTCAGGGCGCTGGCGCCGGCGACGCAGACATCGATACAGATCACGCCCGGCTCGGTGATGGGCGCGGCCGGTGCACCGGTCACGATGGCGCCGCCGTCGGCGTACAGCCTCGGTGTGGCGGCACGGCCATGAGGGGGCAGCGCAGCGTCATGGCCCGCCTGGGCGGCATAGGCAGCGGCATCGACACGGGCAACGGCAACGGCAACGGCAACGGCAACGGCAACGGCAACGGCAACGGCAACGGCAACGGCAACGGCAACGGCAACGGCAACGGCACAGGCAACCGCAACCGCACAGGCCGGGCGCGCGGCTTCACGCTGATCGAGCTGCTGGTCACGCTCGCCATTCTGGGCGTGCTCGCCAGCATGACCGTGCCGGTCGCGCAGGTCATGCGCCAGCGCGAACGTGAGCAGGAATTGCGCCTCGCCCTGCATGAAATACGCAACGCCATCGATGCGTACAAGGCCGCAAGCAAGGAAGGGCGCGTGCCGAAGGAAGTGGGCGCGAGCGGCTATCCGCCGAACCTGAATGTGCTGGTCGACGGCGTGAAGGACCAGATGGATCCGAAGGGCGGCAAGGTGTACTTCCTGCGCCGCATTCCGCGCGACCCGATGACCCGTGACGCGCAGGCCGGCGACGCGGCCACGTGGGGCAGGCGCGCCTATGCGAGCGAGCCGGACGACCCGCAGGAAGGCGACGACGTGTACGACGTCTACACGACTTCGACCGGCGTCGGCCTCAACGGCATTGCCTACCGGAAATGGTGAAATCGATGAAACGGCGCCTGCCTGCGAAAAGGGGTTTTACGCTGATCGAGCTGCTGGTGGTGCTGTCGGTGATCGCGCTGATGCTCACGATCGCGTTGCCGCACTACTTCCGTTCGATCGATGCGTCGAAGGACAGGATCCTCGCGGAGAACCTGCACGCGACACGCGATGCCATCGACCATTTTTATGGCGACGTGGGCCGGTATCCGGACTCGCTCGATGAACTCGTCGAGAAGCATTATCTGCGCACGCTGCCGTTTGATCCGGTCACGGACAGCAACACGAGCTGGCATATCGTTGCGCCTGACGAGCAGTTCCCCGGCAAGGTCTATGACATCCGGAGCGGCGCAGAGGGCACGGATCACGATGGTCAGCCGTATGAGGGGCTGTAGTTATGTGCGGCGTGAACGGTACACATGGTGATCCATGCAGCGGCGAGCGCAGCGGTCAATGCAGCGGTCAAAACAGCGACACACACAGCGACACACACAGCGACAAACCCAGCGGCAAACCCAGCGGCAAACCCAGCGGCAAACCCAGCGGCAATCCCAGCGGCAATCCCAGCGGCAAACCCAGCCGCAGACCCAGCCTCCAGCACCGCGCAGCGCAAGGCGGCTACGCCTATCTCGCGCTACTGATCCTGATCGCCATCATCGGCGTGGCGGCAGCGGCCACGGCGCAACTCGGCGTGATCTATCAAAGGCGCATGGCCGAAGACGAACTGCTGTTCGTCGGTGGCGAATTCCAGCGTGCGCTGCTGAGCTATACGCTGGCCACGCCCGCGGGCCAGCTGCCCCAGCCTCATGAACTGGCCGACCTGGTGCGCGACCCGCGCTACCCGAACGCAATGCGCCATCTGCGCAAGCTCTACGCGGATCCGATCACCGGCAAGGACGACTGGGTGGTGATCAGGACGCCCGATGGCGGGGGGATCGTCGGCATACACAGCGCGTCCACCGCGCATCCGATCAGGCTCGCGAATTTCCCGGGCGAGTTTCAGGGCTTTGGGAAGAAGCGCAGCTATGTCGACTGGGTGTTCGTCGCGCCTCTACCGATGCAGACAATGGGCGGCAAGCCACTCAACAATAGCCGGTAACGGCATTGTGACGCTCGCGAGATGTTCGCTTAAGCATGTGTTCAGCGGCCGTCGTGCCGCTGCGTACACATGTGGCCGTGCTTATCCAGCCACCGCGCTATTGAAGGTTTTCGTCTCTGCATCGAGCAAGCCATGCGTCGGCCGAAGTGGGCCTTGGGTGCTCACGATCAGAAATCAGATTGCGTACCACGGCACTGACAACTGGATCAATTCGAACACATGCTGAAAGAATTTTTCCATGCCAGCGATCAGGTCAAAAGTTGGAATTTCGTCTTCCTCATCAAGCGGGTAACACTATTTATAAGTAGATGAGTTTCTCGCGACCATTGCCGCAACTAACGCCGCCCCGTTCAACTATGGGCATAGTCGTTGCTGTCCGCACTCAAATTCGCATTGTGTCGTTGCGAAAGATTGATGCAGCACTCAAAGGCCGGAGCCGCGCCTCTGAAACGATTTTAATTCTCATTCTTAGCGTCGGCCTGTCAATACACTATGCTGCATTAACGGGTCACGAGCATGAGTCGCGTCGATGCCGTGCGTGAAAAGTGATCAGGCGGAGCAGGAGGTTTGAGAAACTCCCTACGCCTCATTCAGGGCGTGGCGTCACTCACATGGGAGGCTTTATGCAAGGAGATGCCAAGGTTCTCGAATACTTGAATTTGCAATTGAAGAACGAGTTGACCGCGATCAACCAGTATTTTCTGCACGCGAGAATGTATGGGCACTGGGGCCTGAAAAGTCTCGGCAAGCATGAATACGACGAATCAATCGGTGAGATGAAACATGCCGATCTGCTGATTGAGCGTATTTTCATGCTGGATGGTCTGCCGAATCTGCAGGACCTGCACAAATTACTGATTGGCGAGGAAACAAAGGAAATCCTCGAGTGCGACCTGAAACTCGAGCAGATGTCGCAGGCGACGTGCAAGGAAGCCATTGCCTACTGCGAAACGGTGAGCGATTTCGTCTCGCGCGCGATACTGACCCATATTCTCGACGATACCGAAGAACATATCGACTGGCTTGAGACCAACCTCGCCTTGATCGACAAGGTGGGAATTCAAAACTATCAGCAATCGGGAATGGATTCGCTGGAATGAGTTCATTGGGGCACAGGGCGACGCGACCGGTAGCGCCGCGGCCGCTCGCCCCCTTGTGCTCGCTTACGCTGCCAGCGGTTATTGGTCCCTTGGCTTTCTAGCTACATTCCAGTCCGATTCGGACAAGCTCACGCGCGCCTGCACGTATGGCGGCGCCGGCCTGATAGTTTCCCCACACATTCGAACCCGCCCGTGATCCCATTCCCGGCGCGACCCTGACATCGTCCGCGAATCGTTCCATCCGCTTTATTCCGCCAATACTTTCCTGCGTCCGTGCAAAAGAGGGAATAACCCGCCCGCACGAACGGTCTTGCATGGAAAGCGCACACGGAATAGGTGATCAAAATGGACATCGTCGACATGGCCCGCATATCGGGAATGACAGTCATCCTCGAGGGCAGAATCGGCCGTGAGGAGTATCAAAGCGTAAGCGGTTCGATCACGGCATTACAGCGATTCGCCGAGGCAGTACGTCACAGCGCGGCGAACCCGAACACAGTCGGCAAGATGGCGCGCGGCGTATCCGCGACTGTGGAGAATTGAAGGTGCAGACGCAATCTCTTATGCGCCGTCTGCAACTCGGCTCGGGCGTGGTGCTGCTCATCTATCTCTTTCTGCACCTCGTCAATCACGCACTCGGGATCTGGTCGATCGAACTTGCGGGACGCGGCCTCGCATTGGCGCTGCGACTCTGGCGGAGCGCGCCCGGAACGGTTGCGCTGTACGGCGCGTTTTTGCTGCATTTCGCACTGGCCGTCCGCACGATATACGGGCGCCGCCACTGGGCGCTGCCGCCCGCGGAATGGATCCGCCTTTGGGCTGGCCTTAGCCTGCCGCTACTGCTGATCCGCCATGTGGTGACAACGCGGCTTGCGGGCTCGCTCTACGGTTTCGAGCCTGAGTATGAACGCGTCGTTGTCGTGTTGCTCAGAAGCGGCACGCAGGGTTTGCAACTCGCACTGCTCGCGCCCGGCTGGATACACGGATGCCTCGGACTGTGGTTCCGATTGCGCCACTACGCGTGGGCCCAGCGTGCGAAGCCCGCGTTGCTGGCATTCGTCGTTCTGTTGCCACTGCTTTCCGCGGCGGGTTTCATCCGGATGATGCTGGCCGTCGCGGCGAAAGGTCCGCTACTTGCACCCGATCCGAAACTGGTCGCGCATCAACTCGCTCTCGATGCCTGGCGGCACAATCTCGTCGCGCTCTACCTGGCCATGATCTGCAGCGCCTTTATTGCAGGCCTGTTGCGCAACGAGCTTGAACGTCGAAG
Organism: uncultured beta proteobacterium; assembly: GCA_963738755.1. Taxonomy (GTDB): domain Bacteria; phylum Pseudomonadota; class Gammaproteobacteria; order Burkholderiales; family Burkholderiaceae; genus Paraburkholderia. The sequence continues at coordinate 171,213 of CAVTXZ010000016.1, forward strand.
ATCGAGGCAGAAGGCGCTGAATACCTGACGCGGTTACACCATCGGCGAAGATCGCCATCGGCCAATCGTGATGATGTATTCAGCGCCAGTCGACGTTGTTATTTACAGAAACCGGGAATATCTGGCGAGCAGCCAGCGTCTACTTGATGTGTGTCGTGCAAGACGCACACAATTACTAAGGAATCTGAAATGAAAATATATATCTTGATCGCCGCCGCAGCAATGGCGGCAAGTGCCACGAGCGTTTATGCGCAGACAATGGTGGAGCCTGATACCCATCAGATCACCCGGGCACAAGTCAGGCATGAACTCGAAGAACTGGAGGCGGCGGGTTACAACCCATCCCAGGGCGATGATGCTACGTACCCTGCCGATCTTCAAGCCGCCGAGGCGAAGGTTGCCGCCAGGCACCAGGCAGAAAGAGAAGCGGTGATGAGCGCGGGTCAGAATGGACCGGCGAAGCCTTCGCCTTGAGCCGCACGATGCTAGATCTTTGTGGCGTGCTCCGGATCGCAGGATCCGCGGCAGATGGACATGAGCCCGAGCAGATTGCCGACCAGCCTGCCACGGCGATCCAGATGGGCCTCCGGCCTGATCGACTTGAAGGTGTTCACGACGAGAGCCATCGCGATGTTGCGGGTGGCCTCGCGTCGCGACATGACGCCTTTGCGCCGAAGGTAGTGTGCGTTGACGACTTGCGAGTAGCCGAACCTCTTGCCGGATATCCGCCCGCTCACCAGGCCGAGATGCACGCCGCGCAATTGCTCACACCAGACCAGGGATCCTGTGCGCGTCAGCCGGCGCGAGAAATCCTTGTCCTCAAGCCACCCATACAACACCAGCCGTTCGTCGAAACGCACGCCTCTCGCCGGGCTTACGCGGCATGCCATATTGCAGCCATAGAGAGACGAGCAGGGCAGGAGCAGTTCAGGGCCCGCCACGGTGCCGTCCGCCTCGTGCACGATACGCCGTGCTTCGTCCCATGTGACGGGCAGCTGCGTGGCACCGTCTTTCAGCGTGAGGCCGAACAGGCCGACCACGGAAGGGTTGTTCTGAAACACCCGCAGACACCGCTCGATCCAGTCACGGCACGGCGCGAAGTCGTCATCGAAGAAAATTACTACGTCGATGTCCGAGCCAAGGGTGTCGAGTGCCCTGTTGCGCTGGACTGTCAAACCTGCCGTGCCATAAATGCAGGTTACGGCAAGCGTATTGCACGACCACTCGCCGATATCGGCTTCGTTCGTGGCCGAAAGTATGACTGTTTGCGGCAGGACGGTCTGACGGGCGAGAAACTCCAGCACCTTCGGCGTGGCAGCAGGGCGGCCCTTGGTCGCGATAATGACCGCCGCGCGCGGTTGGCTCGCGCGAGCGGAGATCTCGCCAATTTCATCCTCGAACGTTCCCGTCATATGTGTTGGAGCCCGGCGCAATATGGACGACTATCAGTGCTCCAAAGCTAGCACGCGAACATATTGAGGGGGTTACATGGCGCGTGCTGCGTGAGGATTGTCCGCAAACGCCAGATATGTCGGAAGATTAAGCAGATTTTTCCAGCGGACGCCGGAGTGACGCGCGCTTGCGGAGAAATACGCGAGCGCGCAAGGCTCGATTGGCCCCGACGAGGCCGGGTTCAGGTACCTGAAGGCGCCGCAGCGTCGCTCTGGTAGTAACCAGGGAAACGCTCGAACTGCCGTTTCGCGTCGACCGGGTCGACACCTTCTTTCAGCACCGCGCTCGAAAACCCCGTCCGCTCCATTTGCACGAGCTGGTCGATCAGCACGTCGCCTGTTGCACGTAAGTCGCCTTTGAATGCGAGTCGGCGGCGCAGGAGATAGGCCTGGCTATACGCGCGTCCATCGGTGAAATGCGGGAAGTGCAGGTCGATGCGCGCGATCTCGTCGATCTGCCCGGCAAGCGTCATTGGGTCGGCGTCGTTGGCGAGCTGAACCGTATTGGGCAATTCGTCGGCGAGGTGTTGCGACGTTGCCAATATTTTCAGGTGAGTGCCATTCTTCACAATGAAACCTCCGCCTTTCTTCTCGCGTGGTTGGCGGCCGCTTTGAACGGTTCCGGTCCGACGCGCCTGAAGGTCTGGATAAAAGTCTCCCGCGTTCCGTCGGTGTTCCGCACGTCACGGTAAGCAAGCAGAATCGCCTCGATCACATCGGGAATCTCCGAGGCGGAGAATGACGGACCAATGACCTTTCCAGCCTGGGCCGCGCCGCTCGAAATCTTTCCGTCCGCTCCGCCGAGCGTGACCTGATACCACTCCTGACCGTCCTTGTCGACGCCGAGAATGCCAATGTGACCGCTATGGTGGTGGCCGCACGAGTTGATGCAGCCGCTGATATGCAGGTCGACTTCGCCAATGTCGTCGAGTTCGTCCAGGTCCTGGTATCGTTCGGTAATCGCCTGCGCGATTGGAATCGAACGTGCGTTAGCTAGAGCGCAAAAATCGCCGCCGGGGCACGCAATCATATCGGTGAGCAGATGGACGTTGGCGCTCGCGAGGTCCGCGTCACACGCTGCCTGCCAGAGTGGGAACAGATCATCGACGTGAACCCACGGCAACACCACATTCTGCGTATGCGTCACTCTCGCTTCTCCTGCGGAAAAGCGCTCGGCAAGGTCGGCCACTCGATCGAGCTGGTCGGCCGACGCGTCACCGGGTGCCTGAAGCAGGCGCTTGAACGACAAGGTGACGACGCGCATCGTCGCATCTTTATGCGGCGCGACGTTGCGCTCCAGCCAGCGGCCAAAGCGAGGATGCGCTTGCCCTTGCGCGTGCAGGTCCGCACCGGCACGCTCGTCGCTGCGGCGCTCGCGGCTGGCCAGCGCTGGCGGCACGAACGAGGCACTGACGCGGTCCATTTCGGCCTGAGGAATGGTGTGCGGACCGCCGTCGAGTTCGACGATCTGACGGAACTCCTCGTCTACCTCGTCGATATACCGCTGGCCTTCGGCTTTCACCAGAATCTTGATGCGCGCCTTGTACTTGTTGTCGCGCCGGCCATACCGGTTATAGACCCGCACCACGGCTTCGATGTAATTCATGATCTGATGCCACGGCAAAAAATCGCGCAGCACCACGCCGATCATCGGGGTACGGCCCATCCCGCCGCCAACAGTGACCTGAAAGCCGAGTTCGCCCGCGTCATTCTTTAAAAGCCGCAGCCCGACATCGTGCCAGTCCGTCGCGGCCCGATCTTCAGTGGCGCCGGTGATCGCAATCTTGAACTTGCGCGGAAGAAACGCGAACTCGGGATGCAGCGTCGTCCATTGGCGCATGATTTCAGCGAAAGGGCGTGGGTCGGCGATTTCGTCGGGGGCGACGCCTGCGCGCTCGTCACAGGAAATATTGCGGATGCAGTTGCCGCTGGTCTGAATGCCGTGCATGTCGACACTGGCAAGCAGGTCCATCACATCCGCTGCTTTCGAGAGCGGAATCCAGTTGAACTGGACGTTGGTGCGCGTGGTGAAATGCGCGTAGTGCGTGGGCAGATGCATGGTGCCGAGCTTGCGCTGCGCCTCGCTGGCAAGCCGGTATACGTCGGCCTCCGGCTCATCGTATTCGCGCGCGATCCTGGCGAGCATGCGCAACTGCGCGCTCGACAGCTCCCCGTACGGAACGGCGACACGCAGCATCGGCGCGTGGCGTTGCACATACCAGCCGTTCTGCAGACGAAGCGGCCGGAAGTCGTCCTCAGGAAGTTTTCCTGACTGCCAGCGCTCGAGCTGGTCGCGAAATTGCGCTGCACGGCTGCGCACGAATGATTTGTCGAAATCGGTGTATTGATACATGGTCGGCGAACGATAGAGCCAGCCGCGCTCGCTGAAAAGTAGCAGATGCCGACAAAAACGCGCTAGCAGATAGCGGGCGGTGCCCATGGCTGAGCCGATGGGCCGCCGCACCGGGGCAGCAGGGCAGACTGCTGCGCAAGAATTGTCTGCAACTGCTGCTTTTTTGCCCGGTCCGCCCGGTTCAGACTATCACCTGAGATGAACCCAATCTGCCTTAAGAGGTGACGCCATGAACCTGTTGAAGATGACCCGAATCGTGTTGTGGAGTTTTTTCGGCATCCGCCGGAGCGCCTCGCATCAGGCTGATATGGCCAACATCAGTCTGCCGCTGTTGCCGCTGGTCGCGGTAGTACTTGCCGCCGGGTTCGGTGCGACGCTGTTTGCTCTCGCGAAGCTTGCGATCGACGTGGCGCATTAAGCGGGTGCATTAACGCAGCGCATTAACGGCTACCGCCGCACAACACGATTTATTCGCTGGCGCGTTCGAGCAGCGAACCAAGCGTCTTGACCGCGTCTTCCATCCTGTCGCTCCACGGATGACCGAAATTCAGGCGTACATGGTCACGGAATTCGTGCCGTGCCGAGAACACCGGACCCGGCGCGATGCTAATACCGTTCTCTATCGCGAGGCGATGTAATTGCATTGCCTCGACGCGCGCTGGAAGTCGAACCCACAAAAAATAGCCTCCAGACGGGCGCGTCCATTGCGAATCGTCAGGCATCCAGCGTTGCAGCGCCGTATCCATCTCGGCAAGCTGACTACGCAATGCGCTGCGTAGTTTCCGCAGATGCTTGTCGTACCCGCCATGCTGAAGATAATCCGCTATCCCGGCCTGTGCGGGAATGCTGGCCGATAGCGTGGTCATCAATTTCAGGCGCTGCACCTTGTCGGCGAATCGGCCCGCCGCGACCCATCCAATGCGATATCCCGGCGCGAGCGTCTTCGAAAATGAACTGCAGTGCATCACGAGTCCCTTCGTGTCGAACGCGATCGCAGGCAAAGGGTAAGTCGCTCCGTGGTGCAGTTCGCCGTACACATCGTCCTCGATGAGCGGCACATCATGTTGGGCAAGCAGTTCGACCAGCGCCTTCTTCTTCTCCAGCGACATCGCCGCACCAGTCGGATTCTGAAAGTTGGTCATGAACCAGCATGCGCGAATCGGGTGTTTGTCTAAGGCGTCCGCCAGTGCCTGCAAATCGATGCCCGAAACGGGGTCGACCGGAATCTCCACCGCCCGCAGGTCGAGGCGCTCAATGGCTTGCAGCGCCGCATAGAATCCGGGCGACTCGATTGCCACGACGTCGCCCGGCCGCGTCACCGCCATTAAACAGAGATTGAGTGCTTCCAGCGCCCCATTGGTGACGACGAGTTCCTCCATGGGCTGAGCAATGCCCATTCCCATGTACCGCAACGAAATCTGCCGACGCAATTGCTCATTGCCTGGCGGCAGGTCGACTACCGTACTCCAGGGACTGATCAAACGGGTCGCGTGCCCCAGCGATTTGGCAAGGCGCTGCAAGGGGAAAAGCTGTGGGGACGGAAACGCCGAGCCGAGAGGCACGATGCCGGGGTGTTTCGCTGCGTCGAGCACCGAGAAGACCAGTTCACTGATTTCAACTTTGGCCGATTCGAGAGCCGGCGCCGTGCGCGGCGTCTGCCGCTGCTCGAGCTCGGCGCCGGGCGCCACATAGTAGCCGGAGCGCTCGCGTGCGCGTATCAAACCCCACTCTTCAAGCAAATAGTAGGCGCGGAATACGGTGGACTGACTGACGCCGTGCTGCGTGGTGAGTTGCCGCAAAGACGGCATGCGGGAGCCGACCGGGCGGCTGCCGGAGCGGATTTCTTCGGCCATGGTGTTGGCCAGCATTTCGAAGCGTTTCATTGAGCGGCCATGGTTCGCCTGCGTTCATCCGGTGAACGTCTGCGGCCGGTGTCTTTTCGACAACCGAGCCATCGGGCAGGCGATGTTGCCTCGAATGAGACGGTTGAGCAAGTCGCCTGCATGGCCGTCGCTTGCGGGGGTCCCTCGTGTAAACCCCCAGCAAATCAGTCCTTGCATGTGCTTTTTGACAATCGTATATTGCTATACACCATCAACTATCTCTATGAGATAACAAATGAACGAAGACATCCTGGTTTCAAATCATGGGCGCGTCGCCGTCATCACGTTGAACCGGCCCGCGCGCCTGAACGCGTGGACGACCGCGATGCGCGAAATGATCATCGAGGCGCTGCTGCGCTTCGACGCGGACGACAACGTCGCCGCCATCATCATGACCGGTGCGGGCGATCGGGCGTTTTCGGCAGGGCAGGATCTTTCGGAGGCGCACGACTTCGACGGCGAGCGGGCCGTGGCATGGGTCAAGGAGTGGGAGCGTTATTACTCGGTCCTGCGCGGTCTGAAGAAACCGCTGGTGATGGCGTTGAACGGCACCGCCGCGGGCTCCGCTTTTCAGGTCGCGTTGCTTGGCGATATCCGTGTGGGACATCCGGGCGTGCGCATGGGGCAGCCGGAAATCAACGCGGGCATTGCCAGCACGACCGGCCCATGGATCATGGGGCAGATGCTCGGCATGTCGCGCACCATCGAATTGACGTTGACCGGCCGGTTGATGGAGGCGGAAGAGTGTCATCGCATTGGGCTGATTCATCACATCGTTCCCGCAGAGCAGGTGTTTGCCAAAGCCCTTGAAATCGCCACTGAACTCGCAGCGAAGCCGCCTACCGCGATGCGCCTCGACAAGCAGCGTTTCCGCGAGATGACGGAGCCGGCATTCCGCGATGCGATCGAAGCCGGTGTGCGCATCCAGCGTGAAGCCTACGACTCCGGCGAACCCGCGCGAATGATGGAAGCGTTCTTTCGGGAACGCGTGAAGTAAGCAGTTGGCGGCCGTTTCTTTTCATCCTGTGCGGGAGACCTGAACATGACGCAAGACTTCAACCAGACGCGGCGCCGCTTTCTGCAGGGCGTCGGCGGCGCCGCACTCGCGGGCGCCTTGCCGGTACTGGCCGGCGCGCAGTCGAAACAGATCGTGGTGTCCGACCCGGGCGGTCCATACACCAACGCTTATCGTCTGGCGTTTTACGACCCTTTCGAGAAAGCAACCGGCATCAAAGTGGTGAGCGTCGCGCGCGAATCGCAGCCTGTCGCCCAACTGGCGGCGATGGTGCAGACGAAGAACTTCGTCTGGGACGTCACGACGCTCACGCTTTCCGCGGATATTCCGTATCTCGAGTCGAAGGGTTTTCTCGAGCCGATCGGCATGAAGCCCAGCGAGTATCCCGACGTCATGTCCGAGGCGGTGGCGCCGAACTGGCTCGGCGTCGATGTCTATGCAACCGTGCTGGCGTACCGGCAGGACAAGTTCGGACAGAACGGTCCGAAGTCGTGGGCCGACTTCTGGGACGTCAAGCGTTTTCCGGGGCGGCGCTGTCTGCGCCGCAGTCCGCTCGACACCCTCGAGCAGGCCTTGCTCGCCGATGGCGTGCCGCTCGACAAGCTCTATCCGCTCGATGTCGATCGGGCGTTTCGCAGTCTCGACCGGATCAAGCCGCACGTGAACATCTGGTGGACCTCGGGCGCCCAGGCGATGCAGGCAATCCAGAGCGGCGACGTCGACATGATCTCAGTGTGGAACGGTCGCGCGCAGGCAGCGCGCGACAGTGGGGCGCCGGTTTCGATCGTGTGGAATCAGGGGCTCTATTCGATCGAAGGATGGGGTATTCCGAAAGGCACGCCACGCGCTGAATTCGCCCGCCAGTTCGTGCGTTTTTGCGCCGACGCGAAGCGCCAGGCGATGCTGACCGGCACGCTCGCATACGGCCCGACCAACCGCAAGTCATTCGATTCGATCCCAGCCGCGCGCGCCGCGATCCTGCCCACCGCGCCGGACAACCTGCGCGATATGCGCCTGCCGAGTCCGCAATGGTGGGCCGATAACCGTCAGAAAGTGACCGAGCGCTTCAACACCTGGATCATTTCCTGAGGAGGGTCGCGATGAGTGCAAAACTTGAAACGATCGGCATTGCGAAAAGCTACGGTGAAACGGTGGCGCTGCAGCCGACCGATCTGACGGTGCAGGCGGGTGAGTTTCTGACATTGCTCGGACCCTCCGGCTCGGGCAAAACCACGCTGCTGCAGATGATCTCCGGACTCGTCGCACCGAGCGCCGGGCGCATCGAAATCGACGGCCGCGACGTCACGCATGTGGAACCCGGCAAACGCGGTATCGGCATGGTGTTTCAGAGCTATGCGCTGTTTCCGCACATGAGCGTGTGGGACAACGTCGCGTACGGCTTGCGGATGCGCCGCAAATCGCGCGACGAGGTCAGGCGCGCCGTCGACGACGCCTTGACGATGGTGCGCATGAGCGACTACGCGAAGCGCTATCCGAAGGAGTTGTCGGGCGGCCAGCAACAGCGCATTGCGTTGGCGCGCTGCTTTGCGTACCGGCCTTCGGTGATTCTGCTGGATGAACCGCTCGGGGCGCTCGACAAGAAGTTGCGTGAGCACATGCAGTCTGAGATCCGGCGGTTGCACAAGGAGCTTGGAGCGACCTTCGTCTATGTGACGCATGACCAGGACGAGGCGTTGACGCTATCCGACCGCATCTGCCTGATGAATCAGGCGCGCATCGAACAGGTGGGCACACCGGTCGATTTATACGATCGCCCGGCTACACGCTTTGCCGCCGGCTTCATCGGGCATTCGAATCTGCTCGAAGGTGCAGTGGACGAAGCGCGCGGCGCGGGTGGCGAAGCGATTCTGCTGGCCGCGGGCGGCCGCGTACCGTTGCCGCACGCCGGAGCGGCCGTGCCGGGCGCGAAACACTGTCTGCTGCTGCGTCCTGAAGCACCGCGTCTCGTCGAACCGAAGAGCGGCTTTCTCGACGGCACGATATCCGACATCGTGTTTTTCGGCAGCGATACGCGCGTGCAACTGACCATGTCCGACGGCAGCCATCTGAGTGTGCGCTGCGAGCGCAGCCTGGCGCCGCGCGTCGGCGACACCGTCGGCCTCGTGTGGGATCCCCATCGCACCACGCTACTGCGCGCGTGACGGACGCCAAGGAACAATCATGACCATCGCCCTCCAGGCTCAGCCTTCGCACGACGACGCGCACCCGCGCCGCGCCAGATGGCTCGCGCACTCACTCCGTCTGCTGCCTATCGCGCCGACGTTGCTGTTCCTGCTGATCTTTTTCATCGTGCCGGTCGGCGAGATTCTGCAAGGCGGCCTGTTCAATGCCGACGGCGCCTTCGGCCTCGGCCAGTTCGAGCGGATCGCACGCACACCGGTCTATGCGAAGGTGCTGTGGACCACGTTTTCCATTTCGTTCATGACGGCGGCGATTGCGGTGCTGCTCGGCTATCCGGCTGCCTATCTACTGAGCCGCCTGCCGGCGCGCGCACGCGAGCGGTGGCTGCTATGGATCATGTTGCCGTTCTGGACCAGCTATCTCGTGAAGACTTACGCGTGGATGTTGTTGCTGTCGAAAACCGGCGTGCTGTCGACTATCGCGCTTGCACTCGGCCTCGTCAGCGAAACCAGCGGCACGATTCCGTCGCTCACCGGCGTGCTGGTCGGCATGGTTCACGCGATGCTGCCGCTCGCGGTGATGACCATGCTCCCCGTGATGCGCGGCATCGACGACCGTCTCACGCAAGCCGCGGAAACGCTTGGCGCGGAGCGCAGCACCAGCTTCTTCACGGTATTCCTGCCGCTGTCTTCGCCCGGCGTTGCGGCTGCCGGTCTGCTCGTGTTCATTTCGAGCCTCGGCTTCTTTATCGTGCCCGCACTACTCGGATCGCCGAAGGAAACGATGATCGCGCAACTGGTGATCTCGTCGGTGCTCGAACTGTTCGACATGCGCTTTGCAGGCGCGTTGTCCACGGTGCTGCTGCTGTGCTCGATCGTGATTTTTCTCGTGTATGACCGGTTGGTCGGTCTCTCGTCGCTGACCGGCGAGGTTCAGGACAAGCGACGCGGCTCGCGCGCGCAGGGCGTCAAGCTCGCGCTGCTGATGGTTGCAGGCCGGTTGACCGCGCCGCTCGCCAGACGTCGCGCAATGGGCGCCGCGCGCGCCGACAGCGGCTTCGGCCCGCTGCGTCTTTATACGTTCGCGATACTCGCCGTGCTGGTGGCGCCGGTGTTGTCGGTGATTCCCTATGCGTTCACACGCAGCGACTTCATCGCGTTTCCGCCGAAGCTGTTCAGCCTTAAATGGTTCGGCACGTTCCTGCAATCGCCGGTGTGGCAAAGCGCGTTGATCCGCTCGTTCGAGGTGGGTTTGGGCACGGCGCTACTTTCGCTGGCACTTGGCTTTGGTGCAACGCTCGCGCTGACGCGCATGTCGCAACGCGCCAGCAAGCCACTCTTCGCGCTGCTGGTGGCGCCTCTGATCGTCCCTCGCATCGTGGTGGCGGTCGGCTTGCTGTATCTGTTTGCGCGGCTTGGGCTGACGGGCACCAACACGGGTCTCGTGATTGGCCACACGGTGCTGGCGATCCCCTACGTCGTCGTCACGCTGGCGGCGGGCTTCCGGCAGTTCGACTGGCGCCTCGATGATGCCGCACGAGTGATGGGCGCTTCGCCCGCCCGGCGCATTGCAACGATCGTGCTACCGCTTCTGATGGCCAGCGTTACGGCGGCATTCCTGTTCGCCTTCATCGTTTCATTCGACGACCTGACGATTGCGATCTTTGTGAGCGGCGGCATCAACACCACGCTGCCCAAACAGATGTGGGACGACATCCAGCTTGCCATCACGCCGACACTCGCTGCGGTTTCGACGACCCTTATCGTTCTGATCGCGCTAGTTGTATTCATTTCCTCCCGGCTGCGGCGCGCCACGCGCTAACCGCAGCATCTTCGTCAAATATGCCATGCACAGCTACTCCGAATACTTCGCCCGACGTCACGCCGAGGACGAGCTTGATTGCGCGCCGTTGATCGTCGCCGGTCTGAGCAACAGAGCCGCGAGCACCGTACTCCATTTCGGCGAACACGCCGTTACCTGCGCCGAAGCCGCGCAACGCATCGCCCAACTGCAACGCTGGTTCGCCGAGCAGAGGCTGGTGGCAGGCGATCGCGTGGCGGTCATGCTGGGCAATAGCCCGGAGCATATCCATCTGATCTACGCGCTGATCGTCAGCGGACTCGTGTGGGTGCCGGTCAATACGAAACTACGGCGGGCGGGACTCGAGTATCTGCTCGGGCATGCCGAGCCGAAGCTACTCGTATCGGAACCCATGTTCGATGAGGTGATCGACGGCGTGGATTGCGGCGAGGCGCGCAAAGTCGAGGTGCCTGCATTCGATCCGGACGATCTCAGCGCCACATTGTCAGCACCACGCATAGAACCGTTCGATCCGCTGTGCGTGATCTATACGTCGGGTACGACCGGCGCGCCGAAGGGCGTCGTGTTTACGCACCGGATGATGCGAATCGCGAGCGAGGCCGCCATGCAGGTGGCGGATGTGCAGCCGGGCGACAAGCTGTTCCTGTGGGAGCCGCTGTGCCATATCGGCGGCGCGCAGATGCTCCTGCTGCCGTTTCTCGAAGCGGTCGAACTGCAGGTCGTGCCGCGTTTCTCCGCGACGCAGTTCTGGGCGCAGATCGCTCACTCGGGCGCGACGCAGCTCCACTATCTCGGCGGCGTGCTGGATATCCTGATGCAGCTTCCCGCTAGCGCCCAACCCGCTGCACACACGATTCGTGTTGCATGGGGCGCGGGCGTCAGCCCAACGGCCTGGGCGGCCATTGAGTCGCGTCTGCAGGTCAAGCTGCGCGAGTGCTACGGCATGACCGAGTGTTCGAGTTTCGCGACGCTGAACGCGAACGGGAAACCCGGTTCGATCGGCCGCGCGTTGCCGTGGATCGAACTGGAATTGCTCGACGAAAACGGTGTGCCGGTGGCGGATGGCGAGATTGGCGAAATTGTGCTGTCGAGCCGGGTAGAAGGCACGTTGTTGCCAACCTACCTGAAGAACAGCGAGGCGACCCGTGCAGCGCTACGCAATGGCAAGCTGCACACCGGCGATAGCGCGCGGCGCGATGCCGACGGCGATTTGTTCTATGTCGGCCGGCGCACGGACAGCATGCGCGTGCGCGGCGAGAACGTTTCGGCCTGGGAGATCGAGCGTGTGTTCGCGCAGCATCCGGCCATTCTCGCGAGCGCGGCGATTGGCGTGGCCTCGGAGATCGGTGAACAGGATATTCTGCTGAATGTGCAATTCAAAGACGCCGCCGTCGACTGGGAGTCGATCCACGCGTGGGCGGCCGAACGGCTCGCCAGCTTCCAGTTGCCGCGCTACTATCGGGCGGTGGCTCACTTCGAGATGACGCCCAGCGAGCGGATCAAAAAGCACCTGCTGGCGCGCGATGTCAGCGATGCATGGGACCGGGCGAGCGGCGTCATCGCGTGATGGGAATTATCGCGTTTAGATAGACTTATATCTTCATGCGATAATTCAGTTCTGTTAGAACCAACAGGCTTTTCATCGTGACCACTGCGCCGCTCAAAACTCCGCGTAAGAAAAAAAGCGACTCGTCTACCGTTCAGGAGGCCGCCGATCCAACGGCGTCTTCGCTGTACGTTCAGTCGGTGGAGAAAGCGATGACCGTTCTCACCGCATTCGACGGCAGCAAACGGCAACTGTCGCTCTCGGAGATCGCCGCGCTGACCGGCTTCGACATGAGCGCGACGCAGCGCTTCACGTTCACGCTCGCCGCGCTCGGCTATCTGAGCAAAGATCCAGATAGCCGCAAGTACGAATTGTCGCCGAAGCTGCTCGACTTCACTTACCACTATCTGACGTCGAACGATCTGGTAAGCCGCGCAACGCCGTATTTGCAGCAACTCGGGTCCGAGACGGAGGAGGCCACCAATCTCACGGTTCTGGACGACACGGATATCGTATTCGTGCTGCGCATTGTCAGCCGGAACGTTTTCAATGCACATGTGATTGTCGGGTCGCGGCTGCCGGCGTATTGCACCGCGCCCGGGCTTGCGATTCTCGCCACGCTGGATGACGGTGAAATCGACGATATTCTTGCCCGTACGAATCTTGTGGCCTATACGGCGGCAACTGTGCATCAGCCACGCAAGATCAAGGATCGGATCGCGCAGATCCGCAAGCAGGGCTACGCGCACACGGAAGACGAGTACTTCGTCAGCGATATCTCAACGGCAGCGGCGATTACGAATGCGCATGGCCGTGGCGTCGGCGCGGTGAATATCGCTGTTGCGCGACCACGTTGGCAGGCCGATCGCGATGAACGGCGTTTTGCCGACCTGGTGATTTCGACCGCATCGGCCATTTCGTCGAGGCGCAGAGCGGATTGAGGTGAAGTTCGCTGAAGGTATTGCCGGCCAGTGCATTACATGGTCCGGAACAGCTCACGCGCGACAGAACAGAAGAGATCGTTAGTCATGGAGCGGTCCTGCGCGCGGCGGCTCAGAATGATCGGCGACGTAACATTCGCATTGTCCAACTCGCGATAAACCACGCCACGCGCCCGCAAGCCGGCTACGCTCGCCGGCACCAGACAGACACCCATCTCCGCGGCGACGAGGCCGAGCGCCGTCTGCAGTTCCTTCACTTCATGCACCGCATACGGCTCCAGCGCGTGATCGCGCAGCGCGGCGATCTGCTGGTCCGCGTAACTGGGTCTTGGCTGGCTCGGGTAGACGATCAGGGTTTCACGCGCAAGCGCCGCTAACGTGAGCGGGGCGTCCTCCTGCGCAAGCGGATGAGTGTGCGGCAGCGCTGCAATCAGGGGCTCTTCGACCAGCACTTCGCGGGCTATCTGATCGTCGTCGTGACGCACGCGTCCCAAACCGATATCGATGCGGCCTGCCTTCAGCGCCTCCGATTGCTCCAGTGAGAACATTTCGACGAGCGTCAGTTCGATATTCGGCGATGTTGCTCGAAACGCGCGAATGGCCTCGGGCAGCGGCCCATATAACGTCGAAGGCACAAAGCCGATCACGATTCGCTGAACGGTACGAGCCAGTTGCCGCGTAAGCGGTGCAAGCCCGTCTGCTTCGTTGAGCACGCGTGGCGCTTTCTCGTAGAGGATGCGGCCGGCGTCGGTCATCTTCAACGGCCGCGCGCCGCGCACGAACAATGGCACGCCGATTTCCTCCTCGAGCATTTGCATTTGCCGGCTCAGCGGCGGCTGTGTCATATGCAGGCGCTCGGCGGCACGCGAAAAATTCTGCTCTTCGGCGACCGCCATGAAGTAGCGAAGCTGGCGCAGATCCATTTATGCCTCGAAGGTATCAAAGTATTTAAATCTGGTGTTGGACGCATGCATCGGCGACTTCCTACTATCTGCTACCGAGGCGATGCATTGACGATGTAATCCATGCTCATCGCCGACAGGAACAGAGATTCAATAGGTAGTCATACTATATAAATGATGGAGATCGGATGATGAGGCGCATATTTGCCGTGTCTTTGGTGCTTGCCTGTGCGGGCGCGCACGCACAGAGCAGCGTGCTGTTGTACGGGTTGATTGATCTCGGCGTGCAGTACACGAATAACGCACAAACGGGGGGGCAGCCCGGCCACCTCACGGGCGCAAGCCAGATCGCCATGACCGATGCCCATGCCACGGGATTGAGCGGCAGCCGTTGGGGATTGCGCGGCAGCGAAGACCTGGGCGGTGGCCTGAAAACGATCTTTGTCCTCGAGAACGGATTCATGGCCAATACCGGCGTGCTCGCGCAGGGCGGCGCCGAATTCGGGCGTCAGGCGTATGTCGGTCTTGTCTCGTCGTCTCTGGGCACTTTGACGATCGGCCGGCAATATGACCCATACCTCGAATCGCTTCAACCGTTGTCGGCGCCCGGCACCTTCGCGGGCTACATGGGCTCGCATCCTGACGACGTCGACAACCTCTCGAACACCAATCGTGTGAACAACGCGATCAAGTTCAGCAGCAACCGGTACGCGGGCTTCAGCGCCGAAGGCATGTACAGCCTGGGTGGCGTGGCCGGCAGCGTCGGCACCAACCAGATCTGGTCGCTTGGCGGCAGCTACGCCAACGGGCTCGTGTCGGCGGGCGTCGGCTACCTGAATGCACGCGATCCGAACGTGTCGTTCTACGGCAATACGCCGAACAAGGGCGTCGCTACGGTCGACAACATCGGCTCGCTCGGCTCGGCCTCCGCCGCACAGAGCAATCCGGTCTATGCGGGCTATGCCTCCGCGAAGACGCTGCAGTTGATCGGTGCTGGATTGGCGCTGAACTTCAGCGGCGCGACGGTGGCCGCCATCGTCACCGACACGCGTTTTTCCGGCCTTGGCGCAACGAGTGCACCGAATCCGCGCGGCTATCGCGGCGATACCAGCTTCCTGAGTGCGGAACTGAGCGTGCGATCGTATGTGACGCCGGCACTGCTGCTCGGCGCGGCGTTCGACTACACGCGGCGCAGTGCGGTGCAGGACGACGGCGGCGCGAAATACCTGCAACTCGACTTTGGCGCGATCTACAGCCTCTCGAAGCGGACCGACGTGTACGCGTTGACGGTCCTGCAACACGCGAGCGGCGTCGATTCGATCGGTCAGCAGGCAGTGGCGAGTGTGAGCGGCTTTTCGCCATCCACGACCGACAGGCAGATCGGCGTGCGCGCCGGAATCCGGCATCGTTTCTGATCCGTGGCTGAAACCGGCACACCGCCTGGCCGGCTGCAGCCGGATCGGCGCGGGCGAGTGTGCGGGTGTGGGCATGGCGAGCGCGCCGTCAGGCGATTCGATAATGACAACGAGTTTGCGGTTCATCACCAACGGTACAAAAGCCTCATCTGGCGAAACTCTTTTTCCGCTTCCGGCAACAATCCACGCGATTTCCGGCGCAGCTATGCGCCGCGGGCCTGATGCGGTGACATCAACCTCCACAGTGGCAGTGATTCCATGCGTTCGATAGACCTTCAGCATTTCACCGACGATGCGCCCCTTAACCGGTTCCACTGGTCCCTGCTGTTCTGGTGCGCCTTGATGATCATTTTCGACGGCTACGATCTCGCTGTTGCGGGCATCGCGCTGCCGTCGATCATGCGCGACATGTCGATCGCGCCGGCGCGAGCCGGAGTAATGGTGAGCGCCGCACTGTTCGGCATGATGTTCGGCAATCTGCTGTTCGGCGCGCTCGCCGAAAAGATCGGACGGCGCCGGACGATTGCGTTGTGTCTCGTGCTTTTCAGCGTATTCACCGCAGCGGCCGGGTTCACCCACAATCCGTGGACGTTCGGTGCAAGCCGCTTCATTGCCGGCCTCGGCATGGGCGGCGTGATGCCGAATGTCGTTGCGCAGATGACCGAATATGCACCGCGCCGGGTGCGCAGCACGATGGTGGCGCTGATGTTCAGCGGCTATTCGGTCGGGGGTGTGCTGGCCGCGCTGATCGGCAAAGCGGTCCTCGAGACGCACGGCTGGCCTGCGGTGTTTCTGGCAGGCGGCTTGCCGATTCTGCTCGTACCGTGCGTGCTGAAGTGGTTGCCGGATTCGATGCCCTACCTGCTGAACGCCGGACGCGTCGACGCGTTGCAGTCTGTGTTGCGCAAGGTCGATCCGCATCATCAACCGCTTCCCGGCGATGTCTATCTGCTCGGTGACGGCAGGCAACGCGCGAGTGCGAGCCCACTGCAACTGTTCCAGCATGGCCGGGCGTTGAGTACCGTGATGTTCTGGATTGCATGCTTCATGTGTCTGTTCATGGTCTACGCGCTGAGTTCGTGGCTGGTGAAGCTGATGTCGGGCGCGGGTTACAGCCTTGGCTCGGCGATGACCTTCGTGCTTGTGCTGAACATCGGCGCGCTGATAGGGGCGATTGGCGGCGGCTGGCTGGCTGACAGGTTTCACATCAAATACGTGCTTGTCGGCATGTATCTGAGCGCGGCCGTGTCGATCGTCTTGCTGGGCTATCCATTGCCGGGTGCGCTGCTGATGTTCGTGGTCGGTGTGGCCGGAGCGGCGACGATCGGCAACCAGATTGTCACTATCGCTTATGCGGGCCAGTTCTATCCGATCACGGTGCGAGCGACCGGTGTGGGCATCGCCTTGGGCGTGGGGCGTCTCGGCGCAATCACCGCGCCGATTTTCATTGGCGCACTGGTCGGAATGGATTTGCCGCTGCGCGACGATTTCTTCGCGATCGCGCTGCCCGCATGCATCGCGGCGGCCGCCATTTTTATGGTCGACCATAGACAGGCGGCGTCGAGCGCCGCGCCGTCCATCGCCGCTTCCGTGCGCGATCCCGTGCATTGATCGTTTATGCCGCGCGGGCCGTATTGCTGTCGCTGAACTTCTCGTAGTGCAGACGGAAGTCCTCGACACGCTGTTCGGCAAGCCACTGCTTGATTGCTTCGACCATCGGCGGCGGGCCGCACAGGTACATGTCGAATGCCCGCTCGCCGAACGCGCTCAAGTCCAGATGCTGGGGGATCAGGCCGGTCTTGCCTTGCCACTGTGGCGACGGGTTCAGCACGACCGCCTCGTACGAAAAGTCCTCGATGCGTTCAGCGTAACCCGCAAGGCGTTCCAGTTCGCACAGGTCGCCGGCATTCGTCACACCGTAATAGAGCCTGACCGGCTGGCCACAGCCGCCGCAAGCGGCAAGTTCATCGAGCATGCCGAGAAACGCGGAGAGCCCAGTGCCGCCCGCCACCATCACGAGCGGGCGATCCACGTGACGCAGGTAGAACGTCCCCAACGGGGCCTCGAACTCCACCGTTTGCCCCGGTTCGCAGTGCGCGCGAATGTAATTGCTCATCGCGCCGTCAGGCAGCAATCTGATCAGAAACTGAAGCTGGTTGGCATCGTTGGGGCTGTTCGCAAACGAGTATGAGCGCCACGCCTGCGTGCCGGGCACATGCATGCGCGCGTACTGACCGGGCAGGAAATCCAGCCGGCGCGAATGTGCGCTCGCGTCCAGATGCAGAATCGCGGTGGAATCCGAGACCTGCCGCACGCCGGTGACTTTCGCGGAAAGCAGCGCCTTGTTATCTGCGTGGCACAGGCTCGAATCGAAATTGAAGAAGAACGACGCGTCAGAGAACACGCGCGTCTGGCACGAGAGGATTTTTCGCTGGGCCAGATCGTCGGCGGACAGTGCTTCCTCATCGACATAGTCCTGCTCGTAGCGCCCGGATTCGCATACGCCCTGACAGGTGCCGCAGACGCCCTCGCGGCAGTCGAGCGGGATCTTTACGCCATTGCGCAGCGCCGCGTCCAGCAGGAGTTCATTGCTCGCGACATCGAGGAAGAGCGTCTTGCCGTCGGCAAAACTGAAAGCAACTTTGTGGGTCATGGTACGGCTCCCGCTTACAGATGATAGAAGTCCAACACCGAGTTGATGGTGTCGTCCAACAGCACCACATGTTTGCGGGCGATCTTCCAGCCGTCGCCATCGGTGCGCAGCCGGTACGTCACGCGTCCGAAGAAACGCTCCGCCACGCCGTGCCTTACGTAATGCGTCACCCAGTTCGCCTTCACTTCGAGATGAGCGTCCGGCAGCGTTTCGATACGAACATTGCTGATCTGATGCAAGGTGCGCGGCAGCGGCGTGGAGGCGGCGGATTTGCCGGTACGCAGGCGAAACACGCGGTCTTCGAGGCCCGAGCGATTCGAGTAGTAGATCAACGAAAGCCCGCGCGTGGGATCGGTGGTGTAGGTGTGTTCGGAATCCCATTGCGGTACGTGAAACTCGCTTTGTTCGTCGAACAGCGCGAGGTAGTCGTCCCACGCCTGTGCGTCGCAAAGCTCGGCCTTGCGGTAGAGAAACTGTTCAACCGAATGCTGTAGCTGGTTCATGATTTCAGACCTCCTTCAAACTCAGTGACTTCTGCTTCAGACCTTTCAGCAGGAAGTCGCGCCATGCACCATGCTGATTGACGTACAAACCTTCATGCGTAAATTCCGCGCCAGTCAGGGTCGGCGAGATGCCGAGCAGCGTGCTATTCGGCGTGCCGCCTTCAATCCATTTGTCGTGGCCGCGCGAGATGTCGTTCCAGCGTTCGAGCCGTGCCTGAAAGCCACGTTGTGCTTCGCGGAATTCGACCAGATCGTCTGGCGTGCCCATGCCGGACACATTGAAAAAATCCTCGAACTGGCGGATACGGCTTTCGCGATCGGCGTCTGACTCGCCTTTGACGCCGATGCACTGGCTGATGATTTCAGTCTTGTTCCAGGCCACGGGCCGCACAATGCGCAACTGCGAACTGATCTGGTCCATAAAGAACAGGCTTGGATACAGGTTCAGATTGCGCAGGCGGTGCATCATCCACTCCGCCTTTTGCCGGCCATGTGCCTGCACGAGGCGCGGCATCACGCTCGCATAGCCGGGGCGCACCTCGGGGTTAGGCATGTCGCTGAATAGCACGCTGTGGCCGTTGCGAAACGAGAACCAGCCGTCGTCCGTGTCCGCGTCGCCGGCGCCGAGCTTGCTGTAGTCGAGCGTGCTGCCGGCTTCCACGCCTTTTTGCGCATTGGCTTCATGACGATGCCGAACGGTCGCGACGTAGTTGTAGTGCACCGTGCTCACGTGGTAGCCGTCGAGGCCGTTCTCGTTCTGCAGTTTCCAGTTGCCGTCGTAGGTGTAGGTCGACTTGCCCGGCAGCACTTCGAGCTCGCCGGTCGGAGACTGGGCAACCATCATGTCGAGGAAGACTCGCGTGTCGCCGAGGAAATCTTCCAGCGTGTCGGTGCCGAACGCGTCGAGGCTGACGAAGACGAAGCCCTTATAGCTGGCAATGCGTGCCTTTTTTAGGCCACGCGCGCTCTTGTCGAAGTCTTCGCAGTATTCGGCGGGCGCTTTCACCTTGACCAGCCGGCCGTCGCTTTTGTAGCACCACGCGTGGAACGGGCAGGTGAAGGTCGACTGGTTGCCTTTGCTCATCCGCGTCAAGGTGGCGCCGCGATGCTGGCAGGCATTGACCATCGCATTCAGCTGGCCGGTGCCGTCCCGGGTAATGATGAGCGGCTGCCTGCCGGCGCGCATTGTCAGGAAGTCGTTCGGATTCGGAATCTCGCTTTCGTGACAGGCATAGATCCAGTTCTTTTCGAAGATGAATTCCATCTCCAGATCGAACAGTTCGGGCTCGGTGAACATGTCTCGCGCGATCCGGTAGACGCCTTCCACCGGACGGAAATCCAGACAGCCGCCAATGAATTCTTTCCATTGGGAAATGCTTCGTGCACTACTCATGATGTTGCTCTCCTGCTTGGACGAAGTCTGACCGACGGTCAGTGCTTCAGAGATCGAGGACCAGAGGGCCGCGCTTGCAGCCGGACACGCATACAGTCATCACGTTATTGCCGGCGCGTTCGGCTGCGCTCAGAACAGAGTCGTGATGCTCGGGTTCACCCTCCAGTACCCGTGTCTTGCATGCGCCACACACACCTTGCGTACAGCTGTGATCGACCTCGACGCCGGCATCGAGCAGCGTCTGCAGCAGGGTTTTGTCGGGATGGACGTCGAGTCGCCGGCCTGAGCGGCGCAATTCGACTTCGTATTTCGTGCTCGCCTGAGCGGCCGGCACATCGCGTGCACCGAATCGCTCGACGTGCGCATATTCGCGGCCAAGCTCACCGCACAGCCGCTCGAAGTCGTCCAGCATGCGGGCGGGGCCGCAAGCGTAGTAGTGCGCATCCGCTGGGCGCGCCGCGATAAAGCGCTTCAGGTCGGCTTCGCCGCTTTGTTCGTCAGAGAAATGCCATGTCACGGGCAGACCCAACGCCTCGATCTGCTCGACGAAGGCCGCCTCGTCGCGCGAGCGCGCGCAATACAGGATCTCTGCCGAACGGCCGAGTGCCTGCAGTCGTTGCGCCATGCTCAGAATCGGCGTGATGCCGATGCCACCCGCAATCAGCACGGTATGTGCGGCGTTTTCGTGCAACGCGAAGTTGTTGCGCGGTCGGGAGATTTCGATGTCGCTGCCTACACGCAAGTGCTCGTGGATATGGCGTGACCCGCCGCGGCCCTGATGAACATTAAGCACGCCGACCACATAGCGTCCTTCCTCCCCGGGCGTATTGCACAGCGAATAACTGCGGATCACTCCTTCGGGCAGGTGAAGATCGATATGCGATCCCGCGTCGAACAAGGGGAATTTTTCGCCTTTGCGTGGCCGCAATTCAACACTCACGACCCGCTGGGCTTCTCTGCGGATTGCGTGCACCACGGCTCGCAGAGTCGTTCCCGATTTGGGACGAATGCGCGGCGGGTGATAGACCACCAGCATTTCGAGTGCGTCGTCCCCCAGATTGCGAAACGAATGCGGCATGCCGGCAGAAATCGGACTAACCGATCCGGCACGCACGTGCTGGACTTCGTCCGCGACGGTCACCTCGCCAGAGCCCGACAGCACATAGAAGAGATGCGAATGCGGTTCCACATGTGTGGGCGAAGAGCCGCCGGGTGCAACCGACGTGAGTTCGATGCTGTACGCGTTGCCGGTGTAGTCGATATCGGCGACGGTCTTGTAGCCGGACTTCTGAATAAACAAACCGGTCAACGGGGTCCACGGCATGTCGTCGACATGCCATGTCACCGGATCGGCTGTGGCGGCCGCCGTCGACATGGGACCTTCGTGGGGAAGGGTGCTCATTGTTGTCTCCTGAAGAATTCGCGGTAGGCGAGCAGGGTTGCGGCGAAGCGGGGCCGGAAGCATGCTGTCCGGCACTGGCTGGCGGTTCGGCGCGAGGAATCTTGATTTCTCGAAGTGAATGCTATTAAGCTGGGCTACATTGATCAAGATTGATTTTTAAAATCGACTATGAAGATTCGCAAAGATTTTCTGAGCCGGGACGAAGCGCTCGAAACGCTCGGCGTGAAGACCGCCACGCTCTATTCGTATGTCAGCCGTGGGCTGATACGAAGCATTCCTGCTCAAGGAACGAACAAGCACCTCTATTCGCGCGACGACATCGAACGGTTTGCGGCGCGGGGCCGGGGCAGGGTGCCGCGATCCGTGGTGGCGGGCGCGTCGATGCGTTGGGGCGAGCCGGTTGTCAATTCATCGATTACCTACATCGGCGAACGCGGACCGGTGTATCGCAATCGGGTGGCGTTGGATATCGCGCAGGCGGGCTACCCATTCGAAATCGTCGTACATTTCCTGATTACCGGCGTCTGGCAGGAGACGCAGGGCGATTGGCCCAGCGCGGACATACCGAAAGACGTGCAGGCGCTGCTGGCCGCGCACGCGAAGGCAGTCGCGCCCGGCGATGTCGGCAGTCTCATGGCGATGGTGTCGCTGGCGCTCGGCATGCGCGGGCGCGATCAGGGCGAGATGGCGGACGGCACGACGGTGCAGACTGCGCGGCTGCTGTTGCAGGTGTTTGCCGGTTGCATGGGTTTCGTGTCCCGCGAAGGCCGGCACGCCGCGCGTGCGCGTGGGGAGTCGCTGGCCGCCTGCGTGTTGCGTGCGAGCGGCGCGCGCGTCGCGCCGGAAGCGGTACGCGCGATCAACGCGGCGCTGGTGATCCTCGCCGATCACGAACTGGCGCCGGCCACCCTCGCGGCCCGCGTCGCCGCGTCGATCGATGCGGGGCTATGCAACTGCATCGCTGCGGCGATCAGCGCTCACGTCGGCTATTCCACGGGTGCTGTGACGGAGCGGGTGGAAACACAACTCTTCGATGCATGCACGCGCAGCGCGCTGGAAGCGAAATTCGATACCGTTCGCACCTACGGTGCGAGTCTGTTCGGCTTCAACCATCCGCTGTACCCGCATGGCGATCCGCGCGCGGAGCTATTGCTTTCGCTCGCGCAGGCATGCGGGAAGTCGCGCGAATCCGTGCGCAATATTGTCGGCTTTCTTGAACGCGTGAAAGAGCAGGCCGGTATGACGCCCGGTCTCGCGATCGGCCTGGTCGCATTGACGCGAGCGCTGGGTTTGCCGAATGGCAGCGCGACCGCGTTATGGGTCATCGCCCGGACCGCCGGTTGGGTCGCGCATGTGGTGGAGCAGCGCACGCAGGCGTTCATGCTGAGGCCGCGTGCGAAGTACATTTCAGCCATGAAGGGCCCGGATTGACCGTGACGGACCCGTGTGCCGTATTTTTGCCTCACGCGGCCGGATTGATTACGGACTAAGCGCGCCAGTAGTTATTCGCGGCTGCAATGGTTGCAAATTCGATCGCAACCACGTGTCCGGCCTGAATGAGCATGGCGGCGTCATTCGCATAGACGTCGCGGAGTTTGCTGCGAATACTGTCGTCGGGTTGGGTAGCCTTGATGACAAGCCGCGCCATTTTTATCGCAAGCTGCCGCCCTTCTTCCGGCGTTGCTGTGATCAGGGTATTGTCGGGAACCAGCGTCGTGCTCATTGCATATCTCCATGTAGGGTTGGAGTGCTGCTTGAGTTGCGCCCCTGTCCGGCAGGCGGTGTGGATTCTTCTATTTTCGCCCGAGCATTATTCGCGGGGCCTGATTTATTGCCCGGTATAACCCACCGGCGCGGTGTATTTTCCCTGTATTGCATTCGGGTTGGCAAGCACCACGTAAATCGGCGACTCGGTCAGCGTGAGATTCACGATGCCATTTGTGTATGCCACCGACGTTGGATTGCCCATCATGTCGATTACGCTGACGTGTCCGCTGGTGCCGGTCGAGCCTACTCTCAACGCGTATGACGTGCTATAGGTCGAACTGTATATACCCGACGAGGTCGGCCAGTTCGAATTGTTGTGCGTCCATAGCGCTGCAATCACTGCGCCTGAGTTCAGTTGTTGGAACGCATAGCCATAGACCATCGAAGGAAGTCCATTGAGACGGCCCAGTGTTTGCGTTCCGTCCATGACGCGTGTGAGCGCGGCAAAAGCGAGTGCCTCCGGTTTCGGGCTGAGATTGGTCGCGCCGTATTGCCCCTGCGGATTCGTAAGATCGAAGAAGGTGCCGATGCCCACGTCCACCGGATAGTCCGCCCCATAGAAGAAGTAGGTGACCTGCGCGCCTTCGCCGAGCATGATCAGATGCGCGCGCAACGCGACGGCGGCCTGCGCGTAAAGCTGGTTCGCCGGCGGATAGGTCGCGCCGTATGCGGCTCCTGCGTCGTAGGTGATGCCGAGTTCGGTGACCCACAGGCGCATGTTCGGCTTGATTGCCTGCATTTGCGCGCGTAGCGCCTTCATCTGCTGATCGAGAGCATTGGCGACGTTGTCGGGATTCGGGTCGGTGTCGTATTGCTCCGGAGGATGGCCGGCGAATGTGCCGGCGTTGTAGTAGCCATGCGTCGTCACGCCGTCAATGTATTTGCCGATCCCGAGCGGCGCATAGGTCGCAAGATACCCTTGCGTGCATTGCGTCGCGCAGTTCGCGGGGAAGACATTGGTCGTGCCCATGACAACCGCATTGGGATCAGTCGAGTGCAGTCCCGCATAAACGGCTGCATACATGGCGATGAAGTTGGCGGTCGAGTCAGCCCATTGCGGCTCCCACGTCACCTGGTAGTAGTTGTTCTGCTGGTTGGGAAAGTACTGCTTGCGGATGGCGGCGCTGTCGGTGCCGACACGCGCCATGTAGTTCCGATAGTAGGTTTCGTTCGTCGGCGGGTTGGTGCCGTCCTGGAACGCACCTGTCGGGCTTGCCCATGCCGGGATGCCATCAAGCCGGATGAGCCGCATGATCTTGCCATTCGTGTAGAACGGATCGAGATCGGCCAGGGAAGGTTTCCACGTGTTGGCCGCATTGGGCTCCATCGCGGAGAGCTGCCGGTCGTCGATGGTCTGCGAGATGCCGAGGGCGGCAAGCATCGGGCCGTTGTCGTTGAATCCCTGCATGCCGAAGCGATGCTGCTCCTGACGCGCGTAGCTTACGGCCGGTATCGTGCCCGACAGGTTGGGCAGGATGCCGAACGTCGCGATGCCGGTTGGACGCGTCCCTGCTTGCGGCAGCGTGCCGCCGCCGCGCGATAGTGTCGCCGTGATCGCGAAGTAGCCCGCGACCGTGCTCTGGCACGACAGTGTGCTGGTTCGTGTGCCGCTTGCCACCGCGAACGAACCGCTGCCTTTGATCTTGCCCAGTTGATCCTGCATCGACCAGATGACGGTATCCGCCGAGGTTGCCGCAGTGACGAACGAGACCTGGAAGGAACTGCGCTGATTGAAAAGGCGCGTACCGTCGCTGCTCGGCGTGTCGGTGACGATCAAACCCTTGGCGGTGCCGCCGGATTTGCTGGTCGGTGTTGTGCAGGTGATGGAGCCTGTCGGAGTTGGAGTCGGTGTTGGTGTTGGTGTTGGTGTTGGTGTTGGTGTTGGTGTTGGTGTTGGTGTTGGTGTTGGTGTTGGTGTTGGTGTTGGTGTTGGTGTTGGTGTTGGTGTTGGTGTTGGTGTTGGTGTCGGTGTCGGAGTTGGAGTCGGAGTCGGAGCAGGCGTCGGTGTCGCGCTGCGCGCATACCAGCAACTCTTCGTATAACCAAACGCCGGATCCGTGCTCGATACCTCGCCGTTCGAACATTGCACGCCGCCCGTGAACGGACCGTTGATGTCGTATTGAAGCGAAGGCGAAGTCGTACCGTAGACGACCTTCGCTGAGCCGGAGAAGGAACAGTACTGTCCCTCGGTTGCGCAGTAGGTGTATGTCGTCCCGCCAATCGTCAATGTGCTTTGGGCGTGGGCGGTGCCAACCAGCATGCCGCCGACGCGCACGAGCATCAAAAGCGCGCGCTTCATTTCGGACTCCGCGAATGGATGTCGTCGGAACTACCCGCGCTTTTTGATTGAGGGCGTCGAGATAGTCAGGCGGGATCACTGCAAAGGTGCGAGAACAACGACTTTCAGTTAATGCCGTTTGTAAGCATGCGGCCGGACAACAGAAAGCACTTTTCGGAAAGAATGACAGCGGAACTTCGCCGGAAGTAAAGTTTGCTTGTGCACACAATCAACCCGGCGAAAGATGCGGGCGTTGTGTGTGCTGCCGCACAGACCGCGGTAACGTGAGGTCGCTTATCGCAACCGTGAATCGACTCCCAGCCCTAACCGTCCCTGCGCCGACTCGTCGATGCGCGTACAACGAGTTCCGGCGGCGGAGCCAGCACCATCGACGGTTGCTGGCCGGGTGCCTGAATCAGGCGGATCAGGCTATTGATCGACAACTCGGCGACTGCCGCGGTCTGGATCGCCACCGTCGTCAACGCAGGGTGCACCTGGTGCGCGAGTTGAATGTCCGTGATGCCGATCACCGACACGTCGTCCGGCACCTTGCGGCCGAGCGTGATCAACGCCTGCGCGGCGCCGATCGCGAGTAGATCGTTGGTGGCGAAAATGGCGGTCAGGTGCGGTCGGTTCGCCATCAGTTGCATGCAGGCGGAGTAGCCCGCGTCGATCGAGTCACGTATCTGCAGGATCGCGGCGTCGTCTGTTTCGATACCGGCCTCGCGCGTCGCCACACGAAAGCCATTGGAGCGCGCGTCCTGCAAACCACCGCAGCCGTCGCCGATCAACATGCCGATCTCGCGGTGACCCAGTTCGAGCAGATGGCGTGCGGCCAGCGTGCCCGCATGCGCAAAATCCACGGCAATGCAGGGCAGGGCAGGCGGCGCCTCCGGGTGTTCCCACATGGCCAGCAAAATCGGCGCGCTGTGCATGGCTGACGCGCACAGGTCGTTGATCGCGATGTCCGTGTTCATCACGAGGACGCCGTCCGCGAGCGTTCCCGCGATCTGGTTCAGATACGCACGGCCGGTTTCCGCGTCGTCGTCCGTATTGCACACCATCAGGAAGTAGCCCGCCTTGCGCGCCGCGCGCTCGGCCGCGAGCACGAACTCGGGATAGAACGGGTTCGAGATATTCGACAGCATCAGGGCAAGCGTCGACGAACGGCCCTCGGCCAGCGCGCGCGCGTTCAGGTTGGGCCGGTAGCCGAGATCGGCGATGGCCTTCAGCACGCGTTCGGCGGTTTCCGGGCGTACTTTCTCGCGATTGCGCAGCACGTTGGACACGGTTGCCGCCGTGACGTGCGCGCGCTTGGCAACTTCAGATAAGGTGACCATTTTGTGTTTATCCCATATTCAGGGAATGTGATTCAAATGTTGCAAGCTGGGGGCGAGGTTGATAACTTGCTGGAAAACACAGCCGGAGACACCCATCATGAATTCTTTCACTACCTCCGAATTTAAGCGATTAAATGCCTGCCGCACAAGGGCTAGCCAGCTTTTTTTCAAACAGATTTAAGCGTTTAAATCCGGAGGCAGCATGGCGGCGATCCGTCTTGTGAACGTGCAGAAATCGTATGGCGACCACCCGCCGGTAATCCGCCAGGTGCATCTCGAGATCGCGCAGCATGAGTTCTGCGTTTTTCTTGGACCGTCGGGTTGCGGCAAGTCGACCCTGCTGAGAATGATCGCAGGCCTCGAAGACTTAAGCGAAGGCGAACTGCATATCGGCGGTCGTCTGGTGAACGATGTTCCCGCTGCAGGCCGTGGCGTGGCGATGGTGTTTCAGAGCTATGCGCTGTTTCCGCACATGACCGTGTTCGACAACATGGCCTTTGGTCTGAAACTCGCGAAGCAACCCAAGAACGTGATTGACCAGAAGGTGCGCGAAGCCGCGCGCATTCTGCAACTGGACAGTCTGCTCGATCGCTATCCGAAAGCACTGTCTGGCGGTCAGCGGCAACGCGTGGCGATCGGCCGGGCAATCGTGCGCGAACCTGGCGTGTTCCTGTTCGATGAACCGCTGTCGAATCTGGACGCCGCGCTGCGCGGTCAGACGCGTGTCGAAATCGCCCGGCTGCATCAGCGCTTTGCAAACGCCAGTGTGGTTTATGTGACCCACGATCAGGTCGAGGCCATGACGCTCGCCGACCGGATCGTCCTGCTGCATGCAGGCGCCGATGCGGAGCGCTTCGGCAGCATTGCGCAAAGCGGCGCGCCGCTCGAGTTGTATCACCATCCGAAGTCGCGCTTTGTCGCGGGCTTTATCGGCTCGCCGCGCATGAATTTTATCGACGCCGTGGTCGACTCGATCGACGCAGGCAGCGTGACAGTCACGCTTGCGAAAAGTGGCGAACGATTGGTCGCGCAGGTTGACGGCCAGCGCCTCATGCGCGGCCAGCCCGTTTCGCTCGG
Source organism: uncultured beta proteobacterium (assembly GCA_963738755.1). Lineage (GTDB taxonomy): Bacteria > Pseudomonadota > Gammaproteobacteria > Burkholderiales > Burkholderiaceae > Paraburkholderia. Next base: position 199,095 of record CAVTXZ010000016.1, read on the forward strand.
CGTGCGCCCGGAACATCTGCGGCTCGATGGCGACGAGCAATCCATTCAGTGCGTGACGGTGTTCTCGGAACGGCTCGGGGAGCACAGCTATATTCACGCGGATCACGCGGCCGGCACGCTCGTCGCCAAAGCGCCGGGCGATGCGACGACCGGTTCGGGTGAGCACATGCGCATTCGCATTCCGGCGTCGGCCTGCCACCTGTTCGACGCGGATGGCGTCGCACTGCGACGCAACACCCATGAACCCGTGCGGGTCGCGGCGTAACCAATCGGATTGGCACTTTCAAACTCCGCCATAGAGCGGATTACTTCACCTGGCAGCGGTGTGCTGTCAGCTAACAAGGTAGTCAAGGAGACAAAAGATGATTGCTTTTCGCCTTCGCCGTCTGGCGCACGTGTCCATCGCGGCCGCTGTGGTTGCGGGCGCACTGTCCTGCGCGCTGGCCGATGCCGCCACGCTCAACGTGAACGTTTCGGCGCGCGGGAATCAGCGCTCGACCTGGCAGGACGCGTTCGACAAATTCAAAAAAGCCAATCCCGATGTCGACCTCAAGGTGACCTATATCACTGAGGAAGCCTACAAGGTGCAGATGGGCGGCTGGCTTGCCACCGATCCGCCAGATGTCGTGTCGTGGCACGACGGCGAACGGATGGCGTATTACGCCCAGCGCGGCCTGCTCGAAGATCTGTCGCCGGACTGGAGCAAGAACGGCTGGTCGCAGCAGTACGCGTCGGTGAAAGAAGCGTCGACGTATAAGGGTAAGCAGTACGCGGCGCCGCTCGGCTACGACGCGTATGGATTCTTCTATCGCAAGGATCTGTTCGAGAAGGCCGGCATCAAAAGCGAGCCGAAAACGTGGGATGAGTTTCTCGACGCCTGCAAGAAGCTGAAGGCAAGCGGCGTCGCGCCGATCGCTGTTGCCGCGCGCGATAGCTGGACGCTCGCCGCATGGTTCGACTATCTCGACCTGCGTATCAACGGCAACGCGTTTCATCAGCAGCTGATGGCCGGCGAGATTCCGTACACCGATGCGCGCGTGAAAAAGGTCTACACCGCGTGGAAGACGCTGATCGACGATCACTATTTCATCGACAACGCGCTCTCCTACGACCTCGATTCGATCGCACCGTTTCTCGTGAACGGTAAGGCGTCCATGATGCTGATGGGTACCTTCTTCTCGGCGAGCATTCCAGCGTCCCTGAAAACGCAGACCGGTTTCTTCCGCTTCCCGGTGATCGACGCGAATGTGCCGATGGCCGAAGACGGCCCTGTCAACGTGCTATTGATTCCGGCGAAGGCGAAGAACAAGGCCGACGCCCGCAAGCTGCTGGCTTTCATGGAGCAGCCGCAGATCAACGCCGATCTCGCGAAGGGCTGGGGTCAGTTGCCGTCGAACAGCCAGTCGGCAGAGCCTGAAGACGAAATTTCGAAAGTGGGTTTCCAGACGCTGGCGAACACGAAGGGCGGCATTGCGCAGTTCTACGATCGCGACATGCAGAAAGAAATGGCCGATGAAGGCATGAAGGCAATGCAGCAGTTCTATAGCGATCCTGCGCAACTCGACGCCGTGCTGGTGCGCCTCGAAGCGACCCGCAAGCGTATCTACAAGAAGTAAGCCCCGGAGCGCCAGCGATGTAGCCACAGCTGGCGCTCGTCTTCGATTCCTGACGAGGCCCATCATGTCTCATCCCGCAGCGCGCCGCTTGCCGGCGGCTCAGCACCGGCACGTCTCGACGACGCGCCGTCATCAGCATCGCGCCGCGTTTTTCTTCCTGTTGCCGGGTTGCGCGTTGTTTTGTTTGTGCGTGGTCTACCCGATCATCAGCAGCATCTCGCTCAGCTTCTATCACTGGGACGGCATGACGCCGAAGACGTTTGCCGGCCTCGACAACTACATCGAGTTGTTCCATTCGGACACGTTCTACACGGCGCTAAAGAACAATCTGATCTGGCTCGCGTTATTCCTGCTGGCGCCGCCGCTCGGCCTGCTGTTCGCGTTGTATCTGAACCAGCATATCCGTGGCATGCGGGTGGTGAAGTCGCTGTTTTTTGCGCCGTTCGTGCTCTCGGGCGTGGTGGTCGGCCTCGTGTTCAGCTGGTTCTATGACCCGGGCTTTGGCCTGCTGCGTTTGATTGTCGGGCACGGTATTCCGGTGCTTGGCGATCCGCATACGGTGACGCTCGGCATTATCTTCGCCGCGCTGTGGCCACAGACGCCGTTCTGCATGGTGCTCTATCTGACCGGGCTGACGGGTATCAATCCCGAGGTGGTCGAGGCCGCGCGCATGGAGGGCGCAACGGGCGTGCGTCTGCTGTGGCACGTGATCCTGCCGCAACTGCGGCCCGCCACCTTTATGGCCGTCGTGCTGACCGTGATCGGCGCGCTGCGCAGCTTCGATCTGATTGCCGTGATGAGCGGCGGCGGTCCGTTCGACAGTTCCACTGTGCTCGCCTATTACATGTACGACCAGGCCATCAAGTATTACCGCGAAGGCTATTCCGCCGCGATCGCCGTCGTGCTGTTCGCCATCATGCTCGTCTACATCGTGTTTCATCTGCGCCGCATGTTGCGCGAAGAACGCTGATTTCTGGGAGTTACGCCTCATGTATCCACTTCCCGTCGAACGCTGGAAACCACTCAACCGCGCGCTATACAAAGCGTCGCTGCCGCTCGCGCTGCTGATATGGCTGTTGCCGATGCTGGCCGTGCTCGTCACGTCGATCCGTTCTTCCGACGAACTCTCGCGCGGCGATTACTGGGGCTGGCCGAAGCATTTCGCGCTGATCGAAAACTACGGCACGGCGCTCACGCAAACGCCGATGCTGCATTACTTCGCCAATAGCGTGCTGATCACGGTGCCTTCGGTAATCGGCGCAATCGTGCTTGCTTCGATGGCGGGCTTCGCGTTGGCGACGTATCGCTTCCCGGGCAATACGGCTGTGCTGTTTGCGTTTGTCGCCGGCAATTTTGTGCCGATCCAGATCCTGATGATCCCGGTGCGCGACATGGCGCTGAAAGTGGGGCTGTTCAACACCGTGTGGGCGTTGGTGATTTTCCACGTGTCGTTTCAGACCGGCTTTTGCACGCTGTTTCTGCGCAATTTCATCAAGCAGTTGCCATTCGAAATGATCGAAGCGGCGCGCGTGGAAGGCGCGAGCGAATGGACGATCTATCTGCGCATCGTATTGCCGCTGATCCGGCCCGCGCTCGCCGCGCTCGGCATCCTGGTCTTCACGTTTGTCTGGAACGACTACTTCTGGGCGCTGTGCCTCACGCAAGGCGACGAGGCCGCACCGATCACGGTGGGCGTCGCCGCGCTCAAGGGGCAATGGACGACCGCGTGGAACCTGGTCGCCGCCGGCTCGGTGCTGGCCGCGCTGCCCTCCGTGCTGATGTTCTTCGCGATGCAGAAGCATTTCGTCGCCGGTCTGACTTTCGGTGCAAGCAAGGGCTGACGCCCGCTAGCCCTTATTTACTGAAGAGACTTTCTCATGCAACTTGGTGTGTGTTATTACCCGGAACAATGGCCGCGTTCGATGTGGGCCGACGACGCAAAGCGGATGGTCGAACTCGGCATCACGCATGTGCGGATCGCCGAATTCGCGTGGAGCAGGATGGAGCCGCGCGCGGGCGAATTCGCTTGGGAATGGCTGGACGAAGCGGTCGGCACCCTGGCAGCGGCGGGACTGAAGCTCGTGCTCGGCACGCCGACCGCGTCGCCGCCGAAATGGCTGATCGACGCGTATCCGGAGGTGTTGCCGGTGCGCGCGGACGGCACGCGCTGGAACTTCGGTTCGCGCCGCCATTACGACATTTCGAGCGAAACGTATCGGCGTGAGTGCGTGCGTATCGTGACTGCGATGGTGGAACGCTACGGGCGGCATCCATCGATTGTTGCGTGGCAGACGGATAACGAACTCGGCTGTCACGATACGGTGCCGAGTTATTCGAGCGCGGCGCTCGGGCGTTTTCAGGGTTGGTTGCAGCGGCGCCATGAAACCGTCGAGGCGCTGAACGACGCGTGGGGCAATGTGTTCTGGAGCATGGAGTATCCGTCGTTCGAGGCCATCGGCTTGCCGAACCTCACGCCGACCGACGCCAATCCGATCCATCTGCTCGAATTCCGCCGCTTTATGTCCAACGAAGTGGCGAGCTTTCATCGCGAGCAGATTGACGTGCTGCGGCAGCATGCGCCCACCGCTGATCTGCTGCACAACTTCATGGGCTTTTTCACGACCTTCGACCATTACCAGTTTGCCGAAGACAATGCGCTGGATGTGGCCGCGTGGGACAGCTATCCGATCGCGCGTACGGAATCGATCGCGTTGCCAGAGGAACAGAAGGCGCGTTACGCACGCACCGCGCATCCTGACGTTTCCGCATTCGATCATGACCGTTACCGCGCGATTGGCGGCGGACGTTTCTGGGTCATGGAGCAGCAGGCCGGACCGGTGAACTGGGCGCCGTGGAATCCGGTACCGGCCAAAGGCATGGTGCGGCTGTGGGCGTACGAGGCGTTCGCCCACGGCGCGGAACTGGTGTCGTATTTCCGCTGGCGCCAGTGTCCCTATGCGCAGGAGCAGATGCATTCCGGGCTTAATCTGCCGAATAACGAGCTCTCGCCGGGCGGTCTTGAAGTGCAGCAGGCGGCGCGCGAAATCGCCGCGACCGCGGCCCTGTCGGAACTCGGCGCGCCGCAGCGTGCGGCCACAGCGGTCGTGTTCGATTATGAAACGCAGTGGATGTTCGAGATTCAGCGGCACGGTAAAACCTTCGACTATCAGACGCTGGTATTCGACTATTACGAGGCGCTGCGCGAACTCGGCCTCGACGTCGATATCGTATCGAGCAAGGCCGATCTGTCCGCGTACGGGCTCGTGGTGGTGCCGAGCATCGCCGTGATCGACGACGCGCTCGTCGACCAGATCGAACGGAGTGCCGCGCAATGGGTCTTCGGTCCGCGCAGCGGCTCGAAGACGCTGGCCTTCGCGATTCCGTCAAGCTTGCCGCCGGGTGCGCTGCAACGGGTTTTGCCGATGCAGGTGCTCGAAGTCGAATCGCTGCGCCCGACGCTCGCGCCCGCTGTGTCGATTGGCGGCGCGCACGGCGTGGCGTTGCATTGGCGCGAGCATGTTCGCGCCAATGGCGAAACGCGAGTGGATGCGCATTTCGACGATGCATGGCCAGCCATTTTGAGCCACGGACGGGTGCGTTACGTGGCAGGATGGCTGACGCACGCATTGCATCGCGAGGTGCTCGCCCAGGCGGCGCGGGATGCCTGCATCGAGACGCAACGGCTGCCTGACGGCCTGCGGATTCGCCGGCGCGGCGATCTGACGTTCGCGTTCAACTTCGGCGCGGAGCAGGTGCAGGCGCCCGCGCCGGTCAATGCCACGTTTGTACTTGGCGATTCCCAATTGAAGACCGGCGATGTCTGCGTCTGGATAAACACCTGAACCCTCCCGCTCGCCGCGCGCAGGCGGGCGCTCCCAATTTTTGATCAAAACCGTCTCGGGTTGACCCTAAGGGTCAACCCGAGTTGCGTTCGTGCGTTCATGCGATTATCTTTCTACATCATACGTATGACCTAGAGAGTGAATCGTGGCGACGCTACACAGGCAGGTTCTGAATCAGATGGGCGAGCAGATTTGTTCAGGCAAATTCATGCCCGGCGACATTTTGCCGGCCGAGCCCGTTCTCGCCGAGCAGATGCAGGTGAGCCGCATCACCATCCGCGAGACGATGAAGTCGCTCTCCGCCAAGGGCATGCTGCAGGTGCGCCGTCGTTACGGCACGATCGTGCTGCCGCGCTCGCAATGGCAGTTGTTCGATCCTGACGTGATCACCTGGCGCGCGCGCGCCGGCGCGATGGAGCCGGGTCTGATCGAAGATCTGATGGAACTGCGCCTCATCATCGAACCGAACGCGGCCAAGCTCGCCGCGAAACGTGCCACGCCGGAAGATCGCGTCGCGGTGCGACGAGCCTTCAAGGCGATGGAGCGCGCGGTAGCCGGCCACGGCGAGTACGTGCCCGCCGACCTCGCGTTTCACGGCGCCATTCTCGCCGCCTGCCATAACCAGTTCGTCCAGCAGATGCAGAACGCGTTGTCGGCGATCCTGCGCACGAGCTTCGAGCTGAGCTCCGAAATCGCTGGCGGTCCAGCGCGTTCGCTGCCGATGCACGAAGCGCTGTGCGTCGCGATCGAGAACGGCGATCCGGAGGCGGCCGAGCAGGCGGTGTTGACGTTGGTCGAACGCGCCGAGCAGGACTTCGAGGACCGCGCCGCGCTGAACCGCGCGGCCAACGACCAACCCGCCTAGCGGTCGGCTCGCCACCTCATCGTCGCCGCGTCATAAGCGGAACCGAACTCACTTTTTTATCGCGACCCGGATAGCCGTCGCGAGGGGCGCAGTCACGCCTCGTTCCTGAACATCGAGAGGATTCACGCATGACCCAGTTATTCGATCTGAGCGGCCGCACGGCGCTCGTTACCGGTTCGGCGCGAGGCATCGGCTTCGCGCTCGCCGAGGGGCTGGCCGCCGCGGGCGCCAGTGTGATCATCAACGGCACGCGCGCCGATACGGTAGCCCAAGCCGTCAGTCAACTCGCAAGCCAGGGCTTCAACGCGCAAGGCCGCGCGTTCGACGTCACCGACGAAACCGCCGTCGCCGAAGCGTTCACGCAGTGGGACCAGGACGGCGTGCAGGTCGATATCGTCGTGAACAACGCCGGCATCCAGTTTCGCAAGCCACTCGTCGAGCTCGAACTGAGCGACTGGCAACGTGTGATCGATACCAACCTGACCAGCGCGTTCATTGTCGCGAAGCAGGCCGCGCGCCGCATGATCGCGCGCGGCACGGGCGGCAAGATCATCAACATCGGCTCGCTGACGAGCGAAGCCGGACGCGCGACGGTCGGCGCCTACACCGCGGCGAAGGGCGGCATCAAGATGCTGACCCGGGCGATGAGCGCGGAGTGGGCTTCGGCCAACATTCAGGCGAATGCGATCGGTCCGGGCTACATCCTGACCGACATGAACAAGCCGCTGATCGAGAACGCCGCCTTCGACGCATGGGTCAAGAGCAGCAATCCGTCGCAACGCTGGGGCAAACCGGAAGAACTCGTCGGCACCGCGGTGTATCTCGCGGCACCGGCGTCGAGCTATGTGAACGGACAGATCATCTACGTGGACGGAGGCTGGCTGGCCGTGCTTTAAAGCCGCTTTGAATGCAGGTCCGCGCGAGTACAGCAAAACCAGATAACGGCTCGCGCAATTCATTGTTTGTGTGTGTTTGTGTGCGCCGTACCGATCCGGAGACATCATGGAAAGCGTCAAACCCGTAGCAACCCAAAGATGGTGGTATCTGATGCCCATCATCTTCATCACTTACAGCCTTGCTTATCTGGACCGCGCGAACTACGGTTTCGCGGCGGCGGCCGGGATCGACAAGGATCTCGGCATCACGCACGGCACCTCGTCGCTGATCGGTTCGTTGTTCTTTCTCGGTTACTGCCTGTTCCAGGTGCCCGGCGCGATTTACGCGCAGCGCAACAGCGTGAAGAAGCTGATCTTTTTTAGCCTGATCCTGTGGGGACTGTGTGCCGCGGCAACCGGCATGGTCAGCAACATTCCGATGCTGATGGTGCTGCGCTTCACGCTCGGCGTGGTGGAAGCGGCCGTCATGCCGTCGATGCTGATGTACATCAGCCGCTGGTTCACGCGGACCGAACGCTCGCGCGCCAACACCTTCCTGATTCTCGGCAATCCAGTGACGGTGTTGTGGATGTCGGTGGTCTCAGGCTATCTGGTGCGCAGCTTCGGCTGGCGCGAGATGTTCGTCTTCGAAGGTGCGCCGGCGCTAGTTTGGGCGGTGGTGTGGTGGTTCACAGTGAAGGATCGTCCGGCCGACGCACCCTGGATGAGCGAAGCTGAAAAGACCGAACTCGCCGCTCGCCTGAAGGCCGAACAGTCGGATATCGCACCGGTGCGCGACTACAAGGCGGCGTTCCGTTCGTCGATCGTGGTGAAGTTCTGCGCGATTCACGCATTGTGGAGCATCGGCGTGTACGGCTTCATCATGTGGCTGCCGTCGATCCTCAAGGCTGCTTCAACGATCGATATCGTCTCGGTCGGCTGGCTCGCGGCGGTGCCGTATCTCGCCGCCATCATTCTGATGCTGCTGGCGTCGTGGCTCTCGGACAAGACGCGCAACCGCAAGTTGTTCGTGTGGCCTCTGCTGCTCGTCGGCACCGTTGCTTTTGTCGCGTCCTATCTGGTGGGTGGCTCGCATTTCTGGATTTCGTTCGCACTTCTGGTGGTAGCGGGCGCAACGATGTATGCACCGTATGGCCCCTTCTTCGCGCTGGTGCCGGAACTGATTCCGAGCAACGTGCTGGGCGGCGCGATCGGTCTCATCAATGCCTGCGGCGCGTTGGGTGCGTTCGCGGGTTCGTGGGTGGTGGGTTATCTGAACGGCGCAACGGGGAGTCCGGCGGCTTCGTACATTTTCATGGCGTGCGGTTTGCTGGCTTCCGTGTTCCTGATGATGACCGTGCCCGCGCATTCCGACCAGCGCGCCAAGCATCAAGGCCCACTGTCGCCGCTTCGTACGTAAAGGTCCGTGCATGTCCCGCTTTGTTTCGTCGATTCGTTTTGGCAGGTAGAGAGAAATGGCAACCCTGATTACCGATGTAAAGGTCATCCTGACCGCGCCGGAAGGCATCAACCTGATCGTCGTGAAAGTGGAAACCAGTCAGCCGGGGCTCGTCGGCCTCGGTTGCGCGACGTTCGCTTACCGGCACCTTGCGGTCAAATGCCTGATCGAAGAGTATCTGCGGCCGCTGCTGATTGGCCGCGATGCCGAGGCCATCGAAGAGATCTGGCAGTTGATGCATCAGAACGCGTACTGGCGCAACGGTCCAATCGAGAACAACGCGATTTCGGGCGTCGACATGGCCTTGTGGGACATCAAGGGTAAGATGGCGAACATGCCGCTCTATCAGCTCTTCGGCGGCAAGTGCCGAGAAGGCGTGCCGATTTATCGGCATGCGGATGGCCGCGACCTGAACGAGTTGTGCGAGAACATTCAGCGCTATCGCGAGCAGGGCATCACGCATATTCGCTGTCAAAGCGGCGGGTATGGCGGAGGGGGTTTTGGCAAGGCGCCGTCGGGTGCGCCTGTGGGTTCCGCCGAGGGCGTGTATCTCGACAGCAGAAAGTACATGCGTGAAACGCTCAAACTGTTTGACGGCATCCGCAGCAAGATCGGTTTCGACGTTGCGTTGTGTCACGACGTGCACGAACGTCTGAAGCCGGTCGAAGCGATCCGCTTCGCGTGCGAGCTTGAACAGTACGATCTGTTCTTTCTCGAAGATGCGATCGCGCTGGAGGAGGGCGAGTGGATTCGTCAGTTGCGCGCCAAGACAACCACCCCGTTGGCACAGGGCGAGCTCATCAACAATCCATATGAATGGCGGTTCCTGATCACGGAGCGTCTGATCGACTATATCCGCGTCCACCTCAGCCAGATCGGCGGCATCACGGCGGGACGCAAGCTGCAGATCTTTGCCGAGCAGTTCGGCGTCAGGACGGCGTGGCACGGTCCGGGCGACATGTCGCCGCTGGCGCACGCGGCGAACATCCACATCGATCTTGCTTCACGCAATTTCGGCGTGCAGGAGTGGTCCGGCACCGAACCGCCCAACTTCGTGATCCAGGAACTCAAAGGGCCGCGTGCGGCGCTGCTCGACGTGTTCCCGGGCCTTCCCGAGTTCCGTGACGGCTACGTCTATGCGAACGACAAACCGGGTCTGGGTGTGGACATCGACGAAGCAGAGGCGGCGAAATATCCGTGCGAAAACACCGTCACGACGTGGACGCAGACTCGCGTGAAGGATGGCACGCTGCAGACGCCGTAAGCGGAGCACAGCAGCGTGGATGGCAGGCACGCCTGCATGGGTGCCTGCGCATCGAGCCGAAGCCAAAACAAAACCTGCTCAATGCCCAAACGACTCCGTTTTCGAAGGCGTCGTCGCCGCCGTATGCGGGCGTGCGACCTGCTTCAGCAACAGGGCGATGCAGGAAATCACCCCCGCCACCGCGACCATCGCGAAGATGCCGGCAAACGTGAAGTGGCGGCGCGTCAATTCGGCGACGAGGAACGACCCCGCGATGCCGCCAAAACGCCCGATGCCCAGCATCCATGCCACGCCGGTGCCGCGGCCCTGGGTCGGATAAAACGCGGCGGCCAAAGCCGGCATCGACGATTGCGCGGTATTCATCAGCACGCCGGCGACAAACACGATGAACACCAGCGCGCCGACATTGCCGACCGCCTGGCCGATGAAGTACACGCTCACCGCCGTCAGTGCATAGCAGGCCGCGATGATACGGTTCGCATTGAAGCGGTCCATCAGCACGCCGCACAACACGGCGCCCACGCCGCCGAGCGGGAACAGCGCGGAAATCAGCGTCGCGCGCTGCGGCGTGAGCCCGGCGTCCTTTCAGCAGGATCGGCATCCAGTTGATCGACGCATAGAAAATCACGAGACCCATGAAGTAGGCAAGCCACAGCATCACCGAGCCGACGATGTATGAGCGCGACAGCACCACGCCGAGGCCCTTGCCGCCGGTTTGCGGCGCGGTTTCGGTCATCACGAAGCTGCCGGCCTGCGCTGCGTCGCTCGAAATGCGCGCAAGCGCCGCGCGAATGCGTTCGACCGGCCGGTTGTTGGCGACCATGTAGCGCACCGACTCCGGCAGCTTCAGCAGCAGCGACGACCAGCAGCACGAGCGGCGTAATACCGCCAAGCAGCAGCACGCTGCGCCAGCCGAAATGCGGAATCATCCACGCCGCGAGAAAGCCGCCGAAGGCCGCGCCCAGCGGGAAGCCGCAGAACATCAGATTGATCAGGGTCGCGCGGCGGCGATCCGGGCAGTACTCGCCCATCATCGTGACGGCGTTCGGCATGGCCGCGCCGAGGCCGACGCCGGTGACAAAGCGCAGGATCGTGAGGTGTTCGATACTGTTCGAGAAGGCCGAAGCGAAACAGGCCACGCCGAACAGCAGCACTGAGGCGAGCAGCAGCGAACGCCGCCCAAGCCGGTCCGACAGCGGCCCCGAGACGAGTGCGCCGCACGCGAGGCCGAACAGCGCCGCGCTGAGCACCGGCGCGAGCGCCGGTTTAGTGATGCCCCATTCGGCGATCAGCGAGGGCGCGATAAAGCCGATCGCGGCCGTGTCGAAACCGTCCAGCAGGACGATGATGAAGCACATGAAAAAGATCAGCCACTGGAACGGCGAAAAGGGATGCTCGTTGATGAACGTCTGGACGTTCACGGCGGTGCTGCGGTTCATGACGGGTCTCCCGAGTGCGGAAGGCCCGTCGCAACGGGCCGTCCTTTTTATTACGATCGTAGGCAGTTTAGTTTAGTTGAGAACCGGTGCACGGTGTCTGCATCGGCTGCAAACTGGCCGTGCGATGACGGCGGCGCGCTCTGAAAGCAGGCTGGATCGTTGATGTCTGGAGTGATTTTGTTCGTATATAGAACCGTGATTCTTTATATGAACAGGTAGCACTGTAAGTAATCTGACAACGACGGGGCAACGCGGGATAACCCGACACGGTTGTGCATAGGCGTCGAATTCGACAGCGCTCAGAAGATCAGGCAAACCTTGCGCATGGTTTCCTCGACCTCCCATAGCCCTTCCGTATTGGCTTCGAAAAAGAGCGTGTCGCCGCCCGCGAAATGGACGGTCTCCGCCGCTTTGTTTGATGTATCGGACTTTCATCCGTATGTTGCCTTTTGAAGGCGCATGAGCGGGCTCACCGGCCGCTTGTCCGATGAACAGTCTGTTCGACCTTGCCCAGCCGCACGACAGTGACGCCTGGCCGCAGTTGCCGCAGCGAGGGCATGACGAGCATGCAGTTGTCGTAAGGCGTGGGCACCGGCTCGCCGTTCGACCAGCCGATCACCGTGCCGGCGTGCGGAAAAATTTCCAGCCCTGTGTACGGCGCCGCGAAACGAAAGTCCATGCTGGTCGCCACTACCGGCTGCGTCACGCGGACGACGTGCTGGGCAGGCGGCAGCGGCGCAAGCCACTCGTCTGGCAGATCCGCTTCGTCCACCACGCCGGCCAGCAGCAGAAAGCGCGCGGTCGTATCGCGCGCAACGGCGACCGCGCTCGCTTCCCAATGTTGTCCGCACTCGATCAGCAACGCGTTCTTCGGGCTCTCCGCTGTGCCAAAGCCTTCGTAGTCGCGCATGCGCCGCCCCTCGGGATGGCCTTCGTCGCAGATCACCGTGGCCGGTGTACCGAGCCGCGTTGCGAGGTCGATGCCTTTCTGCAACGGTCCCGCCACGATCAACGGCGCGCTTTTTTCATGCATCGAATGAAGATCGAGCAGGACGTCGACGGTATCGATCACGGGCCGCATCTCGCGGGCGCGGGCCAGTTCGCTCGACGTACGCGATAGATCGTCGAGCACCGCCGCGGTCCACACGCGATTGAAGTCCTGATCGACGAAGCGGGCGGCGTCCGGCTTCGCGCGATCGAAGCTTTGATATCCGGCGATATTCGCAAAGGCGAGCGTCAGGCGTCCACGACGCGGGCGCAGCGCACGCCGCAGCAGTTCGTCCACGACAATCGCGCCGCACACCTCGTTGCCATGCGTCAGCGCGTTGATCATCACGTGTGGTCCCGGCACGCCCGAGTCGAACGTGTGAACATAGGCAATGCCCGATGCCGATTGTTCGTGTGCCGAAATATCGGGGAAATCGACGTCGATGGGATAGGCTTCAAAGCTCATTCGAGATTGCCCTGGCAGAGGTATTTGATCGACAGGTAGTCGTCCAGGCCGTACTTCGAACCTTCGCGGCCATAACCCGATTCCTTCACGCCGCCGAATGGCGCGGCCTCGCTGGAAACAGCGCCTTCGTTGATGCCGACAATGCCCGCTTCGAGCGCGCGCGAAACGCGGTCGATCCGCTTCACGTTCTCACTGTAGAAGTAGGCGGCGAGACCGAACGGCGTATCGTTCGCGGCCTTGATGGCCTCGGCTTCGTCGTCGAAACGGAACAGCGGCGCGACCGGGCCGAAGGTTTCCTCGCCATTCAACTCCATGTCCACGTTGGCGTCGGCAAGCACGGTGGGCGCGTAGTAGTTCGGGCCGAGTTCGGTGAGGGCCTTGCCGCCGGTCAGCACGCGTGCGCCGTGCGATACCGCATCCGCGACGTGACGGGCGATCTTGTCCAGCGCGCGGCTGTTGATCATGGGGCCAATCTGCGCGGCCGGGTCGGTAGCGGGCGCCACTTTCAGCGCGCCCACGCGCTCGGCCAGCAGCCCGGCGAAGCGCTCGTACACGCCCGCTTGCACATACACGCGATTCGGACAGACGCAGGTCTGGCCGCCGTTGCGGAATTTCGACGCGAGCAGGCCGGTGACGGCGGCGTCGAGGTCGGCGTCGTCGAACACGATGAAGGGTGCGTTACCGCCCAGTTCCAGCGAGAGTTTCTTGAGCGTTTCCGCCGATTCACGCGCAAGGTATTTGCCGACCGGCGTCGAACCGGTGAAGGTGATCTTGCGCACGCGCGCGTCGTGCAGCCAGTCCGCGACGGTCGCAACCGCATGATCGCGCGAGGCCGTGATCAGGTTGAGCGCGCCGGCCGGCACGCCGGCTTCGTGTGCGAGCAGTACCAGCGCGGAAGCGGTGAGCGGCGTGTCTTCGGCAGGCTTGGCGACCACGGTGCAACCGGCCGCAAGCGCCGGCGCAATCTTGCGCGCGATCATCGCGAGCGGGAAATTCCACGGCGTGATGGCCGCAACAACGCCGATCGGTTCTTTCACTGCCGTCATACGCTTGCCGCGATGCTGCTGGGGAATCAGGTCGCCGTATATATGCTTGGCTTCGTCGGCGAACCAGGCAACGTAAGACGCGCCGTACGCGACCTCGCCTTTACCCTCGGCTAGCGGCTTGCCTTGTTCGAGCGAGATCAGCGCGCCGAGCGCGTCCTGATTGGCCATGATCAGCGCATGCCAGCGATGCAGCACCGCCGCGCGCTCTTTGGGCAACAGTGCGCGCCACGCGGGTAGTGCGCGCGCCGCGGCGTCGGTGGCGGCGTGGGCGTCGGCGGGGCTGCTGTCGGCGACCTGCGCGATCGTCTCGCCGGTGGCGGGGTTCGTCACGGCAAAGCGCAGATTGTCTTGCGCCGGCGTCCACTTGCCGTCGATAAAATTGTCCGCGCGAATCAATTCGCTCAGTTCGAATGTACGTGCCGCAGTGCTGGCCATAACCGTTCTCCTTGCTTAAGACAGTCTTGCCGCGATGGCCTGACCGACCTCGGTGGTGTTTGCCTTGCCGCCGAGATCGCCCGTATGCGGGCCTTCGAGCAGCGTAGCTTCGATAGCGGCGAGAATCGCGTCGTGCGCCTCGCGTTCCTTGCCTGCGTGATTGCCGAGAAAATCGAGCATCATCGCGGCCGACCAGATCATCGCGATGGGATTGGCGATGTTCTTGCCAGCGATATCGGGCGCCGAGCCATGCACCGGCTCGAACAGCGAGGGAAACTTGCGATCCGGATTCAGGTTGCCCGAAGGCGCGAGGCCGATCGTGCCCGTGCACGCAGGGCCTAGATCCGAGAGAATGTCGCCGAACAGATTGGTGGCCACCACCACGTCAAAGCGATCCGGATTCAGGACGAAGCGGGCGCAGAGTATGTCGATATGCTGCTTGTCCCAAGTCACATCCGGATACTGCGCCGCGATGCCGGCCGCGCATTTATCCCACCACGGCATGCTGATCGCGATACCGTTGCTCTTGGTGGCGACCGTGATCTTCTTGCGCTCGCGCCGTTGCGCGAGGTCGAAGGCAAACTTCAGCACACGCTCGCTGCCGTGCCGCGTGAAGACGGATTCCTGCAGCACGAACTCACGCTCCGTGCCTTCGAACATCACGCCGCCTACCGACGAATATTCGCCCTCGGTATTCTCCCGCACGATCCAGAAATCGATATCGCCCGCCTTGCGGCCGGCAAGCGGCGAAGGCACGCCGGCAAACAGCCGGGCGGGGCGCAGATTAATGTACTGATCGAACTCGCGGCGGAATTTCAGCAGCGATCCCCACAGCGAAATATGGTCGGGCACGGTGTCGGGCCAGCCGACCGCGCCGAACAGAATCGCGTCGGCGGATTGCAACTGCGCTTTCCAGTCGTCCGGCATCATCTTGCCGTGCTTCGCGTAGTAGTCGCAGCTTGCCCATTCAATGTGCTGATATTCCAGTTCGATGCCAAAGCGCTTCTTCACCGAGTCCAGCACGCGCAGGGCTTCCGGCATCACTTCGACACCGATGCCGTCGCCGGGTATGACCGCAATCCGATACGTCTTCGACATGTTTCTGCTCCTCCATGGGGCGTTCGCTGATTCGATAAACGGTTATTTTATTCCTGCTGTTTAAGCCTAAAATAGTTGCTTTAGTTAAGCCACTGTGCACGATTCGTGTATAAACTGGCGCCCTTAAAGTGCCGTCAAGCGACCTATGAACGCCATTCCCTCACCCGATCTCGGCGATTTGCGCGTGTTTTGCGAAGTGGCGCGCAAATCGAGTTTCAGCGCGGCGGCGGAGGCCTTGTCGGTATCGGCGGCTTACGTCAGCAAACGGATCAATGTGCTCGAGAGTACGCTTGGTACGCGCTTATTGCATCGTTCGACGCGGCGAGTCGCGATCACGGAGGCCGGCGAGCGCGTCTACACGTGGGCGGAGAAAATTCTCGACGACGTCGACCAACTCGTGGAAGACGTCTCAACCACGCGCCGCATTCCTGGTGGCAAGCTGCGCATCTCCAGCAGCTTCGGCTTTGGCCGCCGTTTCGTGGCGCCCGCGCTGGCGCGTTTCTCCGACCGGTTTCCGCAACTGAGCGTGCGCCTCGATCTGTTCGATCGTCTGGTCGACGTGGGAGGCGAAGGTTTCGACCTCGATATCCGCATTGGCGATGAAATCGCGCCGCATCTGATTGCGAGGCGCCTCGCGTCGAACCATCGCGTGCTGTGCGCGTCGCCGGGTTATCTCGCGCGGCACGGCACGCCGCGCCAACTTGCCGATCTGTCCTCGCATGCGTGTCTCGCGATCAAGGAGCGCGACCATCCATTCGGACTGTGGCGTTTGAATATTCGCGGTGAAATGGTGTCGATCAAGGTGACCGGGCCGCTCTCCACCAATCACGGCGAGGTGGCCGTTCAATGGGCATTGGCCGGACGCGGCATTGTGCTGCGTTCGATGTGGGATGTGCGGCCGCTGCTCGAAAGCGGCCAGTTGAAGCAGATACTGCCTGAAGTCACGCAACCGGCGAACCTGTGGGCGGTACATCCGGCGCGGCTCGCCCAGTCTGCCAAGGTGCGGGTGTGCGTCGACTTTCTGAGCGAGGAATTCGCGCAATGGAGTCCGCCGGTCGAGGCGCCTACTGAAGGCCCTGCGAATCGGAACGCCTAGTGATGGTTCTGCGAGAACAGCGTTTCGAGCGGGTAGTGACTCTTCACGAACGGCGACTTGATGATCACGTAGCTGAAGTACTTTTCAATGCCGATGTCGCGCTCGAGCAAGCCTTCCACGATGCTCTGATAGTGGCTCACACTGCGCGTGACGAACTTCAGCAAATAGTCATAGCCGCCGCTCGCCAGATGGCACTCGACGATCTCGTCGACGTCTTTGATCGCATTCACGAACTTGATGAAATCTTCCCGCCGATGATCGGCGAGCGTGACCTCGGTAAACACGATCTGCACGTCGCCGAGCTTTTCGAGCTGGATCTGCGCACCGTAGCCGATGATGTAGCCGGCTTTCTCCAGACGCTTGACCCGGATCAGGCAAGGACTGGGCGAAAGGCCGACCGCATCGGCAAGCTCGACGTTGGTTATGCGACCTTTCTTCTGCAACTGGGAAAGTATGCGCAGGTCAATCCGGTCCAGCTTGCAGTCGCTGCTCATCGTAACGTTGTCGCTCCGGCGATGGGGGAAGGGATCTCAAAGGGTGCTCTACTCTAGCACGCAGCGAGATGGCTTTCGTTCCCCAACGCGGCGCGCACATCGGCTTGCGCGAGGACATCGTCGAGGGTTTTTTCGAGCCGTTCGAACAGCAGATCGAACTCTGCCTCGCTGTATGACAGCGCCGGCGCAAAGCCGAGAATATTGTCGCCAAAGGCGCGGAAAATCAGCCGGTTGGCATAGGCTGCGGCGGCGATTCTTTCAGACAGTTTCAACGCCGGCTCGAAACCCGCCTTGCTGTGTTTGTCCGACACGAGTTCGAGCGCGCCGAGCAGGCCGCGATGGCGTGAATCGCCAACCAGTGGATGCGCCAGCAACGCGTCGAGACCCTGGGCAAAACGCGGCGCGCGCGCCACGCCGTTCGCGAGCAGCCCGCCTTCGTGATAGAGGCGCAGCACTTCGAGGCCGATTGCCGCGCTCACCGGATGCGCGGAGTACGTATGGCCATGACCGACCACCGCCTCGGCGTCGCCATTCGCGATGCCTTGATAAATTTCATCGGACATCAGGACCGCGCCCATCGGCGCATAGCCGGCGGTCAATCCTTTTGCCACCGTCATCAGATCGGGTTGGACGTCTTCGGCCTGGCAAGCGAATAGCGGACCCGTGCGGCCGAAGCCGGTAATGACTTCGTCGGCCACGAACAGGATGCCGAGCTGGCGGCAGCGTTCGCGCATCGCTTTCAACCAGCCGACCGGCGGCACGATCACGCCGCCCGAGCCCTGAATCGGCTCGCAGAAAAACGCCGCGACGTTGTCCGCGCCGAGTTCGGTCACCCTCGCTTCGAGCGCGGCCACCGAAGCGGCGATCAGCGCGGCGTCGTCGGCGAATTCGTTGCGGTACGCATACGGCGAGGGCAGGTGGTGCTGGGTCGGCAGCGGCAGATCGAAATTGCGGTGGAACGCGGGCAGCGCGGTCAGCCCCGCGCCGATCGAAGAGGAGCCGTGATAGCCACGCTGCAACGCGATGATGTGTTTCTTCGACGGACGGCCCGTGGCGTTGAAGTAATGCGTGATGAACCGCAGCGCGGAGTCGACTGCGTCGGAGCCGCCGAGCGTGAAGTAAACATGCTGCAGCGAAGCGGGCGAGAGCTCGACCAGTTTGGCCGCCAGTTCGATCGCCGGTTCGGAGCCGAAATGGAAATAGCCGGTGGCGTAGGGCAGTTTCTTCATCTGCTCGGCGGCCACGTCCACAATGCTTTGCTGGCCGTAACCCACGTTCACGCACCACAGGCCCGAGAAGGCGTCGAGCAGTTCGTTGCCGGCCGCGTCGCGCAGGAATGCGCCGCTGGCGGACTCGAGAACGGTCACGCCACGGGCCTCATGCGCGCGGTAGTTGATCACGGGATGAATCAGATGCTTGCGGTCGGCTTCAATGAGCGAATCAATCGTCATGGTGGTTTCTCGTCGCGAAAAAGGGGCTGTTGACCGTTCCATACTACTGATCAGCGACGATCGCCTGCTTTGCTAAACAATTGCCGGAAAAGCGCGCGCAACGCGTTTTGATGCACGGGCTTGGCATTTTCTGCTGCGTGTGCTGAAAACCCGCGATGGGCGGGCACCGCGCTCAATAGCCCTGGGTTCGGTCGATCTGACCGAGCATCGGCAACCCCGCGCGATGACGGCGCAGATTCTCGAGCACCACGTCGACAGCCGTTTCAGGCCGCGTCGCACTGGCGACATGCGGGGTGATGCGCACGCGCGGATGCGCCCACAGCGGATGACCGACGGGCAGCGGCTCGGGGTCGGTGACATCGAGGATCGCGTTGCGCAGATGGCCGCTGTCTAGCGCGGTGAGCAGGTCGGGTTGATTCAGATGCGGACCGCGCCCGGTTTGAATCAGCGATGCGCCGCGCGGCAGTTTCGCAAACAGGTCCGCGTTCAGCAGGCCGCGCGTGGCGAGCGTGAGCGGCACCAGACAGATCAGAATGTCGGTGCGGGCGAGGAAGCCGTCGAGCGAGCCTTCGCCCGTATAGCACTCGACGCCTTCAATCTGACGCGGCGAGCGGCTCCATCCCGCACATGCGAAGCCAAAGAGACGCAGCCGCTCCAGCACCGCGGTGCCGAGCACGCCGAGTCCCATCACGCCGATCCGGCGCTCGCTGGCGGCCTTGAGCGGCAGTTCCTGCCACACCTGCTGGCGCTGCTGGAGCGCGTAGTCGAACAGATCGCGATGAATCGTCAGCACAGCTTGCGTGACATATTCGACCATGCCTTCGACAATACCCGGTTCGATCATCCGCACGACCGGCACATGGGCCGGCACGCCCGCGAGATCGAACTGATCGATGCCCGCGCCGACGGAGAACACGACTTCAAGATTGGGGAAGAGGCGTGTGGGATCGTCGGGCGGCTGCCAGGCGGCGAGGTAACGGACGGCGGCCGGATCGCCGAGATCGGGCCAGACGTGAAAGGGCAGGTCCGGCGCCTTCTGCGCGAACAGTCTGGCCCATTGCGCACCGCGTGCCGGGTCGGCTTTATAGAGGAAGGCCATGTTGGGTCAGCAGATCGCCTGATTGATGATGCCGAACTGCAGATTGCGCGCGCTTTCACTTGCGACGGCGTTGACGTCTTCCGGCGCGGCGTGACGGACCATCTTCACGACCGTATCCACACGCGCCAGCCCCATCTGCTCCAGCCACTCAGTCAGGCCGCTTTCGCCTGGCGTATCGATGCGCACGAACACGCCCTCGTTGAGCGCCAGCCAGTGGCTGATCAGCGCCTTCGCGCGGCTTGTGTCCGCGGATGCGGGCGCCACCACCGGTCCGATTGCGAAGCCGCGGCCAAAGCGCCGAAACAGGGCGAAGCCGACCAGTTCGCCGTCGCTATCCAGTGCGATGCCGTCTGCCGTGCTCAAAAGGGCCGGCAGCACGTCGCTGCGATCGAGGCCGCTCGCCTGCGAGGCCAGTTCCACGAGGCGCGTCGTATCGCTCGAGCCGAGCGGGCGCAGACGCTCGCCCGGCGGCAAGGAAACTAGCGGCGGCTGGAATGCCGCGCCCTGATGCTGGTCGAGCGTGCCGGCCGCGCGAAATCCGAGTTTCTCGTACAAGGGCTGGCCGGCGGCGGTGGCGTGCAGGAAGGTGACCCGATCGCCGAGTTCTTCCAGGATCAGATCCATCAGCCTTTTGCCGATGCCGCGGCCTTGCTGCGCGGGCGCGACGATCACCATGCCGAGCGAGGCCCGGTCGGCGCCATATTTCCAGCACAGTGCGGTGCCGATCACGCCGCTTGCGTCTTGCGCGACGAAACCCATACCGAGCTGCGCGACGAAGCGCCAGTCGTCCGCGCGATGCGGCCATTTGAGTTCGACCGTCAGCGCGTGCGCCGCGGCGATGTCGTCGGTGGTGAAGCGTCTATAGGTGATCGGATCGGACACGCCGTACTCCCTGGATGACTGAAGGCTTACGCCGTCACTGTGTCATCCGGCGCGCAGCATGACTAGGACGATCTTGTCATCGCGGGCACGGGAAAGGGCCGCATCGAAAATCGACGCAAAACATGCCGTCTGGACCCTCATTACAAGCGTGTTCTGCTGCGCGGCGATTTTTGTCGGCGACATATGCCGCGCCTGCGGCCCTACGATTTTGTCATGCCAGCCACTCAGGAAACCTTTCTCATGGACAGCTTCAATCCGGACGACGTCGCGATTCGCAGCGGCCATTTCATCGGCGGCCAGTATGTGGAAGCGGTGTGCAGCGGCGGGCGCCGCATCGAGGTGGCGCGCCCCTCGGACGGTGTTGTCTACGCCTCGGTGCCGCTCGCCGATGCCGAGGCCGTGGACCGCGCCGTCGAGAATGCGTGGCAGGCGTTCAGACATAGCGGCTGGGCACGCATGGCGCCGCGCGAGCGCGCCGGAATCCTGCGCCGTTTCGCGGAGCTGGTCGAAGCCGATGCGCCGACGCTCGGCCGTCTGGAAGCGCTCGGCTCGACCCGTCCGGTTAGCCAGGCGATCGGCTGGGACGTGCCGTTCACTGCCGAAGGCATCCGTTTCTACGCGGAGTTCGCCGACAAGCTGGGCGGCGACGTGGCCGCGACCGATCACGACCATCTGGGCATGACAATCGCCGAGCCCTATGGCGTGATCGGCGCGATTGCGCCGTGGAATTTTCCGCTCGTGATGGCGTCGTGGAAGATCGCGCCCGCGCTCGCGGCGGGCAACGCGGTCGTGCTCAAGCCGTCCGAGATGACACCGTTCTCCGTGTTGCGACTCGCCGAACTGGCCGTGCAGGCGGGCGTGCCGGCCGGCATCTTCAACGTCATCCAGGGCGACGGACGTATCACCGGCGACGAACTCGTGCGTCATCCGAGGATCAGCAAGGTGACCTTCACCGGCTCCACGCGCACAGGCGCCGCGATCATGGCCGCCTGCGCGGACAGCGGCACCAAGCCGGTGACGCTCGAACTGGGCGGCAAGAGTCCGCAAATCGTATTCGCCGACGCCCCGCGTCTCTACGACGTGGCACGCCGTATTGCCGGGTCGATTACCGGCAATGCCGGGCAAGTCTGCGTCGCCGGTTCGCGCCTGCTGGTGGAGCGCAGTCTCGCCGAACCGCTGGCCGAGCGCATCGGCCGGATTTTCGCCGAATTGAAACCCGGCGCGACCTGGGCCGCCGGCACCACGCTCTCGCCGATCATTTCCGAGCCGCAGGCGGCGCGCATCGAAGGCATCGTGGGGCGCACGCTCGACTCGGGCGCGACGCTGCGCTTTGGCGGCAAACGCGCCGATGGCGGCGCGCCCGGCGCGTTCTATACGCCGACCCTGCTCACGGACGTCACCGCTCACTCCGAAGCCGTGCGCGAGGAAGTGTTCGGTCCGGTGCTGACCCTGCAGACCTTCGACACCGAAGACGAAGCGCTCGCGCTTGCCCAGCACCCCGAGTACGGGCTCGCGGCAGGCGTGCATACGGCCGACCTTGGCCGGGCGCTGCGCTTCGTGCGCGGCCTCGAAGCCGGCACGGTGTGGGTCAACCGTTACGGCCGCACCTCGGACTTCATGATCCCGACGGGCGGCTACAAGCGCTCGGGCATCGGCAAGGACCTCGGTCGCCAGGCCTATGAGGCGAACCTGCGCTTCAAGAGCGTGCTGATCGATCTGCGGCCCTGAGCGCGCCGCGCCGTCAGCACACCATGCCGGCGGCCCGGATTGGTAAGGGGAAAGCCATCTCGCGCAGAGCGGCTTCTGGCGTCGGAGCGTTTCACATCGAATCCGGCAAAACCATGATGGGCGGGGCTTTCAGCGCAACCACCGCAGACTCTGCTGCGCAGCGGCCTCAAAACGCATGGTTTGTGTCACTGACAGCGCCCTAATCAGGGACATCTATGTTTTTGCGCTGATTAAATCTTTTACAGGCATGAGCTATCCCAATCGATCGAAGCGAGTGCGAAGCGCTTACTCCGGTCCCCTGCAACACAGACGCACCGTTTCCGCCACTGAACTCGCTGCGGGTTCACCACACCGATAGGACTGACAACCATGATCGAATTCGAACCGAAGTACATCACCTTCGATTGCTACGGCACGCTGACCAAATTCCGCATGGCCGACATGACGCGCGAGATGTACGGCAACGTGCTGAACGCGCGAAGATATGGAGAAGCTCGTCGCGTTCTATCTCGGGCTATCGCCGTGACGAAGTGCTGGGCGCATGGAAGCCGTATCGCGACGTGGTCGTCAACGCGCTGCGCCGCGCCTGCAAGCGCATGAACGTCGAATTCAATGAAGTGGAAGCCGAGAAGATCTACACGGCCGTGCCGACCTGGGGTCCGCATCCGGACGTGCCGGAAGGCCTCTCGCGTCTCGCGAAGAAGTACAAGCTGGTGATCCTGTCGAACGCGTCGAACAACCAGATCCAGAGCAACGTCGACAAGCTCGGCGCGCCGTTCCATGCGGTCTTCACGGCGGAGCAGGCGCAGTCGTACAAGCCGCGCATGCAAGGCTTCGAATACATGTTCGACCAGCTCGAACTGCAATCCGGAAGACGTGCTGCATGTGTCGTCGAGCCTGCGCTACGACCTGATGACCGCGCACGACCTGGGCATCAAACACAAGGCGTTCGTCAAGCGCGGCCACGAACCGTCGACGCCGTACTA
Source organism: uncultured beta proteobacterium (assembly GCA_963738755.1). Lineage (GTDB taxonomy): Bacteria > Pseudomonadota > Gammaproteobacteria > Burkholderiales > Burkholderiaceae > Paraburkholderia. Next base: position 222,223 of record CAVTXZ010000016.1, read on the forward strand.
CCAGTACTACGAGGTCAACGACATCCCGCATCTCGCCGCGGAACTCGGCCTGTAAGCACCGCTAGCACCGTTTGGCATGGACCGCCTCACGCATCGCCCATCTCAAGGACAGACCGGATGAAGCTCGATTCCTACTGGCTCGACACCGCCCCGCCGCTGGTTTCAGCGAGCGAAGGTCCGGTTGAAGGCCATGCCGATGTCGTCGTGATCGGCGGCGGCTTCACCGGGTTGTCGGCGGCGCAGGCGCTGGGGCGGCGCGGCGCATCGGTGACGGTGCTCGACGCCGGGCCGCATCGGCGGCGGCGCCTCCGGGCGCAACGGCGGGCAGGTGCAACACGGGCGTCGCGCAGGACTTCGTCGCGCTGGTCGCGCAACTCGGCGTGGAGCGCGCGAGCGCCTGCTACCGCGCGTATTCGGACTGCGGTCGATACGGTCGAGCGTCTGATCCGCGAAGAGCAGATCGATTGCAATTACCTCGCCACGCGGCAAGCTGAAGCTGGCGTCGAAGCCGCATCACCTCGAGCACCTGGAGAAGACCGCGGAACTGATCCGGCGCGAAGTCGATACGGATATCGAACTGATCGGCCGCGACCGCATTCGCAGCGAAGTCGCAGTCGGACAGTTTTTACGGCGGATTGCTGCAACGGCACGGCGGCCAGATGCATATGGGCAAGTTCACCGTCGGACTCGCCGATGCCGCCGTGCGGCGCGGCGCGAAGCTGTACGAGAACGCTGCGGTCACCGCGATCGCGAAGGATGCCAGCGGCGTGGGCGGCTACCGGATCACCACGGCGCGCGGCGAAGTGCGCGCGAAGCAGGTGCTGATCGCCACCGGGCCGTCGCGGCATGGGCCGTTCGGCTGGTATCGGCGGCGGCTCGCGCCGGTCGGTTCGTTCATCGTCGTGACCGAGCCGCTGCGCGCGCGGAATTGCTGGCGCAGGTGTTTCCGAACCGGCGCGCGTATACCACCACGCGGCTGATGCACAACTACTTCCGCGTGACGCCGGACTCGCGCCTGCTGTTCGGCGGCCGCGCGCGCTTCACCGCGTCCGAGCAGCCGTCCGACGCGAAGAGCGGCCGCATTCTGCAGCAGGGACTCGCGGCGCATGTTCCCGATGCTGGCGCAGCGCGCGTATCGACTATTGCTGGGGCGGTCTCGTGGATATGACCGCCGACCGTCTGCCGCATGCCGGGCAGCATGACGGCATCTATTACTCGATGGGTTACAGCGGCCACGGTACGCAGATGTCGACGCACATGGGCCAGGTCATGGCCGACGTGATGGACGGCCACGAAGAACGCAATCCGTGGCGCGAGTGCCGAATGGCCCGCGATTCCCGGCCACACCGGCAAACCCTGGTTCCTGCCGCTGGTGGGGACGTACTACCGCATCAAGGATATTTTTTACTGATTCCCGTCTCTTTCGTATCGTTTCATTTGACAGCCAAAACCCACCACGCAGCGATCCCTGCTCACCCTCGCGGAGAAGTTCGATGAATAAGGAAAACTCGCAATACGGCGCCGATCAGCTCGGCACCGGGTTGGAGCGGTTGACTGCAAAGGGCGCGTCGCGGCGCGACGTGCTGCGCGCGATGGCGGCGGCCGGCATGATGTCGATGACGGGCGCGGGTCTTCTGACGCGCGAGCGGCGCGGCCTTTGCGCAGGCCAAGCCGAAGCAGGGCGGCAGGATTCGGGTGGCGACGCAGTCTGCTTCCGCCGCCGACACGCTCGACCCCGCGAAGGGCGCGCTCGGCACCGACTACGTCCGTTGCTTACATGTTCTACAACGGCCTGACCGAGCTCGATTCGCATCTCGGCGCGAAGATGGCGCTCGCGACCTCGCTGGAAACGAAGGACGCGACCGTGTGGGTCGTCAAGCTGCGCACGGGCGTGCAGTTCCACGACGGCAAGGCGCTCGCGCCGGCGGACGTGGTGTACTCGATCATGCGTCACAAGGACCCGGCGACCGCTTCGAAGGCGAAGACGCTCGCCGATCAGATCAAGGAAGTGAAGGCCACCGGCCCGAACGAAGTGACGATCACGCTCGACGGCCCGAACGCCGATCTGCCGGTGATTCTCGCCACTTCGCACTTCCTCATCATCAAGGACGGCACCAAGGACTTCAAAACGGCGATCGGCACCGGCCCGTTCAAGGTCAAGGAGTTCTCGCCGGGCGTGCGTACGGTCGGCGTGAGGAACGAGAAGTACTGGAAGCCGGGCATGCCGCATCTCGACGAAGTCGAACTGATCGGTATCGGCGACGAATCGGCGCGCGTGAACGCGCTGCTCTCGGGCGACGTGCAACTGATCAATGCGGTGAGCCCGCGCTCGACCGACGCAGATCAAGGGCACCAGCGGTTTCGCGGTGCTGGAGACGAAGACGGGCCTGTACACCGACCTGGTCGTTCGCGACGAAGGCGGCATTACCGGTAACGACGATTTTCGGCGAGGCATGATGTATCTGCAGGATCGCGAGCAGATGCGCCGCGCCATCTTTCAGGGTTACGGTGCGATCGGCAACGACCAACCCATCGATCCGACCAACAAGTACTACCTGGCCGGCCTGCCGCAGCGCGCCTTCGATCCGGACAAGGCGAAGTTCCATTTCCAGAAGGCCAAGGTCGGCAGCGCGCCGATCCAGATTTTCGCGTCGCCGGCAGCGGAAGGGTCGGTGGAAATGGCGATGTTCCTTCAGCAGGTCGCGCCGCAAGCCGGTCTGAATCTCCAGGTGTCGCGCGTGCCGTCCGACGGCTACTGGTCGAACCACTGGATGAAGCATCCGCTGGGGTTCGGCAATGTCAACGCGCGCCCGAGCGCCGACGTGATCTTCACCCAGTTCTTCAAGTCGGACGCACCGTGGAACGAAGCGAACTGGAAGAGCCCGAAGTTCGACCAGATGCTGCTGGCGGCACGCGGCGAACCGGACGATGCGAAGCGTAAGAAGATCTACGGCGACATGCAGGTGCTGGTGCATGAAGACGGCGGCATCGGCATTCCGCTGTTCCAGAGTTCGCTCGATGCCTACACGACGAAACTCAAGGGCCTCGGCTCGATTCCGCTCGCCGGCCTGATGGGTTTCATGTTCGCGGAAAACGTCTGGCTGGAAGCCTGAGAAGGCCGCGCCCAGGCCGGCCGCGCCTGAATCAGCCGCACGAAGGTTTTTCCCGACACAGGAGGTGACTTTCGATGAAAGCACACGCGCAACGACTCATTGCCGCGCGCCTTGGCCTCGCGCTGCTCACGCTGCTGCTGGTCTCGGCGGTCGTGTTCGCCATCACCGGGCTGCTTCCCGGCGACGCCGCCCAACAGGCGCTCGGCCAGGCGGCGACCCCGGAAGCCGTCGCGGCATTGCGGCATCAGTTCGGTCTCGACCAGCCGGCGCTGCAACGCTACTTCGAGTGGCTCATTCATATTGTCAGCGGCAACTTCGGCACCTCGCTGTCGAACAATCTGCCTGTCAGCGAACTGATCGCGACGCGCCTGCCGAATTCGCTGGTGCTGGCCGGTCTGACGACGCTGGTCTCGGTGCCGGTCGCGCTGGTGATCGGCATTGCGTCGGCGATGTTCCGCGGCTCGCTGCTCGACCGCGTGCTCAATGTGCTGACGCTGTCCACGGTCGCCGTGCCCGAGTTCCTGATCGCCACCATCGCCGTGCTGATCTTCGCGGTCAAGCTGCGCTGGCTGCCGGCGCTGTCGTATCTCTCCGAGGTCCATTCGTTCGGCGCGCTGCTGCGCATCTACGCGATGCCGGTGATGACGCTGTGCTGCGTGATCGTTGCGCAGATGGCGCGGATGACGCGCGCCGCGGTGCTCGATCAACTCAATTCGTCGTACGTCGAAATGGCGGTGCTCAAGGGCGCTTCACCGGCGCGCGTGGTGCTGCGCCACGTGCTGCCGAACACCATCGGGCCGATTGCCAATGCGGTGGCGTTGAGCCTGTCGTATCTGTTCGGCGGCGTGGTGATCGTCGAATCGATCTTCAACTATCCCGGTCTCGCGAGCCTGATGGTCGACGCCGTCACGAATCGCGACATGCCGCTCGTGCAGGGCTGCGTGATGGTGTTCTGCGCGGCGTATCTCGCGCTCGTGCTGATCGCCGACCTGTGTCAGATCGTATCCAACCCGAGGCTGCGCCGATGATGACCCAACCGACCCATCCCCACGTTCCTCACCCCGGCACGGAGCTGTACGACATGAGCCGCAATCAACCCGCCGTCGAGCCGCCGGCAGCAGTCGCGGCCACGCACAAGCCGGGCGTGTTGACGCGGCTGGTGCATCGCTTTTCCGTGCTGGGCCTGATCGGCCTCACGCTGGTGGTGTTCTGGCTGGTGGTCGCGTTCATCGGCCCGCTGGTGGCGCCGTACAAGGGCGGCGCGCTCACGTCGACGGAGATTTTCGGCCGCTATAGCGCAGCGTATCCGCTCGGCACCGACTATCTCGGCCGCGACATGCTGAGCCGGATTCTCTACGGCGCGCGCTACACGGTCGGCCTCGCGCTGGCGGCCGCCGTGCTCGCCAGCGTGATCGGCACGTTCTTCGGCCTGCTCGCGGCGGTGTCGGGGCGCTGGGTCGACGAGATCCTGAGCCGTCTGTTCGACGCGCTGATCTCGATTCCGAGCAAGGTGCTCGCGCTGGTCGTGATCGCCGCGTTCGGTTCGTCGATCACCGATGCTGACGACAGTCGCCGCGCTCGCCTACATCCCCGGCGCGTTCCGTATTTCGCGCTCGCTCGCGGTGAATCTGATGGGCCTCGAGTACGTTCAGGTGGCGCGGGCGCGCGGCGAGGGACTGTTCTACATCGCGCGCGTCGAGGTGCTGCCGAACATGATTCATCCGATGCTCGCCGATTTCGGCCTGCGCTTCGTGTTCATCGTGCTGCTGCTGAGCGGGCTGAGTTTTCTCGGCCTTGGCGTGCAGCCGCCGAACGCCGACTGGGGTTCGCTCGTGCGCGAGAACATCGGCGGTTTGTCCGAGGGCGCGCCTGCCGTACTGATGCCGGCCGTCGCGATTGCGACGCTGACCATCGGCATGAATCTGCTGATCGACAATCTGCGGCGTCGTGGCCGTAGCCATGGAGGCGCGTGATGGCTGATCGGGACATGATTGAAGTGAAGGGCCTGCGGGTCGTCGCCGGTGCGGCGCCGGGGCCGGTGACCGAGATCGTCAAGGGTGTCGACTTTTCGGTGAAGAAGGGCGAGGTGCTGGCGCTGATCGGCGAGTCCGGTTCGGGCAAGACCACCATCGCGCTGTCGTTGCTCGGCTACGCGCGCACCGGTTGTGCGATCAGCGGCGGTTCGGTGCGGATCGGCGACGTGCGAGGTGCTGTCGCTCGATGCCAAAGGACGGCGTGCGTTGCGCGCGCGGACCGTGGCGTATGTCGCGCAGAGCGCGTCGGCCGGTTTCAATCCGGCGCGCACGATCATGGATCAGGTCACCGAGCCCGCGCTTGCTGCATCACCTGATGTCGGCGGATGCGGCGCGGCTCAAGGCGATCGCGCTGTTCCGCGCGCTGGCGCTGCCCGAGCCGGAGACGATCGGCGATCGCTATCCGCACCAGGTGTCGGGCGGCCAGTTGCAGCGGCTGATGGCCGCCATGGCGCTGATCACCGATCCGGCGGTCGTCGTGTTCGACGAGCCGACTACCGCGCTCGACGTCACCACGCAGATCGAAGTGCTCGCGGCGTTCAAGAAGGTGATCCGCGAACTCGGTACGACCGCGGTCTACGTGTCGCACGATCTGGCGGTGGTCGCGCAGATGGCCGACCGGATCGTCGTGCTGAACGGCGGCGCGGTGAAGGAGAACGGCGCGGTCGCGCAGGTGCTCGATGCGCCGGTGGATGCCTACACGCGGCAGTTGCTCGCCGCGACGCGCCGTCCCGAAGCCGACTTCGACGTGCCGCCGGCCGGCCAGCACGTACCGCCGTTGCTCGAAATCCGCGGGTTGGCGGCGGGCTACGGACGCATCGACCGCACCGGCGTCGCCCGCCGTGCGCGTGCTCGACGACGTCAGCCTGTCGATCCCGCGCGGCAGCACGCTCGGCGTGATCGGCGAATCCGGTTCCGGCAAGACGACGCTTGCGCGCGTGGTGGCGGGGCTGGTCGACCGGGCGCGCGGCGAGGTGCTGTTCGACGGCAAGCCGTTGCCCGCGCAATTGTCGCGGCGCACGCCGGAGCAGTACCGGCAGATCCAGATCGTGTTCCAGAACGCCGACACCGCGCTGAACCCGAGCCATTCGATCGCCGATATTCTCGCGCGGCCGCTCGCGTTCTATCACCATCTGCGCGGTGCGGCGGCGAATAAACGCATGCTGGCATTGCTCGATCTGGTGCAAGCTGCCGGCGTCGATCGCCACGCGCATGCCGGCCGGACTTGTCCGGCGGTCAGAAACAGCGCGTGAATCTGGCGCGCGCGCTTGCCGCCGATCCCGCGCTTGATTCTCTGCGACGAAGTGACGTCCGCGCTCGATACGGTGGTCGGCGCCGCGATTCTCGACCTGCTGGCCGAATTGCGCCGCGAACTCGGCGTGTCGTACATGTTCATCAGCCACGACATTTCGACGGTGCGCGCGATCTGCGACGAAGTGATCGTGCTGTACGCGGGCCATCGCGTGGAAGCGGGGCAGCGCGACGTGCTCGCCGCGCCGCCGTATCACCCGTACACGGAACTGCTGGTCGATTCGGTGCCCGCGCTGAAACCGGGCTGGCTCGACGCGCGCCGCGAGATCGGCGCTGACCGCGTTGCCGCCGATGGGGCCGAGTGCCGATATCCGCGAGCTGTGCGCATTCCGGGCGCGCTGTCCGGTGCGTATCGACGGAATGTGCAATATGACGCCGCCGGCCTGAAGAAGCTGCCTTCGGGCGCGGAGATTCTTTGCCATCATCCGGTGGCCGAACTGAACCGGTTGCAGACCGTGGAGGCAACGCCGGCATGAACGGACGATTTGTGCGAGTCGCGGAGAGCGGGCGCAAGACGTTCCCGATCACCGTCGACGGCGTGGTGCGCGAGGCCGCCGAGGGCGACACGCTGATGGTCGCGTTGCTGACCAGTGTGACGACGTTGCGCGATTCCGAATTCGGCGATGGCCGTCGCGCGGGTTTCTGTCTGATGGGCGCCTGCCAGGACTGCTGGGTGTGGACCACGGACGGCGAGCGCGTGCGCGCCTGCAGCACGCCCGCCGCGCCCGGCATGTCGATCGTGACGACGCTGGCTGCCGCCGGGGAGGGTGTATGGCCCCGCGCGTAGTCATGATCGGCACCGGACCGGCGGGCGTGCGCGCGGCGCAGGCGCTGGTGGAAGCGGGGCTGCGGCCGACGGTGATCGACGAGGGACGGCGCGACGGCGGCCAGATCTATCGGCGGCAACCGGAAGGCTTTTCGCGCAGCTACGAGACGCTGTACGGCACCGAGGCGGCGCGTGCAGCGTCGTTACACGAGAGCTTCGATGCACTGAAGCGCAAGCTCGACTATCTGCCGGAGACGCTTGTCTGGAACATCACGCCGAACACCGTCCATCTGGTGAGCGGCACGCGCTATCGGACGCTGCCGTTCGACACCCTGATCGTCTGCAGCGGCGCAACCGACCGGCTGATGCCGGTCAAGGGCTGGCACCTCGCCGGCACCTACAGCCTGGGCGGCGCGCAGGTCGCGCTGAAATCGCAAGGCTGCGCGATTGGCGCGCGCACGGTGATGATGGGCAGCGGTCCGCTGCTGTATCTGGTGGCCGCGCAATACGTGAAGGCCGGCGCGCAGGTCGCGGCGGTGCTCGATACATCGACGTTCATGCAGCGTGTGGCCGCGCTGCCTCGTTTGCTGGCGATTCCTTCCGCGCTCAGGAAGGGGATCGCGTTGACGCGCGTGCTCGCGCGAGCGCGGTGTGCCGGTGCATCGCGGGGTGCAGCCGGTCGAAATCAAAGGCTCGCCGCAGAACGGCGTGAGCGGCGTCGAGGTCGCGTTACCGGGCGGCAAGCGCTTCGAAGTGGCCTGTGAGGCAGTCGGCGCTCGGCTACCACCTGCGGCCTGAAACGCAGCTTGCGGATCTTGCCGGCTGCGATTTCTGTCTTCGACGACAATGCCCGGCAGTGGCTGCCGCACATCGACGAAGATGGCCGCAGCAGTGTGAAAGGCGTCTATCTGGCGGGCGATGGCGCACGCGTGCGCGGTGCGGATGCCGCTGAGCGTTCGGGCCGTCTCGCGGCGCTCGCGGCGCTGCACGATCACGGCTTGCAGGTCGAGGGAATCGAGCGGCTGCGCGCCGAACTGGCGCGCTTCACGCGCTTTGCTGCGGGCTTGCGGGCTGCTTTCCCGTGGCCCGCGAAATTCGCCGCGGCGATTGCCGGACGAGACGATCGTCTGCCGCTGCGAAGCGATTACAGCCGGCGAGTTGCGTCGAGTCGTGCGCGAGAGCGGTGCGCAGGAGGCCAATCGCGCGAAGGCGTTTTCGCGCGTCGGCATGGGCCGCTGCCAGGGGCGTTATTGTGGCCACGCGGGTGCGGAAATCATCGCGGCGGCCGCGCTCGGTGCCGTTGTCTTCGGTGGGGCGGCTGCGCGGGCAGGCTCCGGTTAAACCGTTGCCGGTGGCGCTGGTCGAGGAGGCTCCGGAATGAGCGCAGCGACCGCGTCGAACGCCAGGGAAGCCGACGTCATTGTGATTGGCGGCGGCATCATGGGAACGACGACGGCGTTCTTCCTGCGTCAGCGCAACCGTTCGGTGATTCTGCTGGAGCGAGGACTGACAGGGCAGCAGGCGAGCGGCGTGAACTTCGGCGGCATTCGCCGTCAGGGGCGCGCGCTGCCGCAACTGGCGATGGCCAATCGCGCGCTGCGCACATGGCAGCGCTCGGCGGAACTGCTCGGCGAGGACATCGAGTTCCTGCCCTCGGGCCACACGCGCGTGTGCTACCACCAGAAGGACGTCGAGAATTTCGATCAATACGCAATCGATGCCCGCGCCTGCGGTCTCGAACTGGACGTGCTGCACGGCGAAGCCATGTTCAGACGCTTTCCGTTTCTGGGCAAGGAAGTGCTGGCGGCATCGATATCGCCGCTCGACGGCCACGCCAATCCGCGGCTCGCCACGCCCGCGTTCGGCCGGGCCGCCGCACGGCTCGGCGCGCGGATCGTCGAGAACACGGAGATCGTGCGGGTGGAAAAAGACGGCGACCGGTTTCGCGTGGAGAGCGCGCGCGGCGACGTGTATTGGGCCGCGCAACTGGTGATCTGCGCCGGCGCCTGGGCCAGCCGGCTGACTGAACAGTTCGGCGAAACGGTGCCACTGACCGCCAGCGGACCGCAAATGGCGGTGACCGAGCCGGTGCCGTACGTGTTCCGGTCGTCGATGGGTGTCTTTACTTCCATCAAGGAAGAGAGCATCTATTTCCGTCAGATTCCGCGCGGCAATATCATCCTCGGCGGTGGGCCGGGCGGCCCGGCCGATGCGGCGACCTCGCGCGCGTCGGTGCTGCCTGGCAACACCGTGCGACAACTCGCGCAGTTGCGCCGCCTCGTACCGGCGATGGCGCCGCTGCATGTCATTCGCGTGTGGAGCGGCGTGGAAAGTTATCTGCCCGATGGCGAACCGGTGATCGGTCCGAGCAGCAAGGTTAAGGGCCTTTTTTACGCCTTCGGTTTCTGCGGCTCGGGTTTTCAGATCGGCCCGGGGGTGGGCGAGACGCTCGCCGAACTCGTCGACACCGGAAGCACGCCTATTCCGCTCGACGTATTTTCCATCCTGCGCTTTGCGAAGCACACGGCGGGCCGTTCGGAGATCGCGACGTCATGAAACATCCCTTGACCCTCAACGCCGCGCGGGCTTTCATCGAAGCGCATTTCGACGAACCCGTGACGCTCGCGCAACTGGCCGAATTGTCCGCACTCAGCGTGTCACGATTTGCAACCGTGTTCCGGCAGCAGTACGGTTCATCGCCCTATCGCTATCTGTGCGGACTGCGCATCCAGCGCGCACAAACCTTGTTGCTGGAAGGCGTACCCGGATCGGTCGTCGCGACCGAAGTTGGCTTTTTCGATCAGAGTCATTTCGGCCGGCATTTCAAACGATGCTGCGGCATGACCCCGAGCATGTTTATCGAGCGCGAACGCCGGCAGGGCATGAAAGGCCTCGGCGTCACGCCAGCAACGCAGGAAGTGAACACGCCGACGTTCAGATTCGCGACGCTGGCCGCGCGCGCCGACGCAGCCGAAGTCGAAGCGCGTGCGGCATGAGGTGGCGCGGAGCTCACTGCGCCGCGTTCAGCTTGCGCCATAACGTGGTCTTGCTGATGCCGAGCGCCTCGCAGACTGCATCGCGATCGCCGTCGCACGCGGCGAGCGCGGCGCGGATTTCGTCTGCTTCCACATGACGGCTGCGTTCGCGCAAGGTCAGCGCGGCTTTCTTCCCGCGCGCGGCCGACTCGAAGATTTCCGGCGCGATGGTGCGCAGTTCGTCGCGGCTGAGAGCGGTTTCCGTTGGGCTATCGGGGTCGGTGTCGGCCAGTTCGACCGCGATCCGCTCGATCACGTTCTGCAATTCGCGCACGTTGCCGGGCCACGCGTAACGGCTCAACGGTTCGCTTAGACTCGCAAGAACACGCGCGGCGGCGTCCGCATCCGGAATGCGCAGGGCAAGCCTCGGCTCGCGCGCCGCGGCCTGAAGCAGGAGTTCGGTGGCGAGCGGCAGCAGGTCGGTGGGACGCTCGCGCAGCGGCGGCAATGCAATGCTCAGGATATTGAGGCGGTAGTAGAGGTCCGCCCGGAAACTGCCTGCCTCGATACCTTCGGTCAACGCGCGATGCGTCGCCGCGACGACGCGAATATCGACGCGCGTCGGTTCGGTGGAGCCGAGCCGTACGACTTCGCGCTCCTGCAGCACGCGCAGCAGGCGGCTTTGCAACGACAGGGGCATTTCGGCGATCTCATCGAGAAACAGCGTGCCGCGATGCGCCACTTCGATCAGCCCCGCCTTGCCGCCTTTGCGCGCGCCGGTGAACGCGCCTTCCTCGTAGCCGAACAATTCGCTCTCGAGCAGCGCTTCCGGAAACGCGCCGCAATTCATCGCGACAAAGGCAAAGTCGCGCCGCGCGCTCAGTTGATGCATGCTCTGCGCGACCATTTCCTTGCCGGTGCCGCTTTCGCCGAGAATCAGCACGGTGGCGTCCGAGCGCGCGTAACGCTGCACGAGCGTGCGCACCCGTTCGATCGCCTCGCCCGCGCCGACGATATCGGCGAGCCGGTAGCGTGCCGTGAACTGCTGCACGCGCTGCCGCGAACGCAAAGTGCGGTCGAGCCGTTCGACGGCACGCGACTCCTGAAACGTCAGCACGGTGCCCGCCGCCGAACCGTTGCCCGCCAGCGGGCCGCGATGCACGACGAAGCTCACGCCGCGGACGGTGCTGAGCGTGTCGCCGTCCGCATCGGGCAGCGCGCCCGCGAGATCGGGCGCCAGTTCGAGCAGGGGGCGGCCCAGCGCCTTGGCCACGTCGATGCCGAGCACGCTCGCGAGACGCTGGTTCATCGCTTCGATCCGCCCTTGCGCATCGAGCGCGACCACGCCATCGCGCAGATGCTGCAGCAGATTGTCGAGCCGTTGGCGCCGCACCGTCTCGCGACGGGTGGCCTGCGCGACTTCGAGCGCGGTGTCGAATGCGGCGCGCACGGAGGCGCGCGAATAGAGAAACACCGCGCCCATGCCGGCATTCGCGGCCAGATCGGTGACGAGGCCAGGACCCACGACCACGTCGACGCCGCGATCGCGCAGATCGAGCACGACGCTCTCCGCATCCTGCGCCGATTCATACGACGCAAACGTCACGTCGAGTCCGTACGCGGCGCTGAAGCGCCGCACTTCGTCAGGCGTGTGGCCGTGGGTGACGAGCGCGACCGACGCGCCGTCGCGCCGGGCCCGCGCCAGCGCGTGCATGACGTCGAAACCGGTTGGACCGATCAGGACCACCGGCACCGCGACGCGTGTTTTCAGATACGCGCCGTTCGAGCCGCCGGCAATCACGACATCGGGACGGCCTGGCCCCGCGGCGTCGATCTCGCGCACGGCCTCTTCAAAACCGTGCGAGACAATGCGCAGATCCGCGCGCTCAACGTACTCGCCGGCAATGTCGAAAAACAGATCGCGCAAGCGGCTGATGCTGACGGCCCAGATGCGCGGGCGCTGGGCGGGTTCAAAAAGAGGTGTGCTCACGGCGGGGCGGCTCTTGTGGCAGTCATGGGTGGGTCTATTATGCGCGCGTCCTTTTCGAGTTTGAAATCACGGTTTCAATTGTGAAATGAAATGGAGCTGTGTTCAGCAGGCGATTTTTTGTTAAATCAGGCACTTAGCCCGCCTGTTCGCACCTGGCCCGTTCTTTGCTCTTAAGGCTTCGGCAAAAAGCTACCCCCAATGCATCTGGAGACACAGTCATGAGCGAAGCAGACAACAGCACCCCGAACGCAGGCGCGTTCAAGCCGAAGAAATCCGTCGCGCTGTCCGGCGTGACCGCGGGCAATACCGCGCTCTGCACGGTCGGCAAGACCGGCAACGATCTGCATTACCGTGGCTACGACATTCTCGATATCGCCGGCGCGTGCGAATTCGAAGAAATCGCCTATCTGCTGGTCCACGAAAAGCTGCCGACGCAGGCCGAACTGACCGCCTACAAGATCAAGCTCAAGGCGTTGCGCGGCCTGCCCGCCAATGTGAAAGCCGCGCTCGAATGGATTCCGGCCGCCGCCCACCCGATGGACGTGATGCGCACCGGCGTCTCGGTGCTCGGCACCGTGCTGCCCGAGAAAGACGACCACAACCTGCCCGGCGCGCGCGATATCGCCGACAAGCTGATGGCCTCGCTCGGTTCGATGCTGCTGTACTGGTATCACTACTCGCACAACGGCAAGCGCATCGAAGTCGAAACCGACGACGACTCGATCGGCGGCCACTTCCTGCATCTGCTGCACGGCGTGGAGCCGTCGAAGGCGTGGGTCGACGCGATGCACGTGTCGCTGAACCTGTACGCCGAGCATGAATTCAACGCATCGACCTTCACCGGCCGCGTGATCGCGGGCACGGGCTCGGACATCTACTCGGCGATCACCGGCGCGATCGGCGCGCTGCGCGGGCCGAAGCACGGCGGCGCCAACGAAGTCGCGTTCGAGATCCAGTCGCGCTATCAGACGCCGGACGAAGCCGAAGCGGACATTCGCCGACGCGTCGAAAACAAGGAAGTGGTGATCGGCTTCGGCCACCCGGTGTACACGATTTCCGATCCGCGCAACAAGGTCATCAAGGAAGTCGCGAACAAGCTCTCGAAGGAAGCAGGCAACCTGAAACTGTTCAACATCGCCGAGCGACTTGAAACAGTGATGGCAGATGTGAAAAAGATGTTCCCGAATCTCGACTGGTTCAGCGCGGTGTCGTATCACATGATGGGTGTGCCGACGGCCATGTTCACGCCGCTCTTCGTGATCGCCCGCACGGCTGGCTGGAGCGCGCACATCATCGAGCAGCGGATCGACAACAAGATCATCCGCCCGAGCGCGAATTACACCGGCCCCGACGACCTGCCATTCGTGCCGCTCGCCAAACGCGTGTGACGCTGGCTGAACAGGGTTGAACGCGGCCGCCTCACGCCGCACGAGTTTCTCCTCCATTGCGTCTCTTGAGCGCGACGTAATGAAGTTGGGCCTTGGCTTGCTGGAACCCCGGGCCAAGGCCGTTTTTTTAAAGCGCATCGACGAGAGCGGCGGTAAGCCCGCGCTACACTGCACAGATTGCCGATCGATACGCTAGGGAAGCGCCGATTGAGACAAGGGGCGGTCGATCATGAAGCCCGGCCGCCACCACCGTCCCCGGATCATTACTGTTTTGTCCCCTAAGCCATGAATACTGCAAACCGCAAACGCCTTCCCGGCACCCAGCTGGATTTCTTCGACACGCGTGCCGCCGTCGACGCGATCCAGCCCGGCGCCTATGACACGCTGCCGTACACCTCGCGCGTGCTGGCCGAAAACCTCGTGCGTCGCTGCGACCCGCTCACGCTGACGGCCTCGCTCAAGCAGATCATCGAGCGCAAGCGCGAACTGGATTTTCCGTGGTTCCCGGCGCGCGTGGTGTGTCACGACATTCTCGGCCAGACCGCGCTGGTCGACCTCGCCGGCCTGCGCGACGCGATCGCCGCGCAAGGCGGCGACCCGGCCATGGTCAACCCGGTCGTGCCGACGCAACTCGTGGTGGACCACTCGCTTGCAGTGGAGTGCGGCGGTTTCGATCCGGACGCGTTCGCGAAGAACCGCGCGATTGAAGATCGCCGCAACGAAGACCGTTTCGACTTCATCAACTGGACCAAGCGCGCGTTCAAGAACGTCGACGTAATTCCGCCGGGCAACGGCATCCTGCATCAGATCAACCTGGAGCGGATGAGCCCGGTGGTGCAGGTGAAAGACGGCGTGGCTTTTCCCGACACATTGGTCGGCACGGATTCCCATACGCCGATGGTGGACGCGCTCGGCGTGATCGCCATCGGCGTGGGCGGACTCGAAGCCGAGAGCGTGATGCTGGGCCGCGCCTCGTGGATGCGTCTGCCGGATATCGTCGGTGTCGAACTCACCGGCAAACCCGGCGAGGGCATCACGGCCACGGACGTGGTGTTGTCGCTGACCGAATTCCTGCGCAAGGAAAAAGTGGTCGGCGCCTACCTCGAATTCTATGGCGAGGGCACGGCGAAGCTGACGCTCGGCGATCGCGCGACCATCGCCAACATGGCGCCTGAATTCGGCGCCACGGCCGCGATGTTTTCGATCGACGAACAGACCATCAAGTACCTCAAGCTCACGGGCCGTGATGACGAACTGGTCAAGCTGGTCGAAACCTACGCGAAGGAAACCGGTCTCTGGTCCGACAGCCTGAAGAACGCCGAGTACGAGCGCGTGCTCACGTTCGATCTTTCCACCGTCGTGCGAACCCTCGCGGGCCCGTCCAATCCGCATCGCCGTTTGCCGGTCTCCGAGCTGGCCGCGCGCGGGATCAGCGGCAAGGTGGAGAACGAACCGGGTCTGATGCCGGACGGCGCGGTCATCATCGCCGCGATCACCAGCTGCACGAACACCAACAACCCGCGCAACATGATCGCCGCGGGCCTGCTGGCGCGCAATGCGAACCGGCGTGGGTTGACGCGCAAGCCGTGGGCGAAGACCTCGCTCGCGCCGGGCTCGAAGGCGGTCACGCTGTATCTGGAAGAGGCCGGGCTGATGCCGGAACTGGAGCAACTGGGCTTTGGCGTGGTCGCGTATGCCTGCACGTCGTGCAACGGAATGTCGGGTGCGCTCGACCCGGTGATCCAGAAGGAAATCGTCGAACGCGATCTGTATGCGACCGCCGTGCTGTCCGGCAACCGCAACTTCGACGGCCGGATTCATCCGTACGCGAAGCAGGCTTTCCTCGCCTCGCCGCCGCTGGTGGTGGCGTACGCGATTGCCGGCACGATCCGTTTCGACATCGAGAAAGACGTGCTCGGTATCGATGCCGACGGCCACGCGATCACGCTGAAGGACATCTGGCCGACCGACGAAGAGATCGACGCGATCGTCGCGTCCAGCGTCAAGCCGGAGCAGTTCCGCAAAGTGTATGAGCCGATGTTCGCCGTCTCCGTCGATACCGGCGAGAAGGCAGACCCGCTGTACGACTGGCGTCCGATGAGTACTTACATTCGCCGTCCGCCGTATTGGGAGGGCGCGCTGGCCGGCGCGCGCACGCTCAAGGGCATGCGGGCGTTGGCGGTGCTCGGCGACAACATCACGACAGACCACCTGTCGCCGTCCAACGCGATTCTCGCGGACAGCGCGTCCGGCGAATACCTCGCGAAGATGGGCTTGCCGGAAGAGGACTTCAACTCGTACGCGACGCACCGTGGCGATCACCTCACCGCGCAGCGCGCCACCTTCGCGAATCCCACGCTGAAGAACGAGATGGTGCTGGAAGACGGCAAGGTGAAGGCCGGCTCGTTGGCCCGCATCGAGCCCGAAGGCAAGGTGACGCGCATGTGGGAAGCAATCGAAACCTACATGGAGCGCAAGCAGCCGTTGATCGTGATTGCAGGCGCTGACTACGGCCAGGGTTCGTCGCGTGACTGGGCGGCCAAGGGCGTGCGTCTGGCCGGCGCGGAAGCGATCGTCGCGGAAGGCTTCGAGCGGATTCACCGCACCAATCTGGTCGGTATGGGCGTGTTGCCGCTCGAGTTCAAGCCCGGCGTGAATCGTCTGACGCTGGGTATCGACGGTACGGAGACGTTCGACGTGATTGGCGAGCGCAAGCCGCGCGCCGATCTCACGCTCGTGATTCAACGCCGTGACGGTGAGCGCGTGGACGTGCCGGTGACGTGCCGGCTCGACACGGCGGAAGAGGTGTCCATTTACGAAGCCGGCGGCGTGCTGCAGCGCTTTGCCCAGGACTTTCTCGAATCGTCGAAGGCTGCGGCGTAAGCCGCGAACCTAACTGAACGTACAGCAGCTTCGGGCGGTGCCGCGAACTTCAATACGCGGCACCGCCCTGACTTCATCAGGACACTACATTCATGGCTCATCAGGCACAGATCAAAATCCCGGCCACCTATATGCGTGGCGGCACCAGCAAGGGCGTGTTCTTCCGTCTGCAGGATTTGCCCGAGGCCGCACAGGTGCCGGGCGCCGCACGCGATGCGTTGCTGATGCGCGTCATCGGCAGCCCCGACCCTTACGGCAAGCAGATCGACGGCATGGGCAGCGCGACCTCGAGCACCAGCAAGACGGTCATCATCGCGAAGAGCAGCCGGCCCGACCACGATGTGGATTACCTGTTCGGTCAGGTCTCGATCGATAAGGCTTTTGTCGACTGGAGCGGCAACTGCGGCAATCTTTCCGCTGCGGTGGGACCGTTTGCGATCAGCGCGGGCCTCGTCGATGCGAGCCGTATTCCGCACAACGGCGTGGCCGTCGTGCGCATCTGGCAGGCCAATATCGGCAAGACCATCATTGGACACGTGCCCATCACCGACGGCGCGGTGCAGGAAACCGGCGACTTCGAACTGGACGGCGTCACGTTCCCCGCCGCGGAAGTGCAGCTCGAGTTCATGGACCCGGCCGCCGAAGAAGAGGGCGCGGGCGGCGCGATGTTCCCCACCGGCAATCTGGTGGACGATCTCGTGGTGCCGGGCGTAGGCACGCTGAAGGCGACGATGATCAATGCCGGCATTCCGACCATTTTCGTGGACGCGGAAGCGATCGGCTACAAGGGCACGGAGTTGCAGGACGCGATCAATAGCGACGACAAGGCGCTGGCGATGTTCGAGACCATTCGCGCGCATGGCGCGGTGCGCATGGGTCTGATCAAGCATATCGACGAGATCGCGACACGGCAGCACACGCCGAAGGTCGCCTTTGTCGCGCGGCCGGCGGATTACGTGGCGTCGAGCGGCAAGCCTGTCGGCGCGGGCGATGTGGACTTGCTGGTGCGGGCGATGTCGATGGGCAAGCTGCATCACGCGATGATGGGCACGGCCGCGGTCGCGATCGGCACGGCTGCGGCAATTTCGGGAACGCTCGTGAATCTGGCGGCGGGCGGCGGCGCACGCGATGCGGTGCGCTTTGGTCATCCGTCGGGAACCTTGCGGGTGGGTGCTGAAGCGCGTGAGGAAGGCGGCGAGTGGAGCGTCACCAAAGCGATCATGAGCCGCAGTGCGCGGGTGTTGATGGAAGGATGGGTGCGCGTGCCGGTGGCGGCCCACAGCGTCAGCTAAGTACGTTTCAACCACGTTCCCACATCGTTTCGGATTGTTCCGAAGTGTATTTCTTGTTTTTGGCATTTTTCCGTTGAATATGTTTGCCTAGACTCCGTTCCAGATGCACCGCTGGGCCGCACGCAAGGTGCGGTGCTCCAGCGGTGACGAATGAGGCGCCGCGTGTGCGCCGCACCTATCTGGATCAATAAAAGGACGGAGGCAACCATGTCTGAAAACAGCTACGAAACGGGCCGGCTCAATTTGCCGTTTGTGGGAATCTGCACCTTTGCGAAGTCACCGCTCTGTCTCGACTGGGACAAGATCGACGCCGACGTCGCGGTGATGGGCGCTCCGTTCGACTGCGGCACGCAATGGCGGGCGGGCGCCAGATTCGGTCCGCGTTCGATCCGCGACGCGTCGACGCTGTTCTCGTTCGGACACGGCGGCGCATACGACTTCGAAGACGACGTCGTCTATCTGCCTAGCAACGAAGTGCGGATCGTCGATATCGGCGACGCGGACATGGTGCACACCAATACGGAGAAGAGCCACGCCAACATCGAGTACGGCGTGCGCAAGATCCTGGCGGCGGGCGCATTGCCGGTGGTGATGGGCGGCGATCACTCGATCAACATTCCGTGCATCAATGCGTTCGAAGGTCAGGAGCCGTTTCATATCGTCCACATCGACGCGCACCTCGATTTCGTCGACGAGCGCCATGGCGTGCGGCACGGTCATGGCAATCCGCTGCGGCGCGCGGCGGAAAAAAGCGTGGTGTCGGGCATGACGCAGGTCGGCATCCGCAACGTGTCGTCCACGGCGCGCGAAGGCTATGCACAGGCGCGCGAAATGGGCTCGGACATCATTTCGGTGCGCGACCTGCGGCGCCTGGGCATTCAGGGCGTACTGGACCGCATCCCGAAGGGCGTGCGCTATTACCTGACTATCGATATCGACGGCTTCGATCCGTCGATTGCGCCTGGTACGGGCACGCCGAGCCATGGCGGCCTGCTGTATTACGAAGGACTCGAACTGTTCGCAGGTCTCGCCGAGCAGGGCGACGTGATCGGCATCGACCTCGTGGAAGTCGCGCCCGACTACGACCATTCCGGTTCCACGTCGATTCTGGCGGCGCAGTTGCTGCTGAACACGATTGGCCGCGTGATGCATCAACGCAAGGTCAAACGAAATCTCTTCCGCTAAGCGGGACCGCGTGTAAGTGGGCTATTTGCCGCTTCGCGAGCTGCGGCTCACTTCCTTGGCCGCCGCTCGCAACTGTTTGCAAAATGCCTGCACGACCCGCGCCGTTTCGCCGCCTTTGCGGGTGATGATCTGAAAGTCCAGATGAGTCACGTAGTGCTCGGGATCGATGCGGGCCAGCAGCGCGCTGTCAACCCACGGCTGCGCATAGTGAGGCGGCAGAAAGCCGATATAGTTGCCCGACAGGATCAGCATGGCGCGGCCTTCGACATTGTCGACCGAGGCCGCAGCCTGCGGCATCCGCAGTAGCTTGAGTTCCTGACTGCCGAGATAAGCGCGCGCGGCGAGCCGCTGTTTGCTGAGTACTGAAACGGGAACGCGCCCGCTTGCCCGCTCGTAGAGCGGGTGGGTCGACGCGCAGTAGAGCCCCTGTTCCTCGCGATAGAGCGGCAAATAGTCGAGACCGGGAATCTGCGCGGGAAATGGCCCGACGGCGAGATGCAGGCGGCCGTCCAGCACGTGCTGCTCCATGCTGCCCGGCGTTTCGATCTGAACATGCAGGCGAACTTCGGGCGCCATCTGGCCGAACTCGCGAATCGCCGCCGGCAGAGGCGAATATTTGTCGGTCAAGGTCGCCTCGATCATGCCGAAGCGCAACACGCCGGAAAGCTGATTGCGCAACGCGCCGGCTTCCATTTGAAACGTGTCGACCGCGCCGAGCAGACGTTGCGCGGCGGCGTGCAGCTCAGCACCTTCCTCGGTGAGGCGGAAGCCTGCGCGCCCGCGTTCGCACAATCGCAAGCCGAGGCGTGTTTCCAGTTGCGACATGTATTCGCTGATACTCGATGCGCCAATATTGAGGATGGGCTGCGCGGCGGCAAAACCCCCGCAGCGCACGATCGTTTCGAAGATACGCAACAGCTTGAGATCCGTGTCCTGAACTTGCATCGTGCCGCCTCTTGTTTACTTCGGGAATCACCGAAATGTATTTCTTTAATGGTGCATTTTATTGAGGAAATTGGCTAGACAGAATTGCTGTCAACCCCACTGCTGAGTGCCAGACGAAGGCATCCGGATAGCGGCGGTCCCAAAGCGATGTTTTCTGTGCCAAAGCGCGGCACGTTCACCCCTGCGGTGACGGCGCGCGGTCTGGCGCATCACGAGGTGAGGAGAACAGGATGAAAAAGCCGTACGCAGGTGCAAGCTGGTTGACAGCGGTCGCTTTGAGCATGGTGGCGGTGGGCGCGATGGCGGGCGAGCAAGTGGTCAAAATCGGCTTGACCGGGCCCTTGACCGGCCCGCAGGCGGCGATCGGCAAGGACGACGAAAACGGCGTCAGGATGGCGATCGAACGTCTGAACGCCGAGGGCCTCGTGATCGGCGGTCAGAAGACCCGCTTCGAACTGGTTTCACAGGATGACGCTGCCGATCCGCGTACCGGCATGTCGGTTGCACAAAGCCTGGTCGACGCCAACGTGAAAGTCATTTTTGGGCCGTTCAATTCGGGCGTCGCGATTCCGATTTCAAACCTGGTGAACGTGTCGGGGATCGTGATGGCGACCGTCGCGTCGAACCCGTCGATCACGCAGCACGGCTATCCCTTCGTGTTCCGCATCTCCGCGAGCGACACGCAACTGGGCAGCCGCATGGGTGAATTCGCGGCAAAGCAGCTCAAGATCAAACGCATTGCCGTGATCGACGATCGCACCGCGTACGGCCAGGGCCTCGCCGATGAGTTCGTCAACGCGGCCAAAGCCAACGGTATCGAGATTGTCGATCGCGAATATACGACCGACAAGGCGACCGACTTCGTCGCGATTCTGACGCGCGTCAAGGGTGAGAACGCGGAGGGGATTTTCTACGGCGGCTACTACGCCCAGGCGGGTGCATTGCGCAAGCAGATGAAGCGTCTGGCGATGAACGGCTACCTGCTCGGCGGCGACGCCATGTGCAACGCCGAACTGGCGAAACTCGGCGGCGACGCGGTCGATACGCGCGTGTATTGTCCGCAAGGCGGGCCGGTGCTGGATCAAACCCAGAAAGGCCGTCAGTTCAAGGCGGACTACAAGCAACGCTTTCATGCCGACCCGCTGACCTACAGCGCGGCCTTGTACGACGGAGTGAATATCGTCGCGCAGGCCATGCAGAAAGCCAACTCGATTGAACCGGCGCAGTACCGCACTGCGCTGGCCGGCATCGATTCGCAGGGTGTGTCGGGGCATTACCGGTTTGACGCGAACCGTGATCTGACGGACTCGCCGATTACGATTTATACCTATCGGAATGGTGAGCCGACGCCGCTGGCGTCGTCGCAGCCCTAGACCTGCATCAGCCGATCGGGGGGCGAAGAAGTGTGACGCGTGGCACTGCTGCGTTCGCGGTAGTGCCATGCGCACGGACGCTGCTTTCGACGCTTATGCCGCTGGCGCCGTCTGCTGGACCATACGATAGCTTTCCATCAGATCGATCATGAACACCTGCAGGATGGTGGGCGGCACGGCGGCGCGCCGTATGATCGCGCAGAAGGGCCACTGCGTGCCGAACTGGTCCGGATATATCTGATGCATCTCGCCGCGCGCGACCCATCGGGTGGCGTAGTGAATCGGCAAAAATCCGATGTACGCACCCGACAGGATAAGGATGGCCTGCGCCTCGATATTGTCGACGGTTGCCGCGGCTTTGCTTGCCTTGAGCATGCGCAGGTCGTGCTGCTGCAGATAACCACGCGCGACCACGCGGCTCGATGCGATGACCTGTTCAAGCGCGATGTCGTCCGTCGCGACGGCCGGCGAGCGGGTGACTCTTTCCGCAATACAGTCCGTCCGGTTCGCAGTAGAGGTCGGTGTAGGTCAGCCCCGGCACGTGAAGTGGAAAATGCCCCACGGCGATGTGCAGGCGGCCGTCGAGCACACGCTCCTCCAGCTCGGCAGGCGTGCCGACGTAGACATCCAGATGCACGTCGTGTCCCCTCGAAACGAACGCTTGCAGTGCCTGCGGTAGCGGTGAAGCCGAGTCGGTCACCGTGTTGTCGATGATGCCGAGGTACAGCCGTCCCGACACATACTTCTTTAGCGCATCGGTATCCACACAGAAGTTTTCCACCGCCAGTTGCAGCCGCTGCGCCGCCTCGTAAGTCGCTACACCGTGTTCGGTGAGGCGAAAGCCGCTGCGGCCCCGCTCGCAAAGCTTGAGCCCCAGACGCGTTTCGAGCGTCGTCATCTGTTCGCTGATGGTCGACTGGCTGACGTTCAGGGTCGCCTGGGCAGCCGAAAAGCCGCCGCATCGCACCACCGTCATGAAAACCCTCAATAGCTTGAGGTCCACGTCCTGCAACTGGATCACCGTCGTCGCTCCCTTCGCACCGTTTGCTTCGGTATTTCCGATATGAATATCTGATCCACGTGATTTTTACCCGCGGCCGTGTCGTCCATAGTCTCTCAAAACGCCGCGCCGCCACAAGCCGCGTTTATATCGATGGTCAGGATGTGGCGCATCCGAAAGCACGAAACCGGCCCACCAGAGGCCGCGTAGCAGTTAATCCGTAACACAGGAGACAATGATGGATAAGGTCGTACAAAATTACCTGGAGAAGTTCGGAATCCGGGAAGAGACGCAACGTTTTCTCACCAAGCCGCAAAGGATGTTTATTGGCGGTGCCTGGGTTTCGCAAGGCGAGCGCGACTCCCTGGCGGTGCTCGAACCGTCCACCGCGGGCGTCATCACGCACATTCCCCTGGGCACGACCGCCGATCTGGATCGCGCGGTCGAAGCGGCCCGCAAACAGTTCGACGGCGGACCGTGGCGCAGGCTCAAACCCCTTGAGCGCGAACGGCTGCTTCACCGCCTCGCCGATCTGATCGAAGCGAACGCAACGGAATTGGCTGAGATCGAATCGATCGACGTGGGCAAGTCTGTTGCCAATGCGCGCGACGTCGACGTGCAAGGCACGATCGACACCTTCCGCTATTTCGCCGGCTGGGCGTCGAAGCTGCATGGCCGCACCGTCGAGCCGTCCCTGCCGGGCGATTACGTGGCCTACACCCGCAAGGAACCGATCGGCGTCGTCGGCGTGATCGTGCCGTGGAACTTCCCGCTGCAAACCATGGCATGGAAGGTGGCGGCCGCGCTTGCCACCGGCTGCACCACGGTTATCAAGCCGGCCGAACTCACGTCGCTGTCGACGCTTCGCTTCGCGGAATTGGTGCAGGAGGCCGGGATCCCGGACGGTGTCGTCAACGTCATCACGGGGCGAGGCCGCGAAATTGGCGCGGCGATGGCCGCCCATCCCGGTATCGACAAGATCACGTTCACGGGTTCGACCGAAGTGGGCCGCACGGTCGGACACACGGCCGTCGGACGGCATCAAACGCGTGACCCTCGAACTGGGCGGCAAATCGCCGGTGCTGGTACTGGAAGACGCCGATATCGAAGCGGCAGCGCAAGCCGTCGCGAATGGCATTTTCTTCAATTCCGGACAGGTGTGCGATGCGGGTGCGCGGGTTTACATCCAGCGCGGCATTCACGACAAATTCATTGGCGCGCTGATCGAACACACGCGCAAGATGAAGATCGCGCCCGGCCTCGATCGGGACTGCTTCATCAGCCCGCTCGTTTCCGCGCTTCAGAAGGAGCGCGTCGAATCGTATATCGAGGCGGGGCGGCGCGAGGGCGCGGAAGTCGTGCACGGCGGCCATGCGCTGGATCGGCAAGGCTATTTCGTCGAGCCGACCATCTTTGCGCATTGCCGCAGCGACATGAAAATAGTCCGCGAAGAAATCTTCGGTCCGGTGCTGGTGACCGACGCCCTTTGACGATCTGAACGATGCGTTGTCGCAGGCCAATGATTCGCCATACGGTCTCGCCGCCGCGATCTACTCCAACGACCTGAACCGTGTGCACAGGCTGATTCCGCAACTGCGCGCCGGCACGGTCTACGTCAATGCGCACAGCACCATCGACCCGTCGATGCCATTCGGCGGCTTCAAGGAATCCGGCTTCGGCAAAGACCTCGGGCCCGAGCAACTCGATCATCTGATGGAGAGCAAGGCGGTCTGGATCACGCTGCACTAAGCCGCCAATTCGCCGACGGCGCCCCCAACGAACGTGAGCGAGGCGCCACGTGGCGGGCGGGTGCCGCAGCTGGCATGCACGACCGGTCTATCCTCATTCCATCAACCTCTCATTCCAGTCAGGGGTACATGATGCAAGTAGCAGACGAAACAGTGAAAGGCACCGTAGCCGGGGTTGAGCACGGCGCCATCGAAGGTCATTCAATCGACTTCATTCCGGATAACGAACGAACCGACAGATTATCCAGACAAGGCCCGTTCTGGTTTCTGGGCAATTTCACTTTCTTCACCATGACCATCGGCTTTGTCGGTCCCAGCATTGGACTGAGCGCGCTGTGGACCACGATCGCCGGCACGCTGGGCATCATGTTCGGCACCTTGTTCATGGCCTTTCACGGCTCGCAAGGCCCTCATCTGGGTTTGCCGCAGATGATCCAGTCGCGCGCGCAGTTCGGCTATCGCGGGGTGATCGTCGTCCTGCTGGCAACGCTATTCGTGTTTGCCGGATTCAACATCGTCAACCTCGTGCTGATGATGCAGGGCCTCAAAGCACTGTTCAACTGGGACCCCGTGCAAGGTGGCGCTGGCCGTGACCTTGCCGGCGTCCATCCTGGCGATTCTCGGCCACGACTGGATGCATCGGAGTTTCAAATGGGCGTTGTATCTGTCGCTGCCGCTTTACGGACTCGTCACGGTGGCTGTGCTGATGCATTGGGTGCATGACGTGCCGCTGGCCGCGGTCGCACCGGGTGCGACGCCGACGCCGCCATTGGGCTTCGGCTGGACTGCTTTCATTGCGCAATTCGCAGCCGCCGCCAGCTACAACATCGCTTACGCACCGTATGTCTCCGACTACTCGCGCTACCTGCCGAAGAACACGCCAAGCGGCAAACTGATTGCGGCGGTGTTCCTCGGCGCATCGCTGTCAGGGGCGTGGATGATCGCGATTGGCGGCTGGCTCGCGGACCATCTGCACGCAACCGATGTGCTGGTCGCGTTGAATCAGGTGGGCAGCGACCTCGCACCGGGGATGGGAAGCGTGGTGGTCGGGGTCACGATTCTGGCGTTTCTGCCGGTCATCGCGATGAACATCTATAGCGCGAAGTTGACCGCTATCACGGCAGTCGATTCGTTCCGGAAAGTCAAGCCCACTCCGCGCACCCGCATTCTTGCGATTCTCTTTGTGGTGGCGCTTCAGCTCGGCGTGGCGCTCAGCATCTATACCTCGGGTAAGGGTCTGTCCGTCCTGAACATTTACCTGGTGGTGATGCTGTATTTCCTGGTGCCCTGGACCGCGGTCAATCTGACGGACTACTTCTTCGTTCGCAAGGGCCGCTATGCGATTCCGCACTTCTTCCTGCCGCACAACAACATGTACGGAACGTGGGGCGCACGCGGCCTGATTGCTTACGCGATCGGTTTCGTCTCGATGATTCCGTTCTTCTGCGTGCTCGACGGCGCCAACGAGGTGTATGTCGGTCCGCTTTCCCGCGCGATGGGCAGCGTCGATCTCGCCTGGCTCGTCGGCCTGTTCGTCTCGGGTCTTGCGTATTACGCGCTGTCGCGCTCGCTCGATCTGAAGCACGAAGAGTCTGTCATCGCGTCTATCGAGAAGACCTCACCGCAATACACCACCGGCGACAAAGGTCGCTACTGAACCCCGGGCGACCCCGTCAAGACTTTCGAAGCAGGCAAATATCATGGCTACCGAGCAATTCGATTACATCATTGTGGGCGCTGGATCGGCTGGGTGTGTACTGGCCAACCGGCTTACCGAGGACCCGGCGGTCCGCGTTCTGGTGCTGGAATTCGGCGGCAGCGATCGCAGCGTCATCATTCAGATGCCTAGCGCGTTTTCAATGCCGATGAATACGTCCAAGTACAACTGGCGCTATCAGACGGCTCCCGAAGCGCATCTGAATGGCCGCCAGTTGCATTGTCCGCGCGGCAAGGTGCTGGGTGGATCGTCGTCGATCAACGGTCTTGTTTATATTCGCGGCCACGCGTGCGACTTCGACGAATGGGAAGAGCTGGGCGCGCGCGGCTGGGGTTATCGCAACTGTTTGCCGTATTTCCGGCGCGCGGAGAGCTACAAGTTCGGCGGCGACGCGTATCGCGGCGCGGAAGGTCCGCTGAGCACCAACAACGGCAACAACATGGCGAATCCGCTGTACGGCGCGTGGATCGAGGCGGGGGCGCAGGCCGGATACATCAAGACGGAAGACTGCAACGGTCATATGCAGGAAGGCTTTGGCGCAATGCATATGACGGTCAAGGACGGTGTGCGCTGGTCCACCGCGAACGCTTACTTGCGCCCCGCGATGAAGCGGCCCAATCTGACCGTGGTGACGAATGCGATGACGCGTCGCGTGATTCTCGAAGGCAAGCGCGCCGTTGGGGTCGAGTACGATCAGGGCGGCAGCACGCACGTCGCGCGTTGCCGCGCCGAAGTATTGATCGCCTCTGGCCCGATCGGTTCGCCTCACCTGCTGCAACGCTCCGGAATCGGGCCGGCCGAGGTATTGCGCCAGGCGGGCATCGAGGTGAGGCATGACTTGCCCGGCGTTGGCGAGAACCTGCAGGATCACGCGGAAATCTATATCCAGTATGCGTGCAAGGAGCCGGTTACTCTCAATTCGAAAATGGACCCGTTCAGCAAATTCATGATCGGGCTGCGCTGGCTGTTGTTCAAGGATGGGCTCGGCGCCAGCAATCACTTTGAGGCCGGTGGATTCATCCGTTCCGAAGCGGGTTTGCGCTGGCCGGACATTCAATTCCATTTCTTGCCGGCCGCGATGCGCTATGACGGCGACAAGCCGTTCAAGGGACACGGATTCATGGTGTTGACCGGACCGAATAAGCCTAAGAGCCGGGGTTATGTGCGCTCGGTATCGGCCGATCCCTATACGCATCCGGAGATCCGCTTCAATTATCTGGACCGCGAAGAGGACCGCGAGGGATTTCGACGCTGTGTCCGGTTGACCCGAGAGATCATCGGGCAGCCGGCAATGGATCGCTTTCGCGATGCCGAACTGGCGCCGGGGCCGGACGTGCAAACGGATGAGCAAATCGACGCCTTCGTCAGGGCGAATCTGGAAAGCACGATGCATCCGTGTGGTTCGTGCCGCATGGGCGAGGACGACATGGCGGTGGTCGATTCCGAGTTGCGGGTTCGCGGCATGGAGGGCTTGCGAGTCATCGATTCATCCGTATTCCCGACCGAGCCCAATGGCAATCTGAACGCGCCGACGATCATGCTCGCTGAACGGGCCTCCGACCTGCTCCGCGCGGTGCCGATGCTGCCCGCGTCCGACGCGGACGTGGGTCTCGCCGAAGGATGGGAGACGCGGCAACGCACGCATGCTCCGATGCGCGATATGCATGTCGAATAGGTTGATGTGAGATTGATGGCAGGCGCCGGCGGCGAGGAGGCCGCCGGCGCCTGACGGGTAGCGTCTCGCGCTATCCGTCTGCTTCTTTTCCGCCTCGCCCACTCTCAAGAAAATGCCCGTCTCTGCCGTTATTGAGCAGATTAACGTAGAGCCATTTTTCCGAGAGTGATTTCGATGCGGCGAATCAGAATCTGTATGGCGGCGGTGTACGTCATGCTGAGCGGGTGCGCGACCCGTCAGCTTGTCGCACCGCCATTGCCCGAATCGCGGGTCGGCGTGGCGAGCTACGCCGAGATGTCCTATCAGCCGCTCGCGGCAAACGAGTCGAAAACCATCGACTTCGACGAAAATACATCGTCGGTGGCCCGGTTCCCGGACGGCCTCGGTGTCTATGCCGCCTTCCGCGTGGAACCGCAGGCGTCAAAAACAGACCTGCGTATTCGCACATGGCTTTCTAGCGGCTTTCTGCCGACCGCGACCATGGTGAAGCCGTACGTCATGTTCCTCGATGCCGACAAGCACGTCATCAGCAACACGGAGTCGTTCGAGGCCGCGAGCGGTTCGACTTTCCTCGCCGGGAGTTACAAGCAGGGCGTGTTCCCTGTTCCGGACAGCGCCCGCTTCGCCGTGGTGTATTCCGCCTCATCCGAATCCGACCGCATGATCGTGCGTGCCCAGACGGGCAAGCTGTGGGGGATTCCGAATGCGTATAGCGGCAAGGTCGAGATCAAACGGGAACTGGCGCAGCAATGAACGGCAGAAAATCAACTCAATCCCGGCTCGGGCGAATTCTTGCTTTCGCATCGTTGTGCCTCGTGGCCGGATGCGGCGTGACGACCACCTATATGCCGCCTCCGGGCGTGCCGACCGCCAATATCCGGTTTCGCGAAGTCGGTCTAGGCGGATTCTTTTTATATGAAACGCCGCCGTTGCCGAAATGCTATTTGCCGAGCGATCCGCTGGGCGGCGATCCAATCGGTGTCGCTGACGTCCCGCCGAAGGACGAGGGCATTGTTCTGATTCCGGGGCATCGAAAGCAGCCGCGGCTCGGCATGCCGATCGACGACACCTATATCGACAGAAGCTATTTCGAACTCAGGATGCGGGCCGACCATCTGCTGACGTTGCGAATCAGTCTGCCTGGACGCCCGCAGTTCGATACGGCGCTTCGGTTTACGCCGAAATCGGGCGAGAACTACGAAGTGACGGTGGTCAACGAGACACCCAAAAAGGTCGACGTGTTTCGGATCGACACCCGCGACGGGCACTACGCCAGGGAGCCGGTCGAAGGGGTTGAGATCATCCGGCGATGTTCATGATCAGGGCAGGGGGCGGCATCGCGCCTCCTGTATAGTGCGTTCGGTTTGCATCTACCTTTACCCACCACCGGGGCTCACATGATCGCAGGTGTCTGGACCAGTGCCGAGTTCAAGGCGAACAGCAAGTCGAGTTCGATCTTTGGCAAGCGCAAGGAACTTCTGAAGAACATCGAAGCCTCTCTCGACGAGGCGCATTCCCGGCCCGCCGAGCAAACGCTGCTGGCGCTATCGTTCGTGGAGCGGGCCTGCAAAGCGTGGCTCGACGCGCATCCCGACACGTCCGCCACGCCGGTATCCGGCAAGAAGCTGTCGAACCGCCGCAAGGCTATCGAGACCCTTCAGCAGCAGATGAAAACCCGGCGCGAGGCGCTCTATGCGATTACGCCGGAAGAGCGTCAGCGCAGGGCGGTGGTGACCTCTCGTTACGAAACCAGCACCACGGCGCTGAAGATCGCGCCGGGCGATCAGGATCCGCGCCTCATAAAAGGGCGCGCCGCGTTTCATCAGGAACTGCTGGCGAAAACGATCGATCGTGCCAAACAGCTTGGCCACGACAAGGACGACTTCAACACCGAGCAGCTTGGCTACCTCGCTGCGAAGACGAGCCTCAACCTCGACAGCGTGATCGATCCCAAGGTCAAGGATCGTTGCCGCGTCGAGGCTATGCGGGTGTTGTGCGCAATGCTCGGTAAGAACCGCACGCTCGCGCAACAGTTCGAGACCTCGGGCGTCGAGGTGGTGGTGGTGCCGGCCAATCGGCCGATGACCGACTTGCCTGAATTCGCTTCGCTGAAAGACGTGGATATTAGCCAGGCAAGCGGCACGCCGCGCACCTGGAATCCGACGCGCGGCGTGGGCGGCTTGACGGTTACGACCGCGTCGGGTGCGCAGAAGATGTACGTTGCCATCACGGAGGAAAACCTGCTCGGCACGAACGTGGGTTCGGCGGTCGCGGCCATCGGCGGTGGGTGCTACGAAGCGCGTTATTCGACCACGTCGCATGAATTCGCTCACGGGCTGCACATCGGCGGTGCTTTGACGGCGGCGCAGCGTGCCACGATCGAACGTTGTTTCAAGCAGAAACAGCGCGCGCGCATCGATGCCGCGAACAGTCTGATCATCATCGACGATCTTGCGCTTGCGCCCAATCAGATTACGCTGAGGGACCTGTTTGCGAAAGAGTGGGCCGACGGCCCGCGTCTTCGTCAGGCGCCGCTGCCGTCGCCCAAACTCTACCGGGTGGCGAAAGGCGGGCAGTACGTCCTGAAACCCGGTGGCGGTCATTTCGAGTTTTCCAGCCAGCACGAGTTGCAGGACTGCTATTCGGCTTTCGACGATCGCGAATACTTCGCGCAACTGGTCAATTGCTACCTTGGCAGCAATGGCGGCACGGACCCGTATACGCAGCGGCCGCGCCACAACGGCGAGCAATGGATCCGCACCAATGAGCCCGCCGACATGGTCATGCTGCTCGACGAGCTGTTCTCGTCGGGAACGCACGCGCATTTCGGCCAGGCCACCGTGGACGACACGAACGTGGACGATGGCGTCGACCAGATGACCGTGGGCAATTACATACGCGCGCGCGTCGCCAACATCAAGAACCAGAAACTGCTCGCTAGCACGTTGCAAACGCGCCGGGCGATGCTCGGCTACGACGATGACGATGACGAGTGATTCGGGCTGACGCCATCAGCGCAAATCAGCGCACAGGTCGCGTAAGCCGACGCTCGAATAGCCGGATACCGATCGTCAGCCATTCAACCGCTATAGTCAACGCGTTGCTTCACGTCGACTGACGTTTCGCGAGCACGTCCTCGACAAAATCGGCATCCTTTCCCGCGCGAACGCGCTGCCACGCCATCCAGACGCTGCCCACCCCACGCGAGCGATTGCATCGGAAAAATCTATGCAGCGCATCGGTAAACAGTGTTGGTCAAAGAAATATGGCCTCAGTAAATTGATTTGACACATGGGGCGCAGGCGAATCGACTGCCGAGGTCAACGTCCACGCCCTGGTCAATAAATTATCGAGCGCGACCGCGCAACACGTTGGAAGGGAGGGTGATATGGCCGACAGCCGAAGTGCAGTTCCACTGATCGAAAAGCACACCATCGGTTACGTTCCACACGAGGAACGACATGGAAAGGTGCGTGACCTGTTCACGCTGTGGTTCGGGGGAAACATCGCACCGCTGCCCATCGTGACGGGAGCGCTTGGCGTACAGATCTACCATCTCAACCTGTTCTGGGGCGTGATTGCGATTCTGGTCGGGCAAGCGATTGGCGGCATTCTCATGGCGCTGCATTCCGCGCAAGGGCCGCAGATGGGTATTCCTCAGATGATCCAGAGCCGAGCGCAGTTCGGCTCGTGGGGTGCGCTTCTCGTGACGGTGATCGCCGGGGTGATGTATGTCGGCTTCTTCGCGTCGAACATCGTCCTGGCCGGCAAGTCGCTGCACGGCATCGAGGCATCGATTCCGGTTCCTGTCGGAATTGTGATCGGGGCGCTGGGTTCGGGACTCATCGGCATTGTCGGATACCGCTTCATCCATATTCTCAACAGGATTGGCACGTGGGTTTTAGGCATTGGCATTGTCGTCGGCTTTGCCTACATCTTTACTCACGTGACGACCGCCGATTTTCTGACGCGTGGCGGTTTCAATTTTGCCGGCTGGCTGGCGACGGTTTCTCTCTCGGCACTCTGGCAAATTGCGTTTGCGCCATACGTCTCGGACTATTCGCGTTATCTGCCGGCTAATGTCGGGGTGGGCGCGACGTTCTGGGCGACCTATCTTGGTTGCACACTGGGGTCGACGCTCGCGTTCGTGTTTGGCGCGGTGGCGGTACTCGCCGTTGCACCGGGTGCGGACACCATGGACGCCGTGAAGCAGTCGACGGGTACGATTGGGCCCTTCATGCTCGTGCTGTTTCTGCTGAGTGTGATCAGTCACAACGCGCTCAATCTCTACGGCGCGGTGCTCTCGGTCATCACGTCCTTGCAGACCTTTGCCTACCGGTGGATTCCTACCGCGAAGTCGCGCGCCGTTCTGTCGTTCATTATTCTGGCGGCGTGCTGTTTCGCGGCAGTGGGCGCGTCGAAGGACTTCATCGGACACTTCGTGGACCTGGTGCTGGCTCTGCTCGTGGTACTCGTGCCGTGGACTGCGATCAACCTGATCGATTTCTACGTGATTCACAAGGGCCGATACGACATCGATTCGATCTTCCGGGTCGACGGCGGAATTTATGGACGGTTCAATTCGCAGGCACTCATTGCCTACGCTGTCGGTATCGCCGTGCAGATTCCTTTCATGAATACACCGATCTATGTCGGCTCGTTCTCGTCGCACCTGAACGGCGCCGACCTGTCGTGGCTAGTGGGGATCGTGGTGACGGCGCCTCTTTATTATTGGCTCGCTACACGGGATACGGCGTATCGTCGCCGGCTGAATCAGCAGCCCACGGTGTCGATCCGCTAGAACTTGCCTGCCGGCAGCGATTGACTCCCCGTCGCTGCCTTTCAATACTGCAAGCGTCGCGATCTCGCGACAGCACGTCCTCCCAAAACGCTTCAATCAACTACCAGCAGTGCGACCGCCAGGGCCGGGTGACTTCCGGCGCTGGCGGTCGCATTTCCGTTCCGGGCGAAAGCGTGCGCGCTCACTGATCGATATGCAAACGCCGGATATGCGACTCGCAGAACGTCGCGAAGCGTCGCACGACCTGGCGCGGCTTCATGGCGCTGGCCTGCGCGATACCGAGTGTGGTGGCGCTCACATCTTCCTTGAACCGCTTGATGACGAAGTCCTCGCCATCCACCGTGCGGTTCGATTTGAGCGGGAAATTGAGGATGCTGTAACCAAGTCCATTCGCCACCATGCCGCGCACCACTTCCGGCTGCGATGAGCGGAATGCAGCCATGGGCCGCGTGCCGACAACATCGAACAGCGCGGAAAAATACTCCCTGCTGTGGGGCAGATCCAGCATCACATACGGTTCGGACAGAAGGTCCACGAGCGAGACTTTACGGGCGCGTGCGAGCCTGTGTGTCTTCGGCAGGATCACATAGGGCGGCAGGGACAGCAGCGGGGTGAAGGTGATGCCCTCGCTGATGTCGAGGCTATAGGTCAGCGCGATGTCGAGCGAGCCATCGTGCAGGCCGTTCAGCAATGCATCCTGATGCGCTTCAACCGTACGAAAGGCGATGCCGCCATGGTCCTGCACGAAGCGGCTGATGATGCCGGGCATGAGCGGCGGTGCGAGCGAAACGAGGCAGCCGAGCGAGATCGTGCCCGTCATGCCGCCGTCCATTTCTTTCGCGGTCGACTGTAAGTCTTCCGCATTCTTCAGCAGATTACGCGCCTGCCCGAGCAGGTCGCGACCCGCTTGCGTGAGCGATAACCCGCTCGCGTGATGGCGGATGAAAAGCTGCACGCCGAACGATTCTTCGAGATCCGCAAGCGCTGTCGAAACGGACGGCTGTGAGATGTGCAGGCGTTTCGCCGCGGCAGTGAAAGACAACGCTTCCGCCGTGACGACGAAATATCGCAGTTGGCGCAGCGAATAACGCAACGAATTGCTTTCCATCCGCAAATCTCCTGATAGATGCACGTGATCCATGCATTGTGCGCTCCGAAAGAAAGCGCTGCATAGAAAAAAACGATGCTATGTATTTTTTAAATATGTTTTTCTGAATCAAATCGCGGGCGTACATTTTCCTCATGGTTGAGCGCAAACAGAAGCCGCTGCAGATCCCGGCCATGACCGGCCTGAACCAGAACCGCTTTCAAAAGGAAACAGCGATGACAGCTGAAAACATGTCGATAGATACGCTTGTGGTTGGCGCCGGCCAGGCCGGTGTGGCCATGAGTGAGCACCTGAGCAAACTCGGCGTGCCGCACCTCGTCCTGGAGCGCGATCGTATCGCCGAACGCTGGCGCACGGGACGGTGGGATTCGCTGGTTGCCAATGGTCCGGCCTGGCACGACCGGTTCCCGGGTCTCGCGTTCGACGATCTCGATGCGGACGCCTTTGCCCCAAAAGAGCGCGTCGCGGACTATTTCGAAGCCTATGCGAGGAAGTTCGACGCCCCCATCCGCACGGGTGTGGAAGTGACGAGCGTGGTACGCAATGCCGGCCGGCCGGGCTTCACCGTTGAAACATCCATCGGCGTGGTCGAGGCCAATCGCGTGGTTGTTGCAACCGGACCGTTCCAGCGCCCGGTTATCCCGCCAATCGCGCCCGAAGACGGCAAGCTCACGCAGATCCACTCCGCTGATTATCGCAATCCCGCGCAACTGCCCGAGGGGGGAGTGCTGGTGGTCGGCGCCGGGTCCTCCGGCGTGCAGATCGCGGACGAACTGCAGCGCGCAGGCAAGAAGGTTTATCTTTCGGTCGGTCCGCACGACCGTCCGCCACGCGCCTATCGCAACCGTGACTTCTGCTGGTGGCTCGGCGTTCTCGGCGAATGGGACAAGGAAGCGGCAATACCGGGTAAGGAACACGTGACCATCGCGGTAAGCGGCGCGCGCGGCGGCCATACCGTCGACTTCCGGCGGCTCGCCAACCAGGGGATGACGCTGGTCGGTCTGACGAAGACATTCAACGATCATGTCGTCACCTTTGAATCGGATCTCGCAGTCAACCTTGCTCGTGGCGATGAGAACTATCTGTCGCTGCTGGATGCAGCGGATGCCTATATTGCCCGCAATGGTCTCGACCTTCCGGAAGAACCTGAAGCGCGCGTTACTTTGCCCGATCCGGTCTGTGTGACTCATCCGATTCTCGAACTCGATCTGGCGGAAGCCGGTGTGACCTCGATCGTCTGGGCGACCGGGTATGCAGTCGATTACGACTGGCTGCATGTCAACGCTTTTGATGCGAAGGGCAAGCCGCAGCATCAACGCGGCGTTTCAACGGAGCCTGGCGTCTATTTTCTGGGCCTGCCGTGGCTGGCTCGCCGCGGCTCCACGTTCATCTGGGGTGTTTGGCACGATGCGAAGCATATTGCCGACCACATCGCCACGCAGCGCAAATACCTTTCCTATCGCGATGCTTCGCAGCGTCTGCCGGAGAAGTGTCGAAAGGAGGCGTTCGCTGGCGCATACGCTGAATCGCAAGTTCAACAAGTCAACGAATTGGGAGTGAATTAATGCCGACTCATACTCGCATCCGCATGTTCAACACTAAAGATACGTATCCGAATCAGTCGTTGGATAACGATCTTTGTCAGGCCGTTCGTGCGGGAAATACCGTCTATGTGCGCGGCCAGGTGGGCACGGATTTCGACGGTCGTCTGGTGGGCCTTGGCGACCCGCAGGCCCAGGCCGGGCAGGCAATGAAAAACGTCAAGCAACTGCTCGCAGAGGCGGGCAGCGACCTGACCCACATCGTCAAGACCACGACTTACCTGATCGACCCGCGCTACCGCGAGCCGGTGTACCAGGAGGTTGGCAAGTGGCTGAAGGGCGTATTCCCCATTTCCACGGGTCTGGTTGTCACCGCGCTGGGCCAGCCGCAGTGGTTGATGGAGATCGACGTGATCGCGGTGATCCCGGAAGACTGGCAGCCGAATCAGGTTTAAGGAGCACGCATGACATTCTCGATCATCGGACGTTGCGCGGAAACCGGCCAGCTCGGCATCGCGATCAGCTCTTCCAGTATCGCGGTGGGTGCGCGATGCCCCTGGGTGCGCGCAGGCGTGGGGGCAGTCGCGACCCAGAACGTCACGTTGCCTCGCCTCGGCCCGCAGATTCTCGATCTCGTCCAGGACTCGCAACTCGAACCTGCGACGGCGCTGGACCGGGCGCTCGGCGCTGACGAGTGGAGCCAGTATCGACAGGTGACGGTGATCGATAGTCTGGGCCGCACCGCGTTTTTCAGTGGTAAAGAAGCGCTGGGCATGCACCACGCGCGTGGCCGGTAAGCAGTGTGTTGCCGCGGGCAATTTGCTGGCGGATGTCCAGGTCATCAATGCGATGGTGCTCGCGTTCGAGAATGCGCCCGGGATGCTTGCCGAGCGCCTGCTGCTGGCCATGCATGCCGCCATGGCAGCCGGTGGTGAAGCGGGGCCCGTGCACTCTGCAGCGCTCAAGGTGGTCGGCGACCTGTGCTGGCCGATCGTCGATCTGCGGGTCGACTGGGCGGACGAAGACCCGATCGGCCGACTGGACGGTCTCTGGCAAGCCTATCGACCGCAGATGCAGGACTATCTGACCCGTGCATTGAATCCGACGGCGGCGCCCAGCTACGGAGTACCGGGTGATGCGTGAGGTGTCCAGCCGTGCCGTGCTCGAACGGCTAATCGGTTTCGCGACGGTCAGCCGGGATTCCAATCTGGAGCTCATCGCTTTCATCCGGAATTACCTGGAGGATCTCGGGGTGCAAAGCGAGATTTTCTACAATCCCGAGCGCACCAAGGCAAACCTGTTCGCCACCATCGGTCCTCTTGATCGAGGTGGGATTGTGCTGTCCGGCCATACGGATGTCGTGCCCGTCGATGGACAAGCCTGGACAGTGGAGCCGTTCTGTCTTACGGAGTGGGACGGACGGTTGTACGGTCGCGGCACCGCCGACATGAAAGGCTTTATCGCTTGTGTATTAGCTGCGGTGCCGGTCTTTCTCAAGCAGTCACTGAAGGTGCCGGTGCATTTTGCCTTCTCCTATGACGAGGAAGTGGGGTGCCTCGGCGTACGGCCGATGTTGGCGGAACTGGAAAAGCGTTTGCACAAGCCGCGTCTGTGCCTGATCGGTGAACCTACGGAGTTGAAGCCGGTGCTGGGCCACAAGGGCAAGCTGGCCATGCGCTGCCAGGTGAAAGGAGCAGCCTGCCATTCGGCCCACGCACCCTATGGCGTCAACGCGATCGAATATGCGGCGCGCCTCATCGGCCGGCTAGGCGAGATCGGTGTGCAACTGGCACGGCCTGAACATCACGATCCGCGCTTTGATCCGCCGTTCACGACCGTGCAAACGGGCCTCATCAAAGGCGGTCGGGCGCTGAACATTGTGCCGGCCGAATGCGAATTCGATTTCGAGGTACGCGCGCTGCCGGGCTTCAATGCGCGAAAGGTAGCGGATGAACTGCAGACCTATGCCGAGGCCGAACTGCTGCCGGCCATGCGCTCGGTGCAGGCGGGCACTGACATTCGCATGCAGCCGCTGAGCGCCTACCCAGGACTCGCCACCTCGCCCGACAGCGAAGCGGCACGCCTGTTGGCGCTGTTGAGCGGTTCATCCGAGTTCGGCACGGTGGCCTTCGGCACCGAGGGGGGACTGTTCGACGAGGCGGGTATTCCCACGGTCGTCTGCGGGCCGGGAAGCATGGATCAGGGACACAAGCCAGACGAGTTCATTACGCTTGAGCAGCTGACGCATTGCGATGCCATGCTGGTTCGTCTGGCTGAATATCTTCGGGGGGCTTCCTGATCCTGCTGCTGGAGGCTCCCGCCTGGCCGGTCAAGTGATCGATTCTGTTTCGACGAGACCGGCCACGCCGACTCAGGACACCCACCCCTTGATCGCTTCGGCCATCGTGGACGTCGAGATGCCGTAGCGATCGTGCAGTGTCGGCAGCGCGCCGGCCGCAAGAAACGCATCGGGCAACCCTATATGCCGGAACGCGCAGGACACGCCCGCGCGCATCAGTTCGGCCGCCACCGCTTCGCCCAGGCCACCGATCGTCGTGTGGTTTTCCGCCACCACCACGAGCCGTCCTGAGCGCTTCGCTTCGCGCACGATCGTTGCCGTATCGAGCGGTTTGATCGTAGGCACGTGCAGCACGCCTACGCCGATCCGATCGCTTTCCAGCGCCTTGGCGACCTCGAGCGCGCGCATCGTCATGATGCCGGACGAGACGATCAGCACGTCGGCGCCGTCGCGCAGCATCTTCGCCTTGCCGAGTTCGAAGGTGTAATCGTATTCGTCGAGCACGGCGGGCACGTTGCCGCGTAGCAGGCGGGCATAAACGGGTCCCTTGTGCGCGGCAATCGCGGGCACCATCTGCTCGATGTCGAGTGCATCGCACGGATCGATGACCGTCATGTTCGGCATCGCGCGCATCAGCGCGAGATCTTCGGCGGCCTGGTGGCTGGGACCGTAACCCGTCGTGAGACCCGGCAGCGCGCAGACGATCTTCACGTCGAGATTGTCTTCGGCGATGGCCTGATGCATGAAGTCGTAGGCGCGCCGCGTGGCGAATACCGCATACGTGGTGACGAACGGTTGCGCGCCTTCGTGCGCGAAGCCGGCCGCCGCGCCCATCAGCAACTGCTCCGCCATGCCCATCTGATAGAAGCGCTCGGGAAATTCCTTCGCGAAGATATGCAGGTCCGTGTATTTGCCGAGGTCGGCCGTCATGCCGATCACATTGGTCTTCTGCCGCGCCAGTTCCACCAGTGCGTGACCGAAAGGTGCGGAGCGCGTGACTTGTCCTTCACCGGCGATCGATGCAATCATCGCCGAGGTCTTCAGGCGCGGTTTGCTCATCGTTGCGTTGCTCATGCTTGTCTCCCTGCTTCGAGTGCTTGCAGCGCCAATTGCCATTCGTGCGCATCGACGCGGATAAAGTGGTTCTTCTCACGTTCTTCGAGGAACGGCACGCCGCAGCCCATGCGTGTATCGGCGATGATCATGCGCGGTTGCGCGACCGGATGCGCGCGGGCCGCGTCGAATGCGGCGGCCACGGCGGCGATATCGTTGCCGTCGACACGTTGCGTGAACCAGCCGAACGCCTGCAGTTTTTCGACGAGCGGTTCGAATGCCATGATCTGCGTCGAAGGGCCATCGGCCTGCTGATTGTTCACGTCGACGACGGCGATCAGATTGTCGAGTTTCCAGTGGCTCGCGGACATGATGCCTTCCCAGATCGCGCCTTCGTCCAGTTCACCATCCGAGAACAGCGTGTACACGAATGAACCGGAGTTTTTGCGCTTGAGTCCGAGGCACCGGCCGACCGCGATGGTCAAGCCGTGGCCGAGCGAACCACCGGACATTTCCATGCCCGGCGTGTAGCTCGCCATGCCGGACATGGGAAGCCGGCTATCGTCGCTGCCGTACGTTTCGAGTTCTTCGGCGGGCAGAATGCCCGCTTCCAGCAGCGCGGCATACAGTGCAATCGCGTAGTGTCCATTGGAAAGCAGGAAGCGGTCGCGGTCTTCCCACTCGGGGTCTTCCGGCCGATAGCGCATGGCGCCGAAGTACGCGACGGCCAGCACATCGGCGATGTCGAGCGCCTGCCCGATATAACCCTGGCCCTGGACTTCGCCCATTAGCAGGGCGTTTCTGCGAATACGGTAAGCGTGCTCGGCAAGCGATGCCGTCGACGCCTTGGATGGACTGTTCATATCGTCTCCTGTGATCAGTCGGAATGGTTGGAAGTGGTTCAGCGGTTCACTGATTTGGCAGGCACCAGAAATACGAGGCAGGCGCCGAGCGTCACGGCCGTGGAAATGAAAATCAGCCCTGCGGTCGATTTGCCTGTGAGGTCGTTGAGCCAGCCCACGATCGCCGGCGAAAAGAAGCCCGCGAGATTGGCGAAACAGTTGACCGCAGCGATTCCGGCCGCGGCGGACATGCCGCCGAGCAATGCCGTCGGTA
Organism: uncultured beta proteobacterium; assembly: GCA_963738755.1. Taxonomy (GTDB): domain Bacteria; phylum Pseudomonadota; class Gammaproteobacteria; order Burkholderiales; family Burkholderiaceae; genus Paraburkholderia. The sequence continues at coordinate 261,535 of CAVTXZ010000016.1, forward strand.
GCGACCAGAACTGCGAGGACGATGCGAGGATGCCCGCCGCTGCGACGCTCAGACAGATGATCGATGCCGGCACGCTGCCGAGCGTCGGCAGTACGGCGAAACCCGCGGCGGCGACGAGCATCGGGATGGCCAAGTGGAGCCGTCGCTCACGGCGGCGGTCCGCGCTCATACCAACCAGCGGCAGGGCGATGATTGCGCACAGGTAGGGAATGGCGGTGAACACGCCCACCCAGAGCGGATCGGCGACGCCAGACTTGCGGATGATCGTCGGCAGCCAGAAGGTCAGGCCGTACTGGCCGAGCACCACGCAGAAGTAGATCGCCGCCATCAGCCACAAGCGGCGGTCGCCGATGAACGACTTGACGGACAGGTGGGCGGTTTTGTGTTCGTTATCGCCGGCAACATTGCGTGCGAGCAGATTCTTTTCCGAGTCTGTCAGCCACTTTGCCTTGGCAATGCTGTCGTCGAGATAGAGCAGGATTGCGATCCCGAGCACGAGCGAGGGCAACGCTTCGAGCAGGAACAACCATTTCCAGCCCGACAGATTCATGGCGCCTTGCAGCGAGTGCATGATCCAGCCCGACAGCGGGCCGCCGATCATACCGGCCAGCGGAATCGCCATAAAGAACAGCGACAACGCCTTGGCCCGGCGCGCAGCAGGAAACCAGTACGTCAGATAGAGGATCACGCCTGGCGCAAAGCCTGCCTCCGCGACGCCGAGCAGAAAACGCAGCGCATAAAAGGCCATGGGCGACTTCACGAACACGAAGCATGCTGAAATCACCGCCCACGTCAGCATGATTCGAGCCAGCCATTTGCGCGCGCCGACACGATGAAGCACCAGATTGCTTGGCACTTCGAACAGGAAATAGCCAAGAAAGAAGATGCCCGCGCCCATGCCGTAGACGGTTTCGCTAAAACGCAGATCGTTGAGCATCTGCAGCTTCGCGAAGCCGACGTTAACCCGGTCGAGATACGCGCCCAGGTAGCACAGCATCAGGAACGGGATCAGCCGGCGGCTGACTTTCGCGTAGGTCTTCGACTCGAAGCTGGTCGAGTCCACGGGTACCGACAGTTCGCCCGCAAGGGGCGACGCGGTGTACTTGGATTTCATGTTTGTCTCCGTCCATCGCTCCGGGTTCGCCCGGATGCCTGGAATTCAGCGCCGCCAGGGGGCGGGCGCTGTCGTCAATGAATCAGCATGCCGCCGTTCACATCGAGCGTAATACCTGTGAGATACGTCGAGAGATCGCTCACGAGGAAGAGGCACGCGTTCGCGACATCGGCTGCGTCGCCGAGCCGGCCGAGAGGAATGCCCTTGATGATGTCCACCCGCATCTCGGCGGTGAGCTTGTCGCCGGTGATGTCGGTCTGGATCAGGCCCGGTGTGATCGAATTCACGCGAATGCTGTCGGGGCCGAACTCGCGGGCCATCGCGCGAGCGAGACCGAGTACGCCCGCTTTCGCAGCGCTATAGTGCGGGCCGCCGAAAATGCCGCCGCCGCGCTGAGCCGAGACCGACGACATGCAGACGATGCTGCCGCCTTTCTGCTCCTTCATGACCGGCAATACGGCCTGCGACATATACAGGGTGCCGCGCAGATTGACATCGACGATCGCGTCGAAGCCCTCGGCGGTGATGTCCAGTGTGCGCGCCGGCTGCGTGATGCCGGCGTTGTTGATCAGGCCGTCGATGCGGCCGTATCGTTCGAGCGTCGCCTTCGCGGCCTTCACACATGCGGCTTTGTCGGTGACGTCGCAGGCAAGGCCGAGGTGCGCGTCGCCGAGGTCGGCAGCCGCGCTTTGTGCGTCTGCTTCACGAAGATCGAGGATGACGATACGCGCGCCCTGGGCGGCCAGTGCCTTGGCGGTCGCCTTGCCGATTCCGCGCGGCGAAGCCGCGCCCGTGACGATGACAACTTTGTTCTCGAGCAGCATTTTTTGTCTCCTGAGTGTTGATGTGATGACTCAAGTGTCTGCTGCGCCGCCAGTTGTATCAACGCCGTACCGCTCAACTATGTTTGAGAAATTTTCAGGTGAAAGCGCGAGGCCCCGCAACTTCATGCGAGTGCTGGAATACCCTGGGGCCGATCGGAACAGATGCTAATCAGGACGATCCTTGCGGCCGATCTCCCGCTCGATCCACGCGATGAACCGCGCAACGCGTGGCAGCTCGGCGTTTTGCGGCGGATAAACCAGATGATGCGCGCCGACCTCGACGGCGTGGGTATCGTCGAATACCGGAACCAGCGCGCCTTCCCTGATCCGTACTGACGCGAGCATCAGGCTTTCGAGCGCGATGCCGAGGCCGAGCGCGGCCGTTTCGAGCGACATGTACGAGCGGTCAAAAGAAAAGTCGAAGCTCTTATGGGCCGCTGACACGCCGGTGCGCCCGAACCATTGCTTCCACTGGACCAGTGGTGTTTCCGAATAGATCAGGCGGTGCGCCAGCAGGTCTTCGGGTGTATTGACCGGATGATTCTCCAGATATTTTGGCGACGCGAGCGGCGCAATGAATTCGTTGCGCAGTGTTCTCACCTCCAGATCGCGCCAGTTCGCATAGCCGTGACGCAGATCGATGTCGTAGTAGCCGCTCGTAAACGATACGTCTTCATATGAGCAGGCCAGATTCAGCTGGATATCCCCGTTGGCTTCCTGGAACGACGCGAGCCGCGGCAGCAGCCACATGAGCCCGAAACTGGGGCTGGAATGCACGCGCAGGATGTCGACGTCGGCGCGGCTCGATGCTCGCTCAGTGGCCCGGCTCAGATCCGCCAGCGACCCCGTGACGTCGGACAGGTAACGCTCGCCTGTCGGCGTCAGCACGAGCCCCCGCCCCGCGCGATAGAACAACGACTGGCCGATGATCGACTCGAGATTGCTGATCTGATGACTCACTGCCGAGGCGGTCAAGCCGAGTTCCTCGGATGCACGGTTGACGCTCTTCGTTCGGGCCACGCTCTCGAAAGCGATGATCGCTTTCACCGGGGGAATGCGCATAGTGAAATTTTTTTCAGATGCAGTTGAATGAAACCGCCTTGTTTGCATGTCACATGCGCTGCCATTCTGTGGGCAAGCCGCGCAAGAGCGCAACCCGAAGACCGCACGGTGCTGAACCGGAAGCTTCGGGCAGCCACGCGGCAGACCAAAAACACAGATGGCGCAGTGCAACAACTGCGTAGGAGACTGCAATGGATTATCCGACTTTCCTGTTGAAAGTGCGATCGAGCGATCGCTTGCCAGGAAGCTCTCCTGCCGCTTCGTTGCCAATCCTGATCGATGACGTCGCGATGCCCTGATGGGCGTCCGGCGCCTCTGATGCAGGAGGCGCCACGCATGATCGTCGCGTTCACTCACCACACTCGTTCGCAAAACGAAAGAGATGGGGAGCGCGTGGAAATCGCGCAAGGAGACAACACATGGCTGAATCAAAGTATCTGTTGACGGCACGTTCGATCTTCAAGAGCTTCGGACCCACAAGCGTACTGAAGGGCTTCGACCTGTCGATCGCCGCTGGCGAGGTGCACGCTTTTCTGGGCGGCAACGGCGCCGGCAAATCGACGCTCATCAAGATTATCTCCGGTCAGTTCGAGCGCGACGGCGGCACACTCGAATTCGACGGGGCTGCGATCGGCGCCTCGGTTGGCACGCATGTCGAGGCCGGCGCGATTGCAGTGGTGAATCAGGAACTCGCGCTTCTGCCTCACCTGTCCGTGGCCGAGAACATTGCAATGCCACGCTTGCGGCGCGGTACGGCGAAATATAGCGAGCGCGCCTCGATGGCGATCGCGATCGACGCGCTATCGCTGATCGATCCACACTTCGCACAGGAGTCGGCAGGGCGGCTCGTGAGCGATTTGACATTGCACGAGCGTCAACTGGTGGAGATTGCCCGCGCGCTGGGCTCGGGCGCGAAGCTGTTGTTGCTCGACGAACCAACGGCCAATCTGACCGCCGCCGAGACAGGCCGGCTTTTCGCCGTGATACGCCGGCTGATCGCCGATACGGGTCTCGCCGTATTGTTCGTTTCGCACCGGATGCGCGAGATCCGGCAGATTGCGGACGTCTGCACGATCATCCGCGATGGCAAGACCGCGGTCGATCGCGCGGCGCTCGATGCGATCACGGACCGCGAAATCATCGAATGCATGGGACAAAGCGTAGTGGTCGACGATGCCGCGGCGAGCGTGGCGGAGTCGGCGGATGTGGCGTATGCCGGCCGCGCTGCGGAGCAGGAGCGCGGCCACGGCGTGCAGAGCAGGCCCGGCGGCGCGCTTCGCATTGAACGCGAAGGCGTCGCGATCGAGGTTCCCGCAGGCGCGATCGTCGGGCTCGCGGGCGCACCGGTGGGCCCATCGTCGCTGATCGACGCGCTCACCGGCATCGCTCCTGCAGGCGCGTGGGCCATTACGCGTGACGGCGTGCGCGTCAGCTACGCCCACCCTTCCGCTGGCGCGCGCGATGGTGTTGGTTTCGTCTCGGGCGACCGCTCGAACAAGGGCATCCTCGCCACGCTGCCGATCGTCGACAACCTCGTCGCCGCTGCGCGCGTCGTCAACCGGCGCAGTGTCGTGAGGCAGGCGGAGATCGAGCAAAGCACGCAGCTACTCGAGGCGCTGAAGATTCGCGCCAGTTCACTGTGGGATCTGCCCGCGACGTTGAGCGGCGGCACCCAGCAAAAAATCCTGATCGCGCGCTGGTTGCTGCTGCGGCCGCGGCTCCTGGTGCTCGAAGAACCGACGCGCGGCGTGGACATTCGCACGAAGCGCGAAATCTACGCGCTGATTCGCAAGATGGCGCAGCAGGGCACGACGATTGTCTGGTGGTCGACGGAATACATCGAGCTCGTCGAACTGTGCGACACGGTGCTCGCATTCGACCTCGACGGCAAGCCGACCGAAGTCTTGCGGCATGCGGACGTCAACGAAACGCAACTGGCCGCTGCAACGGGCATGGCTGCCTAGACCCGGCTCACTCAAAAACGACATTTATCTGGAGACAGTCATGAAATCAGTCACTCATCCGATTACGGAAGGGCATAGCCAGCGGAGCGGCGCAGGCCGCCGCCTGCTATCGACGTATCGCACCGAGATTGCGATTGCAATCGCGATCATCGTGATCGAACTCGCGGTCGGGATGATCGTGCCGGCAGCGCTGTCGGGCGGCAATATTTCCAACGTGACGCAGGCGGCCGCGCCGCTCGTGATCATGGCCTTCGGCGTGCTGCTCGTGATCATTACGGGCGGAATCGATTTGTCCGTCGGCTCGGTATTCTCGATGACAGGCATGGTCACGGGTCTTGCGATGGCGCATGGCTATGGTGCGATCGCCAGTAGTCTCGCAGGACTGTCGGTTGGGCTCGTCATCGGCGCAATCAACGGTGCACTTGTCACGTTCGTCGGCCTTGCACCGTTCGTGGTGACGCTAAGCACCTACGCGATCGCGGGCAGCCTGTCTTTCATTGTCACCGATGGCCATTCACTGCCGATTTCGAATCCCGACTACTGGCTGCTGAATTCAGGAACGCTGATTCCCGGTCTGCCGAACTACGCATTGTGGTGCGTCCTGCTGCTGGTTGCAATCGAGTACTGCCTGCGCAAAGTCGTCGCGGGACGGTGGTTGTATGCGATCGGCAGCAGCAGTTCGTCGGCTCGTGTGATCGGCATTCCAGTCAATCGCGTCCGGCTCGGCGCCTATCTGCTTTCGGGTCTGTTCGCTTCATTCGCGAGCATCGTCAGCGTGTCGTACATCAGTAATGCGGAAGCGACGGCCGGATCGAGTCTGATGTTGCAGGCGATCGCCGCGGTCGTGATCGGTGGCGCAAGCCTTTTCGGCGGTACCGGCTCGGCAATCGGCGCGCTGTTGGGGGCGCTGATGATCACCATTATCCAGAACGGCGCGAACCTGATCGGTGTCAACAGCTTCTGGCAGGGCACCGTCACCGGCGTCGTCATTCTCATTGCGGTCCTCGTCGACCGCGTTACCAAAGCCCGGCGCTAAGCACGGGTCAGCTCAGGAGACAAAAGATGGACAAGCTCACGTCGCAAACAGCAAGAAGGTTCTCGTGCCGGCCACTCGGCCGGCTGATCGGAGTGGCGGTATTGACGCTCGCCGCGTCGCTCGCGTCGCAGATGTCAGTCGCCGCGGACCGGCAGACCGTGGCCTATATCGCGCCTTCGCTGGATATCTCTTACTGGCAGTGGGTCGCGTATGGCGTCAAGCAACGGGCCAAAGAACTTGGCATGGACTACGTGGAGTTTACGTCGGAGAACTCGCCGGCCAAGCAGATGGACAATGTCCGCACGGCCATGACGCGCGGCGTCAATGCGATCGTGATGGGGCCGGTCAGTTCGACCAGCACGCCACCGGTGCTGCGCCTGCTGAAATCGAAGTCGGTGCCGATCGCGTTCACCGGCATCGGGCCGCAAGCCGGACAGACGGACTACACGTCGGCGGTCACCGCCAATAACTACGAGACCGGTAAGGCCCAGGGCAGCTATGTCTGCAAGCTCGCGAAGGAGCGCGGCGGCAACAAGGTGGCGATGCTGTCGCTGCCGCAGGATCGCGAGAACGCGCAGAAGTACATGAAGGGTGCGCAGGAGTCGTTCAAGGCCGACGGCTGCGAGCTCGTGCAGGTGCTCGAGACACATGGTCTGACTGTCAACGAGGCGGTCGCGCAGGCGAACGATATCCTGACGGCTCATCCGGACGTCAAGGCGATCTATGGCATGTACGACGAAGCCGCAACCGGCGCCGCGAAGGCGTTGCAAACGCGCGGCATGACCGGCAAGGTGGCCGTGGTGACCGCCGATGGCAGCCCGACGACGATCAAGCTGCTGCGCAACGGCGATATCCAGGGGATATTCCTGCAGGAGGCAGTGGGACAGGGGATCGACGCGACCACGCAGGTCTTCAATGCGCTGAACCATAAGCCGACTACTCAGGAACTGGCGCTCAAGGAGCCGCTCGTGACCAAGGGCACAATCGACCAGGCCGAAGCACAAGCGACCGTCAAGCGAGTCTATCCGCCGTCAGCAGGCAATTACTAGGGCATTGCCGCTGATTTCGCGGCTGTACCGTTCGCGCACCGCGAGCGGTACAGCAACACCGGCTCACTCCACACGGGAGGCACTATGGACAATCTGCCAATCATCGACCCGCATCATCATCTCTACGATCTCAAGACCGGCAACTATCCCTGGTTGCAAGGGCCCATGCTGGATCGCGTATTCGGTGACTATTCGGCCATTCGCGAGGACTATCTGATCGACGATTTCCTCGCCGATATCAAGAATCAGAATGTCGTGAAAACGGTCCATTTACAGGTCGAATACGATCATAACGATCCGGTCGCCGAAACGAGGTGGCTTCAGAGTGTCGCCGACGCACATGGCTATCCGCATGGGATCGTCGGCTTTGCAGACCTCGCTGCACCGAATGCACAGGCCGTGATCGAAGAACATTGCCAGTTTGACAATATGCGCGGCATCCGCCAATGCCTGAACTTTCACCGCGATCCGGTGAAAACGTTTATCGATAGCCCGCACCTCATGAGCGATCCGCAATGGCGCCGGGGCTATGCGCTGCTCAGGCGTCACGATTTGTCTTTTGACTTGCAGCTCTATTACACGCAGATGGAAGAAGCGCTGTCGCTCGCACGCGACTTTCCGGATACGCCCATGGTGCTGAATCACACTGGCATGCCCGTTGATCGCGCGCCCGGGGAGATAGACGCCTGGAAAAAAAGTATGACGCTGCTTGCTTCGGCGCCTAATGTCTTCTGCAAGATTTCCGGGCTCGGGATGGGCGACTGGAAGTGGACGGTTGCCAGCATCAGTCCGTTTGTCCTGCACGCGATTGAAGCATTCGGAGTGAACCGCTGTATGTTCGCGAGTAATTTTCCGGTCGACAAACTGTTTAGCAGCTACGACGCGGTATTTGATGCATTCAAGGAAATTACCCAAGGGTTCTCTGCGAATGAACGGCGCTCGCTGTTTCACGACAACGCGGAGCGTATCTATCGGCTATGACGGCATGGGGCCGTAAAGAGACAATCTGGTATCGTAGCGGGGGCACGGCGAAAGAAGCGTAAGGAAGCGCGAACAAAGCGCGAAGCAATCAATTAGCGCGACTGTCTGCAACACTGCCTCACAAACGCTTGCCCCCGCGCCCATCCCGCGTGGGAGAGACCAGACGAGAGAGGCCGAATAATGCCCAGGCGCAACCCAGCGCTTCACCGTAGCCGGAAAGCCCCGATGTCTCCGGGGCGCCGCCGGCTTTTCATCATTGGCGCAATACTGCTGCTGGCGGTGACTGGCTGGGCGCTGGTGCTTGTGCTCAAGCCCGCCATCCAGCGCACGATCATCATTACCACCGGAGCAGATAACGGCATCTATCGCGGCTTTGCGGAGCGCTATGCTCCGCTACTGAAGCGCGAAGGCATCACGCTCGACATTCGCAGTTCATCCGGTTCGGTCGAAAATTATCAACGGCTGAAGAACCCGGACAGCGAATACGAAGTGGGCTTTATTCAGTCCGGCACCACGACGCCGAGTGAAGCCGACCAGTTGCAAACCATCGCCGCCGTCTCCTATGAACCGATCTGGGTGTTCTATCGCGGCGATGCCACTGTGGACCGCCTCGTACAACTGCGCGGTAAACGGATTGCGATAGGTGTGCCTGGCAGCGGCCTGTTCAACGTCTCCAAAGTATTGCTCGGCTACAGCGGCGTCACTGCAGTGAATAGCTCGCTGCAGGAAATGGATGCGCCCGCGGCCTATCAAGGCCTCGAAAATGGCAGGCTGGACGCTGCTTTTTTTATCGGCAGGCCCGATGCCGTCATGCAACAGACGTTACTGCACAGTAATCTGAAACTGATGAGCTTCGTCCAGGCCGACGCGCTGGTGCAAAAATTCCCCTCTCTCTCCAAAGTGACTTTCCCGCGTGCCTCGACCAGCATCGTCGACGATCTTCCGCCGGCCGATGTCACCCTGCTGGCCGCCACCGCTCTGCTTGTGTCGAAAGACGCGATGCACCCCGCGCTCGTTTATCTGCTGCTGGATGTGGCCAAGGCGGTCCACGGCGGCGAAGATTACTTCACGCCGCTTGGCGCGTTTCCCAACCTGAATACCAGCGAATTTCCCATTTCCGACGAGAGTACGCGCTACTTCAAAGCGGGTCGGCCGTTCCTGCAGCGCTATCTGCCATTCTGGCTGGCCAGTTTTGTCGAAAGACGCCTGCTGATCCTGGTCCCTTTCCTGGCGCTTTTGGTCGGTTTGCTGCAGGCGCTGCCGCGCATGGCAGAGTCGCGGATGAGGAACCGGCTCGTCATCTGGTATCGCGAGATCAAATCGCTGGAAGACGAAATATGGGGCAATAAACAACCGACCCAGCAGCAGATTGCACAATGGCGCGACGAAATCGAGGACATTGACGCGAACGCCAGTCAGATACGAATTCCTTACCGTTATTTCAAAGACGTCTACGCGCTCAAACAGGCGATTGCTGTCGTGCGGAATCGGATTTCCCAAATCGCCGCAAAGATGCAGGACTAACCGGGCCAGCGCGATTACGGGGCGCTTCCCAGCGTCGGATCGGCCACACCATCAACCACACTGTTACCCAGCGACTGAAACAGCGCTGCCGTGTCGCTCAGACGATTCGCCTGCGCGCGCGTCTGGTCCAACGCGGTCTGTAACGCCTGACGTTGCGTATCGAGCAAGCTCAGCTGACTGACGCCCCCCGCTGAATATTGCGCACGCGCGATATCGAGGCTGGCTTGTGCCTGCCGGGCGGCATCGTCGCGGGCGCGCAGTTCGTGCGCGTCGTTACTGAGCGCCGTGAGCGCGTCGGCGACCTGTTGCAAGGCCTGAAGCACGGTTTGCCGATAGCTGGCGAACGCCGCGTCATACGCTGCTTGAGCCGCACGTTTTTTCGCATGGAGTTCGCCACCGTGGAAAATCGGCTGCGTGAGATTCAGGCCGAAATTCCAGACATTCAGGCCGCTCACGATGTTCTGAATACTGGTGCGCTCCGAGCCAATTCCTGCCGAGAGCGAAAACTGTGGATACAGATTCGCCGTTGCGACGCCCACATTGGCGCTGGCCTGATGGAGCAGCGCTTCGGAAGCGCGAATGTCGGGACGCTGCCGCGCGAGGGTTGAGGGGAGCGTGACAGGGATGTCGTCGGGCAGATGAAGCGACTCCAGCGTGAGTCGATTGAAATCCGCTTTCGACGGCACGTCGCCCACCAGGATCGCAAGTTGATGATCCGCCCGAGCGAGTTGGGTGGCAAGCGGCGGCAAAGACGCGCGTGTTTGCGCGAGCAGCGTGCGCTGGCTGTTTACGTCGAGTTGTGAGACGCCACCCGCAGCAAAGCGCGCTTCGAGAATGGTCAACTGTTGCGCCTGTGCTGCGATGAGACGCTGCGTCAGCAAGATCTGTTGCTGCAACGAAGCGCGCTGCACAACCGTCGACACCACATTGCCGGCGATCGAAAGCCGTGCCGCGTCGAGCTGGAACGCCTGATAGTCGACCTGTGCGAGGGTCGCTTCGAGCGCGCGCCGGTTTCCGCCGAAGACATCGAACAGATAGGACACGCTCACCGACGCGTTGAATAGCGAAAACGGCCCCGGGTTCACCACACTCGGAATACCGAACGCGGCGAGATCGACCTGTTGCCGTGCTCCGGAGAGCTTCGCGTCGACACTCGGAAACTGTGTCGAACCGGCTTGGGCCTGGTAGTTTTCACGCGCTTCGATCAGCCGGGCACGGGCCTGCGCAAGGGTCGGGCTTTGGCTCAGGGCCTGCACGATGAGACGGTCGAGGTCGGCCGAACGAAACTGCCGCCACCACATCGGCATAGCCGTGTCTGTGGTGGTGAACGTTTGTACCGCGCCGTCATTGCCGCCGGCGGATACCGTGCGTGACGGATCAACGCCTGGCGTATACGTTTGCGTCTCCGGCGCCGCAGGCGTATGGAAGTCCGGGCCCACCGCGCAGCCGCACAGCACGAGCGAACACAGCAGAGCGAGTTGTTTCATGATCGTGTTCTCCTAATCGAGCGTGCGGCGGTAGAAGCGCAAGGCGATGGTCATCACGATTGCCGTGAAGAGCGCCATGGGCCATACCGAGGGCCACAGATCGGCCCAACCGTTGCCCTTGAGCAGAATGCCGCGAATCAGCCGGTTGAAATAGGTAAGCGGCAACAGATTGCCGATGAATTGCGCCCACTTCGGCATGCCCGCAAAAGGGAACATAAAGCCGGAGAGCAGGATGTTCGGCAGAAAATAGAAGACCGTGAGCTGCATGGCCTGCAACTGGTTTTGCGCCAGCGAGGACAGCGTAATGCCGACCGTCAGATTCGCCGCGATGAAGAGTAACGCGCTGAGATAGATGGCGACCACGCTGCCGACAATCGGGACGTGAAAAATGTAGCGTGTCGCGGCAAGAATGATCGATGCCTGAATAAGACCGATCACGACGTAGGGCACGATCTTTCCAGTCATGACTTCGACAGGCAGGACCGGCGTTGCCAGAAGATTTTCCATCGTGCCGCGCTCGCGTTCGCGCGTCACGGCGAGGCCTGTCATCATGACGAGCGTCATGGTCAGGATCACGCCCATCAGCCCCGGCACCACGTTGTACTGCGTGACGCCTTCGGGGTTGTAGAGATTGTGAACCTGCACGTTGAACGCAGCTTGTGTGCCGTTCAGGTGTGCGAGCGGACCCTTGAGGTCTTTGTCGGCGACGGGCTGAACGAGGTTCGCCAATGCGCCGACGGCGGTGTTCGTCGCGGTGGGATCGGTGGCGTCGGCTTCCACCAGCAGCGACGGGTGTTCGCCACGCAGCAATTTGCGCGAGAAATCCACCGGCACGTTGAGCACGAATTGCACCTTGCCTTGCGCGAGCGCGCGGCGGGCCGCTTCCTCGTTGGGCAACGTTTCGACGATGTCGAAGTAGGCCGAGTTCGTCATTGCCGCAACGAAGCTGCGGGAGAACTCGCTCTGGTCATGCACGACCACCGCTGTCGGCAGATGCTTCGGGTCGGTGTTGATCGCGAAGCCAAATAGCGCAAGCTGGATGATCGGCAGCCCGACGATCATGCCAAACGTGACGCGGTCGCGCCGCAACTGCAGGAACTCCTTGAGAACGATGCTCCACCAGCGCCCGAGCGAGAATACGGTGCGTTTCCTCACGATGCCGCTCCGAAGTTATCTTTCGAACGGCTCATCAGATAGATGAAGACGTCTTCGAGCCCGGTGCTGATCGGTTCGATGCGCAGTGAGGTACCCGCCGTGGCTTGCCTGACCGCTGCTTCGAGTGCGGCGTGATCGTGCCCGCTCACGTGCAGGGCGGAGCCGAATACGACGGTCTGGTCGACGCCGGGCGTCGCACGAAGTTGCTCGGACAACTTGCTCAGGTGTTCGCCGTGAATCGACCACGTCGCGAGGCCTTGCGATTCGATCACCTCGCTCGAGGTGCCGGTGGCAAGCAACTTGCCGTAAGCGATATAGGCGAGCTTGTGGCACCGCTCGGCTTCATCCATGTAGTGGGTGCTGACAAGCACCGAAATGCCGTTCGCGGCAAGCCGGTGCAATTCTTCCCAGAAGTCCCGCCGTGCAGTGGGATCGACGCCGGCCGTGGGTTCGTCGAGGAGCAGCAGTTTCGGCTCGTGCAGCATGCACGCGGCAAGCGCGAGGCGCTGTTTCCAGCCGCCCGATAACGAGCCGGTCAACTGGTTCGCGCGGGTTTGCAGGCCAAGGGATTCCAGCGAGCGGTCCACGGCCTCGCGCCGGTTACGCATCTGGTAGATGCGTGCGACGAAGTCGAGATTCTCACGGATGGTCAGGTCTTCCCAATACGAAAAGCGCTGCGTCATGTAGCCGACATTGCGCTTGATCTGTTCGGCCTCGCGCAGAATGTCGTAGCCGAGGCAGGTGCCGCTGCCCGAATCAGGCGTGAGCAAACCGCACATGAGCCGGATCGACGTGGTCTTGCCGCTGCCGTTCGGTCCGAGAAATCCAAAGATCTCGCCGCGCGCGACCTGCAGTGAAACGTCGTTGACGACATGCTTGTTGCCGAAGTGCTTGTTCAGACCCTGCACGTCGATCACGTATTGTTGTGCGTCGCCGTTCATTGCAGCACCACGGAGACGGGTTGGCCCGGGTGAAGCCTGGTTGCATCCGCAACGGACGGGTGCGCTTCGACCATGAAAACGAGCTTGGCGCGGCTCTCGTTGCTGTAGATAACTGGCGGTGTGTATTCCGCCTCGCTCGACACGTAAGTGATTTTCGCGGGCACGTCGGCTGAACAGCCGTCGCAATGGATGCTCACGTGACGATCCGGCGTGAGCTGGCCCACGAGTGTCTCCGGTACGAAGAAGCGCACCTTGACGTTTTGCGGCGGCAGCATCTGCACGATTGGACTACCTGCGGCTACCCACTCGCCCTGGCGATACAGCGTGTCGTAGACGACGCCTTCGGCCGGGGCGGCCACGCGTTTCTGGTCCAGCTTCCACTGCGCCTGTGCGACGACCGCTTCGGCGGCTGCGACCTGCGCCTGCTGTTCCGCGATCTGTTGCGAACGGCCCGGCAGGCGGGCGACGTCGACCTGACTGGTGAGCTCGCGCACCTGCGCCGCGGTGGCGTCGGCGTTGGCGCGTGAATCGTCGAGCTGGGCTTTCGCGATGCCGCCCGCGCTGTACTGCGCCTGATCCCGAGTGAGTTGCAGCGACGCCTTGCGTGCGTTGGCTACGGCCTCGGCGAGTTGGGCACGGTTCACGTTGACTTCGGGCACGCGCTTGCCGGTCTGGATGTCCGCAAGCTGTGCGCGAGCCGCGGCGAGCTGATGCTGGGCCTGCACGAGCGCGCTGGTTTCGTCGACTGATTCGAGCGAAAACAGCGGCGTGTCCGCTGCGATCGTCTGACCGCGCGCGACTGACAATTGCGTCAGCTTGCCCGCTTGTGACGAGCCGAGATAGACGAACTCGCCCTCGACATAACCCTGATACGTGACGGCGTCGTGGCGCGAACAGGCCGACAGCGCGGCGGCGAGCAGCACGAGAACGGCGGTGCTGGAAATACGGTTCATGTCTGACTCCGCAATGAGAGGCTGCAATTGGAGCGTACGTATGACCGCCAATTTCGCGAGCCGGACGCCGATGAAGTAGAATGGATGATATGCGAATTTGAATTCAAATTCAAACTATTTTCCGGATCGATTCCTTCCATCATGCCAACAGCCAGGAAAAAAACGGCCGCTACCCAGCCAAGGCGGGCTTCGCGCCCCGACGGCGCGGCAACCCGCAATCATCTGCTCGATATCGCCGGGCGCGTGTTCGCCGAACGCGGTTTCGCGGATGCGACCAGCAAGGAAATCTGCGAGCGTGCCGGCACGCCGATGGCGTCGGTCAACTATCATTTCGGCAGCAGGGAGGCGCTTTACGAAGCAGCGCTGATCGAGGCGCACCGGCAGGTCGTGGGTCTCGACGAACTGGTTGCGGCTGCAACGGGTCTGAATGATCCAAAGGACCAACTTCGCGCGGTGCTGTCCCGCTTTGTCGGTCTGTCGACCCACGCGGGCACGCCTTGGGGATTCATGCTGATGCTGCGCGAGGTGCTGTCGCCATCGAAAGCCATTCCGGCGCTCATTGAGAAAGCCGTGCGGCCCAAGGCCGCATTCATGCTGAAGCTGATCGGCGAAGTGCTGGGATTGGACCCGACTACACCTGTGGTGCAGCGGGCCGTGATGTTTACGGTGCTGCCGTGCATCGCACTGATGATTGCACCCAGGCAGATGCAGGCTGCGTTGCTGCCCGCAGCCGCAGGGGACAAGAACGCGCTGGCGGAAGACTTTATCCGCTTCGTGATGGCGGGGCTTGACGCGATCGCGCTTGCGCACCGGCCTCGCAAATAGCCGGCGGATGTTATCTGAACGTGATGCCTGGTAAGTGATTGCCCGCGAAAGGGCGCAAATTTCAGGCCGCCGGCGTGACCCACCCGTATTGGGTGGGTCATGAGGCAAATGCTCCGGAACGTCGTACTACAAACCTATAATCCCACCGGTGCAGTCCCTCATTACGATGTGCCCCGCTCACGGGCTCATGCGCTCCCCAGGCTTTTCAGCATGTCAAATTCCGGCGAACTCCAGTCAGAAGCGAGTGCTTGCGCTAATCGTGCGGCCGAGCACGTCACCAGCACCAAGCTCGTCCCACCGCGTGGGGCGCGTCAGTTGATGCCTCGCCAGGCGTTGATGGCACGACTGATCGAAGCGCGACGCCAGCGTTGCGTGGTGATTCAGGGGCCGGCGGGAAGCGGCAAGACCAGCGCGATGCTTGCCTGGCGACAGGCGATGCTGACGCTGGACTTCGATGTGGCGTGGCTGTCACTGGGGCCGGAAGACAACGATTTGACCTCGTTCTTTAGCGGCCTGCTGGCGAGCCTCGCTAGCGTCGACGAGTCCATTACGCGCGAAGCGGAACTCCTCGCGGGGCGCGACGGCGACCATTGCGCGGCGGAACACTGGGTGATTACGCTCGTGCGCGGCATGGCGAGCCGCAAGCGCGACCTGATGATGATGCTCGATGACGTTCAATATCTCGAGGATCCACGGATTTTCGAGGCGTTACGATGGCTTCTCGACTACGCGCCCGCGCAATTTCACGTGGCGCTGGCCTCGCGTCGCGCGCTGCCGCTGTCGCTGGCGCGTCTGCGCTCACAGGGTCTTGCCGCCGAGATCGGTCTTCGTGATCTGCGGTTTTCGCCGGAGGAATCCGAGCAGTTCCTGTGCGAACAGCTGGGCCGAATCGACAAACGCGACGCTCGGGCGCTGCACGAGCTGACCGATGGCTGGGCCGCTGGCTTGCAACTGTTCGCGATCGACCTCAAGGCAAAGCGAGGCGCGGCTTTTGCACCGATCGAGGTGCGCGACGCCGCAGCTTTCGCACGCTATTTCGAGCGTGAGGTGCTGGTGCGTCTTGCGAGCGACGACCTGCGACTGCTCACCCATGCGGCTGTATGCAGTCGCTTTTGCGCGCCGCTGTGCGCGAAGTTGCTGAAACAAGCGGGCAGCGCCGGCGAGATCGCCGGCAGACTCGGCCGCCTCGACGCAGACAACCTGTTCATTACGCAGATCGGCGGGGGAACGGATCGCGCAACATGGTATCGCCTGCACCCGTTGTTGCGCGAAGTTCTGCTGCGCCGGATCGCCGGGCTCTCGAGCGCGGACCAGCGCGAACTGCATATCGCCGCGTGGCACTGGTTCGATGCGCAAGGTTACGTCGACGAAGCCGTCCATCACGCCGTACTCGCCGACGACGCCCAGGCGGCTGCGAACATGGTGGAAGGCTATGCCCACAAGCTGCTCGCGCGCGGCGAGCTGAGGCAACTCGCAGGACTGATACGCCGGCTGCCGCCCGAACAGGTCACGGCGCGCTTCGATTTGCATGTCGTGCAGGCGTACCTGCAAATGTATGCCGGGGAAACCGACGCGCTTTTGCAGAGCATTCAGCACATCGAATCTCGCGGTGAGCGCCGCGGCTCGCGTCAGCGCTACGCGCTCGCGCTGCTGCGCGGCGGACTGGCCTTGCAGCGCGACGACACCGATTCGGTGGTGGCCTTGCTGCCGGAACTGCAGCGCGTTCCGCCTGATGCCGACGATTTCACCTTCGCGGGACGTGGCAATGTCCTCTCGTGGATGTTCATCCACCGCGGTGAATACGATCAGGCCCGCAAGGTTCTGGAGGAGGGCGCGCCGCATGACGGGGCGCCGCGCGGCATCCTGCTGGGGCGCTGCATGGAAGGCATGACGCATGCCGCCGAAGGCCAGGTGCTGCTCGCCGAGCGTGTCTTCTGCGACGTGCTGAACGAAGCGGAAAAGCAGGGCGCCGCGTATGTGGGTATCGCGTGCATGGCGGCCGCGCTGCTTGGTGAGGCGCTTTACGAGCTGAATGATGTCGAGGCCGCGCTGCCGCTGCTGGAAAATCGCATCGACGTGCTCGAGCGCGTGTCGATTCCGGACACCGTATTGCGCGCCATGCTGGTGCTGGCAAATGCGCACTGGCTCGCTGGGCGACGGCTCGAAGCGCACGAGTGTATCGGGCGTCTCGAGGACTACGCGAAGCACCATCGGGTGGATCGGTTGCTGGCCAATGCGCTCCTGCTGCGCTCGCGCTGGCTGCTGGAAGAGGGAAGGATCGACGAAGCCGACGCGGCCCTGCTGAGTTGCGAAGCGCTGGCGAAACGTTATTCGGGCGCCGTGCGTAGCACGGCATGGGAAATCAGCGTGTGTGCCGATCTTGCGCGTATCGCCATGTGTCTGCACATGAACGACTTCGACGGCGCGATGGAGCGCCTCAGGCCGCTTGGCGCGCTTTCGGAAGCGGGCGGACGGTGGTGTCGTGTGGCGGGTCTGCGCATGCAGATGTCGATGGCGGAGACGGGGCGGCACAACCATCAAGCCGCCCGCGACCATCTCATCGCGGCGTTGCGTCTGGGACACCGGCTTGGCCTGATGCGCAGCCTGCTCGACGTGCCAGGCCAGCCGCAGGAGATGCTCGGCGCTCTGCTGGCAGACGAGACTTTCGATCCGGTGCTAGCTTTTTACGTGCAGCGTTTGACGGAGGCGGGACAGGCGCGTGTGCCAGTCGAATCCAGAGCGCCAGGCGCCGATGGGGCGCTCGGGCTGCTCAGCGAACGTGAAAGTGAGGTGCTGAATCTTCTCGCGCTCGCACTGCCGAACAAGAAGATTGCCCGTGTGATGGATGTATCGCTCGACACGGTGAAGTGGCATTTGAAAAACATCTACCGAAAGCTCGACGTGTCCGGGCGCGACGGCGCTGTCGCCAGGATGCGCGACCTGAGCGCGGGATAGCCGCGTCTCATCCCTACCCACGATTTTCCCGTGCCGCCTACTCCACCGGGGTAGGCTTTTTTTCGCCGCCGCCGCGCAGAATAGCCTCATGAAAGCAGCGCGCCGGTTATCCATCAAGCGCTGCCATCGCAATCAATCGACGAGGAGCGTGAGGTGGAAGTCAAGCGTAATGTCTATCGCGAGGACCACGAAATGCTGCGCGAAACCGCGCGGCGTTTCTTCGAGCGCGAGTGTCTGCCGCGTCAGGCGCAGTGGGACGAAGCCGGTTGCGTCGACCGTGAGACCTGGCTGAAGGCCGGCCGGGAAGGCCTGCTATGTGTGACCGTTCCCGAAGAATATGGCGGCGGCGGCGGCGATTTCGGTCATTCGGCGATCGTCGCGGAAGAGCTGCATCGCGCCGGTGTTTCGGGCTTCAGTTATTCCGTGCATTCGGATATCACCGCGCCCTACATCGCGCGCCTCGGCACAGAAGAACAGAAACGCAACTGGTTGCCGCCGATCTGCCGCGGCGAGAAGATTCTCGCCATCGCGATGACCGAACCCGGCACCGGCTCCGATCTGAAATCCATCCGCACGACCGCCGTACGCGATGGTGACGACTACGTCATCAACGGCAGCAAGACCTTTATCTCGAACGGCCTGAACTGCGACATGGTGGTGGTGGTCTGCAAGACAGACCCGTCGGCGGGCGCGAAGGGCGTCAGTCTCATCATGGTCGAAACCGAGCGCGCGGGCTTTCGCCGGGGCCGCAAGCTGGAGAAAGTGGGGCAGGCCGCGGCCGATACCGCCGAACTGTTCTTCGACAACGTACGGGTGCCGGCCAGCAACCTGATCGGCAACGAGAACGGCGGCTTCATTCACCTGATGGAAGAACTGCCGCAGGAGCGCCTGATCATCGCGGTGTATTGCGCCGCGAAGCTGGAACGGCAACTCGAACTGACGCTGCAATACGTGAAGGACCGCCGCGCGTTCAATCAAACCGTGTGGGACTTCCAGAACACCAAATTCAAGCTTGCCGATGTGAAGGCCCAGGCCGTCGCGGTCCGCACGCTCGTCGACTACTACATCCGCGAGCATATGGAGCGCAAGCTCACGTTGCAGGAAGCGGCCATCGCGAAGCTGTTCGCGACAGAAGCGATGTGGAAGTGCATCGACGAAATGGTCCAGCTGCACGGCGGTTACGGCTACATGCTGGAGTATCCGATTGCCCGCGCGTTTGCCGATATGCGGGTGACACGCATCTTCGGCGGGACCAGCGAGGTGCTGCGCGACCTGATCTCGCGCAAGCTGTAAGTCTCCCTATCTTTCGAGGAAGCATCATGAGCGAAAAAGTACTGGTGGCGGGCGTCGGGATGATCCAGTTCGCCAAACCGGGGGCCAGCCAGAGCTACACCGAAATGGGCGCCGAAGCGACCCGCCGCGCGCTGGCCGATGCGGGCATTGCCTACGATCTCGTGCAGCAGGCGTTCGCCGGTTACGTCTACGGCGACTCCACGTGCGGCCAGACCGCGCTGTACGAAGTGGGCATGACGGGCATTCCCATCGTCAACGTCAACAACAATTGCTCGACGGGGTCGACCGCGCTCTATCTCGCGCGTCAGGCAATCGCCACCGGCGACGCCGACTGCGTCCTGGCGCTCGGTTTCGAGCAGATGCAGGCCGGCGCGCTGAAGTCGCACTGGGACGACCGTCCGGTGACGCGAGCACGCTTCGTGCCGATCATGCATGGGCTCACGGCTGACCTCGCGCACCTCCCACAGGCGCTGCGCACGTTCGGCGGCGCGGGCCGCGAACACATGCAGCGCTACGGCACGCGCATGGAAACCTTCGCGGCGGTGCGCGCCAAGGCGAGCCGCCACGCGGCGAACAACCCGCTGGCGCTGTTTCGCAAACAGGTGACGACCGAAGACGTGATGAACGACACGGTGCTGATGCCCGGCGTGATGACACGCCTGATGGCCTGTCCGCCGACCTGCGGCGGCGCCGCGGCGATTCTCGTCTCGGAGAAGTTCGCGAAGAAGCACAACTTGCGCACGGATGTGCAGATCGTTGCGCAGGCGTTGACTACTGATCCGCCCGCTTCGTTCGATCCGCCGTCGATGCTCAATTACGTGGGCACGCATATGACGCGCTCGGCTGCGAACAAGGTCTACGAGAAAGCGGGCATTGGACCAGAAGACGTCGACGTGTGCGAACTGCACGACTGTTTCGCGCACAACGAAGTCATCTGCTACGAATCGCTCGGGTTCTGTCCGGAAGGCGGCGCCGAAAAGTTCGTCAGCGACGGTGACAACACGTATGGCGGCAAGGTGGTCGTCAATCCGTCGGGCGGTCTGCTTTCCAAGGGACATCCACTGGGCGCGACCGGTCTTGCGCAGTGTTATGAGCTGACCCACCAGCTGCGCGGCACCGCCGACCAGCGCCAGGTGCAGGGCGCGAGGCTTGCCCTTCAACACAACCTCGGCCTTGGCGGCGCGTGCGTGGTGACGTTGTACGGCAAGCACTGAACCCGCGAGTACAGAAGGGGCACGTCGTGCCCCGCGCCAACTTACCTAGCAAACAGTATTGAGGATTCGCCATGCAGCAGCTTTGCAAAAATCGCGTTGTGATCGTCACCGGCGCCGGACGAGGCCTCGGACGCGAATACGCGTTGGAGTTCGCCCGCCAGGGCGCGAAAGTCGTCGTCAACGATCTTGGCGGCAAAGGCGATGGCTCCGGTTCGGCGAGCGGCCCCGCGCTCGATGTCGTCGCCGAAATCGAAGCGCTTGGCGGCGAAGCTGTCGCGAACTTCGACGACGTGGCCGACTGGGCAGGCGCGAAAAACATGATCGACACGGCGATCTCCGTGTTTGGCGGACTCGACGTGCTGGTCAATAACGCCGGCATTCTGCGCGATCGCACGCTTGCCAACATGAGCGAGGAAGACTGGGACTCGGTGATTCGCGTGCACATGCGCGGCACCTTCGCACCGTCACGCCACGCCGCCGCATACTGGCGCGACGAGGCCAAGGCGGGTCGCCAGCGGGTCGCGCGGCTCATCAACACCAGTTCGTCGTCGGGGCTGTATTGCAACCCAGGCCAGGCCAACTATGGCGCGGCGAAAGCGGGCATCGCGGCCATGTCGGTGATTGCCGCACGTGAACTGGAGCGCTACGGTGTCACCGTGAACGCGATCTACCCGACCGCGATGAGCCGCCTGACCGAAGATATCTTCGCGGCGCGGCGCGACGAATTCACGGCGGGCGCCGCACCCGGCTTCGATCCGCTGGACGCCGGCAACGTCGCGCCGCTGGTGGCATGGCTTGGCAGCAATGCGTCGAGCAGTATTACCGGCCGGGTATTCGGCGTGCGCGGCGGCCGCATTACGGTTGCAGAAGGCTGGAGTGCCGGCCCGCGCATCGAAAAGGACGGGCGCTGGGATGCCGCCGAACTCAGTGCGTTGATCCCGGAACTGGTGGAACAGGCCGAGCCGAATGCGTTGACCTCCGGTGAGATTCCGGCGGCGGTGGCGTAAGCGCTTTAAACCGTGTCGCATTGCAGGAGAGTGTGCATGAGCAGGATCCCGAAGTACCTCGGCGACCATGCCGGATCGACGCCGAATAAGGCCGCCGCGATCAACAGCACGAACGGCGACGTTCTGACCTATCGCGAACTCGACGAGCGTTCGAATCGCTTCGCGCAATGTCTGTACGCCGCGGGACTGCGGCGCGGCGACCATATCGCGATGGTGTTCGAGAACAACATGCGCTGCTTCGAGGTGTGCTGGGCGGCGCTGCGTTCGGGTCTGATGATCACGCCGGTCAACCGGTTTCTGACCGCGACGGAAGCGGCGGGCATTATTGAGGACAGCAATGCGCAAGTGGTGGTCAGTTCGTATGCAATGCGTGAGCTTGCGGCCGAGCTGACCGGCATGATGCCGACGTGCCGTTTGCGGTTGATGGTGGACGGCACCATCCCCGGCTGGGACAGCTACGAAGCGCTCACAGGTCAATACCCAGCGACCCGTCTTGCCGACGAATGGCTGGGCGCGACGATGATTTATAGCTCGGGCACGACCGGGCGTCCCAAGGGCATCATTCGCGCGCAGCCCCAGGGGCGGGTAACCGATGGCTCTGGTTCCGCGCGCCGTCCGCAATTCGAGCGTTACGGCTTCGACGCGCAAACCGTATATCTCTCACCGGCGCCGCTCTATCACACCGCGCCGCTCGGCTACGGGCTGGAGACGCAGTTCGGCGGCGGCACCGTCGTCTTCATGGAGAAGTTCGATCCGCTCGATGCGCTGCAGGCGATCGAACGCTATCGCGTCACGCATAGCCAGTGGGTGCCGACCATGCTGATCCGCCTGCTCAAGCTCGACCCCGAGGTACGCCATGCTTTCGACCTGTCGAGCCATCGGGTGGCGATTCATGCGGCCGCGCCGTGCCCGCAGCAGATCAAGCGGCAGATGATCGACTGGTGGGGGCCGATCATCGAAGAGTATTACTCGTCGACCGAAGGCAACGGCGTGACCACGCTCAACACTGAGGAGTGGCTCGCGCATCCGGGTTCAGTCGGCCGCGCGTTGCTCGGCGTCATTCATATCTGCGACGACGAAGGCAACGAGCTGCCGGTGGGTGAAACCGGCCTCGTCTATTTCGAGCGGGACCAGTTGCCTTTTCATTACCACAACGATCCGGACAAGACACGCGCCGCTCAGCACCCCCGCCATCCGGCATGGACCGCCGTCGGCGACATCGGCCATGTCGACAGCGACGGCTATCTGTATCTGACCGATCGCAAGGCGTTCATGATCATCTCGGGCGGCGTCAACATCTATCCGCAAGCGATCGAAGACGCGCTCGCCGTGCATCCCGATGTGCAGGATGCGGCGGTGATCGGCGTGCCCGATGCGGAGATGGGCGAGCAGGTCAAAGCGATCGTCGAACCGGCGCCCGGCGTGGCGCCATCGGAAGCACTCGCGGAACAACTCCTCGCCTACCTGCGCACGCGGGTGGCGCGCTACATGGTGCCGCGTTCGATCGATTTCATCGACACGATGCCTCGGCTGCCTACCGGCAAGCTGTACAAGCAGGCATTGCGTGAACGCTACGACGCGCAGGCGAAGCGGGCGGCTTCATAGCCTGCGGCACTGAGGCGATGACAAAAAATCTGGAGTGAGACGTGAACAACCTGTTGGATGCATTTCACCTGACGGCGCTGCCCGCTGACGCAGAAGCTTTTCGTGCGGACGTGAAGCGTTTTCTCGACGAACACCTGCCGCCTGCGCCAGCCGATGTGCGGGCCCGCTCCTGGATGGGGTTCGACGCGGGCTTCAGCCGACGCCTCGCGGCGCGCGGCTGGATCGGGCTGACCCTGCCGGCGAGTTACGGCGGTGCGGGCATGGACGCGTTCCGTCGCTTCGTGCTGGTCGAGGAGCTGTTGGCAGCGGGCGCGCCGGTCGCCGCGCACTGGATCGCCGACCGTCAAAGCGGTCCGCTGATTCTGCGCTACGGCACTGAGGCGCAAAAGGACTTCTACCTGCCGCGCATCTGTGCCGCGAGCGCGTTCTTCTGCATCGGCATGAGTGAGCCCGACGCGGGTTCAGACCTCGCGAGCGTGCGCACGCGTGCGGTGCGTTGCGAGGGCGGCTGGCGTCTGACCGGGCGCAAGATCTGGACGACCAACGCGCAGCATTGCCAGTACATGATCGCGCTGGTGCGATCGTCAGGCGTACCGGAAGACCGGCAGAAGGGTCTATCGCAATTCATCGTCGATCTGTCGCTGCCCGGCGTCAACGTGCGGCCGATCGAGGATCTCACCGGCGACGCGCACTTCTCCGAAGTGACGTTCGACGACGTATTCCTCGCCGACGCTGCGTTGATCGGCGACGAAGGCGCCGGCTGGCAGCAGGTGACGGCCGAACTCGCCTTCGAGCGCAGCGGCCCCGAACGGCTCTATTCGAGCGTCGTGTTGCTTGACTGCTGGAGCGCGCAACTACGCCGCCACGGCGCCAACGACGCCGAACTTGCGTTGCTCGGCTCCTTCGCGACGCAACTCGCCACGTTGCGAAGCCTGTCGATCGCGGTCACGGCGCGACTCGCGCGCGGCGAAAGTCCGGTGGTCGAAGCTGCACTCGTCAAGGACATCGGCACCGAGTTCGAACAGGCCATTCCCGCGCAACTGGAAGCCGCGCTCAGCGCGGACCCCGCCCAGACCATCGACCCCGAGCTGTATCGCACGGTGGCCTACCTCAGCCAGATCTCGCCGACCTTCTCGCTGCGCGGCGGCACGCGCGAAGTGTTGCGCGGCATGATCGCGCGCGGACTTGGTTTGCGCTAACCCATCTGGATCAGGAAAGAGACCCGCATGTTCACCGAAGCCATTGAAGCTATCCTGCGCGACCGCGCGACATCCGAAGCGATCCGCGCGATCGAAAACGGCGGCGTGCCCGCGTCGATCTGGAACGCCGTGGAGGAGGCCGGATTCATGGAGTTGCTGACGCCGGAAAGCGTGGGCGGCGCCGGCCTGGCGCTGCCGGCGATCGCGCCGGTTTTCACGGCCTTTGGCCGCTATGCGGTACCGGTGCCGCTGGCGCAGAGTATCGCGGCGCGCGCGCTACTGCGCGGCACCGGGGTCGCGGCGCCTGCCGGCATGACGACGCTTGCCGGCGCCTGCCGCCGTCGCGAGGACGGCTCACTGGAAGCGTCTCAGGTGCCGTTCGGAATGACCAGCGATTACGTGCTGGCCAACGTCGACGGCGATCTGCTGCTGCTCGACGCAGCGCGAGCCGAGCGCAAGCCATGCGGCGTGCACGGCAGCTTGTCCGGTGCGCTCAGTTGGCGTCCCGTGGCTGTCCCCGCGCCGCTCGGCTCGAATGGGGGCGAGGTGCTGCTTTTCAGTGCGGCGATTCATGCAGCCGCCATCGCCGGGGCGATGGATCGCGTGTTCGCGATGACGCTGCAGTACTGCAACGACCGCTCGCAATTCGGCAAGTCGATTGGCAAATTCCAGGCCGTGCAGCATCAGTTGAGCGTGATGGCCCAGCACGTGGCGTCGGCGGGCATCGCGTCCGAGCTGGCGTTCTCCGGCGCGGGCGCGGTGCCTGAACGACTCGCGACGGCGATCGCCAAAGCGCGCACGAGCATGGCGGTGCCGCTGGTGGCGTCGACGGCGCATGCGTTGCATGGCGCGATCGGCGTCACTGCCGAATACGATCTCCAGCTGTATACGCGCAGGCTGCACGAATGGCGCATGACGGATGGCTCGGAGACGTTCTGGAATCGCATGGTGGGAAACGCCGTCCTTACGCAACATCAAGCCAACATCGCGGACTTCGCGCGCACCGCGCCGTACGGCGTGGCCGCCTGAGCGAATGAAGGGTTGGCAGGCCCTCTGTTCGCGCCGCGCAGGCGTCGGCGACAAACCTTTAAAGCAGCGGAGACGATTAGAAATCCTATGAACCCATTTCTGAACTACGAACAGGACGGACACATCGTCACGCTGACGATGAACGAACCGGAGCGGCGCAATCCGCTCACCGGCAACACGGCGGTGGCGGAGTTTCTCGCGGCGATCGCGCGAATCGAAGCCGACCGTTCCGTGCGGGCCGTGATCCTGACGGGCGCCGGCACGGCGTTCTCATCCGGCGGCAATATCCACGACATGGAACGGCATGCGTCGGGCGGCGTGCCTGGTATGGAGATTCGCCAGGACTACCGGCGCGGCATCCAGCAACTGCCGCTGGCACTGTTCAATCTGGAGGTGCCGGTCATCGCCGCCGTGAACGGCGCGGCGATCGGCGCGGGACTCGATCTCGCCTGCATGTGCGACATCCGCATCGCGTCCGAACTCGCGAAATTCGCCGAGAGCTTCGTCAAGCTGGGCATCATTCCCGGCGACGGCGGCGCATGGCTGCTGCCGCGCATCGTCGGGCTGTCGCGCGCCGCGGAGTTGACCTTCACCGGCCAGATGATCGATGCGCAACAGGCGCTCGAATGGAATCTGGTCTCCCGCGTCGTGCCGCACGACGCGCTGCTCGCGACCGCTCAGGGTCTCGCGCGATCGATTGCCGCCAACCCGCCCCACGCAGTGCGGCTTGCCAAGCGATTGCTGCGCGAAGGCATGCATTGCCGGCTGGACACGCTGCTGGAAATGTCGGCGGCTTATCAGGCGCTCTCGCATCAGACGGCCGATCATCGCGAGGCGGTCGCCGCGTTTATCGGCAAGCGCTCGCCGTCATTCAATGGATAGCGCGGCCGCGAGCGTCTGCTGCGCGATGCCGCGGGCGCTCGCAATGATTCTCGTGAGAGGGTGATTATGCAAAGCTTTCGTACACGCATTACCGATTGCTTCGGCATCCGGCATCCGATCCTGCTCGGCGGGATGCATCACCTCGGCGAGTCGGGCATCGTCGCGGCCGTGGTGAATGCCGGTGCGATGGGCTTTATCACCGCGCGCTCGTTCAGCAATGCGGATGCGTTGCGAAACGATCTGCGCCGCTGCCGGAGGCTGACCGATGGCCGGCCCTTCGGCGTGAATCTGACTCTATCGCGTCGCGAGAATCTGAATCGCGATGTTGCCGGCTGGATCAGAATCGCGCTCGAAGAAGGTGTGCGTCACTTCGAAAGCGCGGGCGCCTCGCCGGAGCAACTGGTCGAGCCGATTCAACGGGGCGGCGGCTTGCTGATCCACAAATGTCCGAGCGTGCGCCATGCAGTGACCGCGCAACGCCTCGGTGTGGACGCGGTCGCGCTGGTCGGTCTCGAAGAAGGCGGACATCCTGGCGCCAATCAGTTGTCCGCATTTGTGAATGGTGCTTATGCGCTCGAGCAGGTTCGGATTCCACTTGTGATCGGCGGCGGCATCGGCAATGGACGGCAGATTGCCGCGGCCCTCGCACTCGGCGCCGATGGCGTGGTGATGGGCAGCCGCTTCATGGTCGCCTCGGAAATCGTTGCTCATGATGCATTGAAGCAGCGCATCGTCGCCGCCGACGCGCATTGTTCGACTGCGATTCTCGCCTCGCTCGGCGACACCTGGCGCGTGATGGACAACAAGGCCGCGCGCGAGGTCCAGCGGCTCGAAGCCACGGGTGCTCGCCAGCACAGCGACTTCGGCGATCTGATCCTGTCGTCGCGCACGCGGCAACGGGTCTATCAGGAGGGTGACGTCGACGCGGGCATCGTGTCGCTTGGCCCAGCCGGTGGTTTCGCGGATGCGATTGTTCCGGCCGCGCAGATCGTCGAGCAATTGATGAGCGATGCGGCGCTCGCGGCACGCGCGTTCGCGCGGCGCGTTGTTGACGTGGACGCGTATTGCCAGCCGGCGCCAGTGGCCTGAACGACACGCCTCGCGACCGCATGCCATGAATGAAGAGATTTTCATAGCGTTGTGAATTTGACGGTCCGATAAAATCAGGAGACAGGCATGCCTTTAGCATCGCAGACAATAGACGTAAAGCAGTTCATCGACGACCGACGCTTCTCGCTATATCAATGGCTGGTGATCGCGTTGTGTTTTCTGATTCTCACGGTCGACGCGTACGACATTGTCGCCATCGGCTACGCGGCGCCGTCGCTGGTTGGTGAGTGGCATATTACGAAAGCACAACTGGGCACTGCGATGAGTGCCGGCGTGCTGGGAATGACGGTCGGCGCGCTGCTCGGAGGCGTGCTTTCAGACTGGAGCAGCCCTAAGCGGGTGTTGATCGTCATGATGATGACGTCCGCAATTGGGAGCATCCTGACCGCGTTCGCGGGCGGCGTTGCAGCACTCGCGGGACTGCGCTTTATCACCGGCATGGGGTTGGGGGCGGCGATGCCTGTGGCGCTCACGATTGTGTACGAATACACGCCAACTCGCCGCGGTCCGCTTCTCGTCAATTTCGTGAATTGCGGCGTCATGCTGGGTGCGGCGGTGTGTGGACTGATCGCGGCGGTCGCGATCCCTGCGTTTGGCTGGGCGAGCATTTTCGTCATCGGCGGTGTGATGCCGCTTGTCGTCGCGGTGCTGTCGATATTCGTGCTGTCCGAGCCGCTTCGATTCATGGTGTCGCGAGGCTGGCCGGCTGAACGCGTGGCCTCGGTGCTGCGACGCATCGCCCCGGATGCATCCTTCGACGGGGCTCGCTTCGTGCTTTCGGAAGACGTGGAAACCCGGCAAAAGCGGGGCGTATCGGTGATTTTATCGCGCGGTTTCCGGTTCGGTACGTTGATGCTGTGGTGCGCGTACTTCTGTGCTGCGTTTGTGTTTTACCTGTTGAACGGCTGGATGCCGCTGTTGCTTCGCGGCAGTGGCATTACCACCAGTCAGGCTTCGTTCATTACCAGCCTGTTTTCGCTGGGCGGTGCCGGAGGCAGTCTTTTCCTCGGGTGGTTGATGGGTCGGTTCGAGAAGAGCAGGGTGGTAGCAATCGCCGTTGCCATCGGGGCGCTGGCCCTCCCGCTACTCGGCGAGCAAAAGGGCAATCTGGCGCTACTCGCAGTTAGTACGTTTGCTGCAGGCGTGTGTGTGAATGGTGCGGTCATGTCGATGGCGGCGCTGGCTGCGTCGTTCTATCCAACCAGCGGACGCACGACCGGTGTGTCGTGGATGACCGGCATCGGCCGGTTCGGCGGCATGTTGGGTCCGGTTGCGGGCGGCCTGATGCTGAAATTCAATCTCGACGTGAGTACGGTGTTCACGCTGCTGGCGATTCCACTGCTGATCCAGGCGGTGGCGTTGTGGCTGAAGCGTTCCTCGACCCACGGCTCCCCAGCGGTCGAATTCCCTTCGGACCTCGCGTGAACCGTCACACGCGCGAGCGTGGTTCGACTCTATTGGCCGCCTCGTGCCTGGCGCGAGGCGGCACAACGATTCGGGCGCAGCTGCGATCCTGCGTGCCCGAGTGCTACAGCAAAAAAGGACGTTGGCATGCCCAGCAAGATTGCCCCGCATGAAGGCGCCACGGTGGGCGCACTGTACCGTTCCGCCTTCAAGGCCTTTGCGTCGCGCGAAGCTCTTGTGGGTGATGGCGTACGGCTAACTTATGATGAGCTTGCGTCCCGTTGCAGGCGCATGGTGGCTTATTTTGAGTCCATCGGACTTCGCCACCAGGATGGTATCGGGCTATTGTCAGGCAACAGTCCTGATGCCGTGGTCGTGCTGATCGCCGCACAACTATTCGGACTGCGCCTTATCCCGCTGCATCCGCTTGGCTCCGAGCAGGATCATGCCTTTGTGCTGCGCGATAGCGAAATGAAAGCGCTGGTGGTGGACGCTGCACGCTACGCCGTGCGCGGAGCGGCATTGGCAAGCCGGGGCATCGTCGAGCACATACTCACGCTGGGCCTGTCTTCGTTTGGAACAGATATCGGGGTCGCCGCGGCCAGCATGGATGCTTCCGATGCGCAATACGACCCCCAGCCCGACGACATTGCCAAGATCTCCTATAGCGGCGGTACAACGGGTCAATCGAAGGGCGTGCTTCAGCGTCATCGCACCATCGTAACGATGACACTGCAGCAACTGGCGTGCTGGGAATGGCCGGCGCAGCCTCGTTTTCTCGCGGCAACACCGATCTCCCACGCTGCGGGCGCGTTCATCCTTCCCACCTTTTTGCGCGGTGGCACTGTCTTCTTTATGGACAAGTACCAGCCGGAGCGATTCCTCGAGACGATTCAGGCCCACGCCATTACCTGCACGTTTCTTGTGCCCAGCCAGATCTACGGCCTGCTCGACTCGACGGTGCTCGGCGACTTCAACATATCGAGTCTGCAACGCCTCTGGTACGGGGCGTCTCCCATCGCGCCCGCGCATCTGGCCGAGGGGCTGAAAAAGTTTGGACAGATTTTCGGGCAGATATATGGTCAGGTGGAAGCTCCAATGACCGTGAGTTATCTGCGCTCGGACGAGCACGATCCCGCCAGGCCGCATCTGTTGGCTTCCTGTGGCCGTGTGCTTCCCGGCAACGACGTCAAACTGCTCGGTGCCGATCACGTAGAGGTGCCAGTTGGCGAAACCGGCGAGCTTTGCGTGCGTGGGTCGCTGGTCATGTCGGGTTACCTGAATCGGCCGGACGAAACCGACAAGGCCTTCGCCGGCGGCTGGCTGCACACGGGCGACATGGCCCGCATGGATGCCGAGGGCTATCTGTATCTGGTCGATCGGGTCAAGGACATGGTTATTTCCGGCGGTTTCAATGTCTATTCCAGCGAAGTGGAGAATTGTCTCGCGCTCCATCCAGCGGTGGCCATGTCTGCCGTGATCGGCGTGCCGGACCCGAAGTGGGGCGAAGCGGTCACTGCCGTGGTCGTGCTGAAGCCAACGGCGACGGTGAGCGAACGCGCGCTGATCGAGTTCGTTACCGCGCGCAAGGGCGTTGTATCGGCGCCGAAGGCCATATTCTTCGAAACGGATTTGCCTCTGACGGCGATCGGCAAGGTCGATAAGAAAGCCATTCGTGCAAAGTACTGGGCAGGTCAGGATCGACAGGTTAGCTAATGACACGCAGAGCGCCGCTTGCAGACCGTTGAGAAAAGATTGACCCGCCCGGCCACCCGGCGGGGGTGGTGCCGGTTGACGCGCATTCTGGCTTACTTCTACTCAGGCAAGGCCGACTTCAACGGTGGGCGCCAATTCACAGCGGTGCGCGCGGCGTGCCGTCATGTAAAACGGAGAGTGGAGGGACGATGGGTGTTTTGAGCGGTATTCGCGTGCTGGAGTTCGAGGCAATCGGTCCGGGGCCGTTTGGCGCCATGTTGCTGGCCGATATGGGCGCGGACGTATTGCGTATCGACCGGCCGCTGCCCCCTGCCGATCTGGGTCCGAAGACCAACGGCAAGCGTGCGGACGTCACAGGGCGTGGCCGTCGCTCGGTCACGCTCGATCTGAAGCAACCCCAGGCCGTCGAAGCCGCGCTGGATCTGATGTCGCGTGCCGACGTCGTGATCGAAGGCTTTCGCCCGGGCACCATGGAGCGCCTTGGTCTCGGCCCGCAAGCCGCACTGGCGCGCAACCCGCGCCTCGTGTACGGGCGCATGACGGGATGGGGGCAAACGGGTCCGCTGGCCGAGCGTGCGGGGCACGATCTGAACTACATCGCGCTGTCCGGCGTGCTGTCGGGCATCGGCCGCGCAGACGGCCCGCCGGTGCCGCCGCTGAACCTCGTGGGCGACTATGGCGGTGGCGGCATGCTGCTTGCCCTGGGCGTCGTGGCTGCGTTGTTCAATGTGCAGCGCGGTGGCGAAGGTCAGGTCGTCGACGCTGCGATGATCGAGGGAGCGGCGCAACTCGGCTCGGTGATCTGGGGGCTGCTCGCTTCAGGCAACTGGCGGGAAGAGCGCGCCAGCAATCTGCTGGACGGCGGTACGCCCTGGTATGACAGCTATCGCACGCAAGATGGTCAATACATGGCGGTCGGCGCGGTCGAGTCACGCTTCTACGCGGAGTTGCTGAACAAGCTCGGACTCGCGGATGCCGGTCTGCCGGGGCAGCACGATCGCAGCGGTTGGCCCGCGCTGCGCGAAAGCTTTACTGCGGCATTTCTCACGCGCACGCGTGACGAGTGGTGCGCGGTGTTCGAAGGCAGCGACGCGTGCGTCGCGCCGGTGCTCAGTTTTTCAGAGGCGCCGTCGCATCCACAGCATCGCGCACGTGGCAGCTTTGTCGAGGTGGCCGGTGTGGTCCAGCCCGCTCCCGCGCCGCGTTTTTCCGCGACGCCCTCGGCGATTGCCAAGCCTGCGCCGCAGCGCGGCGAACGTGGCCTTGCCGCATTGCACGATTGGGGCTTCGACGAAGCCGCTGTTGCACGCATGCGCGAGCACGGGCTTGGCTACCAGCCCGAAGCGTAAGTGTTATCAAATGAGAAAGACTGGTTTGGGAGCTAACAGATGAAAGCATTGGTCGCGGTCAAACGCGTGGTGGACTTCAACGTCAAGGTACGGGTGAAGTCGGATGGCTCGGGCGTCGATCTCGCCAGCGTCAAGATGAGCATCAATCCGTTCGATGAGATCGCCGTCGAAGAAGCGGTGCGCCTGAGGGAGAAAGGCGTGGTGAGCGAAGTGATCGCGGTATCGTGCGGCACGAACGCCTGTCAGGAGACGTTGCGCACGGCGATGGCAATTGGCGCGGATCGCGGCATTCTGGTCGAAACGGAGGCGGAGTTACAGCCGCTCGCCGTCGCCAAACTGCTGAAGGCGCTGGTCGACAAGGAGCAGCCACAACTGATCATTCTCGGCAAGCAGGCAATCGATAACGACTGCAACCAGACCGGGCAGATGCTGGCGGCGCTCGCAGGTGTGTCGCAGGCGACGTTTGCAAGCCGCGTCGAGTTCTCCGAAGGCGGCGCTACCGTCACGCGTGAAATCGACGGCGGCCTGGAGACGCTGCAGCTCGCGCTCCCCGTGGTCGTCACGACCGACCTGCGGCTGAACGAGCCGCGCTACGCAACACTGCCGAACATCATGAAGGCGAAGAAAAAGCCGCTGGATGTCGTCACGCCGGAGCAACTGGGCGTGGATATCGCGCCGCGTCTGAAGGTGCTCAGCACGGCGGAACCGGCCGGGCGCAGCGCGGGCGTGAAGGTGCCCGACGTCGCCGCGCTGGTCGCGAAGCTCAAGAACGAAGCCAAGGTCATCTGAGGGAATCGATATGACTGCATCAAATCAAGTGCTGGTTGTGGCTGAACACGACCACGTTTCGATCAGGACGGCCACGCTGAACACGGTCGCGGCCGCGTTGCGATGCGGCGCCGAGGTTCACGTGCTGGTGGCTGGGCATCACGCTGCCGGCGCGGCAAATGCCGCCGCTGCTATCGCTGGCGTAGTGCGTGTATTGCATGCGGATGCGCCGCATCTCGCCAACGGTCTTGCTGAAAACGTCGCGGCTCAGGTCGTCGCGCTCGCCGCCGGTTACGGACACGTTCTGTTCCCGGCGACCAGCGCGGGTAAGAACGTGGCGCCGCGCGTCGCCGCGCTGCTCGATGTGGCACAGGTCTCTGACATTATCCAGGTGGTGAGCCCGGACACGTTCCAGCGCCCGATCTACGCGGGCAATGCACTCGTCACGGTGCAAAGCAGCGATCCGGTGAAGGTGCTCACCGTACGTGTGACCGGATTCGATGCCGTAGCGGCTGAAGGTGGCGCGGCGCAAATCGAAACCGTCGATGCGGTCGCCGACAGTGGTCTGTCCACGTTCCTCGAACGCGTGATTGCAAAGAGCGATCGGCCGGATCTGGCTGACGCGCAGATCGTCGTGAGCGGTGGTCGCGCGCTCGGCAGCAGTGAGAAATTCGCGGAAGTCCTCACGCCGCTCGCCGACAAGCTCGGCGCGGCGCTTGGGGCAAGCCGCGCGGCCGTCGACGCGGGCTTTGCGCCGAACGACTGGCAAGTCGGTCAGACAGGCAAGATCGTCGCGCCGCAACTGTATGTGGCGTGCGGCATCTCGGGTGCGATCCAGCATCTGGCCGGGATGAAAGACTCGAAGGTCATTGTCGCGATCAACAAGGACCCCGAGGCGCCGATCTTCAGCATCGCCGATTACGGCCTGGAAGCGGATCTTTTTGCGGCCGTGCCGGAGTGGGTGAACGCGATCTGAGGCGATTCGACGGAGCTTTTAAAAAAGGGCATCGCTGCGTCACGCAGCGATGCCCTTTTTGCATTGTTATCACGGCACCAGCGAGTACCCGTTCAACCCGTCATCGTGAAGTGGGTATAGAACATCGCCATCTCCGATCAGACTGATCGGTTCGGGGAAGACCCATGAGGAAGCGCACTGCCGGCCGCCGCCGCGAGGCCCATACGTTCAAGGTACAAATGAAAACGCTGGCATGCGTTTCGACGCATGCCAGCGAAGCCAACGTCCCGGGCAATCGCCGGGACCCCGTGGATTACTGCAGATTGCCCGCGACCGCGACGGTCTGGCCAGTGATGTAGTTCGACTCGGGCGAGCAGAACAGATAGACGCCGCCTGCCGCTTCTTCCGGCGTGCCGCCGCGACCCAGCGGATTGCGCTGCGCGTGCGACTTGAGGGCTTCGGGATTGACGCCCACCCGGATATCGCGGCCTTCGATGTTCACGGTCGCGCCGGCGTGAGCGTCGGCCGTCGTCATGCGCGTGTGAATCAGACCGAACGCCACGCAGTTGACGTTGACGTTAAAACGCCCCCATTCGCGGCTCAGCGCGCGTGTCATGCCGATCACGCCGGCCTTGGCCGACGAATAGTTCATCTGGCCGGCATTGCCGTTGAGCGCGGACACCGACGAGATGTTGACGATCTTGCGATACACGTCGCGGCCGGCTTCCTTGTCCGCGGCGTGCAGTGCCTTGACGTGCGGATAGGCGGCACGCAGGATGCGGAACGGCGCGGTCATATGGCAGTCGATGATCGCGTACCACTGCTCGTCGGTCATTTTCTGGATCACGTCGTCCCACGTGTAACCCGCGTTGTTGACGATGATATCGATGCCCTTGAACGTGTTCATCGCCGTATTGATGAAGCGGTCCGCGAAGTCCGGCGCGCCTACGTTGCCCACGCAGGCCACGGCATCCGTGCCCATTTTCTTCAATGCTTCCACTGTTTCGTGCGCCGGGTCGGCGTCGAGGTCGTTGACCACGAGGCGCGCGCCTTCGCTCGCCAGTTTCTCGGCGATCGCACGGCCGATGCCGCGACCCGAACCGGTGACGAGCGCCACTTTGCCGTCAAGCTTTCCCATCTTTGCGTCTCCTTGATTGATGCAGGTTACAGGGCGAGCACGGCGTCACCGAGGACGCGCGGTTCGCCGTATTGATTGGCTGTCTGAATCTCCACTTTCACGCGGCGTTCGCCATCGGCCTCGAATTTTTCAACGACCCGGCCACTGCAGGTGATGCGATGTCCAAGATGCGTGATGCCGACGAAGCGCACGCCGAATTGCCGCAGTTGCCGCTGATCGACCCAGCAGTTCAGCAGGCGCCCGAGATACGCCATCGAGAGCATGCCGTGAGCGAATACGTCGGGCATCCCGGCGCGGCGCGCGAAATCGAGGTCGATGTGAACCGCGTTGTGATCGCCGGAAGCGCCGGCGAAGAGCGCCAGCGCCGTGCGGTCGATGGGCGCGAGCGTCAGCGGCGGCAACGTGTCGCCGACCTTGACGGCGTCGAACAAAGTGCTCATTCGTGTTTTCTCCTCAGCCGTTGCGATGGACCAGCACGCTGCGCAGATCGGCCACGTGCTCGCCTCTCTGGTTGGTCACGCGGGTCTCGCGCACCACGAAATCGAGTGCGCCGCCTTTCTTGTCGTAGATGTCGGCGATATGGCATTCGAACAGCAGCACGTCGCCGGCGTAGGCCATGCGGTGATAAGTGAACGACTGCTCGCCGTGCAGGATGCGCGCGACCTGAATACCGATCTCGTCGCGCCAGCTTTTGTCCGGTTGCTCCAGTTCCAGTGAGAACAGGAATGTGGGTGGCAAGGGCAGGCCAGGGTGGCCCGCATCGCGGGCGGCGGATTCGTCGAAATAGACCGGATTGGTTTCGCCGGTCGCCTTGGCGAAAAAGCGCAACCGGCCCGCCTCGGCCGCGGTGCGAAACGCGGGAATGACTTTGCCGATGTGTTTTTTGTCGATCATGTCGAACACTCCGTCGGAAGTGGCGTAGCGGGGCGCATTACGCCGCCTTGTATACGGTCGTGACGCACGCTCCGCCGAGCCCCAGGTTATGCGCCAGCGCGACCTTCGCGCCTTCTACCTGGCGTTGCTCCGCGGTGCCGCGCAGTTGATGGGTCAGTTCGTAGCACTGCGCAAGACCGGTCGCGCCGAGCGGATGTCCCTTCGACAGCAGGCCGCCCGACGGGTTGACCACCCACTTGCCGCCGTAGGTGTTGTCGCCGTCGTTGACGAGCTTTTCCGCTTCGCCTTCGCCGCACAAACCCAGGCCTTCGTAGGTCAGCAGTTCGTTCTGCGCGAAGCAATCGTGCAGTTCGATCACGTCGATGTCTTCCGGGCCGACGCCGGCTTGCTCATAGGCGAGTTTCGCGCCGGCGCGCGTCATGTCGAAGCCAACCACGCGGATCATGTCGCGGGTGTCGTACGTGCTCGGCTGGTCGGTGGTCAGGGACTGGCCGGCGATCAGCACATCGGTGCGCAAGCCGCGCTTGCGGGCGAATGCCTCCGACACCACGATTGCCGCGGCTGCGCCGCAGGTCGGCGGGCAGGCCATCAGACGCGTGAGCACGCCTTCCCAGATCATCGGCGAGGCCAGCACTTCTTCCGGTGTTACGACGGTGCGGAACACGGCGAGCGGATTGCGCGCTGCGTGCCGGCTCGCCTTCGCGCGAATCTTCGCAAAGGTTTCGAGCTTCGTGCCGTACTTTTCCATATGAGCCCGGCCAGCGCCGCTGAACTGGCGAATCGCGCCTGGCAGATCAGTGCGATCGACCAGTTCGTCGACCAGATTCAGCGCGCGTTCGAGTGCCGGTGCACGGTCGCTCCATTTCGACGACAGCGCGCCCGGCTGCATGAATTCGAAGCCCACCGCGAGCGCGCAGTCCACCGCGCCGCTTTGCACCGCCTGACGTGCGAGGAACAATGCCGACGAACCCGTCGCGCAGTTGTTGTTGACGTTGATGACGGGAATGCCGGTCATGCCCACGTGGTAGAGCGCCTTCTGACCGCAGGTCGAATCGCCGTACACATAGCCTGCGTAGGCCTGCTGCACGTCTGCGTAGTCGATTCCCGCGTCGGCCAGCGCCTCGCGCACGGCGCCCGCGCCCATCACATCGTAGGGATCGCTGGTGCCGGGCTTCCTGAACGGAATCATGCCGACGCCGGCGACGAAGACGTTACGAGTCATATCACTGCTCCTTGGTAGGGGATGTTCGAATTACAGCTTGCGGGAGATGAGGTCGCGCATGACCTCGCTCGTGCCGCCATAGATACGATTGACGCGCGCATCGGCGAACGCGCGGGCCACCGGGTACTCCAGCATGTAGCCGTAGCCGCCGTGCAACTGCACCATGTCGTCGAGCGCCTTGCCGAGCGATTCGGTGGCGAACAGCTTGGCGATCGCCGCTTCTTCCAGCGTGAGGCGCCGGCGCACGTGCTCGGCGAGGTAGTGGTCGACCAGCACGCGCACGGCGGTGGCCTGCGTCTTGATGTCGGCGAGTTTGAATTTGGTGTTCTGGAAGTCCCACACGGTCTGATTGAAAGCCCGGCGGTCCTTCACGTAGTTGATGGTGTGCTCAAGACAGGCTTCCAGTTTTGCAGCGGCGCCGATGGCGATCGAGAGCCGCTCCTGCGGCAGTTCACCCATCAGATACGCGAAGCCCTTGCCCTCTTCACCAAGACGGTTGCTTACTGGAACGCGCACGTTGTCGAAGAACAGCTCGGCCGTGTCCTGCGAATGCATGCCGACTTTGTCGAGCTTGCGGCCCCGGCGGAATCCCTCGCGGTCTGCCTCGACGACGATCAGGCTGACGCCTTTGGAGCCGGCGCTGGGATCGGTCTTGCAGACGAGGACGATCAGGTCGGCGTTCAGGCCGTTGCTGATGAAGGTTTTGCTGCCGTTGATGACGTACTCGTCACCGTCACGCAGGGCGGTGGTCCGGATCGCCTTCAGATCGCTGCCGGTGCCCGGCTCGGTCATGCCGATTGCGAGAATGGACTCGCCGGTGCACGTCTTCGGCAGCCATTTCTGTTTTTGCTCTTCATTGCCGATGCGGGCAATGTACGGGGCGATGATGTCCGAGTGCACGCCGAAGCCGAGACCGCTCAAACCGGCGCGATTCACTTCCTCGTTGAGGATCGCCGCGTGGCCGAAGTCGCCGCCGCCACCGCCGTATTCCGTCGGCAGCGTGAGGCACAGCAAGCCTTCGCGACCCGCCTTGAGCCATGTCTCGCGATCGACGCGGCCGGCCTTGTCCCATTCGGCCTGTTTGGGAGCGCACTCCCGCTCGAGGAAGCGACGCACCGTGGTGCGCAGCATTTCATGATCGTCACGAAAAACGGTACGGGTAATTTGCATCACTAAATTCCTGAGAATGAATGCGACGTGAGTTCTTGACTGACGTTATCGCGCGCAGGCGATATGCGCTGCAGGTTCGGGGTGGTAAAGCTGCTCGATCAGATGCGCGCGGCGCGCGCGGGTCACCGCCTGGTTCACATAGCCCTTTTCGGCGATCTCATTGGCGTCGATCGAAGGCGGCTCGGCCATCAGCATCAGGCGTTCGATGGTGCGGCTGGCGCCGCCGCCCTTGTGGCCGGCGAGCCGCTCGACGAGCGCGGCGACGACGACCGGATGCCCGACCAGCGCAGCCGCATCGAGTCCGGCGAGTTCCGGGGCGAGCTGCCGGCACGCGGCCACGTTCGGCCACGCGAGCGCGGCGAGAAAGTCGTGGTCGTGGCCGCAGATCACGGCATCGGAGAGAAGAGGGGCGCATAGGTCGAGCAAACCGAGCCGCACCGCGCCGGTTCGCACCCAGGTGCCGTTGGTCAGCTTGAAGTCCTCGACCACCCGCCCGGCAAACAGCAGGCCCTGGCCCGGGTCTTCCGGATCGGCGAGGCGCACGGCGTCGCCCAGCCGGAAGTAACCCTCGTCGTCGAAAGCGGCGGCGGTGAGCGCCGGGTTGCCGATGTAGCCGGCAAACACGTTCGCACCGCGCATGCGGATTTCGTAGCGGCCATCGCCGCCTTCGAGCGGCAGGAGCTTCACCTCCGAGCCCGGCACTGGACCGCCGATGTTGCCGAGATCGGTAGCGGGCCAGCCGCAGTAAGTGCCCATGCCGCTCGTTTCGGTGCAGGCGAGGCCCGTCGAGAAGACGATGCGCTTGCCGATTGTGTTGACCGCCACGCGTTGGACGCGATGCCACACGTCCGTCGGCAGGCTTGCTCCGCCGTAGCCGAAATACTGCACGTTGGCGAACAGGCTGCGGGCGAGCACCGGGTCGCGTTCGAGTTCGCCCGCCAGCACGGCCCATGCGGAAGGGACGCTGGTGAAAATCGTCGGTGAGACTTCGCGCAGGTTGCGCACCGTGCGCTCGATAAGGCCGGGCAGCGGCCGGCCGTCGTCGATAT
Source organism: uncultured beta proteobacterium (assembly GCA_963738755.1). Lineage (GTDB taxonomy): Bacteria > Pseudomonadota > Gammaproteobacteria > Burkholderiales > Burkholderiaceae > Paraburkholderia. Next base: position 300,409 of record CAVTXZ010000016.1, read on the forward strand.
AGTGCGTCGCGCCGAACTGGATCGACCGCCCGATGTTCAGGACGCCGCCGAGGCCGTGATGCCATGGCAGCCAGTCGAGAAACACCGGCTGGGATTCGCGCAACCAGCCGAGATTGTCGGCGTAGTAGGCGGCGACTGCCTTGAAGTTGCTGTAGGCGAGCGGCACGCCTTTCGGCGTCCCGGTCGAGCCGGAGGTGAAGAGGTAGCGAACGGTGTCGTCCTTGCGGATAGCCGCGTGCGCGGCAGCCACCGCGGCGGCACGCGCTGGCGTCACGTCGCCGGCCAGCAGACCGTCCCACGCGCGCTGTGAGCCCTGGACGTTGCGCACCGTGATGACCGGCGTTGCGGCGAGTTCGGCAATCGCGAGCGCGCGTTCGAACTGCGTCGCGTCCTGTACGAATATGGCCGCCGGCGGCACTAGTTCGAGCACGCCTTTCAGACGGGCGAAGTTCTTGCTGAGCGTGGAATAGGCGGGCGAAACCGGTGCCGTGGGAATGCCGACGTACTCGGCCGCCAGCAGCAGCACCGCCTGCTCGATCGAATTGCCCGAGAGCAGGACGAGCGGGCGCTGCTGGCCAAGGCCCATTTCAAGCAGGCCGGCCGCGACCGTTTGCAACTGGCGCCAGAGTTCGCGCCAGCTGATCGAGCGCCACGCGCCTGTTGCATCGCGTTCGCAGAATGCGGGACTGTCGCCGCGGCGCTCGGCCCATTCAGGGATGAAAGCGGCGAAGCTATTCTGCGCAATGTCGGGAGGTGGGCTGGCCGAACTGAGCATCAGCGTGCCGTCGGGGCGGCGTTCGACGAGTGGACGCCGTTCCGGAAAGCGTACCGGACGGTAAGGGGCTGCCGTGTATTCACTAGCCATGAGCGTAGTCATTTACGCCTGTCTCCTGAGCTTCAGCGCGCGCCATGGCGCGCGCCGGCGTTTGTTTCATGAGGCGCGCCCGCCGTGAACGGCGAGGCGCGACCCTTGACTTATAGGATAGTGGCTCGGAGCTGGGAGCGAACCACCCGAGGTGGGTGGCGCAGGGAATCAGAACGGCGAAGGTGCGGCGAAGGTGCGCCGGAGGGGGCGCGCGATGACGCGGGCGCGTCAGGCGCCCTCGTCGCCTGCAACGGGCGGCGAGCCCAGTTCGAGGTCGCGCACGCGTGCCACCGCCTCGTCACGGCTGGTCACGCCGAGTTTGCCGTAGATGTTCTTCAGGTGCCACTTGACGGTTTCCGGCGAGATGCCGAGCGTGCGGGCGATTTTCTTGTTCGGCAAAGCCTGCGCAAGCAGGCCGACAACCCGGGTTTCGCGCTCGCTGAGCATCTCGGGGCCGCTGGGTTGTGCGTTCCGGTTGCCGGGCTGAACGGCCGGCGTCGCGGCGCTAGCCGAAGTCGCCGCGTGCGCAGCCTGCAGCCGGCTCACATAGAAGGACAGAACCGGATCGTGCGGCGCGCCCTGGACCACTGCGGTGATCAGGTCCAGTGCGCCGGGGTCGGCGTCGAGCAGACTGCGCACCAGACCGAGCCGGTGGCCTCGGCGCAACGCGGCGAGCACGGCATCGCGCGCCGCGTCGGCCCTGCCGCGCCGCGCGTCGACCACGGCAGCCTGCATCTGGAAATGCGCAATATGGCGTTGCCAGCCGCGCGCTTCGCACAATGGAATCAGCGCCTGAAGACGGCCCGCGGCGCCGTCGAAATCCTCGTGGGCGATACACCAGTTGATTTGCGAACGTTCCGCCATGACGTGGATTTCCGCGGCGCTCCCCGACGGCGTGGCCGCCGGGTCGGCCACCGGGCTGGCTACCGGATTGGCTACCGGGTTGGCCACCGCGCGCGCCGCGATCATGTCGAGCCGCGCGAGGCCGGCTTGCGCAACATCGAACTGACCACACAGCAGATGCCGATGAATCTGCTCGGCTACGCTATGGGCGATGAGCCGGTACAAGCCGTATTGCGACGCATATTCTTCGAGGCGCTCGAGATACGCGAAGGCATCGAGCCGATGTCCGGCTACCCAGTGGGCCGCCGACAGCACCATCAGCACACGCAACACGGAGTCGGGAATGGACACGCGCTCAAGCACGTCGACGCGATCCTCCAGAAGTTTGCGGGCCGCGTCCAGTTCATTGAATTCGTACAGCACTTCGCCGAGCAGCGCAGCCGCGAAACAGGCCGCTTCGCCAGCGCCGCCGCAGCGTTGATCGGCCTCGAACAGAACATCGCGGCTGATGCGTTCGACCTGGATGAACCTGCCTTCCAGCGCGTAGCTGAATCCTGCAATGCAGCGGCCGTTCAGCGCGCCAGCCGATGTGCCCATGAGCGGCGCGCCGTCCACGAAGAGTGTCGGCGCCTCGCTTTGCACACGCCGCGCCGCTTCGTATTCGCCGCGGCGCATGTAAATCCACGACAACAGGTTGTTGCGGCCGCCTACGGCGAGGCTGTCGGCGTGGGCGGGGATCTGCTGCAATTGCGGCAACACCGACATCGCTTCATCCGTGTCGTCGCGCTGGACGGCGAGGGCCGCGCGCAACAGGATCAGCCGGTAGCGCGAATGCGTGTCGCCGTCGGGGATATCGCCTTGCAGGCGCGCGATGGCGGCGGCGCAGGCGTCGAATTCGCGCGCATACAGTTGCAGATGCACCATCCATAGGCGCAGTCCGATGCGGGCCTGCACTTCGGCGAGCGGCAACAGGCGCATCAACCCGACCAGCTTGCGCAGATCGCCCTTGATCTGCATCGATCGAGCGACGCGCAGGACGAGATCGGCCGCCGCTGCCGGTTCGCCGGCGAGCAACGCGTGGCGCACGGCATCATCGGGCTGTTCGTGGTTGCGAAACCAGATCCATGCGGCCAGATGCACCTCGCGTTGATGCAGTTCGCTACGGGCGCGAAAACGCTCGAGCAGCGTCTCGCGAAACAGCGGGTTCAGCCGGTACCAGGTCTCGCTACCCGAACTCTCGATCGGGGCGATGAACAGGTTGTCGCTTTCCAGTCTCGTCAGTAGCCCGCGCACCTCGGCGGGAGACTGCTCGTCGCCGACCAATGCGATGCACAACGGTGCGCACACCCGCGTGCAACTCGCCATCCGGACCAGCAGTTCCACCTCGGAAGGGGCGAGGCGAGACAGCACTTCGCGCTCGAAATAGGCCGCAAATCCGCGGGCGTCCAGAAGTTGGGCATGGGCAAGAGGGTCGGCCGACGCGAGCTCCGCTGCGCCTTGCTTTCTGCGTTTCAGACGCATTGCGAAGAGTTGCAGCCCCGCCACCCAGCCGTCGGTCAGCTCATGCATGTGGCGCGCTTCGCGCGGGCCGATCTCACCCAGCTGCGCCTTGAGAAACGCTGCGGATTCCGCAGCCGTGAAGCGCAGATCGCGCATGTCGAGTTCCAGCACGAGGCCCTGGTCGCGCGGGCGACCCAACGAGAGCGGTGCGGTGCCGCGCGAGACGAGCACGAGATGGAGGTTGGCCGGCGCGTAGTCGAGCAGCCATTGCAACGCTTCGTGATTGCGCGCGTTAGTCACGTGATGCAGGTCGTCCAGCACCAGCACGACGTCGTTCGGATGGGCCGCGATACCGCGCACGAGGGCGATGATCGTGCGTTCGACGGTTTCGTCGTCCATGCCGCGACCGCCTAGCAGCGTCGCCTCATGGCACATCGCGGGATCGACCTGGGAGAGGCTGGCGACGAGGTAGTCGAGAAAGTGCGCGAGTTCGTTGTCTTCAGGTGCGAGCGTCAGCCACGCGATATCGAAGCCGAGCGACAGCAGTGCCTCGCGCCACGCGATCAGCAGGCTCGTCTTGCCGCAGCCGGCGGGACCCTGGAGCACGACGCAACGGTTGCGTCGTGCGTCGAGCAGCTGGGCGAGCAGACGTTCGCGCGCGACGATGCGCGCAGTGCTGCGCGGCGCAATCAATCGGGGATCAGCTCTGGATTCCGCGGCGCCGCCTTGCAGGCGGCGGGGGTCCGCGGGAGGGAAATTCTGCGGCATCGTGACCTGCGCCTTGCGCGCTTCGGCTTCGCGCCGCATCGACGTGGGCCAAAGGGCGAAATGATAGTCGGCACATTGTAGCGCAGCATGAGTCGCGTTTTCGCCCGCAGCCGGGTGGTGTCTTCCCGAATTATTCCCGGTCTGGCGAGTGGCTCGAACCGGCAGTGTGCGCTTCGCCTCGCAGCGCCTCGTGTTTGCGTCGCGACACGAATTGCACGACGTCACCGCCCGCGCGCCAGGCGTGACAGGTATCGACCATGGGATGAGCCTGAACGGCCGCTGCTTCACTGGCAGGGTCGTCTCGCATGGGCGCGCTGTTGCGCAAACCCATCAACGTCTGAATCGCTGTCGTGGCGATCGGGCCGAGCAATTCGGTCAGATGCGTGCAGCCTTTCGAACCGCTCAGGCGGCGCTTGACCTCCTTGATGAAGCCCGCACCGATGGTCAGGCCTTCGAGGCTGCCATAGGCGTGGTTGATTTCCGTGCAGAAGCGGCTCGGCGCGGAGTCGGTAAGAGCCTCGATGCGATGGATCATCAGCTTCGAATCGATCGTGACCACGATGCGCATGTCGTGAATCGGCGAGCCGGCCGGCACGGTCTTGAAGAGCAGGTCTGAATCGTCCGACTTCGTATCGCGGATACGACCTTCGATGTCGAACAGGCCGTCGCTTCGTTCGAAGCCCATGCACTCGACACGGCGGGTATGCACGAGTCGCCGCGCTGCGGAATTCGATGAAATGGTGTGGTTCATGGCGATTGGGTGGCGTGGGCTGTGAGCGGCACCGCGGCGTCGCGTGTCGGCCCCTTGGTGATTGAGCGATTGAGTGATCGATGTCACCGAGCCTATTTGAACGGCGCATGCCAGCCGCCCCCTGCATCGGGGGGGATGCGTATCGCTACCCGCTTCATCGCTCGGGGTATTCCCGTCCCCCCTCCGTTTGGGTAGGTGATCTATGCGGACGTCCCTGCAATATGGCCTCGCCACGACCGGCCGGGCTAATGCCGATCGTCGTTCCGGCGGGCATCTGCATGAGGTTGCTTGACCCGTGTCCGTCGGACACGGCAAACACAAAGAGGAGACATGCATGCGTTTTATGAGTCAAAGTATGTGCGGGGCTACATTGATTCTTGCCGCCGGAGGAGCGGCGGCCCAGTCAAGCGTGACGCTGTACGGGGTAGCGGACACGTTTGTTCAGTACCTGGACAATGGCGGAACTCATTCGTTTTCCGAACGAAGTGGTGGGTCCACCGGTTCGCTGTTCGGCCTGAAAGGGACCGAAGATCTCGGTAACGGTCTGAAGGCAGTGTTCGACGTCGAAAACGGCTACAACATCAACAACGGCACATTTTTTGCCGACAGTACGGCAATGTTCTACCGGCAGTCGTGGGTGGGGATGAAGCACGACGCGTATGGCTCGCTGACCTTCGGCCGTCAGTATCAGCCGAGCTTCTGGGCCGTCTATTTCACCGACCCGTTCCGCGGTAACGAAGTCATGTCGCCACTGGCAGCGGCCGACCTGGCCGGCGCCACCGACCGCTCCACGCTCGCGACGCAGTACGTGTCCGGACGAACCAGCAATTCGATCGTGTACACATCGCCCGACATGAAGGGCGCGCATTTTTACGCGATGTACGCGATGCCTTCCTCGGTAACGCAACCCGTACCGGTTCGCTCGGGTGCGATGCTCGACCTGTCGGCCAACTATTCGGGCTACGGTTTCTACGCGGGGGTGGGGTATCAATACCAGCACGGCTCGCAGGAGAGTGCGCCGCTGGTGCCCACGGCCCCGACACTGCTGACCACGTTCGACCTGATGGGCACGGAGCACTTTAGCGGCGCGCTGGCATACCGTCTGGGCATCGTGAATATCCAGTTCAACTATTCGTATAACCGGCCAAAGGATGCACCCGCCGGCGCACTGGTCACCATCACGCCGGCGGTCAAGTTGCCGCTTGCGTCGCTGGTTCACTCGTACAGCATCATTGAACTGGGTGCGACGATCCAGGCTACGACCGCGGACGTGATCGAAATTGCCGGCATCGAACGGGATGTGCGTGGCGTTCACGACAACACGCCCGGCGTCGAGGTCGGCGTCGATCACAGTCTGTCAAAGCGCACGAGTCTTTACATGCGGGCCGGCTACCTGAAGAACAACGGCAGTGCGAACATGAGCTGGCCGGGCGTCACGGGTGTCGCCAGTGGTTCGAAGCAGATTCTCGCGGTGCTCGGCATGACACATCGCTTCTAATAACGGTGCAGGTTATCGGGAGGACGCCGCCTGGCGGCGTCGCCCGGAAGCGCTGCCGCATCTGCTTTCAGACGGACGGATATAACAACAGGAAAACGTCGATGCTGTCAGGGCCTGCTCATGGTTGGTGAGCAGGCCCTTCGTTTGATGCCTCAGCCTGTTACCGATTTGCACTCGAGAAACTCAGCCAGGCCTTCGCGACCATACTCCCGCCCATTGCCGGATGTCTTGTAGCCGCCAAAAGGAACCGTGATGTCCAGCATCGCGCCGTTGATTCGCACCGACCCCACCCGCAGACGCGCGGCCACACGGCGCGCGCGTTCCGGGTCACTGCTGGCGATATAGCCGGCCAGGCCGCATTCCGTGTCGTTGGCCATCGCAATGGCGTGTTCCTCGCCGTCGTACGGAATCATCACCAGCACCGGTCCGAAAATTTCCTCGCGTGCGATTCTCATGTCGTTGTGCACATCCGCGAAGACTGTAGGGCGCGCGTAGAAACCCTGCGTGAGTCCTTCAGGCCTGCCGGGACCGCCGGCAATCACCCGCGCGCCTTCCTCGATGCCGGCGCGGATCATGTGTTGCACCTTTTCGTATTGCGCGCGGTTTGAGATCGGGCCCATCTTCGTGGCCGGGTCTGCCGGATCACCAACAACGATCCCATTGGCGGCCGTTGCGGCTATCGCGATGGCGTCGTTGTATCGCTCGCGCGGCACCAGCATGCGGGTGGGTGCGACGCAGGTCTGCCCGGAATTGACCATGCACTGGGCTATGCCGCTCGTCACCGCTGCCTGCAAGTCGGCGTCGTCGAGAATCAGCAGCGGCGACTTGCCACCGAGTTCCTGCGCCACGCGCTTCACCGTGGGCGCGGCGCTGATGGCCACTTCGACACCGGCACGCGTCGAACCGGTGATCGAGACCATGTCCACAGCGGGATGCGACGACAGGCGCGTGCCGACGACACGTCCCTCGCCGAAGATCATGTTGAAGACGCCGGGCGGCGTGCCCGCTTCGTGCATGATTTCCGCGAAGATCATGGCGTCCAGCGGAGCGATTTCGGACGGCTTCAGCACGACAGTGCAACCTGCTGCCAGGGCGGGCGCGACCTTGGCGGCGATCTGGTTCAACGGCCAGTTCCACGGTGTGATCAGTGCCGCAACGCCGATTGCTTCGCGGCGCACGTAACTCTTGTCGTGCTGCGTTTCGAACTCGAAATGCCGCAGTGTCTCCACGGCGGCTTGAAGCTGCGCGAGCCCGATCGCGGCCTGCAGATGCTTGCACAGCATGATCGGCGCGCCGATCTCGATGCGGACCGCTTCAGCAATGTCGTCGAGCCGCGCGCGATAGCATTCGATGATCCGCTCGAGCAGCGCGATGCGCTCGGCGCGGCTCGATTCCGACCATTGCGGAAAGGCCGCTCGCGCGGCGGCGACGGCGCGATCCGCGTCTTGCGCGGTTCCCATCGTCAGACGGCCGGTCAGCGTCTCTGTGGCCGGATTGACGATGTCCACCAGCGTGCTGCCGGCAGACGGCTCGACCCAGTGGCCATCGATATAGAAGGTGTTCAGCGTTTGCATTTCGTTTCCTCGGGTTCTTCGGGGCGCGTCGGATTCAGGCGGCGAGCGGACGATCGCCGATCACCGTCGCACGCATCATGTGACGCGGCGCCGGGAAGTAGTCCTGCACCGCATAGTGCTGGCACGAGCGGTTATCCCAGAAGGCGATCGTGTTGGCACGCCACTTGAGGCGGACCTGATATTCCGGCGCCTGCGCCTGACGGAACAGGTACCGCAGCAGATCCATTTCGGCCAGCTTGTAGTCGAAACCGACGCGATATTCCCGGGCAGTCAGGCGGCCGTAATTCGACAGGTGAGTGGTGAACGCTTCGTTGACGTAGAGGATCTTCTCGCCCGTTTCGGGGTGGACCCGCACAACCGGATGTTCGACCGGCGGAAACTTTTCGCGCATTGCCGGGTGCTGGTCTTCGGGAACCGCAATGCCGAATAGCGGCAGGAAGTCGTGAACTGCCTTCAGGCCGAAGATGCGCGCCTTTACATCGCCGGGCAGATTGTCGTAAGCCGCCACCATGTTGATCCAGATGGTGTCGCCGCCGACCTCCGGGCATTGCACGCAGCGCAGCATGGAACCCATCGACGGAATCTCGCGCCACGATACGTCGGAGTGGTAAAGATTCTCGCGACCGCGTTTTGTATCGTTACGGCCGAGTATGACGAGTTCCGGATGCTCGGCATGATGGGGGAACGCGGGATGAATCTCCAGATCGCCAAAACGCTTCGCCACGGCGACGTGTTGCGCCGGGCTGATGTCCTGGTCACGGAAGAACAGAACCTTGAACTTCAGGAGCGCGCGGCGCAGTGCAGCGTAAGTCTCGTCATCGAGTGGGGCGCGTAGATCGACGCCGCGAATCTCCGCACCGATTGTCGGCGTGTGGCGCTCGACGGTGAATGGCCAGGTGTCGGATTCCAGGTGCGCCACGGTCGAATCGGCCGCGATTTCTATTGCTTGCATGTCATGTCTCCATTTGTCTGGGCCCGGATGGTCCGCGGTATGGGGGGCTCGCGGTGGCCGGGGCGGGTTCGCCGGCCAACGCGGTTCGCGTCTGCCGGTTTGTTCTTTCGTGGGTCGCCACGCGCTGGCCGGTTCGGCGCGCGCTGCGACCAACTATCGGTTGGCGGCGCGGATCAGATCGGCGGCTTTCTCGCCGATCATGATGGCGGGAGCGTTGGTGTTGCCGCCGATCAGCGTCGGCATGATCGACGCGTCAGCCACGCGCAGACCGTCAACGCCTCGCACGCGCAGGCTCGGGTCGACCACGGCCATGGCGTCGACCCCCATCTTGCAGGTGCCGGCCGGGTGATAGACGCTGTCGGCGTGGCTGCGCACGAACGCGCGGATCGCCTCTTCGTTCGAATCGTCCGGTCCGAAGTCGTCCGTCAGCAGTTCCTTTCCGCCTGCTTCGGCGAGCGCCGGTTGCGCGAAGATACGGCGGACGATCCTGACACCGGCCACCAGCGCATCCATGTCGGCCTCCGCTGATAGAAAGCGCGGGTCGATCGACGGCGTGTCGCGCATGTCCGCGCTGCGCAGACGCACGTGACCGCGGCTCTGCGGCCGCAGGATGTACGCGTGACAGGAGTAGCCATGGCCGAGCTTGCTGCGTTTGGCGACGTTGCGATTCCCAAGTAGCGCGAGAACGAAGGCAAGCTGCACGTCCGGGATGGGCAGTTCGGGGCGGCTCTTCACAAAGGCGCCAGCCTCCGCGAAATTGGAACTGAGCATGCCGCTGCGATCGCGCCGGTAACGCAACATTCCGGATGCGAGGCGCAGAAGACCGCCGGTCGAATAGCCGTAGAGGTCTTTCGAATCGACCTGTTTGTTGACGATCACGTCTAGATGATCCTGCAGATTTTCGCCGACCCCTGGGAGATCCTGGACGACCTCGATGCCGTGGCTGCGCAGATGCGCGGCCGGACCGATGCCCGATGCCATCAGCAGTTGTGGCGAATTGAAGGCGCCGCAACTGAGGACGACTTCGCGCCGGGCCCGCAACGTTTGCACGGCGCCCGCGCGCACGACACTGACGCCGCGCGCACGTTTGTCGTCGATGACAAGGCGCAATACCTGCGCGTCCGTGAGGACATCAAGGTTCGGTCGGCCGCCGTTCAGGTGCGGATCTTTCGCATTGCCGTTGTGCAGATACGCACGTGCGGCATTCCAGCGTTCGCCGTTGAATTGCGTGACCTGATAAAGGCCGGCGCCTTCCTGCTCTTCGCCATTGAAGTCGGTGTTCAGCGGCACTCCGGCTTGCAGCGCGGCTTTCACGAAACGATGGGAGAACGGGTTGGGCGTACGCAGATCGCTGACGTGCAGCGGGCCGTCGCCGCCATGCCACGGATCGTCCGTACGTCCGGCGTGGCGTTGATTGCATTCGCTGCGGCGGAAATAGGGCAGCACGTCGTCGTAGCCCCAGCCCGTACAGCCGAGGCTCGCCCATTCGTCGTAGTCGTTGCGGTGTCCACGAATATAGACCATGCCGTTGATCGACGAACTGCCTCCCAGTCCGCGTCCGCGTGGCTGAAAGGAGGGGCGTCCGTCAAGGCAGTCCTGGCGTTCCGTGAAGTACGCATAGTTGCGAGGACCGGCCTTCTGCACGGTGGCTGCAAGACCTATCGGCACCCACACGCTCATGTGGTGGTCATGCGGGCCCGCCTCGAGCAGGGCGACCGTGACCGCCGGGTCTTCGGCTAACCTGGCGGCCACCGCGCAGCCTGCGGAGCCGGCACCCACGACGATATAGTCATACTCCGCGGCGGTCATTGTGTTGAGAGCGTTCTTACCACGTCTGGTCATAGCGTCTTGGTTCATTGGAAGGGTTTCGCGCGCACAGCAGTCGTCGCTCGTGTCACGGCTGGATTGCCAGACGCGCATCAAGCCGCGGCTTGCGTAGCAAAGTGATTGAGCGTTTTTTGCGAGCGCTCTGGATGAAGCCAGCGCAGCGCGGCGAGGGAGGCCGCGATCAGCAGCAGGGCGCTGAATGTGAAGCCGAGTTCGTATGCGTGGCTATTGCTGCCGCCGTAGACCTGCACGATCCGTCCCATCACGGCCGGCGCGAATGCGGCGCCAAGACTTGCGAGTGCCGTGTGGATGGCGACGAGCGATCCGCGCTGGCTGTCCGGGACCATTTCAGCGAGCAGCGCGGGTGCCAGTGTGAAGCTCAAAGTCGGCAGTGCGCCTGCAATCGCGAGTAGCGCCACCTTCTGCAACGGCGGCAACTGAAGCAGCATGAGGGCGATGTACAGCAGCGCCCCGGCAACCGCCGACAGACAGATCAGATGAACCCGCGCCTTGCGTGTGGACACTCCGCGTCCGAGCATGCGCTGGGATAGCCAGCTCAGGCCCACGTTGATCGGTGTCGCGGTCGCGACTACGACGGCGAAGCAACGGCCGGCTTCGACGCCGTTGAATCCGAGTCCCTTTTCGAGGTAGGTGGGGATCCAGGTCAAACTCAGGCCGAGCGTCCAGTAAGCCGTGAATCCCAATGCGAACACCGCGAGGACCGAACGGTCCGTGAGAATTCGCCGATACGGTAGCCGATGCGCCGGGGTTCTCATGGCCGCCGGTACGGCTGGCTGGGTGGCGGCTTTTCCTTCGCGCCCAAAGCACGCCCACAGCACGCTCCACGTTGCGCCTATCGCGCCGAGCAGCAGAAAGTTCATCCGCCATCCCCACTGTCTCGTGACGAGCGGAATCAGCAGGCCCGCCAGCAGCATGCCGAAGGCCGCCCCCTGGTTGACGATGGCGACAGGCAGATTGCGTTTGCGGTCGGGGAACCACTTGTACAACGCATGCACGGAGACCGGAAACGCGGGACCCTCAGCGGCGCCAAGAATCACGCGGCAGATGAGAAGTCCTGCCGCACTCGTTGCCATCGCCTGGGGCAACTGGAGGGCAGCCCAACTCAGGCCCATTGCCAGCAGTAACCAGCGGGTCTGAAAGCGATTGGAAAGGAATCCCACGAGGATGGTCGAAATGGAAAAGAGCCAGAAGAAGCTGCCGGCGACAAGTCCGAATTTTTCTGGAGACAGATGCAGCTCCGCCGTCAACGGCACGGCCACGAGACCGAGCACGATCTTGTCGAGGAAATTGATGAGGGCGAGCCCCGTCAGCAGCAGGGTCATCGTCCATGCGGACTTTGCCTGGAAATCAGGGGATGCGGTCATAGGTTGTCTCCTGTCGTCCTTTTCGTGGCGGACTTTGCTGTCCACCCCGGTAGGCCGACTCTGGAGCGTCAAGGTAAGGCGTTCGGGACGGGGGGTAACCACCCGGAACAGGTAGGCCAGGGAAAACGTGGCTAATTCAGGCCGCCGCCGAACTATCCGGACAGGTAGCCGCGGTTGACGGTTCGGCTGGACCAGAACGCGTTGACGGGCGGGAGTGGTCCGGGTTGGATCCGCGCGAAAGCCGCTCCGTATCGGTACCTGTAATATGCAAGGACCGAACGGCTGCGTGTCGACGGGGCAGTTGAGCGCCGATCCGGTGAATTCGAAGATCAGTAGGGCAACCGCCTTAATACCCGAGGGGATTTCGATGCAAAGACGAACTTTTGTACGGGCAGGAGTCGCCGCGCTCGCTGTTGCGAGTCTGCCGTTCCCTGTTTTGACGGCCACGACGAGTCACGCTGCAACGAGTGAGACCGACGCGGCGAAGCGACGGTCGATTGACGCCAAGGTACAGGGGACGATTTCGCGACTCTATTCGACGGTGAAGGGCTCGCGGGAGCTTGTCGCGAAGGCGAACGGCGTGCTCGTGTTTCCGTCCGTGCTGCAGGCCGGTTTCGTCGTCGGCGGTCAATACGGCGAGGGGGCGTTGCATGTTGGCGGGAAGTCAGTCGGTTACTACAGTACGGTGTCGGGATCGTTCGGTCTTCAGGCAGGCGCGCAATCCAAGGCCATCATCTTCCTGTTTATGACGCATGAGGCATTAAGCAGTTTTCGCCACGCAAAAGGCTGGTCAGTTGGTGGAGAAGGCTCGGTCGCGCTTGTGAAAATGGGGGTGAACGGAGCTATCGACACGACCACGGCAACCGCGCCAGTCGCAGTGATCGTGCTGACCAACGCCGGTCTCATGGGTGACGTGTCGCTCTCAGGGACCAAAGTGTCGCACTTGAATATTTGATGACCGGGCTGCGGTGTGGTCGCGCGCGGAGTGCTCACTCGCTTCGCCGGGTGAGCAGTTCCTGGCCTGGGTGCGGACTTCGAGGATGCGTAGCTCGTTCGGCAGGCCGGACGTGAGATTGGCCGCGAATCAGCTTCGCTCCGACAGGTGATCAGGCAAATATGGAGAAAAGCCATCCCATGACCCATGTTTCCATAAAACGCGCCTACGATGATCCGGAACCGGGAGATGGTTTTCGAGTTCTGGTTGACCGCGTATGGCCGCGCGGCCGCACCCGGGAAAGTCTCAAGCTGGATCATCAAGCTCCGGAACTCGCACCCAGTGTCGCGTTACGGAAGTGGTTCGCGCACGACCCCAAACACTGGACGGAATTCCACGAACGCTACGAACAGGAGCTGCGGATAGAAGCGACGCAAGCGCGGATCAAAGAGCTTCTGGCGGCGGCGCATGGGCGTCACATTACGCTCGTCTACGGCGCGAAAGATACTGTCCACAATCATGCGGTGATCTTGCGAGACGCAATACAGCGCCTGGCGGGTACCGACAGCGGCTCATAGTGCCGCGCCCGCACGCGAGACGCCGGACGCCTCCGTGTTTGAATGGGCTTATGTTCAAGGGCGCGCGGTTTGCCTGGATAACTCATTAGCTCATCGGGCATGTTCGCCGACCTTAAGCCCTGACAAGAAACCCAACAGCGAATTGTTCTGGCATCAAGGCGAATCGCGCTCCATTTCGACTTCTGCCCGCAAATTGTCTACATCGCGATAGATCGAGGCGACCGCCACCACACGTCCGTCTCGCTTGTAGCGCAGCACACAGTCGCGCGCTGCGATATTGCCCTCAACCGAGATCGCATCCCAGCTTTCCGCGTGCCCCACATAGTTGATCGGAACATCGTAGTGCTGGCTCCAGAAGAATGGCACGGCGTCGAACTTCTCATGTCCGCCAAGCAGATTCATCGCTGCCGTTTGCCCCTGGCGTTGGGCGACCACCCAATGCTCCACGCGGATGTGCGTGCCGTTGTGCGGATCGGGCCAGCGAGCGATGTCGCCGGCAGCGAAGATGCCGGGCACGCTCGTCTGCAAGCAGGCATCGACTTTCACGCCGCGGTCCATCGCAAGGCCGGCTTGCTCGGCCAGCGCCAGTCGCGGCCGCACGCCGGCGCCGACCACCACCAGATCAGCCTCCACGTTGCCGCCCGCTTGAAGCGATACCCGCTGCGGGTCGATCGCACTGACGGTGTTTTCCAGATGAAAAACGACGCCGTGTTCCTCATGCAATCGCTGCAGGAATTCGCCCATCTCTGGCCCGAGCACGCGCTCCATCGGGCGTCGCTCCGGCCCCACGACGTGTACTTCAAGTCCACGCGCGCGCAACGATGCCGCCACTTCCAGTCCGATGAAGCTGGCCCCGATCACGACAACGCGCCGCGTATTCGCCGCGCGAGCGATGATGGCGCGACAGTCGGCCAGCGAGCGAAGCGTATACACGTGCGGCAAATCCATGCCCGGAATCGGCAAGCGAACAGCTTCAGCTCCGGTGGCCAGCAGCAAGCGATCGTAGGACAACCTGTTCCCGTCCGCGAACTCCACTTCCTGCGCGGCGGCATGAAGGCGCACGACGCCGGCATTCAGCCGCAAATCAATGTGTTGGTCTGCGTAGAAAGCGTCTTCGCGAAGCGGTAGCCACGCCTCCGGCGCGCTGCCGGCCAAATAGTCTTTGGAGAGATTCGGCCGGTCCACGGGCGGCGCCTCGTCATCGCTGAGCATCGTGAGGCTGCCCGCATAGCCGAGGCGCCGTAGGCGCTCGGCAGCGGCGAAACCCGCAGCCCCTGCGCCAACGATGACGATCTTCTGTGGCGCTGCGCCCGGCGCAGACGTGGAACTGGCGGCTGGGGTCAGTTTTCGTAGTACAACGACCTTGTCTCCTCGAATCGCCGTGGACCAGCACGCGACAGGGCTCAGAGCCGGAGCTCGCAACGCTTCTCCCGTGCGCAGGCTGAAGCAGGCGTGATGCCACGGGCACCGTACCGTGTCCCGAACAATCAGGCCTTCGGCAAGCGGCGCGTGGTAGTGAGTACAGGCAGCGTCGATAGCGAGGAACTCATCGCCGACCCGTGCGATCAGTACCGCTTCATCACCGACATGACCTGCCAGCAGGCCAGCTTCGCCCAGTGATTCGATGGGCACACCTTGGGATAGATCAGGACCACTCTCATTCGATGTTTGACTGGTCACGACGACCTCCGTGTGCGCTTGACTCAAATGGCAAAGGCAATTGGTCACGCTCTGAGCGTTTAACTTCTCGCAACGCATGCACGACCATCGCTGCGCGAGGCAGCCGCCGCCTCGTTCAATGGTAGTCCATTTCATCGAAAAGCTGGCGCCGGCGTCAGTGTTGGCGGATTGGCTTCGCTCGTTAAACAGCAAGTCCTCTATGCCAATACCCTCTTATCCCCCCGTGCGCATGGTGCGTTTTGGTCGAGCATAATTTTAGAAGACTGTTGAACACAGGCTAAAGCTGTCTTTACGGTTCGCGCCTTTGGATATTCGTGGCGGTAGACAATACTTCGGTCCGGGATGGCAATCTCTCTCAGACAATGCATGTGGCGCTAAGCGGCTCGCCTGTATGCGCGAATCGAAAAGTGCCGCGCCGCCGCGCTCTGGCAGCCATGTATCAAACACCATCGGCCATCGGACATATCAGTAGGGAGCATTTGACCATGTCACATCATTACTCTGGTCCCGACTTCGGCTTCCCGCTGGGAGACGCCCGCCTTGATCTCACCGATCTGTATGTTTTCCCCAAACCAGGCGATGCGAGCAAGTCTGTCCTCGTCATGAACGTTCACCCGTCCACCACGCTGATCAATCCGACGCCGACCACAGCCGAGCCATTTGCGCCCACCGGACTGTATGAATTCAAGGTCGATACCAACGGCGATGCAGTGGCCGATATCGCGTATCGCGTGTGCGTTTCACCTTCACACGACGGCACGCAGACCGCGACACTGCGCCGTGTTGAAGGTGCCATGGCTGCCACGACAGGCGACGACGGACAGGTCATCGTCGATGCGGCGCCAGTCTCGACAGGCGAGGACGCGAAGATAACAGCCGCCAACGGCTGCCGCTTCTTCGCGGGATGGCGAAGCGATCCCTTCTTCTTCGATACACCAGGCGCCTTGGACAATCTGCACTTCACCGGTACAGATTTCTTCAGGAACCGGGATGTCTGCAGCATCGTGCTGGAATTGCCTAACGCCGCGTTGGGGTCCGGAGCGATTGGCGTATGGGCTCGCATACTGGACAACAGAAGCGGCGGCTGGGTGCAGGTGGAGCGCGGCGCGCGACCCCAGCAAGCAGTCTTCTTGCCGGGCTCGGAGAGTGCGGCCTACCTCGCGGGAGAACCTTCCGACGATGCCCGCTTTGTCCCGGTGTTCGCGCACGCGCTTGAGCATACAGGTGGATATGCACCCGCTGAGGCGGAGCGGGCGGCAAGAAGCCTGTTGCCGGACATCCTCTCCTATGATCCTTCGCAGCCGGCGTCCTTCCCGCACAACGGCAGATCGCTGACCGACGACGCCGCCGACGTTTTCATTGCAATCCTCACGAATGGGAAGATTCCGGGAGATAACGTCGGGCCTCATACCGATCTGCTCGCCGAGTTCCCATACATCGGTCCACCACACACCGCGCACGTGGTTAGCTGATTGGGCAATTAGTCTCGTCGATTGCTCCGGCCCGAGTCGGCGGAACGTGCGTCACGATCCATGACTGATCGCTGTCTGTCCGTTGTTTATTCGGCTGCATCCTGACCTGGCCGAGTTGACGCGTTCGCTGTCGCAAGCTGGCGAACCATGTCAGTGAACAGTAGATTCAATTCGCGACCTCGCTCGATGAAGCGACGGCACACATGGCGAATCGCCGCACCGTTGTCGCGGCGTAAGTCGGCAATCGTCCTGAAGCCCGGCGCCAAACGTCCAGTCAATCCCATCATCCCGACGCGTTCAGAATTGGCGGCATGGGTCGCTTGTCCTATCCTTATGGATAAAGGCACTCTAATATCCTTGGCTCCGATTCCGAAAAAGAGAACCCGATGCGCGCACACCTCCGAATCGCCAGACCCGTCAGCGACCTTTCGCGAACTGAAATCATGTACTGCGCAGCGCTCGGCCTTGTAGTCCTGTCAAAATTTCAAGACCATCAGGGCTTCAATGGCGTGATGCTCGGACGTTCAGGAATGGACTATCACTTCGAGTTCACACAGTGCCCCGCGCATCCGGTGCGCCCCACGCCGACACCTGAGGATTTGCTGGTGTTTTATGTCCCGGATCAAGCGGAGTGGCAGTCCACTTGTGATCGGCTGGTGGAGAATGGCTTTGTTGGCGTGACGTCGTTCAATCCGTATTGGGATGTCGCCGGCCGAACATTCAAGGATCCGGACGGTTATCTAATCGTTCTACAAAATGCGGCGTGGCCCTCATGACGTTGCGTAACGCGATTGGACTCCAACGCATCGCATTGCAGCACGTGCCGGGGCCAATGAGAGGCGACCTCCGGGCACTCCCGATGAAGGAAGCGGCCACTCAGTAACTGCGGAGTGCAAAATGGACCATCCCTATGACCTTCAGCGCTTCGTCGATGCATTTAACAAGGCCGTCACCGCGTCAAGCTGTGCGGCGGCTCTGATATTGGCTGCCTGTGCACAGCCCTGGCAGGGTTTCCAGGCAGGCGAACCGGAAAGCGCTGTCATCGCCAAACTGGGCCCGCCGCGCGAGGTCTACGACCTGCCTGGCGGCGCGAAGCGCCTGATGTGGCCGACGCAGCCGATGGGGGAAGTCACCACGGCTGCGGACATCGACGCGGCGGGCAAGGTGATCAGCGTCCGGCAAGTGCTTCAGCCGAGCGAGTTCTATCGGGCGGAGATCGACAAGTGGACGAAGAACGACGTGCTCGTCAATTTCGGCCGCCCGGAGGAAACCGCTTACTTTCCGTTGATGAAGCGTGAGGTATGGAGCTATCGCTATCTGGAAGACGGTGTGTGGTACCAACTGTTCAATTTCTATTTTGATGGAACGGGCATGCTCCGCTCGACCCAGAAGAGCCCCGACCCGCTCCATGAGCAGAACGGCAATGATCACCTGCCTTGATCGGTTTGCCGCTCTGCCGAGGTTGTCACTTCTCCGGGGCGGCGCAGCATCTTGTCGACTTCGCCTGCATGCATCTCTTCGACATGGATCATCTGCCGGGCGAACTCCTCGAGTGCTACGGAGCGGTCCTCGACCAACGCGAGCAGGTCACGGTAAAGCTGCAACGCGACGTTCTCGGCTTGCAGCGACTCGCGCAGGATCGACGCGATATCGAATGTGTGCGAGTCGAGGAGCGGACCAATCGCAAGCGACGGATAAGCGCCCAGCGTGGTGATCCATTCACCGGCCTGCTGTGCGTGCAACAGTGACTCGTCGGCTTGCTCGCGCAGCCAGGATCTGATCGGAATGCGTCCGAATCCGAAAACCAGAAACGAGTAGTGCGTATATCGAACGACGCCGGCCAACTCGGATTCGAGAATCCGGTTCAGCACTGCAACGACTTCTCCCTTGTCGATCTCTGCCATTTGGTATCTCCTTGAATGTCACGCGGCAGACGCATGCCGCGTTTCGCTGCTCGCATCACGTCATCGGGTTTTGACGGATATGGATTAAATGTAGTCCGGCGAGGGGATCGCGCAAGGCATTAGTTCGGACACGCGCGTTTCGCAATGCGCGCACTCCAACGCGGCATCGGTCGCGCCGGTGTTTTTAAACGCATTCTTCATTCGATGGCGCTGACAATCTTGCGAAGACCACGCGGCAGTTAGCTAGACTTCCCTGCACGGCCATTCCGTTTCGCTGAACCGCAGCAACCTGATCGTAAGGGGCGGCCGCTGCTTTCGGAGGTGGGCATGAGCGAAGTGACGTCCACGAAGCCCAGACGCGCCCGGCGCGGGCGAATCCTGCTCGTGGTGATCGTGCTGGCGCTGATCGCCCTCGTGCTGCTGCA
Organism: uncultured beta proteobacterium; assembly: GCA_963738755.1. Lineage (GTDB taxonomy): Bacteria > Pseudomonadota > Gammaproteobacteria > Burkholderiales > Burkholderiaceae > Paraburkholderia. Next base: position 319,365 of record CAVTXZ010000016.1, read on the forward strand.
CCTGTTTCGCCAAAGGGCGCCGAAGCCTCGCGTGGAACCGCAAGTCGTGACAGCCGCCACTGCGAGCCTCGGCGAGATGCCGGTGATCCTGAGCGAATTGGGCACGGTCACGCCCGTTGCCACGGTAACCGTGTTGCCGCAATTGAGCGGCTATCTGACAGCGGTCGGCTATCGGGAAGGCCAGGACGTGGCGAAAGGACAGTTCCTTGCCCAGATCGATCCGCGCCAGTACGAGATCGACAAACAGCAGGCCGAGGCCCAACTCGCCAAGGACCAGGCCGCGCTCGCGCAGGCCCGCTCCGACCTCGCCCGTTACACGCAGTTGAACGAGCGCAAGTCGATCGCCGAGCAGACCTATGTCGATCAGCAATTCCTGGTTCAGCAGGACGAGGCCGCGGTCAAGGCAGACAAGGCCAATATCGCGCAGTTCGAACTCGACCTGGTGTATTGCCATATCACCGCCCCCGTTGCCGGCCGGGTCGGCCTGCGGCTCGTCGATCCCGGCAATTACGTCACCGCGTCAAGCCAGCCGGGCATCGCGGTCATTACCACCATGAAGCCGACCACGGTGGAATTCACCGTGCCGCAGAACGCGCTCGGCGCCGTGCTGCAGCGTGTCAATTCCGGCGCGAAGCTGCCGGTCACGGCTTACAGCAGCGACAACAGCAAGCAGGTGGCGACCGGCACGCTGTATGCCGTCAGCAACCAGATGGCCACCAGCACCGGAACGGTCACGCTGCGCGCGACGTTTGCGAACGACGACGAAGCGTTGTTTCCGAACGAGTTCGTCAACGTGAAACTGCTGGTCGATACGCTGCAGAACGCCGTGCTGGTGCCGACGCCCGCCGTGCAGAGCGGTGCGCCGGGCGATTACGTCTATCTGGTCAATGCCGACGATACCGTGTCCGTGCACAAGGTCACGCTGGGGCCGAGCGATGGCAAGCACACCGTTATCGTGTCGGGACTCGCGGCAGGCAACACCGTCGTCACCGACGGTATGGACCGGCTGAGCGACGGCGCAAAAGTCAGGGTCGCTGCGGCGAAGCAGCCGGCGCCGGCCGGCGCGGCGTCCGCTGCGTCCTCTGCCAGCGCGCCTCGCGACCAGGCGAAGAGGGCGCCAGCCGGCGCCTCGCAAGCTTCGTAAGCGTCGCACAACGAGCCGATGAACATCTCCCGCCTGTTCATTCTCCGGCCGGTGGCCACCTCGCTGCTGATGATCGCGCTCGTGCTGGTGGGGCTGGTGGCGGTGCGCTTTCTGCCGGTCTCCTCGCTGCCCGCCGTCGACTACCCGACTATCCAGGTGCAGACCTTCTATCCGGGCGCCAGCCCGGAGGTGATGGCAACCACCGTCACTGCGCCGCTCGAGGTGCAACTGGGTGAGATTCCCGGCCTTCAACAGATGATTTCCTACAGTTCGGAAGGGGCGTCGGTCATCACGATGCAGTTCGATCTCGCGCTGAGTCTCGACGTCGCCGAGCAGAATGTCCAGCAGGCCATCAACGCGTCCAACAGCTACCTGCCGAGCGGTCTGCCAGCGCCGCCCACGTACGCAAAGGTCAATCCCGCGGACCAGCCTGTCCTCACGCTGGCCGTGACGTCCCGCTCGATGTCGCTGACCCAGCTGGAGGACGCGGCCAACAACCGCCTGGCGACGAAAATCTCCGAGGTGCCGGGCGTAGGCCTCGTCACCCTTGCCGGCGGCAACGTGCCCGCGGTCAGGGTGGAGGCGGACCCGCAGAAACTGGCGGCCTACGGCCTGAACCTCGACGACCTGCGCACGCTGCTCGCCAACGTCAACGTCAGTCAGCCGAAGGGCAATTTCGACGGTCCGGAGCTGGACTACACGATCAACGCCAACGACCAGATCGTCGATCCGAAGGATTATCTGGCCACGGTGATCGCCTACCAGAACGGCGCGCCCGTGTACCTGCGCGACGTCGCGCGGGTCAGCCAGGCACCGCAGGATGTCGAGCGGGGCGCCTGGTACGACCGCACGCCGGCGATCGTGCTGAATGTGCAGCGCCAGCCGGGGGCGAACGTGATCGCCACGGTCAACCAGATCATGAAACTGTTGCCGCACGCTGGAATCCACGCTGCCGGCGGGCATGCAGGTGACGCGTCGTGTCCGACAGCACCGGCGTGATCCGCTCGTCGGTCTCCGACGCGGCCTTCGAGCTGGTGCTGGCGGTGGTGCTGGTGGTGCTGGTGATCTTCGTGTTCCTGCGCAACGTGCCGGCGACCATCATCCCCAGCATCTCGGTGCCGGTTTCGCTGGTCGGCACGCTGGCGGTGATGTACGAGCTGAACTACTCGATCGACAACCTCTCGCTGATGGCGCTGATCATCGCCACCGGCTTCGTGGTCGACGATTCGATCGTGATGATCGAGAACGTGGTGCGCTATCTGGAGGAGGGCAAGAGCCCGCTCGAGGCGGCCCTCGAAGGCGCCGGCCAGATCGGCTTCACGATTCTTTCGCTGACCGTCTCGCTGATCGCGGTACTGATCCCGTTGCTGTTCATGGGCGGGGTGATCGGGCGGCTGTTCAGCGAATTCGCGGTCACGCTTGCCGTCACCATCGTCATTTCGGCGGTGGTCTCGCTGACCGTGGTGCCGATGCTCTGCGCGCGCATTCTGCGCGCACAGGCGCAACGGCATCCGAGCCGTTTCGAGCGCATCAGCGAGGGTCTCTTCGACAAGACCCTCGCCGCGCTATGAGCGAGGGCTGCGCTGGGTGCTCGATCACCAGACGCTCACGCTGCTGGTGGCGCTCGGCACGGTGGCGCTCACGGCAATCCTGTATGTCGTGATTCCCAAGGGACTCTTTCCGACGCAGGACGTCGGCGTGATCGAGGCCATCAGCGTGGCCGACAATTCGGTTTCGTACAGCGCGATGGCGAGGCGCCAGGCGGCGCTGGCCGAGGCCATTCTCAAGGATCCCGATGTCACCTCGGTCACCTCGTACGTGGGGATCGACGGCATCAACACCACGCTGAACAATGGCCGCTTTCTGATCAATCTGCGCGCGCACGACGACCGCTCGCTGAATGCACAGGAGATCGCCCGGCGCGTGCAGCAGGAGGTCGCCGAGGTGCCGGGCATCACACTCTATCTCCAGCCCGAGCAGGATCTCACGCTCGACACCACTGTCTCGCCGAACCAGTACAAGTTCGTGTTGCGCGGGCCGAACCAGCAGACGTTCGATCAGTACGTGCCCGCGCTGATCGCGCGGATGAAGCAGATTGCCGCGATCACCGACGTGACCAGCGATCTGAATAACCAGGGCCTGAGCGTCGATGTCGAGGTCAACCGGCAACTGGCCGCGCGCTACGGCATCACGGCCGCGACTATCGACAACGCACTCTACGATGCGCTCGGCCAGCGCATCGTGTCGACCATCTTCGAGCAGTCCGATCAGTACCGGGTCATTCTGGTGGCCAAGCCCGAGACGCTGCCCGACTTGCAAGTCGCTCGGCAACCTGTATCTGCCGAGCCAGACCAGCAGCACCGGCCAGGTGCCGCTCAGCGGGATCGCGAAGATCAAGGTCACGACGTCGCCGCTCGTGATCAGCCATCTGGCCCAGTTCCCCGCCGTCACCATTTCGTTCAATCTGGCGAAAGACGCGTCGTTGAGCACGGCGGTGAACGCAGATCCGCGGCGCCGAGCAGGCGGTGAATCTGCCGCCGTCGATCACGTCCTCGTTTCAGGGCGCGGCCCAGGCGTTCGAGGATTCGTTGCAGAGCGAGGTGTATCTGCTGGTCGCGGCGCTGGTGGCCGTCTACATCGTGCTGGGCGTGCTCTACGAGAGCTACATCCATCCGGTGACGATCCTCTCCACCTTGCCGTCCGCGGGTATCGGGGCATTGCTCGCGCTGATGCTGGCGGGCAGCGACCTCGACGTGATCGGCATCATCGGCATCGTGCTGCTGATCGGCATCGTCAAGAAGAACGCGATCATGATGGTGGACTTCGCGCTCGAAGCCGAACGTCAGCACGGCAAGTCTGCGAGAGACGCCATCTTCGAAGCGTCGCTATTGCGCTTCCGGCCGATCCTGATGACCACGCTCGCGGCCATGCTCGGCGCGTTGCCGATGCTGCTCGGCACCGGCACGGGCTCGGAGCTGCGCCGGCCGCTCGGCCTCGCGATCATCGGCGGCCTGACTTTGAGCCAGATGCTGACGCTCTTCACCACGCCGGTCATCTACCTCTTTTTCGACCGGCTCGCCGCGCGCGTGCGCCGGCGCGCCGCCGATCGTGCGGCGAGGAGCGCGCCGTGAACATCTCGGCGCTCTTCATCCGGCGGCCCGTCGCCACGACCTTGCTGGCGGTGGCGATTCTGCTCTCGGGCTTGCTGGCCTATTCCCGGCTGCCGGTTGCGCCGTTACCGAACATCGCTTATCCGGTCATCGTCGTGCAGGCGAACATGGCGGGCGCCAGCCCGGAAATCATGGCCTCCACGGTGGCCGAGCCGCTGGAGCGGCGGCTCGCCACGATCGCCGACGTGAGCCAGCTCACCTCGACCAACTACGTCGGCGCGTCGCTGATCGTCATCGTGTTCGGGCTGAAACGCGATATCAACGGCGCCGCCCGCGACGTCGAAGCCGCGATTCAGGCGGCGCGCGCAGATCTGCCGACCACGCTGCGCAGCAATCCCACCTACCGCCAGTACAACCCGGCGGGCGCGCCGATCATGGTGCTTGCGCTGACTTCGGACACGCTCACCAAGGCGCAGCTCTACGATTCCGCCGATTCGGTGATCCAGCAGCAACTCTCCCAGGTCGACGGCGTCGGGCAAATCACGCTGGGCGGCGGCGCGCTGCCCTCGGTACGGGTCGAGTTGCAGCCGGGCAAGCTCAACAGCTACGGCATCGGCCTCGAAGACGTGCGTGCGGCGATCGGCGCCGCGAACGCCAATAGCGCGAAAGGCCACATCGACCAGGGCGAGCAGCGCTACGAGATCCTTTCCAACGATCAGATCAGCAAGGCCGCGCCGTACCGCGATCTCGTCATCGCGTATCGCGACGGCGCACCGGTGCTGCTGCGCGATGTCGCCCAGGTGCTCGACTCGAACGAAAACATCCGCAACGCCGGACTGTACAACGGCAAGTCGGCTGTGCTCGTGATCGTGTATCCGATGCCTGGCAGCAATGTGGTCAAGACCGTCGGGCAGATCCGGGCGCGCCTGCCGTCGATCGAGGCGGCATTGCCGAGCGCTGTTCATGTCAACGTGGCGATCGACCGCTCCGAGTCGGTCAGGGCTTCGGTGACCGATACCGAGCGCACGCTGTTCATCGCCGTGCTGCTGGTGGTAGGCGTGGTGTTCGTGTTCCTGCTGTCGCCGCGGGCGACGCTGATTCCCGCGATAGCGTTGCCGCTGTCGATCATCGGCACGTTCGGACCGATGTATTTGCTCGGCTACAGCATCGACAATCTGTCACTGATGGCGTTGACGATCGGCACCGGCTTCGTGGTCGACGACGCGGTGGTGGTGCTCGAGAACATCGTGCGCCACCTCGAAGCCGGCCTCGAGCCCAGGGAAGCCGCGCTGCGCGGCAGCGGCGAGGTGGGTTTCACCGTCATCTCGATGAGCCTCTCGCTGATCGCGGTGTTTCTGCCGATCCTGTTGATGCCGGGCATCGTCGGTCTTGCTGTTTCATGAATTCGCTGTGACGCTGTCCATCGCGATCCTGTTGTCGCTGCTGGTTTCCCTGACGATTACGCCGGCCATGTGCGCGTATGTGCTGAGCCGTCAGCATGCGCAACGCTCGCAGCGACGCCTCGCACGCTGGTTCGAGGCGCAGTTCGCGCGCTTCAGGGATGCGTACGCACGCTCGCTGAATGCCGTGCTCGACCACGCGCTTTTCATCGGCCTCCTGTTGATCGCGCTGCTCGTGCTCAATGTGTTCCTGTTCAGGCTGCTGCCCGCCACCTTTTTTCCGGAGCAGGACACGGGCATCCTGATCGGGCAGATCATCGCCGACCAGAGCATCTCGTTTCCGGCGATGGAAAAGAAGCTTGCGCAGTTGCAATCGATCGTCCAGCGGGACCCGGCGGTGGCCTCGGTGGCGGGTTTCACCGGCGGCCGCGCGCTCAACACCGCCAACGTGTTCATTGAACTCAAGCCGCTTGCCGAGCGCCAGCGCACGGCCACCGAGGTGGTCAACCGCTTGCGCCCGGAACTGAGTGCGGTATCGGGCGCGCGGCTCTTCCTGCAGGCCCAGCAGGATCTGCAGATCGGCGGCCGGCAGGCCGCCGCCGAGTATCAGTACACGCTGACCAGCGACGATGCCGGCGCGTTGTTTGCGTGGGTGCCGAAGCTCGTGACCGAACTCGGCAAGTATCGTGGGCAACTACTCGACGTCAACTCGGATCTGCAGCAAAACGGTCTGCAAACCTATCTCCAGATCAGCCGCGCCACCGCGGCGCGCTATGGCTTCCAGCCGAACCAGATCGACAACGTGCTCTATGACGCATTTGGCCAGCGGACCGTTTCGACGATCTACAACGCGCTCAACCAGTACTTCGTGGTGATGGAAGTGGCGCCGGAATATTGGCAGTATCCGCAGACCCTGGACCAGATTTTCCTGAGCACGGCGGCGGGCAATCCGGGCGGCACGCAGCAGACGCGGATGCCCGGCGGCACTGTCAGTGGGACTCGCCAGGCCGTGGCCGTGAGCAGCCCGCAAAGCGCGGGCGGCAACACGAACGCGCTGAATGCGGACGCCGAAGCCAACCAGCTCACCAACAGCATTTCCAACAGCAAGGGCGGCAATTCCAGCGGCAGCGCGGACAGCACCGCGGCCGAAACGATGGTGCCGCTTCCGACGATGGTGACCTACGCCAACAGCCACACCGCAACGCAGGTCAACCACCAGAGCGCGCAGGTAGCCGGCACCATCTCGTTCAACCTGCCGGGCGGCGGCTCGCTCAGCGAGGCCGGGGCGATCATCGACCAGGCCGCTCGCGACATCGGCATGCCGGCGTCGATCCACGGTGCGTTCGCCGGTGCGGCGCAGGCCTACGCGCAGTCCATGGGCACCGTGCCGCTGCTGATCGTGGCCGCGCTGCTGGTCGTCTACATCGTGCTGGGCGTGCTCTACGAGAACACGATCCATCCGCTCACCATCCTGTCCACCTTGCCGTCGGCCGGGATCGGCGCAACCCTCGCGCTGCTGATTTTCGGCACGCCGTTCTCGGTGATCGCGCTTGATCGGCATCATTCTGCTGATCGGCATCGTCAAGAAAAACGGCATCATGATGGTCGATGTCGCGATTCAGTTGCAACGCCACGAAGGCATGGATGCGCGGCGGGCCATTCATGAAGCCGCCGTGGTGCGTCTGCGGCCGATCATGATGACCACCGCCGCCGGCGTGCTCGGCGCGGTGCCGCTCGCGATCGGAATCGGGCAGGGCGCGTCGTTGCGCCAGCCGCTCGGCGTCACCGTGATGGGCGGACTGATCGTGAGTCAGGTCTTCACCTTGTACACGACACCGGTGATCTACCTTTATCTCGACCGCGTGCGTTTCAGGCTTGCGAAGTGGTCCGAAGGCTTGCCGTGGAACCGTCGGAACGGATACGGGAGCATGAAGATGAACACGCCCCGGATCTCTCTGGCCGCCGCTACCGTCGCCTTGCTGGCGAGCGGCTGCATGGTCGGCCCGGACTACCACCGGCCGCCGGTGCCCGTGCCGGCGACCTATCTGGAGCTGCCACCGCCGGGATGGACGCAAGCCGAGCCGGCCGCGGCCGGGCCCAAGGGCGACTGGTGGACCGGCTTTGACGATCCGCTGCTCGATGAGCTCGAACCGCATGGTGTCGGTGTCCAACCAGACCGTGCGTCAGGATTACGCCAACTACCAGGAGGCCCTCGCTGAAGTGCGCGTGGCGCGCAGCGCGTTGTTTCCCACCATTGGCGTGACCGGTTCGGTGACGCGGCAGCGCACGCCGACCAGCAGTCTGACCAGCGGTGGTGTGAACAGCGGTGTGAGCAGCCGGTTCGGCAACTTCCAGCCGGTGAACAATTCGGGGTCGCTCGAAGGCAATGTGAGTTGGGCGCCTGACCTGTGGGGACTGGTCCGCCGCACGATCGAACAGAGCGCCGCGACCGCCCAGGCGAGCGAAGCCACACTCGCCAATGCCACCCTGTCGGAGCAGACGGCGCTCGCCACGTCGGTGATCGGACTGCGGATTACCGACGCCAACATCGATCTGCTGCAGCACACGGTCGACGCCTATCAGGCGTATCTGCGCGTCGTTGCCGATCAGGACAAGGCAGGCACCGTGCCGCCGTCCGAACCTGATTACCGCGCGCACCCAGCTCGAGAATGCGCAGTCCAGCCTGATCGCCCTTGGCGTCGCACGGGCCCAATATGCCCATGCGATTGCGGTACTGGTCGGCAAGAATCCGGAAGATCTGTCGATCCCTCACAGTACGGCACTCCCGGCACTGCCCTCGATTCCGGCCGGCGTTCCGTCCACGCTGCTGCAACGCCGTCCGGACATTGCCACCGCCGAGCGCCAGATGGCTGCGGCGAACGCGGCGATTGGCGTGGCCGTGGCGGCGTACTACCCGACCATCTCGCTGTCGGCGCTCGACGGCTTCACGCAGTCGCCGTTGTCCGGCTTGCTGCATATCGCGAATCATGTATGGTCGCTAGGCGCGAGTGCCAGCGAAACGCTATTCGATGGCGGCGAGCGCAGCGCCGAGGTGGCTGCGGCCAGGGCGACTTACGAGGCAGCCGTGGCCAACTACCGCGGTACGGTATTGAACGCATTTGAAAATGTGGAGAACGATCTCTCCGGGTTGCGGATTCTCGCCCAGCAGGCCGAAGTACTGGACAGCGCCGTGCGCGACGCGATTCACGGCACGGAGATCGCATTCAACGAATACCAGGCCGGCACCGTGGATTACACCACCGTGGCCGTCGCCCAGACCACGCAGTTGATCGATCAGCAAACCGCATTGAGCGTGCGGCAGCAGCGCCTGCTCGATGCCGTGTCGCTGATCGGCGACCTGGGCGGCGGCTGGTCGGATAGCGAGCTGCATGACCCGCGCCGTTCCGGGGCGTCGGCAGGGAGCCCCTGATGGACCTCTGGATTCAACCGTGCGCCCGGTGTGCCGACTTATACGGACAGCCAGCTGCTACAGCGCCGCATCGCGACCTCACGCTCAATGACGCCGGTGCGGTGAAGGATGCGCGAGTACAGGAGCATTACACGTGTATCCGGTGCGGCGGGGTGTTTGCGCGGATCTTTCTGGGGCCGCCGGCCAGGCAGATCTGGATGCTGTTGAACGCCGGGCAGCATTAGCCCGAGCTGAAACGCGCAAAGTTCGTGACGAGCCGGTTAAAGGCGCCGGCATTCGACACATTCATCCCATGCGATGCGCCGGCGATGGTCTGCCGTTCGGCATAGTCGATCCATTCGGCGAGCTTTTCGACGTTGTTTCGAAACATCCGGGGACTTTTTTGACCGTCGATCAGCAACGTTCTGCACTTTACGCCGCGTGCCGTGTCACGCGAATAGGCGGGCAACGGATCGCGCAGTTGCTTGGGCAGCGTGCCTGCGTTGTCGATCGCCATGGCGCGGAACGCGCCCGGACTCTTGCGCCATGATCCCGGCACGCTCACCGAATCGACAAACAACTCCAGTCCCGCGTCGATCTGCTGGCTCTCGATGAGTTCAGCAACGCGCGTACGAAGCACATTGGTCGTAGCAGGCAGTGTCGCATCCGGCATCCCGTCGATCTGCAGCGGACCGCCCGGGTCCGCGAGCGTCAGCGTTTTCACGCGACGCGGATATTCGCGTGCCACATGAAACGCCACGCAGCCGCCGCGTGAATGTCCGATCAGATGCACGGGCCCGAGATCGATCGCCTCGATAAACTCGGCCAGTTCGGCGACATGCGTCTGCCAGCCGAACTCGCCCTGGATGCAAGCCTCGCTTGCCGGCCAGTAGTGGCTCAGGCTCACCGAGATGCAGCGGAAATGCTGCGACAGCGCCGCGGTCTGCGCATTCCAGTAGCGATAGTCGCATAGCGACCCGTGCACAAATACCAGCGGTTCGCCGGTTCCGCACTCGACGTACGGCACGCAGATGCCCGATTCGATGGTCGCGAACTGTAGGTCGGGGACGGCAAGCACTGAGAGATCGGTACGCGCGTTCATGGACTGGCTCCTTTGCGGCCACTATGCCCGATGTCGGTGTTTTGGAAAATCGCGTAATATTGATCGAAACTATCAAATTTTCTGATGCCAGCCCAACTGAAAGCGCTAGACCTCGACGTAATGACCATGATCGTCGCCGTCGCCGACACCGGCAACATAAGCCGGGCGGCGGAGGCCGTGCATCGTTCGCAATCGGCGGTCAGCATGCAGATCAAAACGCTGGAAACCGCGCTCGGCAAGCCGCTTTTCGTCCGCAAGCCGCGCAGCGTCGTGCCGACACAGGACGGCGAAGTCCTGCTGACCTACGCGCGCCGTATGCTCGCATTGCGCGACGAAGCCTGGGCTGCGGTGGTGCGGCCCGATGTGACCGGGCGCGTGAGCATCGGCGTGCCGGACGATTACGCCTCGTCGCTACTGCCGCCGATCCTGAAGAAATTTTCCGCGACGTATCCGAAGGTGGAGATTCAGGTCGTCGGTTTGCCGAGCGTTGCACTCGCGCCGATGGTGAAAGACGGCTCGGTCGATCTGGTTTGCGCGACGCGAGTCAAAGGCTTGACGGGGGAGTTCATCCGTTTCGAGCCGATGGAGTGGGCCGCGGCGCCGAGCGCCGCTGAAATCTGGCGCGAAAGGCCGCTGCCGATCGCGGTGTTCCTACCCGGCAGCGTCGCTCGGGAGAACGCCATTCGCAGCCTCGAGCGCGCGAAGATCACTTACCGCACGTCGTATGAGAGCCCGAGTCTGCTGGGGCTTTTGTCGATGGCCGAAGCAGGGCTCGCCATTGTTCCGCTTGCGCGTTGTGCGGTTCCTGCGCACTTCGTGCTGCTGGGGCAAACGCAGGGCTTGCCAAAGATCGACGCACTCGAGATGGTGCTCGCTCGAAGCACCGGATCGAAGCGGCCGCCCTGCGAATTTCTCGCGGAGAAAATTCTGTCCGAGTTAAGGCGTTAGCGGATATCCAGCTGGTGCGACTCCAGCTATTCGTGGTCAGCCGAAACGCCGTCGCAACGCTGCGCGACTCGCCGATAAAGGATCAGCTTGGGGCATCACCGTCTTCATATTTCATCGCGCCCGCTGCATGGCGCCCGGCGACGTAGCCGAAGGTCATCGCCGGACCGAGATTGATGCCGCCCGACGGATAGAAGCCGCCCATCACGCTGGCCATGTCGGTTCCAACCGCGTAGAGGCCGGGAATCGTTTTGCCATCCTGATCGAGCACTTGTGCCGAGCCGTTTGTCTTCAGACCGGCGAAGGTTCCAAAGCTGCCCGGGAACACCTTCACCGCATAGAACGGCCCTTGCTCGATGGGCGCCACGCAGGGGTTCGGTCCGGTATGCAGCGGATCGCCGCCTTTTCGGTTGTAGGGTGTCGAGCCGCGTCCGAACAGCGGATCTTCACCCTGACGTGCATGCTCGTTGTAGACCTTAACGGTCGCGGCGAGGGCGTTCGGCGCGATGCCGCAACGCATGGCGAGTTCCTCGATGGTCGAGCCGCGCTGCAGATAGCCATTGCGAATGAAGGAGCCGATCGGAACAGGGAAAGGCCGCGCGTAACCCAGGCCATAGCGGCGCAAAAAACGATGATCGCAGATGAGCCATGAAGCGACTTCCTCTCCTTCAGGCACCGCTGCAACCATCGCCGAGGTGTAGTCGTAGTACCCGCCGGCTTCATTCACGAAGCGCTCGCCGCTGGCCAGCACGCCGATCACGCCGGGCTTTGCCCGGTCGATGATGTGCGGAAAGTGGCCGATGCTTCCGTCCGGATGCCTCACTTTTGATACCGGCGCCCACGCCGCGGGCGATGCCACATCGGTCACGAGAACACCCCCGGCCGATTCGCCGAGGCTGATGCCGTCGCCCGAGCAGCTTTCAGGCGGCAATGCAAGGTGCTCGCGGCCAGTCGGGGTGCGCGGGAATAGCGCCTTGCGCCGGTTCAGATCGTGGGGGAATCCGCCCGCGGCTAGCACGACTCCCTTTGCCGCGCGAATTTCGATTTCGCCCTTGGCCGTGGCGGCCACCGCGCCACGCACGGAACCGTTTTCGATAATCAAGCGCTTCGCGGGCGCCGACTCCATGAGCGTGACGCCGGCATCCTCAGCCGATTTGGCAAGACGTCCAATCAGCGCCACGCCATTGACCAGCTGCATCGCACGGCCGTATCGCGCCAGATCGAACAGATGCCGCGAGAAGCGCTTCGTCACATGCATGAACGACTTTGGCGAACGCGTCATGCTGAGGAAAGCAAACAGGTCCGCTCCGGCCATGATCGGCATGCCCATGAACGAGGTCTCGCGCATGGTCTTGCGCAGGCGCTTGATGAGCGGTCCGATTTCGCGTCCGTCATAAGGCGCGGCGATCACCTGATGGCCTTGTGTGGCAGCGCCTTCGACATTGCCGTGAATATCCGGAATCTGATTGCCGTCGACGAACCTGAGCGCGGTGTGCTCGTCGAAGAAGGCCACCATGTGCGGGCAGTTATCGAGAAACGCGTCGACGCGTTCCGGGTCGTAGCGATGACCCAACTCGTTTTTAAGGTATGTGCGTGGCTGCTGCGGGTCTTCGTCGATACCGGCGCGCTTCGCCAGCGGATTGCCCGGGACCCACATCCAGCCGCCCGACCACGCGGTGGCCCCGCCGAATACCGCATCTTTCTCGACCACCACCACCTTGAGCCCGTGCCATGCCGCGGTGACCGCGGCGGCGAGACCCGAAGCGCCGGAACCGACGACGAGCAGATCGCAGTTCATCTGGGTTGGGTTGTTCATTTCCGCACTCGCTACGAAAGCAGTTCTTGACGGGCGTTCAATGCTGCCATGACCGTATTCAGGTCGTACCGCAACCCGGAGCGGGCGCCTTGAGCGCGGGCGACACAGCTTCCTGGAAAGTGCTCGGCATAGGTGTCTGCGTTGGCTGTCGTCGATCGGGGAATCATTGGCCGGAATTCTGTTCCACTTGATGTGGAATACTATTCCACAGAATCGCGATCATCCATAAAAGGAGCACGACATGTCACAGCGTAATCGACGCCCGATCTCGCTTGCCGCACTCACGGTGATCGAATTGACGCCGCCGCAAATGGTCCAGTGCGCGGCCGACGCCGGCTACGATTTCGTCGGGCTGCGGCTTCTGCCCGCCACCGAGACGGAAGTGCGCTACGACTTTATTGGCGACACGCCATTGAAACGCGAGACGCTCGCGCGCCTGAAGGACACCGGCGTGGGCGTGCTCGATGCCGAGATCCTGCGGCTGAAGCCCGATACGGACGTGGCCGACTATGAGGCGATGCTCGAAACGGCAGCCGAACTCGGCGCGCGCTACGTGCTCGTCGCAGGCAACGACCCCGACGAAACGCGCACCGCCGATAAGTTCGCGAAGCTGTGCGACCTGGCCGCGCCCCTCGGACTCACGCCGTCGATCGAGCCGATGCCGTGGACCGATACGAAGAACATCATGCAGGGCGCACGGATCGTGAAGGCTGCGGGAAGGGCGAATGCCGGACTCCTCGTCGATCCGCTTCACTTCGATCGGGCGGGCTCGACGACCGACGAACTGCGCGCGTTGCCGCGCGAATACTTCCGCTATCTGCAATTCTGCGACGCGCCCGCCGAGCGTCCCATGGATCTGGAAACGCTGCTCTATCAGGCCCGTGCCGAGCGGCTGATGCCGGGGCAGGGCGGCCTCGATCTGGCCGGCATTTTGCGCGCGTTACCCGACGATATGCCGATCAGCATCGAAGCGCCGATGGAGCATTGGGCGAAGACGGCGAAGGCCACCGAGCGTGCACTGAAGCTGCGTGAAGCAACGCTTGCCGTGCTCGATTCGACCTACGGCCCCGGCTGATTTTTCCGTAACGCGTGGAGCGACGAAGCGCATTTGAACATGCGTTGTGCACGACCTCTCCACCCCGCATTTCAGCCGCCTGCCAGGTCCGCCGTGGTCCAGCCGCCGCCGAGCGCGCGAATGAGGTCGACATTCGCATCCAGCTGCTGCGTGCGAAGCGCGATGACGCTGCGTTCCGATTCAAGCGCGGCGGATTGCGCCGAGACCACGTCCAGATAGCTGACCGCGCCGCGCCGATAGCGTGCGAGCGACAGGTTGACTGACGTGTCAGCGGCACTTGCGGCATCCTGCTGCTGGGCTGTTGCGGTGCCCAGATCGGAGAGCAGTGCGAGGTCGTCTTCCACTTGCCTGAACGAAGCCAGCACCACGCTTCGGTAACGCGCGCCGGCCTCCGAGGTTGCGTCCTTCGCGGAATCCAGCTGTGCCCGCCGCTTGCCGCCGTCCAGCAGGTACACCGCGAGCGATGGCCCGATCGCCCAATAGGAACTGGGGGCGCTAAGCAGATCCGCGAGCACCGAGCTTTGCACGCCGCCGCCCGCGCTGAGCGTCAGCGTCGGGAAATACGCGGCACGTGCAACGCCAATTCGCGCATTGGCCTCCGCTGTGCGCCGCTCGGCTGCGGCGACATCCGGCCGCCTTTGCAGTAACGCCGATGGCACGCCCACCGGGATGACAGGCAACTGGATGGGATGGGTACTCGGCTCGATCCGGAAGTCCGATGGCGACGCGCCGACCAGCACGGCAATCGCGTGCTCCAGCAGCGCTCGCCTGGCCCTGACCTGGGTGAGCTCGGACTCGGCGGCCGATAGCTGGTTGCTTGCACGCGCCACATCGAGGCCCGACACGATGCCGGCGCCATGCCGGTTGCGCGTGAGATCGAGCGCCTTCTGATACGCCTCGTCAGTACCCTCGATAAGCTCGATTTGCTGATCGAGTCCGCGCATGTCGATGTAGCTTCGCGCCAGCTCGATTTCGAGGCTCAACTGCGTCGATGCCAGATCGGCTTTTGCGGCCTGTCCCTCGTCCTTGCTTGCGGCAACCGAATCGCGCACGCGTCCCCAAAGGTCGACTTCGTAGTCGACCTGCAGACCCAGCGTGCCCGAGGTGTAGTCGGTTGGCCCAGTCGGGCTGCGCAACGGCCGCGTGTCCGACTCGCGGTCGCGCTGGACGTTGCCGCCCGCGGCTACCTGGGGATACAGCTGCGAGCTGACCTGCCGGATATACGCCTGAGCCTGCCCGTAGTGAAAGAACGCGGCGCGCAGATCGGGGTTATTCGCGACCAGCCGTTGCTCGAGGTCGTCGAGTCCGGGCTCCTGGTAGAGTTTCCACCAGCCCGCGCGGTCAAGCTGGTCAGCGGGGCTCGCCGCGGTCCACGGTCCCTGAGTCTGGTATTGCGCGGCGACCGGTGCATCAGGAACCTCGTAGTGCGGCGCGAGTGAGCACGCGGCAAGCGCCAGGGCGCTCATGACTGTGGCCAATGCCCGGTATTTAGCCATGATGTCCACCCTTAGCCCCAGGGCTGACCACCTGAACATGGTCACCCTCGACAAGACCATCGGGTGGCGTGTCGATCACGCGATCGTTTTCGCTCAGTCCCGAGCCGATATCGACCGCGTTGCCCTGGTCCTGCAGGATCGCCACCGACCTGAACCGGACCGTGTCGTGACCATCCACGGTTGCGAGCCGGAGCCCCTGGTTGTCGAATATCAGCGCGCTGGCCGGCACGCGCAATGCACCGGCACGCGCCGGCAGCGCAAAGTGCAGGTTCACGAATCCGCCGGGAAGCAGCAGATGACCGGGATTGTCGACCAGCAACTGGACCAGCGTCGTGCCCGATGCCGCGTTGACGGAGTCGGCCAGACCTACGACCGTAGCCGTGAAGTTCTTGCCGGCATATTCCGGGACGGTGAAGGTGCCGGTCCCGCCGGGTTTGATCATCGGTGCATACTCTTGCGGCACGCGCACGTAGAGACGCAGCTTGTCGACGCTCGACACCGAGAAGAGCTGCGGCCCGGTACCGCCGCCGGCATTGATCAATGCGCCGACGTCGGTGTCGCGCGCGGTGATCACACCGTCAAACGGCGCGACGATTCTGGCGAAACTTTTGGTGGCGGCCAGCCTGTCGACGTTTGCCTGCGCCGCCGCGACGCGAGCCTCCTTCGCGATATAGCCTTGATTGCGCTCATCGACTTCCTGATGCGACACGGAATCGGAGTCCAGCAGGCTCTGCCAGCGTTCGGCAGTCGTTTTGGCCAGGGCGGCATCCGCTTTCGCGCTTGCAAGGTCCGCCTTCGCCTGATTCAACTGCTGATCGAGTTCGGGCGTCTCGATCTCGGCGAGCGGTTCGCCCGCCTTCACCGGCGTGCCGATATCGACGCGCCACGATTTGAGGTAGCCGCTGACACGCGCATAAATAGGTGCGCTCTGGAACGCCTCCAGCCGGCCGGGGAGGTCCAGCGAGCCGCCCGGCGCCTCCTTGGCCGGCACCACGACATTCACGGCCGGTATCGCCTGAGTTTCAGTCCAGGCTTTGAGCTGATGCTCATGCTTCAGGCGCAGCGTGATGCCGCCGGCCACGATGATGACGGCGAGCGCACCGCCAATCACTCCTGCAAACGAAAGCTGACGCTGCGGCAGCGCCGCGCGGGGTGTGGGTTCATACGACATGGATCGAATCTCCGGAAATCGCAGCGGTCGAAGTGCGACCCCGACGCGAATGAATCATGCAAAAGATGGCCGGCACGAGGAACAGGGTGGCCGCGGTCGCGAACAGCAGTCCGCCAATCACTGCGCGGCCCAGCGGCGCGTTCTGTTCTCCGCCTTCGCCAAGTGCGAGCGCCATCGGCGCCATGCCGATAATCATGGAGAGCGCTGTCATCAGCACGGGACGAAAGCGCGTGGAGCCGGCCTCAAGTGCAGCCTTGAACGCGTCGCCGTGTTCGGCCAGACGTTCGCGGCAGAAGCTCACCACCAGAATGGCATTGGCCGTTGCAACGCCCATGCACATGATGGCGCCCGTCAAAGCCGGAACCGACAGGGTGGTCTCCGTCGCGAACAGCATCCACACGATGCCGGCCAGCGCGGCGGGCAAAGCCGCCACAATCACCAGCGGATCGCTCCACGACTGGAAATTGACGACGATGAGCAGGTAAATCAGCACGACCGCGCCGAGCAGACCGAACAGCAGGCCGGAGAAGGCGTTGTTCATGGTCTGGACCTGGCCGAGCAGGACGACCTTCGCGCCCTTCGGCACACCCTTGGCGTTGGCGGAAACGATGCGGTGGATGTCCGCGGAAACCGCACCGAGATCGCGCCCCTGGGTCGTGGCGAAAATCTCCACCATCGGCTGGATGTTGTAGTCGCTGACCACTTCGTTGCTGGCGGTGCGATGGATACTCGCCACGCCCGCGAGGATCTGTCCGTCGTTGGCCGCGGCGCCGCCGCCGGTGACGGGCAGATTCATCAGGGACGGCAGCGAATCGAGACCGTATTGCGGCGTCTGCACGACAATCGGATATTCAACGCCGTTGGCCTGGTTGAGCCAGTACGTCGGGGCGATCTGACCGGATCCCGCCAGGTGCACGACCAGGCTGTTGGTGACATCGCGTTCGGTGATGCCCTGAAGCTGCGCGTGGGTACGGTCAACGTCGATATTGAACTGGGGATTGGCCTGCGATTGCTGGATGCGCGCGTCGACCACGCCGGGGATATGGCGGATCTGACGCAGCATCAGGTTTGCGTAGGCAAAGTCGGCCGGCAGATTCTTGCCGCGAATCTGCAGGTCAATCGGTGCAGGCGAGCCGAAGTTCAGGATCTGACCGACGATATCCGCAGGCGGGAACGAGAACGTGACACCCGGAAACTCGCGCGGCAACGTTTCGCGCAACTCGCGAACGTAGTCGGCCGTGGGGCGATGACCTTCGTTCAGCGTGATCTGAATGTCGCCGTCCTGTGAGCCAATCGTGCCCGTGTTGTTGTACGCCGTGTTGATTGAACTGGTGGAAAGACCCATGTTGTCGACGACCGTGCCGAGTTCGGCTTTCGGAATCGTCGCGCGCACACGGCCTTCCACGTTCGCGAAGATTTCGGCGGTCGTCTCGATGCGCGTGCCGACCGGCGCACGCACGTGCAACAGGATCTGGCCGGCGTCGACATCCGGGAAGAAGTTGCGCCCGAGAAACGGCACCAGTGCAAACGACAGCGCAACGAATCCGAAGAAGCCGATCACAAAGCCACGACGATGGTTCAACAGCAATTCGAGCATCCCGCTGTAGTTCGCACGAATGCGCTCGAACCCGTGCTCGAAGCCGCGCTGAAACCGCACTAGCGGATTCGAAGAAGGCTGATGCGTGTGTTCCTCGCCTTGTACGTGAGGCTTCAGCAGATATTTGGCCATCGTGGGCACGAGGGTCCGCGACAGGATGAACGACGAGATCATCGCGAAGATCACCGCTTCGGCCATCGGTACGAACAGGAACTTCGCCACGCCGCTCAGGAAAAACATCGGCACGAACACGATGCAGATGCACAGCAACGAAACGAATGCCGGCGTGACGATCTGTGCGGCGCCGTCGAGAATGGCGCTCTCGACGTCCTTGCCGTGCTCCAGGTGCCAGTTGATGTTCTCGATGGTCACGGTGGCATCGTCGACGAGGATCCCCACCGCGAGCGCGAGCCCTCCGAGCGTCATGATGTTCAGCGTCTCTCCTAAAGCGGACAGGACCGAAATCGAGCCGAGAATCGCGAGCGGAATGGATGTCGCGATGATGACGGTTGAGCGCCAGCTGCCCAGAAACAGCAGGATCATGACGCTCGTAAGCAGGGCGGCAATCACGCCCTCGCGGGCGACGCCGGTAATGGCGGAGCGAACGAATATCGACTGGTCGCCAATCGGATCGATCCGCAGGTTATCCGGCAGAGAGGCTTTTGCCTCGATTGCTTTTTCCCTGATCCCGGCGATGATGGCCAGAGTGGATGCGGAGCCGTTCTTGAACACGGTGAGCAGCACCGAACGTTTGCCTTCCACGTGCACGATGTTCGGTTGCGGCGGGCTGCCGTCGGTCACATCGGCCACGTCGCGCATATAAACGGTGGTGCCGTTGGCCGATTTGACGGGCATGCCGGCAATCGCGGCGATCGTCGACGGCGCGTCGTTCAACTGCAGTGTGTATTCGTAATTGCCGATCTTTTCGGTGCCTACGGGTGTGATGAGATTCTGTGCGGCCAACGCGCTCTGAACGTCCTCAGCGGACAGTCCCCGAGCCTGCAGCGCAGACGGTTTGACGTTGATCTGAACCTGGCGGGTTTTGCCGCCGAACGGAAACGGTATGGCGGCGCCGGCGACCGAGGTCAAAGCCGGCCGCAATTGATTCAGCCCCAGGTCAGCGAGATTCTGCTCGGAGAGTCCTTTTCCAGAAAGGGCGAGCTGAATGACAGGAACAGTCGAGGCGTTGTAATTGAGAACGAACGGCGGCGTCGTGCCGGGCGGCAACTGTTTCAGGATTTCCTGAGAGATCGAGGTGACCTGCGCATTCGCCGTCGCGATGCTGGTGCCCGGCTGAAAGAAGATCTTGACGACGCCGTAGCCGTTAAGAGAGCTTCCCTCGATGTGTTCGACACCGTTGACGGTCGTCGTCAACACGCGCTGGAACGGCGCCATGATGCGCCCCTCCATCTGATCGGGCGAAAGACCCGTGTACTGCCACACGACACTGACAACCGGGATATCGATGCCGGGAAAGATATCCGTAGGTGTTCGAAGTGCGGCCAGAGGACCGATGATAAGAATAAAGATGGCCAGTACAACGAATGTATAAGGCCTTTTTAGCGCAACGCGCACGATGCCGATCATAAAAATCCCGCAATTTCAGAGCCGGCCGCAACCCAACGCACAGGCCCGGCCGGCTACCAGATTCGCTCTTGCTGACCTCAATCTGGGTTCGATGAGATGCCGCTCGCCTTGGTTGGCGTGCCGGCTTCCGGACTTTTCCGGGCCCCTGTGCTGCCAGGAGCGCCGATGAAGTGGATGGCGGAGGCGACGAGCCCCAGCGCGATACCGAAGACGACGATGCCCGTCCAGCCGAAGCGGCTCATCAGCCAGCCGCTGACCACGGTGCCGACGGCGCCGCCGAAGAAGGTGGCGGTCATATAGAGGCTGTTGATGCGGCCTTGTGCTTTCGGATCGACGGCGAAGGCGCGCGTCTGGTTGGAGACCAGCCCGGCCTGCACGCCGATATCGAGCACGATGACGCCGATCACGAGGAACGTCAGCGACGAGTTCGCACCGGCGAGCAGCAGGTAAGCAAGGATGACGACGCCGATGCTGAGCCCGACGACGTGGCGGGTGCCGCGCCGGTCGGAGAGATGACCGCCGAGTGACGCGGCAAACGCGCCGGCCGCGCCGATAATGCCGAAGCCGCCCGCCCACGCGCTGCCCAGGTGCCAGGGTCCGCTGGCAAGGAGCGCCGCCAGATTGACCCAGAAGGCGTTGAAACAGGCCCACAACAGCGCCTGGATAACCATCGATTCACGAATCGGACGATGGTCCCGCGCCAGTGGCCAGAGCGAAGCGAGCAGGCGCCCATAGGACAGATTCGTAGAGGGCACGCCGCGCGGCAGCAGCACAGCGGCTGCGATCCAGACCGGCACCATGAAGGCCGCTTCCACGCCGTAGACCGCGCGCCAGCCATACGCCGCGCCGACCACGCCGGCGATCGTGCGACCAAGCAGGATGCCGACCATGATCCCGCTGACGACCGTGCCCACCGAGCGCCCTCGCTGATGCGGCGGCGACATGACGGCCGCGAAGGGCACGAGTTGCTGTGGCACGCAACTGACGATGCCAAGGCCAAACGAAGCCGCGATCAATGCCCAGATGCCGGGCGCGAATGCCGCGGCCAGTCCAAAAACAAAGGCGAGCGCGATCTGGGCGAGCACCAGCTTGCGCCGGTCGAAGCGGTCGCCGGCCGGCAACAGCAATGCAAGTCCGGTCGAGAAACCGAGCAGCGCCGCGGCGGCGACGAGGTCGACCGTTGTCAGGTCGACGCCCAGCCCTGCTTTGATCAACGGCAGGATCGGCTGGATGCAGTAGACGTTGGTGATCACCGCGCCGGCGATGATCGCCATCATGACGATCTTGCCGCGCGCCACCGTCACGGGCGCAGGCGGACTAACGGGTGTGATGGGCAGGCCGCTCACGGCATTCTCCTTGTTTCGATCTCTTTGGTATTTGCAGCGACATGCTGCGGTCCAGCGCTTAGTCTCGAAAGTTACACACTTGCATTTACAAAGAGAATCCCTCACGATTGGGAATCATCCTTCCACCGTTTGATAGGCTCCATGAATCGTCTCGAATCCATGTCGATCCTCATCGCCGTCGTCGACGCGGGCAGCCTGTCGGCGGCCGCACGGCGCCTTGGCATGCCGCTGGCAACGGTTAGCCGCAAGGTGGGGGAACTGGAGTCGCATCTGCATACGCGTCTGCTTCACCGCACGACGCGCCAGCTTTCACTGACGGAAGCGGGCGCCTCATACGTGGCCGCGTGCCGGCGCATTCTCGAAGAAATCGGCGAAGCCGAGCGTGCGGCGACGGGCGAATACGCCTCGCCTAAAGGCGAGCTCGTGGTCACCGCGCCGGTCGTTTTCGGGCGCTTGCACGTCGTGCCGGTGGTGGCGGATTTTCTCGCTCACTATCCGGAGATCGACGTCGATCTCGTGTTTACGGATCGCGTCGTGCATCTGATGGACGAGCACGCCGACGTCGCGGTCCGGATCGGCGAATTGCCCGATAGCACGCAGATAGCGACGGGCGTCGGCACGGTCCGCCGGGTGATCTGTGCAAGTCCCGCCTATCTGGCCATGCATGGCGCGCCGGCCAGGCCACGCGATCTCGCCGGGCATGATTGCATTACCTTCGAGGTCCTCGCGTCCAAACGCGCGTGGGTTTTCGGGACCGGCAAGTCGGAGCTTTCCGTGCCGGTTCGGTCACGGCTTGCAGTGAATACGGCGGAGGCGGCTATCGCCGCTGCGATTCTCGGCGTCGGACTGGTGCGGGTGCTGTCTTACCAGGTTGCAGACGCTATACGCGAGAACGCGCTTAGCGTCGTGCTCGACACGTTTGAGTCGGCGCCATTGCCCGTCAATCTCGTGCACAAAGGGCAAACGCCGCTGCCGCTAAAGCTGCGTGCTTTCCTCGACTTCGTGACGCCGCGCCTGCGCGCTCGCACCTCGCGCGTACTCACCGACGTCACGGCGGCTTGACTGCCCGGGGCGGGCGTAGCGTTCCAATCCCTCTAATCCACTATGCGTTCACTATCTGACGGCGAGTCCTCCAACCCGGGTAACGACGCACCGGTAGCGCAGCCGGACCCATCGGCAAGGTTCATCGAGGCGCTTGAGAAGGTGAAGCCGCTGCTCGAGATGCAGCCACCGCTCGTGCAGGACCGACTGGCCGAGGCGTTGCAGATCGCGGCGGTCAGCTCGCTCGGTCTCGGCCTGCTCGACGCTGCCGAGTCGTATTGGCGGCGTGCGATCGAAGCGAATCCGGAATTCGTCGACGCGTACCTGAATCTCGGCACGCTGCTGAAAGGCCTAAGCCGCCTGGACGATATGGAGGCGCTGTTTCGGCAATTGCTGGACATTCGCCCGGATCTCGCCGAGGTCCACAACCAGCTTGGGTCGATGCTGCAGGACCAGGGGCGCCTTTCGGAAGCCGAGGCGGCTTATCGGCAAGCAGCCCTCATTCGCCCTGATCGCGTCGAGTTTCATTACAACCTCGGCGTCGTGTTAAGGCCGCTCGGCCGTTGGCGCGAAGCCGCGCAAGCCTACCAACGGGCCGTTGAAATGAGCCCTGGCTTCGTCATGGGTTACAGCAACCTCGGCAATGTGCTGAAGGAGCTTGGACGCCTGCCGGAAGCCGAGGCTGCCTACCGGCAGGCGCTCGCGATTCGCGGCAATTACCACATGGCGAAGTTCGCTCTGGCGCTACTGCTCATCAGCATGGGGCGCTTCGAGGAGGGTTGGCGGCTATATGAAGAGCGCTACGCGGATCCGAAGTCCATCCAGCATAAAACCCAGAAGGTCATTGACCGCCCCCGTTGGCATGGCGAGGCGCTGGCGGGAAAGCGGCTGCTGGTCTGGCAGGAAGGCGGGCTCGGCGATGCGATTCATTTTGCCCGCTATTTTTTGCTGCTCAAGGCGCAAGGGGCGACCGAGATCGCATTTGCCTGCGCTCCGGCTCTGCACCGGCTCTTCGCCAGCGTCGAGGGCATCGACGTGGTGCTGGCTCACGAGGCCGGATGGGCCACATCGGCGAATTACGATTATTGGACGAGTCCGTTGAGCGCGCCGCTCTATATGGGCACGACGATGGAAACGATCCCGTTGCCCGTCCGGCTGAAACTGGACCCGTCGCTCGTCGAAGCCTGGCGCGTGCGCCTTGCAGCGCTTGCACCGGGACGCAGGATCGGTCTCGTGTGGAAAGGTAACGCTCAGCATCAGAACGATGCAAACCGGTCGCTGCGATCTCTTGCGATGCTGGCGCCGCTCTGGAGCCTGCCCGGAATCAGCTTCGTGAGCCTGCAAAAGGGTGAGGGCGAGGACGAAGCTCAATCGCCTCCGGTCGGCCAGCCGTTGCTCAATCTCGGGTCTGACGTAGCGGATATGGCCGACAGCGCCGCGATCGTCGCGCAACTCGATCTTGTGATCTGTGTGGATACATCGATCGCTCATCTCGCCGCATCCGTGGGTACGCAGTGCTGGATCATGCTGCCGGCGGAGGAAGTCGACTGGCGCTGGATGCACGAACGCACCGATTCGCCCTGGTATCCGGATACGGTTCGCCTGTTCCGCCAGCCTTTGGGCGGAAAATGGCCGGCGCTTATCGAACAGGTACAGCAAGCGTGTGCCGAGGCATTCGCGGGGAACGCACTGTAACGCCGGGTCACTTTCAAGGAATGGCTCAACCCGGAGGCTGGCACGCCGTAGTCTGCGTAGCTTACGCACTCAGAAGCGCAAGCCGACTCCGGCTTCAATCAGATCGGTGTCGCGGTCATAGCGCGTGACGATGCGATTCCAGGTCACGCGTGTCAGCCAGTGCCGGCCAAGCCGATAACTCGCCGACACCGACAGGAGCCCTGACAGGCGACCGTCGCCGTTTCGATTTTGCGGCAGGTCGTCGTTCTGCGTGATTGCAACGTAGGGGCCGATACCGGCGGACAAGGTCAGGCGCTCGTCGAAGAAGGCGCGCGTGAGCCAAAGCTGTGCCGCAGCGCCATCGCGGCGCGACTGGACATGTCCGCCTTCATGAATATATGAAGCCGTCACATCGACGTACCGCCACAGTCCTCGCCTGTACTCCACACTTTCGGCCAGGGCCGTTTCCGAGCCATAGCTGTTCAGGATGGTTGCGCCCAACATCAGCGTGACTTCGTTGTTAGTGACATTCGACGTGCGCGGGATGGGTCGCTGCCGTGGACCGGGTTCGTCGTTGGCCTCCAGTGCGTAACCCACGCCGAATAGCAGCGCGGTCGTGTCACGTCCGCCAAAGATCTGGGCATGATTCAGCTGCATCTGGGCAATCCAGCGACGGTCGAAGTACCAGGCCGTGCGCATGCTCCACAATGCGCCCCAGCCATGGGTATTCGAATAATCGCCGCCGGCTTGTGCCGCCGTGGTGTCGAAATAGCGGTATGGTCCGACGCCGGCCGACAACTCCAGCCGGTCGTTCCACAAAGGCAGTCGTCCCCAGACTTGCAGGACTGGCCCGTCGCGATGATGGTCGGGCATGTGTCCTTCGTTGAGCCAGGAAAAGCTCCACGCCGCGTAGCGCCCGAGACCTTCGCGATAACTGGCGGCCCACGAAACGGAGTTCGCACTGTCGCTGACGAGTGGACCGGCGAGCGCGGAGACTTCCTGCGCGCTCGCGCCTGACGAAAAAACGATGAGGCCGCCGATCAGAAGCGGCGCCGATAGGGAGGCGCGAATCGAAATGATCTTGTGCACACTGAGTACCGGGCGTTCAGGCGGGTAGTCACAAGGATAATCGTTCGGAAAATGTAATGCCTGGTAATATTTCTGCGCTGGCCGCCAATATCACAACCTGATGCGTTTCCTGTCGGCTCCGGCTCGGGACCCTGTTGATTTCGGCGCACCTCGTAGTTCGGGTGTCTGTCGACGCCGATCAGCCGATCTTGTAGCGCGGCGCAGGCTTGCCGACCTGAGTGGCGGCAAACAACGCCGAGCGGGCCGCGTCGTACGTATCCCACAGCCGCCCGTCCGCCACCGACGGCCACGTGACAGCTTCGCCCTGATCGAAGCCGGCCAAAGCCGCATCGACCATATTTTCCGTCGTCATCACGGACTCTTTCTGCAGCGCCGAAAGCGGGATGCCGGACTCGTCCCAGATTTCGGTGGCTGTAGATGCCGGCAGGACAAGCTGCACCTTCACGCCAGTCTCTGCGAGTTCCTGCTGGAGGCCGCGGGTGTACTGCAATACAAAGGCTTTAGTCCCGCTGTAGACAGCGCTGACTGGCATGGAGTGGATCGCGAGAACCGAAGCAATATTGACGATCACCCCCTCGTTTCGCGACACGAACGCGGGCACGGCAGCCTGAGTCAGCCGGGTGAGCGCAGTGATGTTGAGCGCGATCTGCGAACTCGTATCCTCCGCCGACGACTCCGTGACCGGCCGCAGTCGCGCGAGACCTGCATTGTTGATCAGCACACGCACCGCCGGATTGGTAGCGAGTACCTGCTCGACCCGCGCCAGGTCCGCGTCTTGGGTCAGGTCCGCAGCTATCGCATCGACCTTGACACCATGTGCGGCCGATATCTTCGCGGAGAGCGCTTCGAGGCGATCGGCGCGGCGCGCGACAAGGACGAGGTCGTAACCGCGGGCGGCAAGGCGCTCGGCATAGACTGCACCAATGCCGGACGACGCTCCGGTAACAACGGCGACTTTGCTGGGTTTGTTCATGTGAAGCTCCATTAGTTTGGTACTCAACTATAATTATTGAGGGCTCAAGTATATAATCATCTGTGTGCCTCCTGTCAATAGTGCAGTACTCAACCATTCTGGGTGTATGGGAAAGAAACCTGATTCGCTGGCTGTTGTGTCCGATCCGGGCCGGCCAGCCGTAGATGAGCGCGATATCCTCGGCGAAGTCGCGTGCACGAACACCGCGTTGCGCCTGGCGGCGCGCAGGCTGAGCCAGCTATACGATGAGGCGCTGGCGCCGCTCGACCTCAAGGCGACTCAGATCAGCCTGATAGCCGAGATCGAGCGATGCTCGGCCGGCGGTAACAAGGAAGGGCCGACCTTGCAGGACCTGGCGGCCCGACTCGCGATCCAGATATCGGCGCTGACGCATGCGCTGAGGCCGCTGGTGCGGGACGGGCTCGTCGAGTTGCGCCCGGACACCGAAGATCGGCGCATCAAGCACGGTGTACTTACCCGCCTGGGCAAGAAGCGCCTGGCGGAAGCATTGGTGCTCTGGGCCGCGGCGAACAATCGTGTAGAAGACGTGTTGGGCCGTGACTCGGCTGCGACTCTGCGGGCGCTCGCGGATCAGGTGGCGTCGGATGAATTTCTCGCAAGCTACAACATGGAGAAGGACCCTGCCGAGGACGCCTAGGTCGAACCTGCCGGGCTTCGATCACAGCCAGGCAACCGGCCAGGCCGATCTCTGGCATGCTGCTGGGGTTCGTCGATGGCGACATCCCGCAACCCTTGCGCAAGTCCTGCGCGAGGCAAAGGCGGCCCTATTCCGGCTATCGCATCAATCGATTGGCCGCGAGCTAACTAACTGACCGGCGGAGTAACGCCGCCGATGGAGAAAAATGTGACGACAACGCAAACCGAAACCGCCATCCTGGCCGGCGGGTGCTTCTGGGGCATGCAGGATCTGCTGCGGCGCTACCCTGGCGTGCTGTCCACGCGTGTGGGCTACACGGGCGGCGACGTGCCCAACGCGACTTACCGCAACCATGGCACGCACGCGGAGGCGATCGAGATCGTGTTCGACCCGCGCGAGATTGGCTATAGGCAGATCCTGGAATTCTTCTTCCAGATCCATGATCCGACGACAAAGAACCGCCAGGGCAATGACATCGGGATGAGCTACCGCTCGGCCATCTTCTATCTGAGCGACGAGCAGATGCAGGTGGCCCGGAAAACCGTGGCGGACGTCGATGCGTCCGATCTGTGGCCCGGCAAGGTCGTCACCGAGATCGTTCCCGCGGGGCCGTTCTGGGAAGCCGAGCCGGAACATCAGGACTATCTGGAACGCCTTCCCGACGGATACACCTGCCATTTCGTCCGGCCTGGGTGGAAGCTGCCTGCCGCTTGATGACGCCCGGGATTGCGCTTCTGCGATATAATCGCGTGCGATGTATAATTCGCCAGTGCGAGACATTTGTCTCCAGCCAAAGAGGACGCAGATGAAATCTACAAACCAACCAGCCGCGGCGGACGTGAAGCTGTCCGACTTCCTGTGTTTCGCGGTGTATTCCGCGAACCTGGCGTTTGGCAAGGCGTACAAGCCGATCCTTGACCAGCTTGGGCTCACCTATCCGCAATACATCACGATCATTGCGCTGTGGGAGCAAGACCACCAGACCGTCAGCGGACTGGGCGAGAAGCTCTTTCTGGCATCCAATACGCTTACGCCGATCCTGAAGAAGCTTGAGGCGATGGGTTATCTGGAGCGGCAGCGGGATCCCGAGGACGAGCGCCAGGTGCGGGTCGGCTTGACGAAAAGCGGTCGGCGCCTGCGCGAAAAAGGTCTGAGCATGGACCTCGTCGAGGCAACGGGTCTGGCGCCGGACGAGTTCGCGAAAGTGCAGAAGGCGATCGTGACGCTGCGCAACAATCTCGTCGAGTCCGTTCAGTCCGGGGATTGAGTGTCAGGCTGAGCGATGGGTGCGGTCGTCTTCGCGCCGTGCGGGCGGCCGCGCGCTCATCGCGCGGCGGCGAGGAAACGGTGGATCAGTCCCACTGCGGCTGCGCCTTCGCCCACGGCCGAGGCGACACGCTTGGTCGATCCTGAGCGCACATCGCCGATGGCGAAGACGCCCTCGACGCTTGTCTGCAAAGGCATCGAATGCACGCCGCCGTCCGGAAGATCGGTGCCGGTCAAAACGAAGCCTTTGTCGTCGAGCGACACACCGCATGTCTTGAGCCAGCCAGTATTCGGTTCCGCGCCGATGAAAACGAATAGATGGTGCGTCGTCATGCTTCCCTCAATGCCGCCGGCACCGCGATAGTGCACACGCTCGAGGCGCGCATTCCCCTCAAGCGCGGTCAGTTCGATACGCGTGTGGAGCGTCACGTTTGGCAGCGCGGCGACACGTTCGGTCAGGTAGTGCGACATGCTGTGCTCGAGGCTCGCGCCGCGAATGAACATATGCACATGCTCGGCGTGCGAAGCGAGAAACACCGCCGCCTGACCCGCCGAATTGCCGCCACCAACCAGTAACACCGGCTCCTGACGGCATAGCCGCGCCTCGATCGGCGTAGCCCAGTAATAGACGCCACAGCGCTCGAAGCGCGCGAGGTCCTCCACAGCAGGTTGCCGATACTCCGCACCGGTCGCGATCACCACGGTGCGCGCGGTAATGCGGCGTCCGTCGGTCAGCTCGACAACGGGCGGTCGCTTGTCGCAGTACAACGCCTTTACTTCGCACGGAATGCCGATGTGCGCGCCGAACTTCTGCGCCTGGACGAACGCGCGGCCCGCGAGCGCCTGACCTGTGATGCCGGTCGGGAAGCCCAGATAGTTCTCGATGCGCGAACTCGTGCCCGCCTGGCCGCCTGGCGCGCGACAGTCGAGTGCCGCGACCGACATGCCCTCGGATGCCGCGTAGACAGCCGCCGCAAGCCCCGCCGGGCCGGCGCCGACGATGGCCACATCGTAGACGTGCCTGGGATCGAACTCGGGAATCAGGCCGAGGCAGGTCGCGAGCTGTCCCTCATCGGGATTGCGCAGCACAGTGCCGTTCGGACACACGACAAGCGGGAAATCATGAGGCTGCGGCGTCAGGCGTTGCGAGTAGCGCGACGGCTTCGGCGTCCTGCACCGCATCGAGCGTCATGTTCGGAAAAGAATTGCGGCGCAGGAAATTCTGCAGCGCGAGCAGGCGTGCGTTTCCGGCGGCGCCGACCAGAACGACACCTTGTCCGCGCTCGATCACGAGGACACGCCGCAGAATCAGCGCACGCATGATCTTTTCGCCAAGATCGGCTTCGCTGATCATCATCGCGCTGAGTTCGTCCGGCCGCACCAGCAGCGCTTCGACATCTTCGACGACGTGTGCGTCGACAACCGCGGGCTTGTTCGAGAGCTGGGTGACGTCCGAGGTGAACTCGCCGCGTTGCGTATAGATGTGAATGGTGCGTTCGTGGCCGAGGCCGTCACGGCCCACGATCCGCACCTTGCCCGACAGCAGCACGAACATGCCCGGGCACAGGACGCCCGCACGATAGAGCAGTTCGCCCCTGGGATAGCGCGACAGGCTGCCGAAACGGCGCACCCTGTCGATTTCAGTCTCCGTGAGCACAGGGAACATCTGCTTGTAACGCGGATGATCGCGCACGCTCGGGTCTTCGACGTTCGCGCTATTGTCGATACCGCTCGCATCGTCTGAAGGCTGACTCGCGGGCGTATCGCCGCTCAGCCCTGACTCGTCGCTCATCGCGGATCCTCCTCGAGTGGCCGGTCGAAGCCATCACCGATTGGCCGACCGATCACCGGTTGATCCTAGCATGGTGCTGTGCACGCTTGCACAGAACAGAACATCTCCGCTCAGATCGACTTGACTTCGCCGCCGTCCATCCTCAACGTCGAGCCCGTCATCCAGTGAGCCGCCGGCGACACGATGAACGCCATCAATTCGGCGATTTCCTCGGGTGTGCCGTACCGCGCGATGCCGGCTTCAAGGGGGAACTTCGCAGTTGCTTCTTCGACGCTCAGATTGTGCAGCGGCGCCCAATGTTCCAGATAGGATTGCCGTCGCCCGGTCATGACGGGGCCGGGCAACACGCTGTTGACCTGAACACCGTCGGCGATCCCGCGGTCGGAGAATGCCTTTGCCAGCGCCACGATCGCGGCGTTGATCGTGCCCACGGCCGCATAGGATGCTTTGGGGAACAGCGCCGAATTGCCCGACATCAGCACGACTGATCCCGATGTTTTCTTCAGCGATGGCCACGCCGCGACCGTCAACCGCCGCGCACCGTGCAGCTTCAGTGCGAGGCCACGGTCCCATTGTTCGTCGGTCATGTCGAAGACGTCGATCTGCGGCACGGCGCCCGCGATGTTCAGCAACGCGTCGATCCGGCCGAACGCCGACAGCGTCTGATCGACCACTTTCTGCGCGGCCTCCGGTTCCGACAGATCGGCGTCGATGGTCAGTGGTTCGGCGCCTGATTTTTTTACTTCCACAGCGGTCTCTTCGAGGTTCTCGCGGTTGCGCGCGACCAGCACGACGGACGTAAAGTCGCGCGCCAGTCGGATTGCAGTTGAACGGCCGATACCCTGGCTCGCGCCCGTGACGATTGCTACTTTGCTGGACATTTCTTTTCTCCTTGAATCGTAGGTGAATCGCTTCAATTTGAGTCGCCGGCATTCGCTTGCCGGCGGGTGAGCCTTAGTGGACCGGGATGCCTTTGGCCGCTTCAACGATCACGCTGACCACCGCGTCGGGCGCGGTTACGATGGGTGTGTGATCGACCTGAAATGAACGCACATGCGCGTTCATTCGCCGTGCCATGAAATGTTGCGTGTCGGCGCTGATCATCCGGTCCTGTTCGGCGATCATGAACCATGTCGGACGGTCTTTCCAAAGCGGACGCCCGAGCGTCTCGCCAATGCAGGCAAGCGAAATCGGGCGCTGTACCGCGCCGAGCACGGTCAGTTCTTGCGCGGTAGCGTGCGGTGCGAACGCAGTCGCGAATGCCGCTTCAGGTAGCCAGATCAGGCCGTGCTGGTCAGGCGCCAGCTTCGGCGCCTGCGGATGCGCTTCACCGCGATAGAACACGTCGCCCACGGTTTCGCCTTCGTCCGGCGCAAGCGCGGCAACGTAGACCAATGCCTTCACGTTTTCAGCGGACGTTGAACCGATCACTGCACCGGCATAAGCATGTCCGGCAAGCACAACTGGACCCTTGATCCGTTCCAGGGTTCTATCAAGGGCGGCGACGTCGTCACGCAACGACGTGAGCGGCAACGGCGCCGCGACCGCACTGATACCGTGTGCCTTCAGACGTTCAATGACTTTGCTCCAGCTTGAGCCGTGCGCCCACGCGCCGTGCACAAGCACGGCGCTTACATTATCAATCGACATGTCTCGCTCCTTTGAGGGAAGGGATGCTGTTTGCAAGGCGCGCGGGGGTTGCACACGGGCGTCGCGTCGGCTGCGCACCTTGTAACCTTGTTAGCCAGTTCAAATAGGTTACCTACTTGATGAGTAACTTGTCAAATGTATTTATGATGGTTACGATGCGCGAATCGTGACTCGCTACTGGATCAACCGCGACGGCCAGGTTTTCGAGAAAATGGGGCAGACGCCGGACTGGCGGCTGGGCGGCCTCCGCGAACGCGTACGACGGGTTGATTCAGCGCGGACAGAAACCGGGCTGCGCTGAACGCAAGAAATCAGCGCGGTTTGGCATGCGTGAAGTCCTGTTCATTCGATGGAGGGTGTCATGTATGTGGAAAAGATAACCGCGGATCGGCTGACCGCATTTTCGGACGGCGTCTTCGCCGTGATCGTGACGGTCATGGTGCTGGAGCTCAAGGCACCGGACCGGCCGGATTTTTCGGCACTCTGGCCTTTGTGGCCTTCCGCTGTCAGCTACGTGGTGAGCTACCTGTTCATCGCCATCATCTGGATAAACCACCATCACCTTATGCGGTTCGTAGGTCCTCCCACGCTCGGACTGATATGGATCAACTTCGTGCATCTGTTCGCCATCTCGCTGCTGCCCTTTGCGACTGCGTGGATCGCACGCACCCAGCTCGCATCGTCCCCTGTAGCGTTTTACGCGGGGTTATTCGTATGCATTGATGTTGCCTACAACATTTTCGAGCGCGAAGTACTGAGCCGTGCGGACGTTACTCGGGTGTCCGAACTTACCCGGCGCACGGCGAGGCGCCGGTCTGTGGCGGTTCTTGCAATCTTCGTGACCGCGACGCTTGTGGCTTTCGTCGCTCCTCGCGTCGCATTCTGTCTGGTGTGCGGCGCGTTGCTCGTGCATTTGCGGCCGGAGGTGCCGGCGAGTCGGTGACTTGCGGAAGATGACGATCCTCACCTGCACTTCACGCCTTTCTCAAGTGCCAAGGGTGCCAACAGCCAGTCGTACAGGATTCCATTGCCTAAAATCAGATTGCGCGCAGGACGTTTCAGGGCAACGCGATCGCGGCAGCGTTCGCGTTAGAGCTTGCGCGTCTGAATCCCGACTCGTATTAATGGTAAGGGGAATTGTCATGGCGACTTATGTGGTTCTTGCACAATTTACTGATCAGGGCATCCGTGCCGTCAAAAACAGCGCGCAGCGGGCTGGCCAGGCGGCGGAAATGGCCCGGACGTTTGGCTGTGAAATGAAAGAAATCTACTGGACGATGGGCGAATATGACATTGTCACGATCATTGATGCGCCCGACGAGGCAAGCTTCATGTCATTTGGCCTAGCGCTCGGCTCCGCAGGCAATGTCCGCACGCAAACGCTGCGAGCATTTACGAAGGACGAATTCAGCGCCGTCGTGGGCAAACTCCCATAAAAGGGCTGGACCCGTGCTGTGAATCAAATCGATCTCTCCAACGTCTACCGGAATTACATTGCCTGCCTGAACCGGCAGGACTGGCCCAATCTGGAACAGTTCGTTCACGACGACGTGTGCTACAACGGTCAGCGGATCGGCTTATCAGGTTATCGCGAGATGTTGGAGAGAGACTTCAGTGAGATTCCAGACCTTCATTTCAACATTCAACTGTTGGTCTCCGAGCCGCCGTTGATAGCCAGCCGGCTAAGCTTTATGTGTACGCCAAAGAGCGCCTTCATGGGTCTGCGTGTAAACGGGAAGACAGTCTCGTTTGCAGAGAATGTATTCTATCGATTCCGCGGGGAAAAGATTGAGCGCGTATGGTCAGTGATAGATAAGGCCGCGATTGAAGCTCAGCTTTAGTGCGCGTGAATGGCCGCGTGTCGCAACCATTTAGAACCCGTGCGGAGATTATTCCGGCTGTCTGCGGTCTTCCGGCGAAGCGGCATATAAACACAATCCGAGGGGCAAATTCTGGAATCGACATTTCGAAGCAGATCATTCGCGGCTCTATTCGCTGCGCCCACTC
Organism: uncultured beta proteobacterium; assembly: GCA_963738755.1. Taxonomy (GTDB): domain Bacteria; phylum Pseudomonadota; class Gammaproteobacteria; order Burkholderiales; family Burkholderiaceae; genus Paraburkholderia. The sequence goes on from CAVTXZ010000016.1 coordinate 352,713, forward strand.
CGATACTTGTCCTGGTTGGAGCAGTATCGATCTTCCTGACACAATATTTAATTTCCGCGTGCCTCGGCAGACTGATTGGATATCCCGCGCCGGCCATTGATCCATTTGCAGGGCATCCGCTCTGGATCAAGATTCCGTGGATAGTGGTAGTGGGTCCGCTCTATGAGACTTTTCTGTTTCAGTGGGGGATCATTAAATTCGTGCATGGTCCGCTGCGCCGTTCCTGGCTAGTCGCCGGATTGGCATCCGCAGTCATCTTCGGACTCGGCCATGGTTACACCGACTGGCGTGCCTTGAGTATGTTGTCTACGGCGGCGATTCTGGCCGCGATATTCGTCATTGAGTCACGCAGAGCGGGTTCCGCATTCCGGGCAACATGCATTGCTCACGGACTTTTCAACGGTTTGGCGATGGTGTACAACGCGTGAACGCACTAGTGTGTCCGCGTGAAACCCGACCAGAATTCGAGGCATGGAGATCCAATGAATCCATCGGAAAAGATTGACCAATTAATTGCGGGACTCACAGACTGGCGCGGTAAAACGTTCGCCAGCATTCGCAAGAACATCCTTGCGGCCGACGGCGAGATCATCGAGGAATGGAAGTGGATGGGAAGCCCGGTGTGGTCTCGCGACGGAATGATCGCCGTTGCCAACGCTCACAAAGGGAAAGTGAAGCTTACCTTTGCTCACGGAGCGGGTCTGCCGGATCCCGACAAACTATTCAACGCGGGTCTTGAAGGCAACGCACGACGAGCAATCGACTTTTTCGAAGACGATAAGATCAATGAGCGTGCTCTAAAGAATCTCGTGCGCGCGGCGATTGAGTACAACCACACCAGATTGAAGAAGAACGCGTCGGCGCGTACTCGAGCGAAAGCAGCCACAAGTGAAGAATAAGCGGGATGCAAAGTCATGAATGACAAGCGAGATATGGCGCCGGACAGCACGGCAGCGCGAGTCGCCTTGTGGCGCGCTCTGCATGTCGAGGCCGACGCTCCACCCCATGTGCTGGAAGACAGAATCGGCCTTAAGCTGCTGTCCCCGAACGAGGACTGGCGCAGCCGCGGTGACATGGACCTGCAGTTCACACGCCCTTTTCGCGCCTCGATCGTGGCCCGTGCGCGTTTCATTGAAGACCTGGTCGTGGAACAGGGCGGGCGCGGGCTAAGCCAGTATGTCATCCTCGGTGCGGGCCTTGACAGCTTCGCGCAGCGGCGGCCGGAGATCGCATCACGGCTGAAGGTGTTCGAGATCGATCAGCCGGGTCCGCAGGCCTGGAAACGCCGGCGTCTGATCGAACTCGGCTTCGGCGTTCCGGACTGGCTGCGCTTTGTGCCGGTCGACTTCGAGGCGGGGGAGGACTGGCGGGACGGCCTCGTGACGGCAGGCTTCGATGACAGCAAGCCGGCAATCGTGGTTTCAACGGGTGTCAGCATGTATCTCAGCAAGGATGCGAATGCGGCCACTCTGCGCCAGGTCGCGGCCTTCGCGCCGGGATCGACGCTCGCCATGACGTTTCTGCTCCCGCTGGAACTGGCGGACCCCGAGATACGGCCCGGGCTTGAGATGGCGGAGAAAGGGGCGCGAGCTAGCGGAACACCTTTTCTCAGCTTCTTCACCCCAGCGGAGATTCTCGCGCTGGCCCGCGAAGCGGGCTTTGGAGAAGCTCGGCACGTTTCGGCGGCCGATCTCGCCGGACGCTATTTCGCGGGCCGGACAGACGGTCTGCGTCCGCCAGATAACGCGGAGGAATTGCTGGTAGCCACTACGTAGCCGCCGTGCGCTTTGCGCGTCATCGTTATATTCATCGCGGCGACATGATCGTGCAGCGCTCTGCTGCATAGGAAGCCTGACGAAATCGGTGTTCGTCGAGAAGGGATAGGCGGTAGGGCAAGGACGTGCGTCATGGCAGCGGGGCGCGCCATCCAGCGCGCGCCCGCCTCACGTTGCCGTATCAAAGGTGGTAATAGCCGTCGCGAGTGGAATTTTGCAGCGAGCCATCGACGTACACAGAGACGGGTTCCCCGTCGGCCGACGTCAATATCGTGCCATTGTTGAGTTGGCCGATGAGCTTCATGCGGCCTCCGTGAATCTCCGCCATCGACTCGCGGTCCAGATCGATGGACGTGGAAAGATCGGTGATGGTTAGTGCGTTCATGATGCGCTCCTTAGGTGGATACAGGACGAGGACTGGACAAGCGGCCGGACGCTTGCAGGAGTCAACGCATATGTCGTGCCAGCGCGCGGGTTCAGGCTGGCTTGCCGACCCGGCGGCGCGGGTGTGAGACGCGGTGGGCCAACGGCCGGCACCGGGCCAATTTCAGTTGCGCGCACGCCAACACTTCGGAATCTCAACGAGCCGAAACGTCGCGTTCGATCATTCAGCCAGAGCCTGTTTGATCGCTTGCTCGAAGGCTTCCACAGGCTGCGCGCCTGTCACCAGATAGCGATTATTAATGATGACTGCCGGCACCGAATGGATGCCCATCGCCTGGTATTCGCGTTCTTCCGCACGAACTTCGTCGGCGTAGTCGCCGTTTTGCAGTATCTGGCGCGCCTGCGCAGCGTCGAGTCCCACCGACGCCGCGGCTTTCACCAGAACGTCGTGGTCGCTCGGAGCGTGGCCGTCGCCGTGATAGGCCTGTAGCAGTGCCCGTTTGAGCGGCAGCTGTTTGCCCTCGATGCGGGCCCAGTGCAGCAGGCGGTGCGCATCGAAGGTGTTGTAGACGCGCGTACGCGGGCCGAAGGCAAAGCCGACGCTCGCGCCACGTTCGCGGATTACGACCTGGTTCGCCGCGACCTGCTCCGGCGTGCTCCCGTACTTCCTTCCGACGTAATCGACAATCAACTCGCCGTCCTTGCCCATTTCCGGGTTCAGTTCGAACGGATGCACGACGAAGGTGGTATCGACGGCCTCGCCGACGCGCGAGAGTGCCTGCTCAAGCGCGGGTAGACCGACGGCGCACCACGGGCACGCGATGTCGGAGACAAAATCGATTCTGAGTGGTTGTTTCATAGCGTTCCTGATGGCAGTGATCTGTACGAGGTGGTGCCTCGTATTGTGGACGACGTTCGAGCCGGGATCATCGTGATCCGCCGCAATTCAATTGTTCCTCCGAGGCAACCGTGCGCCGGAGCACCCGTGGTAGGGGTTGGCGCACGGGCTATCGTCGCCTCATTACCCAAATAGGGCTACACTCGCAACGGGATATGTCCGGGAGCAAAATCATGATCGGTGACGGCCCCCAAGGCACTTTTCGCGGTCTTCCATTGACGCCGGAGCAGGACGCGGAAGTCAGGCACTACATAAAGAAGAAAAAGCAGCATGGCGCAGCGTGGGATACCCCCGAACTGGCGGCCATGCTTCATGACATGCTGACGCCGCCTGACAACGACGACGGCGAACTCGATGCTACGCTCGACGCGGCGACCGCAGCCACGGAACGCGCGGCCGCTTTCGTCGACGACGCCATGGATCCTATCGAAGCGAGCGAGGAACGGCACGCAGCCATGGAATCCGAGGAAATGAGAGGCCCCAGACGTTGAGTTGAGGCTGTGAGCGCGGCGGGTGCCGCTCGCCGCGAGGCGGCAGGAGCGAATTCCAGACACGCGCCATCCAGATGAATTCGTGTTGGAGAAGTGCAATGCCGACGTACCAGTATCGATGTGAGAAGTGCGGCCATCTGTTCGAGCACGCTGAGCATCTCGTCGAACACGAGAAGGCCCATCCGCCTTGCCCGAAGTGTGGCGGCGAGACCTGTCAGCACGTACCAACGCCATTTGTCGCCAGGACGTCCAAAAAGAGTTGAGCATCTCCCCCATCGATTCGTTCATGGAGCGGATGGTGAGCAGCTCTGCAATCGGGCGGGTCGCCGTAACGCAGCGGGAAGGTCCGCGCCGGTTTTAACGCCGCTCGGGTAGCAGGATCCGCTCGTCCACCTGGCGGATGTCGGTGTGGCCGCAAAAGGCCATCGTGATGTCCAGTTCCTTCTGGATAATCTGCAGGCACCGGGTGACACCCGCCTCTCCCTGCGCCCCCAGGCCATAAAGAAAGCTGCGGCCAATCAGCGTGCCTTTAGCGCCGAGCGCGACGGCTTTCAGCACGTCCTGTCCGCTGCGAATGCCGCCATCCATCCACACCTCGATACGCGAGCCGACTTCGCGTGCAATCTCGGGGAGCGCCGAGATCGAAGAGGGCGCACCGTCGAGTTGACGGCCGCCATGATTGGAGACGATCAGCGCGTCCGCGCCGCTATCGGCGGCAAGGCGCGCATCTTCGACGTCCATGATGCCTTTCAGAATCAGTTTGCCGCCCCACAGTTTCTTGACCCACTCGACATCGGCCCAACTCAACGCCGGATCGAACTGTTCGGCGGTCCATGAACTCAGGGATGACAGATCGCCGACGCCTTTTGCATGGCCAACGATGTTGCCGAAGGTACGCCGCCGGGTGCCGAGCATGCCGAGGCACCAGCGCGGCTTCGTCGCCAGATTGATGAGGTTGGCGGGGGTTAGCCTGGGCGGTGCCGACAGCCCGTTGCGGATGTCCTTGTGCCGTTGACCGAGGATCTGCAGGTCCAGCGTCAGCATCAGCGCGCTGCACCGTGCCGCGCGGGCTCTCTCGATCAACCGCACGATGAAATCGCGGTCACGCATCATGTAAAGCTGGAACCAGAATGGCTGACTGGTCTGCGCGGCAACGTCCTCGATCGAGCAGATACTCATGGTGGACAAGGTGAACGGCACGCCGAACTTCTCCGCAGCGCGTGCTGCGAGGATTTCGCCGTCGGCATGCTGCATGCCGGTCAAACCCGTCGGCGCGAGCGCGACGGGCATGGCAACCGTCTGCCCGATCATTTCCGTGCGCAGGCTGCGGCCCGCCATGTTGACCGCCACACGCTGGCGCAGCTTGAGGCGCTGAAAGTCGCTTTCATTCGCGCGGTAGGTGCTCTCGGTCCACGAGCCACTGTCGGCGTAGTCATAGAACATGCGCGGCACGCGCCGCTCCGCGAGTACGCGCAAATCTTCGATGCAGGTGATGGCAGGCACAGTTTTTCTCGGCACAGGGAGGAACGACGAGTGTACGTTCCCGGGAGCGTAGCGCGGTATTCAGGGAATACCTGGGAAAAACCAAAGCCCCTTCAAATGCGCCACGCAGCGCCTTGCGGAAAGTGAAATTGGTCCAGCGACGCGGCGTGCATCTCGATGCTATAGCCGGGCCGTTGCGGCGGCATGTAACGTCCATTGCGAATCACGACGGGATCGACAAAATGCTCGTGCAGATGGTCCACATATTCGAGTACGCGGTTCTCGAGCGATGCCGATACGCAGATGTAATCGAATAGCGCGATGTGCTGCACGTACTCGCACAGCCCGACGCCACCCGCATGCGGACATACCGGCACGCCGAACTTGGCGGCCAGCAGCAACACCACGAGCACCTCGTTGAGTCCGCCCAGACGGCAACTGTCGACCTGGCAAAAATCGATCGCCTGCGCCTGCAATAACTGCTTGAACATCACGCGGTTGTGGCAATGCTCGCCGGTCGCCACGCCGATCGGGGCGACGCGCCGGCGGATGGCCGCGTGCCCGAGGATATCGTCGGGACTCGTCGGCTCTTCGATCCACCAGGGATCGAACTCCGCGAGGCGCCGCATGTTGGCGATGGCTTCGTCGACTTCCCACACCTGGTTGGCGTCCATCATCAGCTTGCGGTCGGCGCCAATTTCCTCGCGCAGAATGCGCGCGCGCCGCACGTCCTCGTCGAGATTGCCGCCCACCTTCTGCTTGAAATGCGTCCATCCCTGCGCCACGCCCTCACGCGCGAGGCGGCGGATCTTGTCGTCGTCGTAACCGAGCCAGCCCGCCGAGGTCGTGTAAGCGGGATACCCGTGCGCCAGCATTTCCGTTTCGCGCCCGGCCTTGGTGGCCGCATGGCGCCGCAGGATCGCAAGTGCTTCATGAGGTGTCAGCGCGTCGGTGACGTAGCGGAAGTCGAGGCAGCGCACCAGCGCCTCCGGGCTCATGTCCACGAGGAGTTTCCACACCGGTTTGCCTTCCGTCTTCGCCCACAGGTCCCACACGGCGTTGACGACAGCGGCCGTGGCGAGGTGAATCGCGCCTTTGTCCGGGCCGATCCAGCGCAACTGGCTATCGGACGTGATGGCGCGCCAGAACGACCCCATGTCGGCAACGATCTCCGCGAGGGTTTTGCCGACGATGAGCGGCGCGAGCGAGTTCACCGCCGTCACGCAGATTTCATTGCCGCGGCCGATAGTGAAGGTGAGGCCGTGCCCCGCCAGTTGCTCCGGCGAGTCCGTTTCGAGTACGACGTAGGTGGCCGAATAGTCCGGCGCGGCATTCATCGCGTCAGACCCGTCGAGCGAGCGGGAGGTGGGGAAGCGAATGTCCCGAACGGACAGACTGGTGATGGTGGTCATCTGGACGCCTCCCGTGATGACGGCTGCGGCAGCCTGCCTGGTGGGTGCCTGGTGGAATGCGGACACCGTTGCGGCGAAGCACCGCCGGCGGGCCCATGCCAACCCACACCTCACGCCGCACGCCGCATACCAAGTGTTAGCACGCGTTGACAGCACCGATTTCGCAACCTAGCATGCTAGCATGTTAGTCGCAAATCACGCTCTGCGCGAGTCTCTCGATCATGAATCCAGCGGCCGTCGATCCTTATGCCGCATTGCAGAAATTGCAGGGCGGGGAGCGGAGTAGTTTGACCGACGCCGTGGCGGAGGCGCTGCGCGAAGCTATCGTCACGCTGGCACTGGAGCCGGGAATGATGATCGACAAGCAGGTGGTCTGCGAGCGCATGGGCGTGTCGCGCTTTCCGGTATCGGCCGCGCTTGCGAGGCTTGCCACCGCCGGGCTTGTCGAGGTGTTGCCGCAGCGCGGCACGCGAGTGAAGCCGATTGTGATTCACGATATCCGCCAGCATCTGTTTATCCGCAGCGCACTCGAAGTCGAAACCGTGCGCGGCCTTTCGTCCACGTGTTCCGAGGCGACGCTAAATGCGCTCGCCGCCAATCTCGAGAAACAACGCGAGGCTGTCGCCAGTGGGTTGCGCCATGAATTCCATCTGCTCGATCTCGCTTTCCACGAGATCCTGCTCGACGCCATCGACTTGCCGCGCGTCAAGGAAATCGTCGGCACGTCGCGCAGCGCGCTCGACCGCGCTCGCCAGTTGCTAGGGAGTCCGGAGCGCCATATTCATACACTCGAGGAGCATGAGCGCATCTTCGAGGCGATTGCGGGGCGTGACGCCGAAGCTGCGGCGCACGCAATGCACTGTCATCTGGATGAAGTCGTTGCAGAGTTGCGGCGCTTTGCCAGCGAACGGCCCGATTTGTTCGAGGAGTAAACCGGGCCTTCGCACGAGTCTTCGTAAGAGCCACCGGACCGCCGCAGTCCGGGCGCCTCGGCTGCGCTGCCCGCCAGCCGCCGGGCGCAACGTAGTCAACTCGGTATGGAGGAGACAACAAATGAAACTCGTCAAAGTTGCAAGCGTGGTCGTCGCCCTGGCGGCTGCGTGGGTCACGGCAGCGGGGCAAGCGCTCGCTGCGGAAGATTTCCACGGCGTCACCCTCAACGTGATGACGTTCGTGGGTCCGCAAATCGCGGAGCCTCTGCAGCGCCGCGCGCCAGAGTTCGAAAAACTCACGGGCGCCAAGGTCAACATTCTGACGGTGCCGTTCTCCGACCTGTACCAGAAGCTTTTGACCGATTGGGCCTCCGGTACGAATTCGGTCGACGCCGCGGTATTCGCCCCGCAGTGGATGGTCGACTATACAAAGGGAGGCTTCCTTGAGGATCTGTCGGCGCGGGTGGCCCACGATCCGGCGCTGAAGGAAGACGACGTCATGCCGTTCTTCCGCGATTTCTCGCAGCGTTTCAACGGCAAGACCTATCTCGTCGCGCTCGATGGCGACTTCCAGATGGTCTACTACCGGACCGACATTCTGAAGCAGCTCGGCAAGCAGCCGCCCAGGACGTGGGACGACTATCTCGACATCGCGAAGGCGGCGAACGGCAAGGTATTCGGCGGTGACGGCAAACCGGTTGCGGGCTCGTGCATTTCGAAGAAGCGCAACGCGCAGGCGTACTGGGCGATCATCTCGATTGCGGGTGGCTACATCCAGTCGAAAGGCACGGCGCAAGGGGCCTTCTTCGATCCGCGCAATTTCAAGCCGCTCGTCAACAATGACGCGTTCAAGGCCGCGCTCAACGTGTACAAGGAATCGACCCAATACGGGCCGCCGAACGAAATCAACCTGGACGTTGGCGATACGCGCAGCGCGTTTATTTCAGGTCACTGCGCATTGACCCTCGACTGGGGCGATGTCGGCGTGCTTGCGATCGACCCGAAGCAATCGAAGGTGATCGACAAGGTCGGCGCGGTCATCCTGCCGGGCTCCACCAAAGTGTTGAATCGTGATACCGGCAAGCTGATGGCGTGCGACAAGAGCACCTGTCCGTACGCAGTGGACGGCGTCAATCATGCGCCATTTGCGGCATTCGGCGGTTGGTCCGGCGGTATCAACGCCAAGGCCAGCCCCAAGGTGAAGGATGCTGCCTACGCGTTTCTCTCGTATATGAGCCAGCCCGCGCAGTCGAACGTCGATGTGACGATCGGCGCGACCGGTTTCAATCCCTATCGCCGTTCGCAATTCACGGACATGTCGATCTGGAAGAAATCCGGCATGAGCGACGCGGCGGCGGCCTCTTATCTAGGCGCGATCAAGGCGAGTCTGCAAAGCCCGAACATGATCATCGATCTGCGCATTCCGCAGAATCAGCGCTATGAGCAAGTCGTACTGGATACCGCGGTAGCGCGGTTTCTCGCCGGCGAACTCGATGCCGACGCCACCATGAAGGCGATCGAGACGGGCTGGGATGAAATCACCGACGACCTCGGCAAGGACACACAGTTGAAGGCGTACAAGGCGTCGATCGGCGCCAAATAGCTCATGCAATCTTCGTCGCATGTTTCGTCAACCGGTTCACCGCGACGGGCGTCGCGCAGGTCGTCCGTTGCCAACTGGCTGGATCGTCAGGCACCCAATGTATTCGTCCTGCCGGCCGTGCTGCTCATTCTCGGCTTTTCGATTTTTCCGCTCGTCACGTCGGCTTATCTGTCGTTGATGCGGTTTTCGCTGGGCGAGGGCGGGTATGAACTGAAGTTCGTCGGCATGCGCAACTACGTGAGACTGTTCAGCGGCAGCCAGCAGTTTCACTTCGTCGGCGTGTTCCGACCGCCCGGCATCATCAGTATTGCGGTGATGGCCGCCGCCGCGCTGGCGACGGCCTGGTGGCTCGTCGGCTATCTGCGCGACCGCCATCGTTCGGTGATCGGCTGTATCGGCAGGCTGATTGCCGCGGTGTTCCTGCTGGCGCTGGTGTGGCTGGCCGCCAATACGGTCGGCCACGGCGGCGAGCTGGGTAGCCTGATGGTGACGCTCTTTTATGTGGTGTTCGGCGTGGCCCTGCAATTCCTGCTCGGTCTCGGGCTCGCCTATCTGTGCACGCTGCCGCTCAGGGGCGGTCGCTTTTTCCGGATTCTGTTCTTTCTGCCGCTGATGGTGACGCCCGTCGGGATCGCATACATGTTCCGCATGATGGCGGACACCGCGGTGGGCCCGCTTGCGCCCGTCTGGGCATGGCTCGGTCTAGGCCAGATCGCGTGGGCGGCGGACCCGTGGCTGGCGCGCATCGTGGTGGTCATCGGCGATACCTGGCAGTGGGTGCCGTTCATGTTTCTGGTTTTGCTGGCCGCGCTGGAAGGCACCTCGCGCGACCAGATCGAGGCCGCGCAACTCGACGGCGCGTCGAGCTGGCGAATCTTTCGCGACGTGATCTGGCCGTCGATCGCGCCGGTCGCCGCAAGTGCGGTGCTGATCCGCCTGATCGAGGCGTTCAAGGTGGTGGACCTGCCGAACGTGCTCACCAACGGCGGCCCCGGCATCGCGACCGAATCGATGACACTGCATGCGTTTATCGAGTGGCGCACGCTGAATCTCGGCGGCGCGTCGGCGGTCGCCTATATGTTGTTCTTCGTGTCGACGATCGCGTGCGTGTCTTTCTTTCAGCTCGTCGTGCGGCGCGCGCGAGGGCGGCAATCGTGATCAGGCGCCTCTTTGCTCCCACGCGGCTCGATGAAATTCCCATCGGCACCCGCGTGATCGCCTACGGCCTGCTGGGCCTATGGACGCTGGTTGTATTGTTTCCGTTGTACTGGATGGCGATCACGTCGTTCAAGCTGCCCATCGATGTGTCGAACGGGCCGGTCTACGTGCCGTTCGTGGACTTCAAACCGAGTCTCGACGCGTGGCATTACATCTTCGTCGATCTCGGCCCGGATACATTTCGGCCGTACGTGAATTCGCTCGTCATCGCGACGCTCTCCACGGCTGCCGCGGTGTTTCTCGGTTCAATGGCGGCGTATGCCATCGCGCGCATCGAATACAAACCGCCCGTCGCGGCCGTGGGACTCGCCATCCTGATGCTGGCCGTGATGGTGGCCGTTGTGGGTTGGGGCGGCGTGGACCTGCGCGTCGCCGTGGCGGTGTGCGCGGCGCTGTTCTTCTTGCTGCTGCGCCCGATTGTTCGCCGCGCAAGGCGTCATTTCGCCAACGACGACATCCTCTTCTGGATGATTTCGCAACGCATCCTGCCGCCGGTCGTCACGGTGATTCCGATCTACCTGACTTTCAAAAGCGTGGGTCTGCTCGATACGCGCACCGCGCTGATCATCACGTATGCAACCGCCAATCTACCGATCGTCGTCTGGCTGATGTTCGATTTTTTCGCCAGCGTGCCGAAGGAAATCGAGGAGAGCGCGCAGATCGACGGCGCGACACGCTTTGCCATTCTGTTCGGGATCGTGGTGCCGCTCGTCGCGCCGGGCATCGTGGCGACCGGTCTGCTGGTGCTGATTCTCTCGTGGAACGAGTACCTGTTCGCGCTCTTTCTGTCGACGGCCCACGCGCAAACCCTGCCGCTGCTGGTTGCCGCGCAGAACGCCACGCGCGGGCCGCAGTGGTGGAACATGTCGGTGCTGATTCTGATCATGATCCTGCCGGTGATGCTGCTCACGCTCACACTGCAGCGCTTTATCGTCAAAGGCATTCTCGTCGGAGCGGTCAAAGGATGAACGGCATGGAAACGCAGGCGGCACATCCGCCGCATGGCGCGAGTGCGGCGATGCTGCATTCGAAGAGCGTCTCGCTGCGCAACGTCAGCAAGATTTTCGGCGACACGCGCGTGTTGCACGACCTGTCGCTCGACGTGCGCGCCGGGGAGTTTCTTGTCCTGCTCGGTGAATCCGGCTGTGGCAAGACGACGGCGCTGCGCATCATCGCGGGACTCGAATCCGCGAGCGAGGGCAGCATCTACGTCGGCGACAACGACGTATCGCAGCAACTGCCCCGCGATCGCGACGTCGCCATGGTGTTTCAGTCCTACGCGCTGTATCCGCATAAGACGGTGTTCGAGAACATTGCTTATCCGTTGATCGTCAGAAAGCGGGCGAAGGCCGAGATCGATGCGGCCGTGCGCGAGGTGGCGGCGAGTGTTCACCTCGAGCCGCAGCTCGACCGCTATCCGCGCCAGCTATCGGGCGGGCAGCGCCAGCGTGTGGCGCTCGCGCGCGCCATCGTTCGCCGTCCCGCCGCGTTTCTGATGGACGAACCGTTGTCGAATCTCGACGCGAAGCTGCGCGGCCATATGCGTGCCGAACTCAAGCACCTGCAACATGAACTCGGCGTCACCACGATCTACGTCACACACGACCAGATCGAGGCCATGACGCTGGCGCATCGCGTGGCGCTGATCGACAAAGGCGTGCTGCAACAACTCGATGCCCCGGCGCGCATTTATTCGGACCCCGCCAATCTGTTCGTGGCGGGCTTCATCGGCTCGCCGCCAATGAACTTCCTGCGCGGCACGCTGGCGAACAACCGCTTCGAGGCGGAGGGCCTGGCGCTGGCTGCGGACGTGAGTCATCATGGCGAAGCGGTGCTTGGGATACGTCCCGAAGACTGCACGCTGGTCGCCGCGGCCGAGGGCGAGTTGCGCGGCCGCATCTATTCGGTCGAACTGATCGGCGACCATTCTCTCGTCACCGTGAACGTCGGCGAGCAGCAGGTCGTCGTCAAGGTGTCTAATATGTTTGCTGGCGAGATCGGCGCGGAAGTGGGCTTGCGGGCGAATCGCGAGCGTGTCTACTTCTTCGATCAGGGTTCGGGTAAGCGTATCCGGCGGGGCTGAATCCTGCCCGATACGGGAAGCGGCCATCCGGTGTTCGCCGCAGCGGTTCATCTGTCATCGACATGATTCAGCGGCGGCGCGTTGAAGTCATAGGCGGGCTGCGAGCGAGGCACCATGGGCACCCAACCGATCGAAACCGATTACCTTGTCGTTGGCGCCGGCGCGACTGCGATGGCCTTCGTCGACACCCTGCTCAGCGAGACCGATGCCCAGGTGGTGATGGTCGACCGGCATCACCGTCCCGGCGGGCACTGGAACGACGCCTATCCGTTTGTCGGGCTGCACCAGCCTTCGGCGTTTTACGGTGTGAACTCACGCGAGCTGAGCACGTGGACCAAGGACACGACCGGCCTGAACGAAGGCATGTACGAGCTGGCCAGTGGCGCGGAAGTCCTGAGTCACTTCGACCTGGTCATGCGCCAACGCTTCCTGCCTTCGGGCCGCGTTCAATGGTTTCCAATGTGCGACTACAGCGCGGGCGCCGACGGCACCCATCGTTTCAAATCATTGCTGAATGACGATGAACGGCAGGTCGTTGCACGCAGGAAATTAGTGAACGCGACCCATGCGCGGACGGAGGTGCCCTCGACGCATCGTCCCGGCTATACGGTAGCGCAAGGCGTGGACTGCATACCGCTGAACCGGCTGCCCAACGTCCAGCGTTCCTATGCCTGCTATACGGTGGTGGGTTCCGGCAAGACCGGTATGGACGCATGCCTCTGGCTGTTGCAGAACGGTGTGGCGCCGTCGCGCATCCGCTGGATCATGCCGCGCGACGCATGGCTGCTCGATCGCGCCAACACGCAACCCGGTGCGGAGAACTTCGAGCGCTCGATGGGCAGCACCATCGGCCAGTTCGATGCCATCATCGAGGCCACTTCGATCGCCGATCTGTTTGCGAGGCTTGAACAGCGCGGCCTGCTCCTGCGTATCGACAAAACAGTCGAACCCGGCACGTATCGATGCGCCATCATTTCTCAAGCGGAACTGGCGCAACTGCGCCGCATCGACGACATTGTGCGGCTTGGGCGCCTCGATTCGGTGCAGCCGACGCAGATCACGCTACAGCGCGACTCACTACCCGCCGACCCCGACACGCTCTACGTCGACTGCTCAGCCGGCGCAATCCAGATGCCGCCCGCGCTGCCCGTGTTCGACGGCGACCAGATCAATCTGCTGATGGTGCGCTGGTGCCAGCCGGTTTTCAGTGCCGCGCTGATTGCGTATGTGGAGAGTCATGTCACCGATCCGGCCGAACAGAACGCGCTGTGCCGCCTCGTGCCCAGCCCCGAGCGTCCGGCCGACTGGCTGCGCATGTGGGCCGTGACGCTTGCCAACACCGCCGCCTGGCGGCAGAACGCGGGTTTGAACGCGTGGCTATCGCAGTGCCGGCTGAACAGCCTGAATGCGATGATGCGTGGCGTGCGGCCGGACGACGCCGGCAAGATCGCCTTGTTGCAGGAGAGCGGAGCCAAGGCCGCGGCGGCGGCCGCCAGGCTGCCGGCGTTGCTTGCCACCCTCAGTTGAACATGATGGAGCAGACCGTGCACGAACTTCGCCTCGAGACGCTGCAGGTCGGCGCGCTGCGATGCGCGTGGCCAGCCAGGGCAGTGGCCCGCTAGTGTTGCTATGCCATGGTTTTCCGGAGTCCTGGTCTTCCTGGCGACACCAGTTGGCGGCGCTGTCCGCCGCCGGCTTCCGGGCCGTCGCGCCCGATATGCGCGGCTATGGCGGCACGGATGCGCCGCCGGACCCGCAGTCGTACACGATGCTGCATCTCGTGGGCGACATGGTCGAGTTGGTCAAGGTGCTCGGCGAGAGCGAGGCGGTGATCGTCGGTCACGATTGGGGCGCGCCGGTCGCCTGGAACGCGGCGCTGTTGCGGCCGGATCTGTTCCGCGCCGTGGTCGGCATGAGCGTGCCGTTCTATCCGCCGGCACACGAGGACTTGCTCAGCGTGCTGGAGCGGCAAGGCGTCCGAACGTTCTATATGCAGTATTTCCAGACACCCGGCGTAGCCGAGCGCGAATTCGAGGCGGACCCTGAAGCCACCATTCGACGCATCACCTTCAGTATGTCGGGCGATGGACCCGGGCGCGTGGTGGCGGGCATGCTCACGCCCGGCGCAGGTTTTCTCGACAGCACGGTGGACCCTGAAACGCTGCCAGGCTGGTTGAGCAGTGAAGAACTCGCCTACGTCGCGGGCGAGTTCGCGCGCACCGGCTTCACAGGCGGGCTGAACTGGTACCGCAGTATTCGACGCTCGTCGGAACTCATGGCCGCGTGGCGGGGCTGCGTGATCCGGCAGCCTTCGATGTTCGTGGCCGGCGCAAAAGACGATGTCCTCAAGTTTCCGGGTTCGCAGGCCCGCATCGAGAATCTGGCAGGCGTACTGCCTGGATTGCGTGGCTGCCATATTCTCGATGGCGCGGGTCATTGGATTCAGCGCGAGCGTTCGGCCGAAGTAAGCGGCCTGCTGGTTGCGTTTTTGCAGGGCCTGTAGGCCGGCGGGTATCATGCGTTTTTTGCCGCTATTGGCGCAGCCTGCTTCGTCGCCGGTGCGCTAATACCAGGCTGGCCTGATCACTATGTCCGCGAGGAATGACATTGTCGAGGAACGACGGCGCACGGGAGCCAGTTGAAGGCAGCCCCATCACCGAAATTGACAGCCGCCAGGCCCACCCGCCGGCTGCCATGCCAACCCCGCTCGAGCTGTTTCTGATTTTTTCGCGAATCGGACTCACGAGCTTCGGCGGTGGATTGAGCGGGTGGTTCTTACGTGAATTCGTGCAGGATCGCCATTGGCTCACCGAGGAGGAGTTTCTGAACGGGCTTGCGCTGTCGCAGGCGCTGCCGGGCGTCAACGTGAAGAACCTGGCGATCTGGATTGGGCACCGCCTGCTGGGCTGGCGCGGCGCGCTGGCAGGGTTCTGTGGAATCATCTTCCCGCCGGCGGTCGTGATTGTCATCCTGGGCGCATTCTTCTCCGCGATCGCAGGTTTCTCGCTGACACACATCGCATTGGCCGGCGCCGCCGCCGGAGCGATCGGCCTCTCCCTGTCGATGGCGATCACCGCGGTACGCAGATTGCCGCGCCGCGTTGTTCCGCTGGTGATCTTCATTGCCACGTTCATCGCGGTCGCGATTCTCGCATTGCCACTCGTCTGGACCGTCCTGATTGCGGGAACCCTCAGCGTCGCTTACGAATATGCTCGCGTTTCGCGCGGCGAGTAATCGGGAACCCTTTACTCTTTACCTTTCACGAGCCTTATCCCTTGTCCCGAACATTGACCGCACTCGTCTCTGTCTTTGCGCCGCTGTCGATCGTGACCATCGGCGGTGGCCAGGCCATCATTGCGGACGTCCAGCGACAGGTGGTCGACGTGCATCACTGGATGACACACGCACAGTTCGTCAACGACTTCGCGATTGCCAGGCTGGCGCCAGGGCCCGGTTCGCTGCTGGCGACGTTGATCGGGTGGCAGGTTGGCGGAATCACCGGCGCTCTCGTGGCGACGCTCGCGCTGTTCGGCCCCACGGCGTTTCTGATGTACGGCGTCGCGCATCTCTGGACCAGGCATCGCGGAGCGCGCTGGCAGAACGCCTTGCAGTCCGGTCTTCGCCCGGTCGCGGCGGGACTGATTCTGGCGACGGTGTTTGTGTTGGTGAAGGGACTCGACGGCGGCTGGATCGCGTGGGTCACGGCACTCGTATCGACCGCGATCGTCATGACAACGCGAATCAATGCGTTGATCGTGATCGCGGGTGCTGCCTTATTCTTTGTGCTGCTTCATCTGGGCGGCATGCTTTAGTCCGAGGCGGCCAAACCGTGGCGCCCCGGACATCCGCATGGCCTGGCATCGCGTCCAGCAAGTGCGAGCCCTCGAATAATCGCGAGGCGCACGGCCCGCACCGCTAAAGCTACCGGAGAGCGATCACTCGAGCTCTACCGGATGCCGACGATCAATAAGCGCCCATATAGTCGCGCTTGCCGATTTCGACGCCGTTGTGGCGCAGAATCGCGTAGGCCGTTGTGACGTGGAAGAAAAATTGCGGCAGGCCGTAGTTTTGCAGATACGCGCTGCCGACCAGCTTCTTTTCTTTCGGCGTGCCCGGACGCAGGACGATTTCCTTGTTCTCGCTACCTTCGAACTGTGCGGCGTCGAGCGTGCCGAGATGGGTCAATGCCTTGGCGATCAGCGCTTGCAGGTCGGCAAACGTGACTTCGGTGTCGGGCCACGAGGGCACGTCCACGCCGGCGAGGCGCGAACTGACGCCCTTGGCGAAATCCGCGGCGATCTGCACCTGGCGCAGCAGCGGGAACATGTCCGGGAACAGGCGTGCCTGCAGCAGCGCGTTCGGCTCGATGTTCTTTTCGGTAACGTGGGCTTCGGCTTTCTTCAGCACCTCGGACAAAGCGCTCAGCATTTGCTTGAAAACAGGAACGGATGCGTTGTAGATGGAACTCGTCATGATCACTCTTTCTATCGATGTGGGATGCCGGCGTGGACGATGCCGCACCGGCCGGTTTGATCCAGGGTTTGCCGCAGGCCTGAACCTGTAGCAACAATAGTGCTTCAGGCGCGGCGTTAATCGCCGGGCACGGCGAAGGCGGTGGTCGGACCCCGTCGTCGCGTGGCTTGCCTGAAGAGGGGGAAGGTTACCATCGCGCTGCCGGGAGTAGCTATGTGAAGCGCAACGCGTGCGCGCTGTACGCTTCATCGCGCACTCGCTCAAGGCACTACAAGCTGCCGCGGCGCTACGTCCGCGCTGAAGCGCCCCGATGAGCTGCACCGCTAACCTCGAGCGTTTGCTGATGAAATTGCGCCAGCGACTCGCGCTGCGCGACACTGACAATCGCCGCTTTCGGTAGCCTTTCGATGATGAGGCGGTAGATATGCGCTT
Organism: uncultured beta proteobacterium; assembly: GCA_963738755.1. Taxonomy (GTDB): domain Bacteria; phylum Pseudomonadota; class Gammaproteobacteria; order Burkholderiales; family Burkholderiaceae; genus Paraburkholderia. The sequence continues at coordinate 369,896 of CAVTXZ010000016.1, forward strand.
CGTTTTCAGTGTCGAGCGCACTGGTTGCCTCGTCGAGGAACACATAGTCGGGCTTGTGCAGCAGCACGCGCGCGGCCGCCAGCCGTTGCTGCTCGCCCGGCGAAAGAATGCGCCACCATGGGTCGGACTCCTGCAACCGGTTGACATAGCTTTCCAGCCGGCACTCACGTAATGCGACGCGGCAGTCTTCGTCGCTGAAGGTTTCGGACGATGCTGGGTAGGCCAGCGCGGCCTTCAAAGTGCCCAGTGGCAGATAGCTCTGCTGTGGGACGAACATCATGCGCGCGTCCACGGGCGCATCGATCGAGCCGTCGCCGAACGGCCAGAGACCCGCAAGCGCTCGCAACAATGTGCTCTTGCCCGCGCCGGACGCTCCGCGCACAAGCCATCGAGAACCGGGCTGCACGGCGATGTCGCGCACGCTCGCGAGCGTGTCGCCATCAGGCAGCGCAAGCATGAGGTTGTGCGTGACGAGTTGCTTCTCGTCGACGTAGTGCAGATTGATGCCGCCATGCTCGGTGGCGGACGTCATCGACTCTTTCAGATGAGGTTGCCGCATCACACGCTTGAATTCGCGCAGGCGGTTCACCGTCGCGCGCCATTCGACGAGCGTGTCGTAATTGTTGATGAACCACGAAAGCGATTCGCTAACCGAACCGAATGCGTCGGCGATCTGGATCAGCGTGCCGAAACTCAACGCGCCTGTGAAGTAGCGGGGCGATGCGACGACGATCGGAAAGATATCGGCGATCTGACCGTAGAAGTTGACCACGAAACTGTAGCGTCGGGTGTACCGCATGAGGCGCCACCAGTTTTCACGAATCCGGCCGAACAGGGTTCCGGCGTTCGCTTCTTCGGTGCGCATGCCGTCGTAGAACGCAATCTGCTCTGCGTTTTCGCGCAGACGGATCAGGCCGAAGCGGAAATCCGCCTCGACGCGTTGCAACTGGTAGTTGATCGACACCAGTGGATGACCGACCTTATTGGTCAGCAGGGAGCCGGCTATCGCGTAGGCAACGGCCGCCCACAACATATAGCCGTGAATCTGGACAGGGTTGCCGCCGATCATGAAGACGAGCGCACCCGCCGTGCTCCACAGAACCGTGGAAAACCAGATGAGTGTCTCGAGCGTCGAGAGCAGGTCGAGTGTGAGAGTGAGTGTCGCGGTGGCGAGCAGATCGAGGTCGGCAGCGATGCGCTGGTCAGGATTGTCGACGAGGCGGTCGCGCTCGATGCGGTAGAAGGTGCTGTTGTCCAACCATTCCCGCAGATAGCGCGTGGTCAGCCACTGGCGCCACCTGAAGCCAAGCATCTGCCGCAGATAGCGGTTGTAGACCGAGATCGTGATGGACGCGAACGCAAGCCCGGCAAATATCAGCATCAGCTGTGGGAATTCGCGCACGTGCCTGCTTTCCAGCGCGTCGTAGAAGTCGCGGTTCCATGTATTGAGCCGCGCGTTGATGCCGACCAGCAGCAGGTCCATCGCGATGATCGCGATCAGCAGCCCCCATGCTTTGCCGCGCTCCTCGGAGACCCAGTACGGTCTGATCAGACTCCACGCCGAGACATGCTCGGGTGGCCCGGACGCCGCACCGGGGGACAAGTCGCTCATGAGCGGACCACGCCCGAATTGCCTTTCATATTGTTTTTTTGCATGGCCATTGATGATCGTTAGGGTCAGCCTAATTTCCGCATCACTGCATTTTTATGTATTTCTATCACAGATAGAATATCGGTAAATTAAAAAAAATGGGTTTCAACCAATCAGGTTCATTTGCCCGGCATGCGCGCCGATTTTAATCAAAAAGCACGGCTTGTTAAATCGTACGAATATCGGTATTCAATACGCATAGTCAAATCAAATCAGATATACCGATTGGTTTATTATTTTTTGTTGAGTTCTCTCCCTCATGCTCGCATCGTGCGTTACAGCACAAAGCTGCCCGTTCCCACCATCAGAAGGGACGCGCGAAATAGTCAATATTAGTATTATTAAAACCATTGAGGAGAATGAAATGCACATCTTCGGATATGTGCGGGTGGTGTATTTGTCTTTTTTAATCGCCGCAATTATTTTGCCAGCAAGCGCTCTGGCCGGCGGCCAGAGCGATCAGCCCGCAATCAGCTCAATTTCCCTGCTGCAGTCATTTCGACCGATTGGCGGCGTAGGGAATAATCTTGTTAATCCCGCATTCAACGCCACGCCCGGCAGCCCGGAAACCACTCTGGCTCCGCTCAACTTCGCGCCGGGCACGGGGAACGGCCTGGTAGCCGGACCCAATCCCCGGACCATTTCGAACCTGATATCGGGCGGCACAGGCGCTCACGGACAGGACGGCCAGACCACCGATCCCGTGGCCTCCGCGTGGCTCTATGTGTGGGGACAGTTTCTCGACCACGATCTGGGCCTCGAAGCTGCGCCACTCACGACCGCCGCGATCAACATCACCATCCCTGCGGGCGACCCCGACGTGAGTCCCGGCACAGTCATCGCGATGACCCGCGCGGTTCGCAGTCCGGCGACCAATACGATCATCAACACGGTTGCCGGATATCTCGATCTGTCGCAGCTTTATGGCTCGACTCCGGACATGGCTGCCAGCTTGCGCAATGCGGACGGTACCCTGAAGGCGTCACCCGACGGACGGTCGCTCCCAATCGTCGACGGTGCCTTTATAAGCGGCGATCCGCGGGTGATGGAGAATCCCGAGCTCACCGCGACCACGGCGCTTTTCATGCGTGAACACAACAACTGGGTACGGCGTCTGAAAGCCCAACACGCCGACTGGTCGGGCGACCAGCTTTACAACATGGCGCGAGCGCTCACCACGGCCGAGTACGAGAACATCGTCTATTCCGAGTATTTACCGGTGTTGATCGGCCCGGTGCTGGGTCCATACCCGGGGTATGACGCGTCCCGGAACGCGCAGATCTCGCAGGAGTTTTCCGCGGCCGCGTTCCGCGTCGGCCATACGCAGATCTCGGATACCCAGGAGGGCGTGGACAACGCCGGCGTCACCACTTTCACGGAAGGGCTCGGCCAGGCGTTCTTCAATTCGCCCGAAATGGACATCGCGAACGGGACCGATCCAATGCTGCGCGCATTCAGTCTGGATTTCGCGCAGGCAACCGACGTGTATGTGGTCGCGACGCTGCGCAACCTGCTGGCCGCCGGCCTCGTGGGCGGTGGAGTCGATCTGATCGATCTGATCGCAATCGACATCCAGCGCGAACGCGATGCGGGCGTCGGCAGCCTGAATCAGGTGCGCCGCGCGTTAGGGCTGGCGCCGTATTCGTCGTTCGCTGCACTGACAAGCGATGCGATGCTGCAAGCAAAGCTGAAAACGTTGTATGGAAGCATTGACCAGGTGGACCTTTTCATTGGCGGACTCGCGGAAGCGCACGCGTCCAATGCGCTCGTCGGGCCAACCTTTCAGAGAATCATCGCCGACCAGTTTTCCGCATTGCGTGCGGGGGATCGTTTCTTCTGGCTCAACCAGGGTTTCGATTCCGCGACCACCACGATGATTGCGAACACGACGCTCGCCGATGTCATCTTGCGCAACACCGACACGTCCGCGCTGCCGCAGCATGTCTTTATCCAAGGTGCGCCGGTCGCGCCGACGCCGCACCACAAGAGGCAGATTCCCGCCCCGCGTGGGATGAGGCCTGATGCTGCAACCGCTGTGCATCCGGCGCGTTGAGTCGCGCGGTTCGAATCGCCTGGAGTGTCCTGTGCCGGGGCATTCCAGGCGGGTGTCTTTCGTGACGATCAAGCCACGGCGCGCATGCCCGCCAGTGGCGCCGTGCCGGTTGCCGCTCGCCATGAGCGTCTGAAGGCGTCCGGCCGATAAGCGAGCGGTGTTCTCGCGCCGGCCACGGCAATTTCCGCCGAAAATTTCGATGCGGGCACAACTTTCATCACTATAGGTTGGGCTACGGGTCTGCCGAGCCGCCCGGCTCCAGATCTCGCCGCGCGAGTCGAGAAACGCGGCCATGTGCGCCGCGCGTGACGGCGCATGCCGATTCCAGCGTGCGAGTTTGCACGACTTGTCGCGCCTCTGTTTTTCTGTCATTTTCCCCCCAGTTCTTTCCTGCTTCCCGTTCCACGATTTCGCCGGCACGCTTGAATCAATCCAACGGAGACCAATCATGCAGAAAGGCATCTACGGCACCCGCGCGGCTTTGCTGTTTTCCGCGCTGGCCACCACCGTGGTACTCGCCGGCATCGCCATGCCGGCCGCGGCCCAGACCTATGGCACGTGCACGATTACAGGAAAGAAAGGATCGATGCCGCTGACCCCGGCGATTCCCGGCCAGCTCACCGTCGAAGTCTCGCTGCCAGCGCCTGGCTGGTGGAACGGCGACACGCCGCAATCCATCAAGGACGGCTACGAATACTGCATGGCGGCCAACATCGCGCATCGCGCCGGGCTCGACAAGGTGGCGGTGGTGAATGTGTCGTGGGACGCGCTGATCGCCGGCCAGACAAAGAATTTCGACCTGTCGTTGTCCGAGGCCTCGATCACCCCGGAACGCAAGAAGGTGATCGACTTTTCAACGCCGTATTTCAATTCCGATATCGGTGTACTGGTCAAGACCAGCACCAAGGTCACTGCCGACAATATCCGCAGCATGCGCATCGGCGTGCACCAGGGAACCACGGGCGCCGATTTCGCCGCCAACGTTCTCAAGCCGACTCAACCCGTCAAGGTCTTCCCCGACACCGCCGGCATGTTCACCGCGCTCGCGGCCGGCCAGATCGACATCGCGCTGAGCGACACCGCCTACGTGCTGGGTCAGGCGGCCAATTCGCACGGGACGATGAAAGTGGTCGGCCAATACACCACCGGGGAGACGTACGGCGCGATCTATCCGAAGGGCTCGGCCAACGAGGACAAAATCAACCAGATCATCCAGTCGATGGCGGACGACGGCACCCTCAAAATGCTGACGCAGAAGTATCTGGCGGCGGCGTGGGGCCAGGACCCGACGAAAATCCCGTACTTCAAGCCGTAACGCGAAACCCACAGGATGCAACCGCTTGAGCCACCGATGACCGCCGAGCGCGGCTGGCATTTTCGCGCACCACCGAAAGACACCACCCGGGGCGCCGCGATTGCCGTTGCGATCGGTATTCTCGCGGCAGCCTGCAGCTGGCGCACGCTGCTCGATCTGCGCGCGGCCCTCGCGACACTCGAAGTGACGGGCAGGGCGGTCCTCGCGTTGCTCGTGTTGCTGGGAATCGGCGCGTTGTATCCGCTCGTACCGGCGCTGCGCAGTCTGCGGCTTGCACGCCAGGCGCGCCGCGCCATCGCCGGCGGCGACCTTGTGGCGGCGCGGGTGGCCGCCGTGGCCTCGCGCGGCGACACCTGGATCTCGATCAGTCTTGCCGTCGCGTTGACGGTGATACTGACCGTGATCCAGTTCCTGATTGCCAACGATCTCGCCGTCAGCCGCACGTTCTTTATGTTGCCGCTGATGGCCGAGACGCTGCCGCTCATCGTGAAGGCGTTCTGGACCAATATCCATATCTTCGTGGCCGCTGAGATCCTGGTGCTGATCGTCGGGCTGGTGTTCGCGGTCGCGCGAATGACGCCGGGCCCCGCGGGCCGCCCGATCCGCGCGCTCGCGGTCACCTATATCGACGTGTTCCGCGGTCTGCCGGCCGTCATTACGATCTATCTCGTCGGCTTTGGCATCTCGCTGACGGGCCTGCCGGTGCTGAAAGACCTCTCGCCCGAAACCTTCGCGATCATTGCCCTGACGCTGACTTCAAGCGCCTATGTCGCCGAAATCTATCGGGCCGGCATCGACAGTATTCACTGGAGCCAGACCGCCGCTTCACGCTCGCTAGGATTGTCGTATGCACAAACCCTGCGCTTCGTCGTGATTCCGCAGGCCGTGCGCCGCATGATCCCGCCTCTGCTGAACCAGTTCATCAGTCTGCAGAAGGATACGGCGCTGGTGAACATCATCGGCTCGATGGATGCGTTCAACCAGGCCAAGATCATCGCGAGCAACCACTTCAACCTGTCGGCGGTGAGCACCGTGGCGTTCATCTTCATCGTCATTACGATTCCGCAAACGCGTCTCGTCGACCGGCTGATCGAACGCCGCCGGCTTGCCAGCGGCATGTGAGGCGCGTATGCCGCTCATCGAAATCCGTCATATCCGCAAACGCTACGGCGAGCACACGGTGTTCGACGATCTGCAACTCGACGTCGACGAACATCAGGTGGTGTGCCTGATCGGTCCGTCCGGCTGCGGCAAGTCCACGCTATTGCGCTGCATTAACGGGCTCGAGCCGATCGACGGCGGCGAGATCCTGATTCGCGGCGACCGGATGACCGGCATCGGAGTCGACGTCGACGCGCTGCGCCGCGATATCGGCATCGTCTTCCAGAGCTTCAACCTGTTCCCGCATATGACGGTGCTGCAGAATGTGACGCTCGCGCCGATCCGCGTGCTGGGGATCGACCGAGCGGAGGCGGAGGCCAATGCGCTGGCGCTGCTCAAGCGGATCGGCCTGGAACACAAGGCGAACGCGTTTCCCGACCGGCTCTCGGGCGGCCAGCAGCAACGCGTCGCCATCGTCCGCGCCCTGGCGATGGGACCGATCGTGATGTTGCTCGACGAAATCACCTCGGCGCTCGACCCTGAACTGGTGTCCGAAGTCCTGCGCATGGTGCGCGACCTTGCCGCCGAAGGCATGACCATGCTGCTTGCCACGCATGAGATGGCGTTCGCGCGCGAAGTCGCGAGCAAGGTCTGTTTTCTCTACGAGGGCCGCGTGCATGAGGAGGGGCCACCGCAGCAGATGTTCGATGCCCCGCAAAACGAACGCACGCGGGCATTCCTGCAGCGGATCATCGAGGCGGGCCGGTTATAGTCACGCTTGAGGCCGCGCCTGCAACACGGGAGACAGAGCATGAAAATTCGACCGCTGGTCGGCGCGTTGGGCGCCGAAATTCTCGACATCGATCTGTCGGTCGCGTTGCCGCCGGACACACTGGCAGCAGTGCGTCGCGCGTTGTTCGACTACCAGGTGATCGTGTTTCGCGAGCAACGGCTGTCGCTCGAGCAGCACAAGAGTTTTGCGCGGCAATTCGGGCCGCTGCACGTGCATCCCTACATCATGGCGAGGCCGCTCGACGGGCATCCGGAAGTGCTGCGCGTCGTCAAGGAAAAGGAAGACCGGCGCGTGTTCGGCGAGAAGTGGCATTCCGACGTGACTTTTCTCGAACGCCCAGTCCTCGGTTCGGTCCTGTATGCGATCGAGACGCCCGAGAGGGGCGGCGACACCCTGTTCGCCAACATGTACATGGCCTACGAAAGACTTTCCGCCGGCATGAAGGCCATGCTCGAAACGCTGGTCGCGATTCACGAGACACCGGTGCCGGAGGTCGATCCGGTGACCGGTTTGCCGTTCGAGCCGCTGCGGCTTGTCAACGCGCGCGGTGAGCATCCGGTACTTACCGTGCATCCGGAAACCGGCCGCAAGCTGCTGTATGTGAATTCGACCTACACGACGCACTTCAAGGACATGACGGTCGAGGAGAGCCGGCCCTTGCTCGAGTATCTGTTCCAGCACGCGACGCAAGCCGAGTTCACCTGCCGCGTGCGCTGGGCGCCGGGCACCGTAACGTTCTGGGACAACCGCAGCACCCAGCATCTGCCAATCAACGACTACTACGGCGAACGGCGCGAAATGCATCGCGTGACGATCGAGACCTGAGCCCCGCCATTACCCGCCCCGATCACCCTGACAGGGCCTGGTGAACGAGGCAGGCTGACTGTCTTTCTGTGCCTGCACCCGGTTTCGACCCACTCCGGCGCGGCTTCCAGCGGCCGCACGGCCCTGAGTTTGCGTCCGCGAAAGCCCTCGTGTGCAACGTTTTGTGTATTGCAGCGGGTCAGATACATTGGGACACAATTGGCTGCACGAGCTGCGCTATAAAGCAGTCATCGCTTATCCATGCCATTGAGACACATATGAACAATGAATCGCCGCTGCAAGGGTCCTGTCATTGCGGAACCGTCCGTTTCGAAGTGCGTACCGCCGTCGAGCCGGCCTCGCGCTGCAATTGCAGCCTATGCCGGCGCAAAGGCGCGCTGATGACGCCGCTGTTTCCCGCCAGCGACCTGAAAATCCTGAGCGGCGAAGAGGCGCTGACGCTGTATCAGTTCAATACTCAAGTGGCGAAGCACTACTTCTGCAAACATTGCGGCATCTATCCGTTCCATCAGACACGCAAGGACCCGAACGGCTGGCGCGTCAACATCGGTTGCCTGGAAGGGGTCGATCCGTATACGCTCGAGGCCGGACTCAACGACGGCGCGAGTCTCTCCGTGGTGGAGGACGCATGAAACGGCTGCTGGCGATCTTCGCTTTCCTGGCAGGCGGCATCGCCTCCGAACTGGCTCACCCGGTGCAGTGCGTGACGATCAACTCGGGCGGCACGCAGGTCAAACGCAGGAAGGAATGATTCGTAGATGGAAACCATCGACCACGTGCTGATCGTCGACGACGATCGCGGTATTCGCGAACTGCTCGCCACCTATCTCGAGAAGAACGGCATGCGCGTGTCGCTGGCCGCCAACGGCCGCCAGATGCGGAGCGTGCTGGAGCAGGGTGCGCCCGACCTGATCGTGCTGGATCTGATGATGCCAGGCGAGGACGGCCTCGTGCTGTGCCGCGAACTGCGCGCGGGCAAGTTTCGCGCGGTGCCGGTGCTGATGCTGACCGCCCGCAGCGAGGAGGCGGACCGCATCGTCGGGCTGGAAATGGGCGCGGACGACTACCTGCCCAAGCCCTTCGCGGTGCGTGAGCTGCTGGCGCGGATTCGCTCCGTGCTGCGCCGCACGCGCATGCTGCCGCCGGGCATGGAGGTCACGGAATCGGCCCAGATGCTGGCCTTTGGCGACTGGCGGCTCGACACCACCGCGCGCCATCTGCTCGATGCCGAAGGGACCATGGTGGCATTGAGCGGCGCGGAATACCGCCTGCTGCGCGTGTTTCTCGATCATCCGCAGCGCGTGCTCACGCGCGAGCAGTTGCTCAACCTCACCCAGGGCCGGCAGGCGGATGCATTCGACCGCTCCATCGATCTGCTGGTGAGCCGCTTGCGTCAGCGTCTGCAGGACGTCGCGCGCGAACCTCGTTACATCAAGACCCTGCGCAGCGAAGGCTATGTGTTTTCCGCGGCGGTGACGCAGATCGAAGGCCCGCAATGAACCCGCGTTCGTTGCTGCGTGGGCCGCGTACCCTGTTCGCGCGACTGGCGCTGATTCTTTTCGTCGGCCTCGCGCTCGCGCAGACGCTGTCGTTCTGGCTCACCATGACCGAACGTGACCAGTCCATGACCAACGTGATGATGGGTTACATCCAGCGTGAGGTCGCAAGCTCGGTTGCCTTGCTCGACCATTTGCCCGCTGCTGAGCGTGCGGTCTGGCTGCCGCGGCTGGAGCGGCGCAGCTACGGCTTTATTCTCGGACCGGGCGTGAGCGGCGGGCCGCCGGACGCGCGGTTATCGGCGCGGGCGGCGCAGTCGATTGCGGACGGCATCGGCACCCGCTATCCGCTCACCGCGAATGCGGTGCCCGGCGACCCCGGGCGTGTCCAGGTGCATTTGCGTCTGAGCGACGGGGCGCCGCTGACCATCGACCTGCGCCCCATGTCCGGCGCACCGTTGTCGCGCTGGCTGCCGGTGGTGTTGGCTTTGCAGCTTGCCGTCCTCGCCGCGTGCTGCTGGCTCGCCGTGCGTCTCGCGACGCGGCCCCTCAAGCAACTGGCGCAGGCCGCCGACACGCTCGGCCCCGACCTGAAGGCGGAGCGCCTGTCCGAAGACGGGCCCGACGAAGTGGCGCGCGCGGCGCGGGCGTTCAACGCGATGCAGGACCGCGTGGCGACGTACATGACCGAACGGATGCAGATTCTCGCGGCGATTTCGCACGACCTGCAAACGCCGATCACCCGCATGCGTTTGCGGGTCGACGTGATGGACGACAGCGTGCAGGGCAGCAAGCTGCAGCAGGACCTGAAGGAAATGGAAAGCCTCGTGAAAGAAGGCGTCACGTACGCGCGTACCCTGCACGGCGCAACCGAAGTGCCTTTGCGTATCGATCCTGATGCCTTGTTCGATAGCCTCGTTTGCGACTATGTCGATGCCGGCAAGGACGTGACCTTGCACGGCCAGATCGCTGCGCCCCTCGTGACGCGTCCGCAGGCGTTGCGCAGGATCGTCGGCAATCTGGTTGACAACGCATTGAAATTTGGTGGCTCGGCCGAGATCAAGGTGGCTGCCTCACAGCCCGGCCAGGTGACCATCTCGGTGCTCGATCGCGGGCCCGGCATCCCGGCGGAATCGCTGGAAGCGGTGTTCGAGCCGTTCTTCCGGCTGGAAGGTTCGCGCAACCGTCACACCGGCGGCACCGGCCTCGGCCTCGCGATTGCCCGGCAACTCGCCTTGGCGATGGACGCAGCGCTGTCTTTGCGCAACCGCCCTGACGGCGGACTGGAAGCCACACTCGTATTGAAGAACGCAAGGCCGCTCGCGCATTGAGCCATGCCTGGGCGTTTGCTCCAGGGAAAACCTTACCGGCGTATTGTTCGCTAGCTCACGTAGGTCTGCCAAACTTGCCCGACAAATCTTATCGAAATGCTACGCTCGGCCTATGACAGAGACCCCTCGAAAACGGGGCGTCATTTCAAATAATACCTAAGTCATTAGGAGTCGGGCATGTTGAGAAAGGTAGTCGATCGGGCGAAACAGATCCGTCGCAGCGAAGGGTTCAAGCACTCTGTAGCGATGCCCCACCGGATCTCACTTCATGCAAGACAGCGTTTGAACAAGGGTGTGTTTGCCATCGAGATTCAGGAGAACTCGGGGTTTTTCTCCGTGATGCAGATGGTCCTGTTTATTCTGATGTATTGCGACGAGAAACGCCTGATGCCACGCATCAGCGCGCGTGGTGGCATATACGGCGATCCGCAGGGAAAGATAGACTGGTTCTCGATGTTCTTCGAGAACGTGCAGGCTACGCCGGGCATCGCGACACCGCACAAGGTCAGAACCTCGACAGTCCGCGATCTGGTTCAGCTGGGTTTTCGTCAGCGCTATGAGGCCCGGCTTCAACTCGCGAGCGCGAGCGAGCTTTTTTATGCGCACTACCGTCCGGCCGCGCATATTGTCGATGAGGTCAATGCCGTCTGCCAGATGCTCGGCGTCGGTGCATCGACTCTCGGCGCGCACTTCAGAGGCACCGACAAGGCGCTGGAAGCCGTGCCGGTTTCATGGAGCAATTTCTGTCGTCTGGTGGAGTCGACCCTTGACGACAACTCGCATCTGACCAGCATCTTCGTATCGAGCGACGAACGGGCGTTTCTCGACTTCTTCGCTGCGTGGCACTTCAACAGGCCAGTCAAGGTGGCGCCCGCGAAGTTGCTCGCCAGCGGCAGCACGCCGATTCATTTCAGCGGCTATCCGGGGTTGGAGATTGGCCGTGAGGCGCTGGTGTCGAGCCTGCTCCTGTCCAGATGCGGATACCTTGTCAAGACGCCGTCTTATCTGTCCGCGTGGTCCAGGATATTCAACCCGTCGCTGCCGGTGAAACTCGCATCGCCTCCGCGCCCTGACGCGTTCTGGTTCCCCGATAGCCGCCTGTGGGTCGAGCAACAGATCGAGCAAAGCGCCGCGCTCGAACTGGATCCGTGCAGTTAGGGCGAAAAGCATCCATGCCGGACGCGGTCTTCTGATTCACGCGAGGGCGAAACCTATTACATCGGAGGTAATTGGCGGGCCGCGCGCTCGCGCCTAGTCTTCGGTTGTCGCGCAGTTCATTTCGGGCAGCGCTCACAACAGAGGACACCTCATGTCGACGTTTCACATTTATACGATTGAATCCGCACCCGAACAATCCAGGCCAGTGTTGCGGCAATTGCAGCAAACCTTCGGCCTGATCCCCAATATCGCGGGAGCGATGGCGGCGTCGCCGGTGCTGGTCAGCGCCTTCATCGGCCTGTTCCAGAAGGTGCATGCCGGTACCTTCACGGAAGCGCAGATCCAGACGCTGCTTCTGACCAATGCCGTCACGAATGCATGCTCATGGGCGGTTGCGTTTCACACCGCGCTCGCGCTGAACGAGGGCCTGACGCCCGCTGACGTCGAAGCGATTCGTGACGCTCGCGCGCCTGCGGATAGCAAGCACGCGGCACTCTCGACATTGACGAAGACAGCAATCGAAAAGCGCGGCCATCTCGATGACGCAGATATCGCGCCGTTTCTCGCGGCGGGCTTTCGTCTGGATCAGGTGCTCGAAGTGCTCGCGGTGCTGGCTGCTTCGACAATCACGAACTACGCCGGCAACATCACCCAGCCTCCATTGGAAGCGCAGTTCGAGGCGCATGTGTGGAAAGCATAAGGACCGTTGAAGGGGAGGCCGGCAGGTGACAGGGAGTATGCTTGCCGCCACGATTCGATAGATAGGTGGCGCTTCGAAGGGTGGACCTATCCAGCGCCAGCCGATCATCGAACACGTCTCTTTCTACATGCGGACAAGAGGCCGACGAACGCTATGAATTCCGATAAAAAAGCACCGCCGAACGAACTCGGCGCGCTATTGCGGCAGTGGCGCGACATACGTGGCACGAGTCAGTTGGACCTGTCGTTCAACGCGGGTGTCTCGCAGCGGCATATCAGCTTTATCGAAAGCGGACGCAGTGTGCCGAGCCGTCAGATGCTGATCGACATTGCGCAGACGCTCGATATTCCGCTTCGCGAGCGCAACACTTTGCTGCTCGCAGCCGGCTATGCACCGATGTATTCCGAGGGTGCATGGAATGCGCAGGAGATGCAGAGCGTCACCCGTGCACTCGGGCGCATGTTGCGCCAGCATGAGCCGTTTCCCGCGCTGGTCATGGACCGCCACTGGAATGTGCTGATGACCAACGATTGCGCGCCGCGCTTTTTCAGTTGCTTCATCGATATGGCGGCGCGCGAGGGACCGCGCAACATGCTGCATCTGATGTTCGATCCCGACGGGATGCGCCCGTTTGTGGCGGACTGGCCGGCCGTCGCAAAGAGCCTGATCGAGCGTGTTTACCGGGAGTCGGTCGGCCGTGTGGTCGACGATCAGACGCGCGAGCTGCTCGACATGCTGCTTGCTTATCCCGATGTGCAGCCTGAGTGGAAGTCGCCGAACGCCACGGGCGGCGAGTCACCCGTGTCCGCCATGCCGGTGCTGCCTCTTGGTTTCGTCAAGGATGGCCACGTCCTGAACTACTTCTCGATGGTGGCGACGGTGGGCACGCCACAAAGCGTCGCGGCGCAGGAGCTGCGTATCGAATGCATGTTTCCGGCGGACGAAGAAACCGAGGCGCGTCATCTGGAGATGATGGACGCGGTTTAAAACAGCATGGTTGAATCTCCGACGTAGTGCATCGGTTCGGTAGCGTGCGGCGCAAACGCTTCTCGACCGTTAGCCACGCGCGCGGAGGTCTGCAAAACAGACCGTTCGGGCCTCGCAAGCTTCCGTAAATGCCGCGTCGTAACTCGAGAAAAAGACCGTACGGGTTTTGCCCAGAGTTTTGAACAACTCGACCAGCACGGCGCGTGCGGGCGCGTCCAACCCGCCGACCGGCTCATCCGCGATCAGCACGCTGGTGTCGCCCAACGTGGCCGCGCTCAGGAAGAATTTCTTGCGTGTGCCGAACGACATCTGCTCGAAGCGCTTCTCGAGATGCGGCGTCAGGCCGAAGCGCTCGGCCAGCTCGAGCGTGGCATTCGCGACGGACGTGGCTCGCTGCGACGCCACCCGCGCCAGATACTCGCGTCCGCTCTGATCCGGATACACCATGCAGTCTTCGGGCACGTACGTGAGCGCTGCCTTTGCCGCGCGCGGCGCGGTGCGTAGCGAATGGCCGCCGATCCATACTTCGCCCGTGTTGGGCTCGATCGTGCCGGCGAGAATGCCGAGCAAGGTGGACTTGCCACTGCCGGATTCATCGTTTAACGCGACGCAACCCGCCGTGGTGTCCTCATGCAAGCCCTGAAAGATGATGCGATCGTTATAGCGTTTGGAGAGATTGTCGAATCGAAGCATGGCTTGCAGAGTGTGTGGGAAGAAGAATCCGTGCGTGCGGTGTGCGGCTGGATCATGCGCGGTAGGGCGGCACGCAGTGGATTCGTCGATAAATTGGCGGTCCGCCAGTGTAGCAGCGCAATGGGCATCGCCCGGCGGGTGCGGGTTGCAACGGAGCGCAAACCTCTCCGGCTCACTGGATTGCATCCGTCGACCGCTTCTCAACGTAGCTCCACATGGACGACGCCGTTTTCGTGGACGGCCTAGTTGCTTTGACGTCTGAGGATTAGCTGCAATTTTGACCGGTTTTAATGGGGTGAGATTAATTATCGGTATTCAAAATACGCAGTGAATATAGGGCTGATAAACTGAGCCCCGGAGCAGCGCGCCAGCGCTTTTAATGGCACGAATCGCTCCCACGTTCGACGACCGCAAATCGCCGGATTGACGGTAATAAGGGGCCTTTTCTGGGGCTTGGAAAGAATGGCGGAGCGGCATACTGGCCGGTATGAAGACCGCTAAAAGGGACGTATGGTTGGGTGTCCTTCTTTCCGATCACACCTGGTGTCGTAACAGCCGATTCCCACCGCCGACCGCCGCCTATCTGACTTTGACGAATTTTAGGGCCTGCTTTGGCCCGTTTTTGGAAGTGACTCATGAAGCCGGGAAAGAACTCGCTTGGGAACAAACGCGCACGCAATCTCGCCGTGGCCGTTGGTGCCGCGCTTGTCGCCGCGCTGCTCGCATTCAGTGTGTGGCAGTACCAGCAGCGCGAAGCACAGGCGGCGCCGGCGCTAACGGGCGTGGCGAGCCAGATGCGGCATGACACCTCGGCGTGGACACGTCAGGAAAAAGACGCTTCGCAAATGCTGCGCGACATTCACGACGCCAATGTCGTTGCAATCGGTGTCAGCCCGAACGCGATTCTGGTGTCGAAGCGCGACGGCTCGAAGTACTTCGTGACTGACCACAATGCGACCTTCTCGCATGCGCTGCTGCTTGGCGAACCCAAAGCGGATGAGTCCGCCTCCTACCAACTCGTGTGGCTGCCCGATGCCGACATCCGCAGCAGCGGATCGCGCTGGATGCAGGTGCTCGACCAGACACGCGACGCCATCAGTGTGCTGCTGCCGCTGTTGCTGATCGGCGGCATGATCTGGTTCATGCGCCGCGAAATGAGAGGCGGCGCGAAGCTTCTCGGCAAGGCACCGGTATTGCGCTTTGACGACGTGATCGGCGCGGGCGAAGCGAAGGCCGCGCTGGCGGACATTCGCGGCTATCTGTCCAATCCGAAGCAATTCACGTCGATGGGTGTGCGTGCGCCATGCGGCATTCTGATGGTCGGCGGTCCCGGTGTCGGCAAGACGCGCCTCGCCCAGGCGCTTGCCGGCGAATGCGGCGCGAGCTTCATTTCGATCACCGGCAGCTACTTCAGCGCGAAGTACTATGGTGTCGGCATCCAGAAGGTCAAGCATCTGTTCGAACTCGCGCGCAAGAATGCGCCCACCGTGATCTTCATCGACGAAGCGGACGGTCTTGCCAAGCGCACCGATACCGGCGGCGGTCCGGTTGAAGCCGAGAGCAACCGCATCATCAATCAGCTGCTCGCGGAAATGGACGGCTTCGCTTCGAACGAAGGCGTCATCATCGTCGCGGCCACCAATCATCCCGACAATCTCGACGAAGCGTTGCGCCGGCCGGGCCGCTTCGACCGCACCGTGCAGGTTCGTTTGCCGGACCGCGAAGACCGCGCGAAGATTTTCCGCTTCTATGCGCAGAAGCTGAAGTCGAAGGCCGCCGACATCGACTATGACCAGTTGGCGCGGCTGACAACCGGGCTGTCGCCGGCTACGGTCGCGATGGTGGTCAATCAGGCGGGCCTTGTTGCACGCAAAGCCGGCGACACGGAAATCGCTTCGAAGCATTTCATGGAGGCGATCAAGATTGCGCGCATTGGCGACGTGAGCGGCGCCGAACGCGCATTGAGCGAAGACGAGCGCACGCGCATCGCGGTGCATGAAGCGGGGCATGGTCTGGTCGCCGCGGTGCTCGGCACGGGCGTGCTGGAAGAGGTCACGATCCTGCCGCGTGGCGGCGCATTGGGTGTCGCGCTCATTACCAAGGCACAAGACAAGCACTTGTATCGCGAAACCGAAATCCGCAACGAAATTCAGGTGCTGCTCGGCGGGCGCAACGCTGAGATTCTCACGTTCTCCGAAGCGTCGAGCGGAGCCGCTTCCGATCTGCAGGAAGCGTCGCGTATCAGCCTCGATATGGTGTCGAAGTTCGGCTTCAATAGCGACGGCGATTTGTTCAGTCTCGCCGCGCTGCCGCAGCAATACGCGGGACTGCAAATGAAAGGCGCGATCGAGCAGGCCAACGTCCTGCTCAAGGAACTGAACGAACTGTGCTATGAGCTTCTGAATGCTTATCAGCCGGTGTTGCGCGCTATCGCCGACGAATTGCTCGAGCATGAAACGGTGCCGGGTGAGACGGTTTACCGGTTAATCAGGGAGCACAGAAGCGCGTTGAAGATCGTTCACGAGCCGGCGGCCGCGTAAGCACGTTTTGATCTGAAATCAGGCGTAAATCGCGGTATATCGGATCGACACCGACACGGTCGCCGCGGCGCACGCGCTGCCCGGCGCGTTCATCTGAACCAGCCGGCATTAAGCCGCCTCATCTTGGCGCTACACCGCCGGCGCCCGGTCGACTCATGCAGTCGACGCATTGATTTTGTGCAAACAATGCAATTGCGTTATTGATGCGCGAGGCGTCCAATCGTCCTTCACGCGGCGGCAAGCCGCGACTGGAGGCGACTTGACGGTTTCGGCGCACGGTATCCGGCATCGCTGGGTGATCGCCATCTGGCCTCTACAAAGCTAACAGGTGATTCCACGCGATGCCTCACACTTCTACTCCCAATCCCTGCATATCTGCCGTCTCGGATGATCTGCTCGCCCTCGCGCGCGACGCTGTGCTCTTCACGTTCCCGTTGTACGAAATGGCGCGCATGCGCGCGGCCGCATCGTCGCGGCGTGACGATGCCGGCCGATTCGCCGGCGGCTCACTGGACTCGACGTTACGCTGGGCCAACCGCTGGGTCCACACTCGCCAGTTGCTGGGGCCGCGTAATCGCGAAGTGGTCACGCCGAATAACGACACGCTGTATTCCAGCGCGTGGCTCGATCTGAGCGAGGGTCCCGTGCTGCTGCATGTGCCGGATATGGGCACGCGTTATTACGTGTTGGGGCTGCTCGACTTCTACACCAATCCATTCGGCTATATCGGCAGCCGCACCACGGGCAGCGCAGCGGGCACATTCCTGCTGCATGGCCCCGACTGGCAGGGCGTGGTGCCCGACGGCGCGCGTGCGCTGCGCTGCGCGACGCCGTCTGTATGGATGATTGGCCGGCTTCTGATCGACGGCCCCGACGATCTCGCGGAAGTGACCGTGTTGCAGGACCGCTTCGTCATCGAGCCTTTGGCGGAGGGCGGCGCGCAGGTGCCGCGTCTGATCGATGCCCGCATGCAGGCGCGCGACCGCGCGGGCGATCCCGTGCTGTTTGCGCGCGTCGTGAATCGTGCGCTGGCCGAAAATCCACCGGCGCCTGACGCGCTGG
Organism: uncultured beta proteobacterium; assembly: GCA_963738755.1. Taxonomy (GTDB): domain Bacteria; phylum Pseudomonadota; class Gammaproteobacteria; order Burkholderiales; family Burkholderiaceae; genus Paraburkholderia. Next base: position 387,601 of record CAVTXZ010000016.1, read on the forward strand.
CCACAAGCGAGCGATTCACCGCGTGCGGAATCGGCGCGTCGTGCGACGCCGATGCATTGACGGGCACGCAGTGCGATGCCCTCGCGGAAGCGATCGCGTGGACCCTCGACACGCTGTCTGCGCCGCAACCGTCGGCGCTGGGTGGTGGATGGTTCCTGCCGGTGGAGGTGAGTGAATCGTTCGGCACGCGATACACCGAACGCGCGCAGGTGGCGCTCAACTATATTGGCGCACTGGGCGTCGAGGAGGCCATGTATGTCGTCGCGGATCGCGACGCCGACGATCTGCCGCTCGATGGCGCAACGCCTTACGTGCTGCATTTTCCTCCAGGCGGTCAGTTGCAGACCGATGCGTTCTGGTCGATCACCGCGTATGACAAGGCGAGCTGTTTGCTGGTTGAGAATGCGATTGAACGCTATTCCGTCGGGGACCGCACACCGGGTTTGCGGTTTGATGATGATGGCGGACTGCGCATTGTCATTTCATCGCGGGAGCCACGCGACGCGGTGATGCGGGCAAACTGGCTGCCCGCTCCTGCTGGGCCGTTTTATCTTGCGATGCGGTTGTATTGTCCGCGGCAGGTGCATCTTGCGAGGGTATTTTCGTACCCGGCGGTGCGGAGTGGTCTGGTTTTGCCGGCGTGAGTGGCGCTCTTGTTTTGCATGCAGGCGCCACGTTTTTTTTCGTGTTGCTACGCGAATTATGCGAAATCGGAAGGGCCGGGGGCAGGGACGCCGGGGGGCGGATCGGTTTCGCCTAGACGGTCTGGTTTGGCCTTTTCCGGCAATGGCTGGTCAAGGCCCGGCTCGACCGGTGTCGGGATTGCGTCGCCTATCGGCTTGGAAATGTCTGTAGGCGGGGTGTCTGTTGGATCTTGATCCGGCTCCGCCGGAAGGGGTGTTTTCGTTGCCATTGTGGATGGTCCTGTTTTGTCATGGTAGTTGGGGGCGCGCAAGGGTTGTGCCTGGTGGTGGTGTTTTGTTGTTGTGCCTACGGCGTTGGGTGTTTCTTTACTTATTGGTTTATTAGCGTTGCCCCTATGCGGGGCGGCACTCACTTTCTTTGCCGCCGCAAAGAAAGTAAGGGAAGAAAGCGGGCTCAAACCGCCAATTCTTAAGCGGGTCTCCTGGCTTGGAGGGGCCGGTGGTCCGATTAACGGATCACACCGCGGCCGGTAACCACCAGTGACACAGCCGTCATCCGCTCCCACTCCGCACTGCGTGCGTCGCGGACGGGTCCACCAGGGAAACCAGTGGTGATTCGTTTCTCGGTGGGGCCATCGGCTTTGCCTCGGCGAGGCGCCGGGAAGTACTCGGCCTTGTGGAAGCATTTATACGTAGTTAGACGTGTCGGGGCGCTCGCATAGAAAGATTGCAAGTTGCGATAGCACGTGTCACTGCGACCCATCATGTGGGGCAAATCGCGGGCGTAAAACCTGGTGACTGTTTTGGGAAGCACCGCGCCGGCGCGCGCAGCGCTGCACTGGAGGTCACCGCGTCGAGGAAAACGCATGCGCAATACGCGGCGGGCGGTTTGAGGAAGATGAAGTACCGCCTCGGCGCGCGCAGCGCCGCCGGAAGCATGACGGCCTGGTCACTGCGGCCAGAAGGTGCGCAGGCCCCATCTCTACGGAGCCACTACACCCTCCAAGCCAGGGGAGCCGCTTAAGAGTTGGCGGTTTGAGCCGCTTTCTTTTGCCTACTTTTCTTTGCGGCGGCAAAGAAAAGTAGGTGCCCCCCGCACAGGGGGAACGCTAATAAACCAATAAGCAAACAAGGAAAACGCAAAAATCCAGACCCAAAAAAACCCACTGCCGTAGGCAAAAAAACCAGACCACCCCATCAAGCACCATCCGAAACAACCCCTTCACCCCGCACAACCCGCGCCCCACGCGCCCCACCCCCATCTGCACGCCGCGTCTTCATCCGAAGAATCGGTGCTTCAACCACCCGCCAGGACAAAACCGCAATCATCAGCGATATCGCAAACGACGCAACAATACCCGCAGCATGCGCCCACATTGGCACGGTGCCACCAAACAACGCCTCTGCATGACGATTACGCGTGAGATCGGGAATCAGGTTGTGATAAAGATAAAACCCATAGCTGATGCGCCCAAAACTCACGAGCCAGCGAGCCTCCAGCAACCCGATCACCATTTCATTGCGGCAGCAGCCAATCGCACACACCAGCGCCGCGATACACGCGCCATACAACGCGCTAACCAGCGTGAACGCAAATGGATTCTGCAAACCGCTCCATACCGGCTCCGTCGCGCACAACCCGACAAGGCAAACAGCCAAAACCAGCAGGCTTACACCGCGCCCGAGCAGCCCCCGCAAGCGGCTATCCTCGCGGGCAATCAGCAGGCCGCCAAATCCGCCAAGCGCCAGCAGCCAGAAGTTGGTCAGCGGATGCGTGTAGATGGTGATCTCAGGCCAGTGTTCCGCACGCATCGCCAGCAACGAAACCAGACCCACCGCCACAATCGCCACGCACACCGCACGATGCCGCCGCGCGGCGATCAGCAACAACAACGGCGCAACAACGAGATAAAACTGTTCCTCGATCGCGAGACTCCATAAATGCGAGTAACGCCCCGGCCAATAGTGCAGCACTGAACCGATCCAGACGTTCGACAGATAAGCGAAATGAAACGGCATGCCGCTCGCGAGTTCAGGACTCGCCATTCCAAACGCCATCAGCACGCTCATCACCACCAGCATCAGGTAGTAGATCGGAAAAATGCGCACGGTGCGGCGAAACAGAAAGCGCTTCAGTTCAGCGCCGAAACGGCTGCCGCCGCTCTCGATGCGCGTGCGTTGCGCCGATAGAATGCCGATGATCAGAAAGCCGCTCAGCGCAAAAAAAATCAGAACGCCGAGATGCCCGATCTCGCCAATGTCGCCAAACAGACGGTGCTGAAAAAACACCATCAGGACTGCAATCGCGCGCAATCCGTCGAAGCCGGCAATCCTGTTGTTCATGGGGGTTGTCTTCCAGAGCGGAGGCGGGGCGTGAAGCACGCCGTGGATGAAACCCATCCTACGATGAAAAAAAGCGAAAGAAATCGCGCATCCCACGCGTGGATTTTTTTCGGCGTTTATGACCGGAGTGGCGCGCGCATGCGGTATTAAAAGCCGCAAATCTTGCCGCGTTCCGAATGCGCGATGACTCAGTATTACCGCTTGCCGACATCAGAATTTCAGATCGCTGCCAGTCGGCGTGCGCTTAGAGGCCAGTTGTCAGCGCCCATCGACGTGCTGCGCGGGCTCGGCGGGAACGTTCTATTGTCATGGTGTTTCTACGAACAACAGCGGTCGATGACCGCTCGTCGGCGTGCATCGCATGCACGCGCCATCCTGCGAGAATCTCAATGGAATCACGTCGCGGACGTTCGATCGAAGTGGATTTCTTTCGCGGCGTCGTGCTGATCGTCATCGTGCTGGACCACATTCCCGGCAGCGTGCTGTCGCATCTGATGCTGCATGCGTACGCGCTGTGCGATTCGGCGGAGGTGTTCGTGTTCCTCGGCGGCTACGCGTCAGCGGCCGCGTACACGGCGGTGCTCGCGGGCCGCGGCGAACACGCGGCGAAGCTGCGTTTTGTCAGGCGCTGCTGGGAGATCTATCGCGCCTATCTGCTGACCGCCATGTTGACGCTGGTGTCCGGTGCGGTTCTCGCACTCCTGCATCTGAACCAGCCGATGGTCGAGCTGACCGGCTGGGCTCCTTTCGCGGGTCAGCCGCTGCGCGAGGCGTTCGATATCGCGGTGCTCAGGCGTCAGCCGTATCTGTCGAGCGTGCTGCCCATGTACGTGATCTTCGCGCTATGCGTACCGTTCGCGGTGCCGCTCGCGCGCCGTTCGCCGCTGCTTGCGCTGGGCGTGAGCGTCACCGTCTGGGCGCTCGCGCGGCCGTTGGCCGTGCTATTGAGCATTGACGACATGGCCGACTGGGCTTTTAATCCGTTTGCATGGCAATTGATGTTCGTGCTCGGGATTCTGTGCCGGGTCCAGCCCATCAGAGAAGCTTTCCACGCAACCCGCACCGCGCGCTGGCTCACGCGGGTCGCGGTGATTGCGGTGCTGGCGTTTGCCATCGTCAAACTTTTCGTGCTGACGCAACCGTTACCCGGCATCCTTAAACAGAATCTTTCCGTGGACCGTGTGATCAACTTTCTTGTTATCGCCTGGCTTGCCGCGCAGTTCGTACGCATGGGCAGCATCGCATGGCTCGCGCAACGGCTGCCCGCCGTGGTGACGGTCGGCCGTACCGGCCTCGTGTGCTTCGTCACCGGCACGCTGGTGTCGCTGATCGTCGACACAGCCACGCCGCATACGTTTCAAGGTTTTCGCGGCACGCTGATCGGGCTCGGCGGCGATCTGGTCGCCATCGGTGCCGTGCTGATGATCGCGCGCGGCTGGAATGACTGGAAAGGGCAGCAAGCGCGCACGGCGGCCAACGGCGCGGGTTGCGGATGACGGCGCGCGTGCGCCGTATGCGTGGCGTGCGAGGTGCGGGCACGGTCGTCATGATCGTCGGCGCGATGTGGTGGCTCGGCGCGGGGCAGGTGCTTGCCGCAGACAAGGAAGCGCCGCTTGCCATGCGTTGCGCGGAGTTCGCGGGCGCGGTGTTTCCGCCTGAACTCATCGCCTTGCCGACCGCGGGCGTACAGATCGACAGCGCGGCCATGGTGAGGGCTACCGCGCCCGGCAACCAGCAAGGTGGCGAATATTGCCGCATTACCGGCCGTATCGAGGCGCTAAAGGCGAGCACGCCCGACATCCGTTTTGACCTTAACCTGCCGCGCCGCTGGAACGGCCGCGCGCTGCAGATCGGCGGCGGTGGCTATAACGGCGTGGTCGTGAGCGGCACTGGCGTGATGCCGTTTTCGCCGAATCGCGCGCCGCTCGCGCAGGGTTACGCCACCTTCGGCGACGACTCGGGGCATGTCGGCGATTCGTCGCTCGCGGTGTTTGGCCTCGTCGATGAAGCGGTGACGAACTTCGGCTATGCCCATCTGAAGAAAACCCACGATGCCGCGCTCGCACTGATCGTGCGCGCCTATGGCCGGCCGCCGCAGCGCATGTATTTCGCCGGAGGCTCGACCGGCGGGCGCGAAGGCTACACGGTGATGCAACGCTATCCCGACGACTACGACGGGGTCATCGCCAACTCACCTGCACTCAATTTCTCAGGTGTGCGCTTGCTGGGCGTGGAACTCGGCGAGGCCGAATACACCAGACCCGGCGGCTTTATTCCACCGCTCCTGCTCGAACATGTCTATCAACGAACGCTGGCTGTTTGCGACCGGCTCGACGGCGCGGCAGACGGCATCGTCAGCGACGTGTCCGCCTGCCGCGAGCGCGAAGCGGAGGTCATCGCATCATTGCGCTGCGCCGGGCGTATTCCTGCACACGACGAATGCCTCAGCGAAGCACAGTTGTCCACCTTGCTGGTGATGCGCGACGGTCTGTCGTTGCCATACCGGCTCGCGTGGGACGTGAGCGGCTATAGCGGCTACAACGTATTCCAGGGCACGCATCTGACCGGCCTGCTTGGGCTTGGGCACCAGGCCGAGCGTTTGCCCGTGCCGAGCTTCTTTGCGAACGGCTACCTGTTTGCGCAGGGTGACGGCTATGTCCGTTATTTCGTCGCACGAGACGCGGATTTCAACTCACTGCGGTTCGATCCGCAGCACCCCGGAAAATATCGCGCGCAGCTGATTTCGCTGTCGCAAACAATCGGCGCGATGAATCCAGACCTCACGCGCTACATGGCACGCGGCGGCAAGCTGATCACATTGCAGGGTCTTGCCGACGAAGTCATCAGCCCGAATCAGACGATCGCCTATTACGAAACATTGGTCGATCGCTTCGGCAGTGACCAGGTCAATACGTTCATGCGTTTGTATATGGTGCCCGGATTCCAGCATGGCGGCGGCGTGTTCATCCCATCCGTGGATCTGCTGAGCGCACTCGACAACTGGGTGACACGCGGCGTGTCGCCCGAAACCTTGATCGCAACCGATATCGCGGCAGCGACCAACGGACGCTCGCGCCCGTTGTGCCGCTATCCGCTGTTTCCGCGTTACTCGGGTAAAGGCAACCTGAACTCTGCCGGCAGTTTCGTGTGTGCCGAACCTTGAGGATGCGCCGCTGCCGTATCGCGTGTGTAACCGTAGGCATCCGAATCAGTGCCGAGCTATCGCGTCGATCATTGGAAAGCGCGAGTGTCGCGAAATCGGTTTGTCGTGCAGCGCAGCAACACTGGCGAGCACGGCCATCGCGGCGGGTATCTGGCATGCGTTGACGGCAGGCAATAGTTACCTCATTTCGCGTTACGCGTAGGCGATTTCGGGTAAAAGCAGCCGATTCTAAAGACTCATATAGCAAGTCTTCGGCAACTCGCCTCGAGCATCATTCAATTAGGGGACGTAGCATTGTGGGTAGACGGGTGCCCATGCTAGAGTCCAAACGCTCGATTGGCAGTACCGTTGAACACGAGTAAAAGTGCGTGGCCCGGCGCGTTGCGCCATCTGCTGTTCAATGACTAGGGAAACCGTATGGAAACGCTTGGCGGAACGCGTCTCGCCCAACTCTTCAACGAACGGCAAAGCGAGATGCTGGGCGAGTGGGTGGCCCAGCAATACGCCATCGCGTCGCGCCGCGGCGGTGCGGCCGAAGCGCAGTTGCGCAACCAGTTCGTGCAATTCGTCGCGCTGACCTGCGCCGCGCTTGGCGCATCCGATCAGGTGAACTTCAAGACCCCTGCGTGGGACGAGGTGCGCGGTTTTCTCGCCGAAGTGTCGACGCAACGTGCACGGCAAGGCTTCACGCCGGTCGAGACCGCCATGTTCGTGTTCTCGCTGAAGGAACCGTTGTTTGCGCGCCTGCGCTTGGAACTGTCGAATGAGCCGGCCACGCAGGTCGAACTCACCTGGACGATCAGCACGTTGTTCGACGCGCTCGGCCTTTACACCACCGAAGTCTTCCAGACGAGCCGCGAGCAGGTGATTGTGCGCCAGCAGCAGGAACTGCTCGAACTGTCAACGCCGGTCGTGCAGCTATGGGACGGCATCCTCGCGCTGCCGCTGATCGGTACGCTCGATTCGGCGCGCACCCAGGTCGTGATGGAAAGTCTGTTGCAAAAGATCGTCGAGACCGGCGCGGCGATCGCGATCATCGACATCACCGGCGTGCCTACGGTCGATACGCTGGTCGCGCAGCATCTGCTCAAGACCGTCGCCGCCGCGCGGCTGATGGGCGCCGATTGCATCATCAGCGGGATTCGTCCGCAGATCGCGCAGACCATCGTTCATCTGGGCGTGGACCTGTCGAACGTGACGACCAAGGCCACGCTCGCCGACGCGTTCATCATCGCGCTGCAACGCGCCGGCAAGTCGGTGGCGGGCGTTATCCAGAAAGCGGAAGCGTCCGGCGCATTGCGCGGCAACCAGTTTGCCGGCGACTGACGCCGGCTCACGCGCACACCTACCGGACCCGGCGATGGAACGCATTCCAATCTTGCGGATGGGCAAGCTGCTGCTGGTGACCATTCAGGTAGACATGCACGATCGTCTCGCGATGACGCTGCAGGACGATCTGACGAGCCGCATCGTCAAGGACGGCGCGAAGGGCGTGCTGATCGATATTTCGGCGCTCGACGTGGTGGACTCGTTTATCGGCCGCATGATCGGCGACACCGCCGCGATGGCGCGCGTACTCGACGCGCAGACGGTGGTGGTCGGCATGCAGCCGTCCGTGGCGATCACGCTGGTCGAACTCGGCCTGGCGCTGCCGGGTGTGCGCACCGCGTTGAATGTCGAGAAGGGCATGGCCTTGCTGAGCGGTACGGAACCGCTTTGAGCGCCACCGCCGGCCGGCCGCCCGATAGCGAGCCCTTTCCCGCCGTGACACGCGACGGCACTGCGGCCGGCCCCGACGGCCAGCCACCCGACGAGATCATGCCGATCCGCTCTGATGAGCAGATCGTGCGCCTGCGTCGCCACGTGCGTGAAAAAGCGGTGGCCTTGGGGCTGTCGTTAATCGATCAGACGAAATTCGTCACGGCGGCGAGCGAACTCGCCCGCAACACGCTCACGTACGGCGGGGGCGGTGACGTACACTGCTATACGGTTCAGCGTAATGGCCGCATGGGCCTGCGGCTCGAATTCGTCGACAACGGGCCCGGCATAGCGGATATTCAGAAGGCGCTCACCGACGGCTATACCAGTGGCTCCGGCCTCGGCCTGGGTCTCGGTGGCGCGAAGCGGCTATGCGACGAGTTCGAAATCCGTTCGGCGCCGGGCGAGGGTACTCATATATCTGTGACGAAATGGAAGCCGTTCTGAACGGGTTGAGCGCCACCCAGCAGCGCTTTGAAATCGGCGATCCGAGCGACGTATCGTTCGCGCGGCGCAGTATCGGCGAACTCGCGCATAGCGTCGGCTTCAGTGAGACGGTGGTCGGCAGGCTGGCGATCGTCGTGACCGAATGCGCGACCAACCAACTCAAACACGCGCAGCGCGGCGAACTGCTGGTGCGGCCTGTCAGCGAGGCTGCCGACCCGGGCTCGCCGCCGCCAACGCGTTTCGGCATCGAACTGCTCGCCATCGACAGCGGCCCGGGCATTCACGATCTGCATGCCTGTTTCGTCGACGGCTATACGACGGCCGGCAGTCCGGGCAACGGCATGGGCGCGATTCAGCGTCTCGCCGACGAACTCGACATCTGGAGCGCGCCGCAACTCGGCACGGTGCTGCGCCTCGTGGTGTGGGGCGACAGCGGCCCGGCGCTCACGGCTGATCGCACGCCAGTCGAGTACGGCGCGATCAACCTGCCGCTGCAAGGCGAGACGCTGTGCGGCGACGCGTGGTCGTGCGGCTACGCGCAAGACGAATTCAGAGTGATGGTGGCCGACGGCCTCGGCCATGGTCCGCTGGCCAATAGCGCGGCCATGGCGGCCGTTGACACCTTCGCGCGGCTTGGACCGTCCACCGTCGAGGAAATCGTGGTGGCGTCCCACGAGGCGTTGCGACCCACGCGCGGCGCGGCGCTCGGCGTTGCGCGCATTCCGGCGCGGGCCGCGGCGGATGGCGCGCCCGGCAGCGCGCGTTTTTGCGGCGTCGGCAATATCGCGGCGAGCGTCTGGACGCCGCATGGCCATCGCCATCTGGTGTCGCATGCCGGCATAGTCGGCCACCAGTTGCGCAAGGCGCAGGCGTTTCAGGTCGACTGGCCGCAAGACGGTTTGTTGATCCTGCACTCGGACGGCCTCGCCACGCGCTGGGATCTGAACCGCTATCCGGGCCTCGCGCAGCGCCATCCGGCGTTGATCGCGGCGACGCTGTACCGCGATTTCGCGCGGGGCCGCGACGACATCACAGTGTTCGTCGCGCGCGCCCGCCACGCGGAGCACCTGCGATGACCGCCACGCTCCTTGTCATGCCGATCGACGGCGAACTCGCGGTGGTCGCGGCGCGGCGGCGCGCACGCGAATTCGGCGAGGCGCTCGCCTTCACGGCACAGGATCAAACGCGCATCGCGACTTCGGTACTCGAAGTCGCGCGTGCCGTGCTGAGTGCCACGCCGCAAGGGCGCGCCGAATTCCTGCTCGACGAAGGGAGCCGCCCGCAAAGCCTGCTGATTCGTTTCGTTGCGCCCGCAACGACGCTGGAGCGTCTTTCCGGACGGCCCGCCAGCCCCGCCCGCATCAACGACGGCGACGAACCGTCCGGCGCGTTGGGCGTACTTGCCGCGCAGCGTCTGATGGATGAGTGCGCATTCGAAGAGTCGGCAGGCGATGCGATCCTCACGCTGACCAAGCGCTTGCCGGAACACGCGCCGCACGCCACGGCCGCCGCCATTGCAACCGCTGCATCACACGTCCTGCATGGTGCCGCCTCGGGCGCCGAGGGCTCGTTCGACGAAGTGCAGCGGCAGAACCGTGAACTGGTCAACGCGTTGAGCGATCTGCAGGAGCGCCAGGAAGAACTCGTGCGGCTCACGCGTGAACTCGAAGACACCAACCGCGGCGTGGTTGCGCTCTACGCCGAACTGGACGAACGCGCCGACCACTTGCGCCGCGCCGACGAAGCGAAATCGCGCTTCCTGTCGAACATGAGTCACGAATTCCGTTCGCCGCTCTATTCGATCCGCGCGCTCTCCAAGCTGCTGATGGATCGCGCGGATGGCGATCTGACCGATGAGCAGGCCAAACAGGTGCGCTTCATTCGCAAGGCGGCCGAGGAACTGTCCGAAACGGTGGACGACCTGCTCGATATCGCCAAGATCGAAGCGGGCAAGATCGAGTTGCGGGCCGCCGAATTCGAAGTCGCCAATCTGTTTTCGGCGTTGCGCGGCATGTTGCGTCCGCTGGTGCCGGCAAGCGGCGTCGATCTGCTGTTCGATCCTTGCGACGACATTCCGCCCGTCTTTACAGACGAAGGCAAGGTCGCGCAGATCCTCCGCAATTTCATCTCCAATGCTCTAAAGTTCACCGAACAAGGCGAGGTGCGGGTGGGTGCGCGCTACGACGCCGCCCGGCGATATCTGATCTTCTCGGTGAGCGATACCGGCATCGGCATCGCGCCTGAGCATCAGCAAAGTGTCTTTGAAGAATTCGAGCAGGTGGAAAACCGCCTGCAGAATTATGTGAAAGGCACGGGTCTCGGGCTGCCGCTGTGCAGCAAGCTGTGCAAGCTGCTGGGCGGCGCGGTCGGGCTCGACAGCGAACTGGGCAAGGGCTCGACTTTTACGGCGACCATCGACGCGTATCTGCCGTTCGACGGCAATGCAGGGCCACGAGTGGCGGGGCCGGAAATTGCGTTCAGCGCCAACGACGCCGCCAACGACGCAAACGACCCAGGCAGCGTACACCCGCGATGACGCCCGCCCACCTCAATCTCCACCGACGCACACACGGACACGACTTTCCATGAGCGACGCGACCGCAAACCTGATCCTGAACGTCGACGACAACGACGGCGCTCGCTACGCCAAGAGCCGCATTCTGTCACGCGCGGGCTTTGTGGTGATCGAAGCCGCCAACGGCACGGAGGCGATCGAACGGGCGCGTCTGTCGCTGCCCGACCTCGTGCTGCTCGACATCAAACTACCCGACATCAATGGTTTCGAAGTGTGCCGTCAGATCAAGTCGTCGCCCGAGACCGCCAGTATTCTCGTGTTGCAGACCTCGGCGGCAGCGGTGCAGAGCACCGACAGGATTCGCGGGCTCGACGGCGGCGCGGATAGTTATCTGACCGAGCCGATCGAACCCGCCGAATTGATCGCGCATGTGCGCGCGTTGTTGCGGGTGCGTCGGGCGGAGGGCGCGCTGCGCGAAAGCGAAGAGCGCTTCCGCCAGATGGCGGAGAACATCGACGACGTGTTCTGGATGCTCGATCCGTCGAGCGATCAGCTGCTATATGTGAGCCCCGCGTATCGCCGCCTGTGGGGCGACGACGCGAGTGCGCCGGCTCCAGGCGTGGGCCACTGGGCCGGCCGCATTCATCCGCAGGACGCGGACGCGGTCGAGGCCGCATACCGCATGCTGGCGACAGGTGAGCCGTATGAGATCGAATACCGGATCGTGCGGCCCGATGGCGAGACCCGCTGGGTCGCCGAGCGCGCTTTTCCGGTGCGCGACGCGCGCGAGCGGATTGTCCGGCTGGCCGGCATCGTCAACGATATCTCCGAGCGCAAGGCCAATGACATGGTGCTGCGCGAAGCCGATCGCCGCAAGGACGAATTCCTTGCGATGCTCGCGCACGAGTTGCGCAACCCGTTGGCGCCGATCCGCAACGCGATCGAGGTGCTCGATCCGGACCGCTCGCCGTCGCCGGAAAACTTCGACGCGATGCGCGCGGTGATCGGCCGCCAGGTCAAGCATCTGAGCCGCCTCGTCGACGATCTGCTTGACGTGGCGCGCATCACGCAGGGCAAGATCACGCTGCGGCAGGAGATAGTCGGCCTCGCCGCCGCGATCGAGGCGGCGATCGAAACGGCGCAACCCACGCTCAGCAAGAAGGGCCATACGCTCAGAACCAGCATGCCCGACGAACCGTTATTCATTGTCGGCGACGGCGTGCGGATCGCGCAGGTGCTCGGCAATATTCTTTCGAACGCGGCGAAGTACACGCCACAAGGCGGCGACATTCTGATCGAAGTCCGCGAGCTGGATGACAACGTGCAGATCAGCGTACGCGATAACGGCGTGGGCATGACCGCCGAGACGATCCCGCATATCTTCGACCTGTTCGTGCAGTCGGAGAATTCGCTCGAGCGCTCCGAAGGTGGACTCGGCATCGGCTTGCCGCTCGCGCGCACGCTGGTCGAATTGCATGGCGGCCGCATCGAGGCGTTTTCCGACGGTCCGGGGCAGGGCAGCGAGTTTGTGGTGCGCCTGCCCCTCACGCGCGTTTCGCAGGCCGGCCAGCCGATCGTGAGCCCGCCGGCCGCCGCGCCGCAAGCCACGGGGCCGGCGTTGCGCCTGCTGCTGGTGGACGACAGCGTGGACGCCGCCACGGCCATGTCGCTGGTGCTCGAATCGGACGGTTACGAGGTGCGCGTGGCGCACGAAGCAGGGCACGCGCTGCAGATCGCCGACGAGTTCAAGCCGGAAATCGTGTTGCTCGATCTGGGTTTGCCCGGCATGGACGGCTTCCAGCTCGCGCAGGAGATGCGCAAACGCGCAACTACCGCCGGCGCTCTGCTGATCGCGGTGACAGGCTACGGGCAGGCGGCCGATCGTCTGCGCACGCAGGAAGCGGGCTTCGATCATCATCTGGTGAAGCCGGTGTCGTCCGAAGAGATTCAGCGCGTGATTGCCAGCCGCTTTCCGGACGGGCAACGCTGAAGCCAGGTATCATGCGGAGCGGTGTTGTCACGCCGGCCAACCTCTGCCCTCGTCGAATCCATGCAGCCAATCGTCTCGGTTACGAATCTTTCGAAAACCTATGCCACGGGTTTTCACGCCCTCAAAAACATCAATCTGGCGATCCGCCGCGGTGAGATCTTCGCCTTGCTCGGCCCGAACGGCGCGGGCAAGACCACGCTGATCAGCATCATCTGCGGCATCGTCAACGCAAGCGCCGGCAGTGTGACGGTGGACGGCCGCGACATCGGCGCCGACTATCGCGCCGCCCGCTCGCTGATCGGCCTCGTGCCGCAGGAGCTGACCACCGACTCGTTCGAAACCGTCTGGGCGACCGTCTCGTTCAGCCGCGGGCTGTTCGGCAAGCCGAAGAACCCCGCTTACGTCGAAAAGGTGTTGCGGGACCTGTCTCTGTGGGAAAAGCGCGATAGCAAGATCATCACGCTGTCGGGCGGCATGAAGCGCCGGGTGCTGATCGCCAAGGCGCTCTCGCACGAACCGCGCGTGCTGTTTCTCGACGAACCCACGGCCGGCGTCGACGTGGAGTTGCGCCGCGACATGTGGAAGCTGGTGCGCTCGCTCGCCGCGAGCGGCGTGACGATCATTCTCACCACGCACTACATCGACGAAGCGGAAGAAATGGCCGACCGCATCGGCGTGATCAATGCGGGCGAGATCATGCTCGTTGAAGAGAAAACCGAGTTGATGCGCAAGCTCGGCAAGAAGCAGTTGACCCTGCAACTGGAGCATCCGCTCGAGCAACTGCCACCTGCTCTGGCGGCCTACGGGCTGGATGTCGCCAAGGGCGGCAACGAATTGATCTACACGTATGAGGGCGAGGGCGGGCGCACCGACATCATCGCGCTGCTCAAGGCGCTCGACGACGCCGGCATCCGCTTCAAGGATCTCCATACGACGCAAAGTTCGCTCGAAGACATCTTCGTCAGTCTGCTCCGAGGTAACCAATGAATCTCTACGCCATTCGCGCAATCTACAAGTTCGAGATGGCGCGCACCTGGCGCACGCTGATGCAGAGCATCATCGCGCCGGTCATCTCGACTTCGCTTTACTTTGTCGTGTTCGGTGCGGCCATCGGCTCGCGCATCAAGGAAGTGGACGGCATCAGTTACGGTGCGTTTATCGTGCCGGGTTTGATCATGCTGTCGTTGCTGTCGCAAAGCATCTCGAATGCCTCATTCGGGATTTACTTTCCGCGCTTTACCGGCACGATCTACGAACTGCTCTCGGCGCCCGTGTCCTATCTGGAGATCGTGGTGAGCTATGTAGGGGCGGCGGCCACCAAGTCGATTCTGCTCGGCCTGATCATTCTCGCCACCGCGGGTCTGTTCGTACCGCTGCAGGTGCAGCATCCGTTCTGGATGCTGCTGTTTCTGGTGCTCACCGCGATCACGTTCAGTCTGCTCGGTTTCATTATCGGCATCTGGGCCGATGGCTTCGAGAAGCTGCAACTCGTGCCGTTGCTGATCATCACGCCGCTCACGTTTCTCGGCGGCAGTTTCTATTCGGTCGCCATGTTGCCGCCGGTCTGGAAAGTCGTGACGCTGTTCAATCCGATCGTTTATCTGGTCAGCGGGTTTCGCTGGAGTTTCTATGGCCTCGCCGATGTTGATGTCGCTGTGAGCCTCGGCATGACCGGATTGTTTCTCGCGGTGTTCCTCGTGATCGTGGCGTGGATCTTCAAGACCGGCTACCGGCTCAAGAGCTAGCCAGGCGAAACCGACGGGCAGGCTCTTCACAGAGTCGATAGCCACCCTGTCCGTCGATCTGTCTCATGGAGCGAGCGTGCTCGCTCGACCCCTCCGCAATCCCCCTTAGTCCATCCAGACGATGCCCGTGCGCGTCGGATCGCCGTCAATGTCGGTACGAACCGACGACGGCGCCGTGTACCTCCGGCCAGCCGTATGGAGGCGCGCAGCCACGCGGCGGCCGTTCGAGCCGTCAGTGGAACAGGGATGGGGACATGCGTGATGAAGGAGGGCTGCAAATGAAATCCAGAGTTCAGCGGGATGGGCTGATTGCCGGTTTGCTGGTGGCGATCGGCGTGATTGGCGTATCCGTGCGGCAGTTGTATGCATGCGCCTGGAGCGACGAGTTTCCGGGCATGGTGTGCACGGCGGGCTCGTCGTTGTCGCTGTTTCTGGGGATTACCGGGCTCGCCGCGCTGGCCGGTCGAATCTGGGCGCGCCGCTCGGGCGCCGATGAACAGTGCTTCACCTTCCTCGGCGCGGTAGGCGGCGCAGCACTGGTGTTCGCGATGGTGGTGAGCGGCGTCTAGCGTTAGGTGACGCTAGACGCCGTGTCGATCAGCCGTCCAGTCAACCCAGGTGTTGTTCGTATGAAGCGGTCCGCGCGTGAGCGTGGAGACTGTCGAGATCCGCTTCACCGAGCGGAATGAACGCCATGATCTCCAGGTCATGACCCGAAAGCGCCGGCAAGCGGAACGGACTCGACAACACATTCAATCGACGCACGCCGAGATCGCGCAGAATCTGCGAGCCGATGCCCGAGAGCCGGCCGTCTTTACGCGTCAGATCGCCCGCGCTGTTGCGAACCGCATCGGCATGCATGTCGCAATCGAGCAGCACCGCCACGCCGCAACCAGCCGTGTCGATTTTTCGCAGTGCTGCATGCAGGGGCCACGAGTGCGCGGACGGTTCCGCGTCGAGCAGATCGAGCAGCGAAAAACATTCGTGCACGCGGGTGAGTACCGGCACCGTGGCGGTGGGCTGGCCGCGCACCAGCGCGAGATGGCTCGAGCCACGCACGGTGTCGCGATACTGGATCGCGCGAAACGGTCCCCACGGCGTGTGCAACGGCCGTTCGCCGACGCGTTCCACGAGCGATTCATGCGTGCTGCGGTAATGGATCAGATCGGCGATGGTGCCGATCTTCAGGCCATGGCGCCCGGCGAATTCGATTAGTTGCGGCAGGCGCGCCATCGTGCCGTCGTCGTTCATGATTTCGCAGATCACGGCGGCGGGCGTCAGACCCGCCAGCGCGGTGAGATCGCAGCCGGCTTCCGTGTGGCCCGCGCGAACCAGCACGCCGCCGGGGCGTGCCGCGATCGGAAATACGTGGCCGGGTTGCACGAGATGGTCGGCGCGCACGTCGGCGTGAATCGCGGTGCGGATCGTATGCGCACGGTCGGCGGCGGAGATGCCCGTGGTGACGCCGTGCGCGGCTTCGATGCTGACGGTAAACGCCGTGCCGTATTGCGTGCCGTTTTCCTGCGCCATCGGCGCGAGCTTCAGGCGTGCGCAATGCTCGGCGCTCAACGTCAGACAGACGAGGCCGCGGCCGAAGCGCGCCATGAAGTTGATCGCTTCCGGGCTCACGTGATCGGCGGCGATCAGCAGATCGCCTTCGTTCTCGCGATCTTCTTCATCGACCAGAATGATCATGCGGCCGGCTTTCAGCTCGGCAACGATTTCATCGGTAGTGGCCAGTTTCATGGGTGTGTGCCTGTGCTGCCTTGAAAAAAACGAAAGCGCTTCAACGTGCGCCGGAGCCGAACGCGGGTGTGCGTTTGCCGAAAAATGCGTCGATGCCTTCGCGGAAATCATCGCCTGCCGCGCAGTGCAGGAAGCTGCGTTGCTCCGCATGGAGATGCTCGGCGAAGCTGCGCTGCGGCGCGTGCAGCATCAGGTCCTTGGTGTGCGCGAAGGCATCCTGCGAGAGTGCGCCGATACGCTTGAGCAGCGAACGTGTCTGCGCGCCGAGTTCGTCGTCCGGCACGACCCAGTTGACGATGCCCGCTCGCAGCGCTTCGTCGGCCGTATGGCGCTCGTTGAGATACATCCATTGCGCGGCCTGCTTGGGACCGAGCGCGCGCGGCAAGGTGTAGGTTGCGCCGCCGTCGGGCGAGGTGCCGACACGGCCATAGGCCGAGGTAAACGTCGCGCTCTGCGCCGCGATGGCGAGATCGCAAGCCGCGACGAGACTCAGGCCGAAGCCCGCCACCGCGCCGTTGATGCTGGCGATCACCGGCTTGCGCGAGCGCGTGACGGTCTCCACCACCGTTTGCGCCAGCCGCACGAGCTTGCCGATCGAACGATCGCGCACGATGGGCGTGGCGTCGAGTGCGGTGCGCATGGTCTGCAGATCGCCGCCCGCCATGAACGCGTTGCCCGCGCCCGTGAGCACAATGGCGCGGATTTCGTCGTGATGCGCGAGGCGCGTGAGCTTGGCGGTCAGTTCGATCGCCATCGCTTCGTTGAGGGCGTTCAATGCGTCGGGGCGATCGAACGTGAGCGTCGCGATGCCGTCTTCGGCCGCGAGGCGAATCAATGCAGTCATGGTCTTTCTGATAAGCGGGGTCAATGGGTTTGCGCGTGCAGTGCATGGCGCAGGGCGCGCGCGGCAATCGTGAGTGCGTGATCGGCTGCATCGAGCACGCCGAGCAGGCTGGCGAAGCCGTGCATCTGTCCTGGCCAGCGTAAAAGCGTCGTCAACACGCCCGCTTGTGCGAGACGCGCGGCGTAGTGTTCGGCTTCGTCGCGCAACGGGTCGTATTCGGCGCTGATCACGGTGGCGCTTGCCACGCCGGTGAGATCGTCCGCGGCGAGCGGGCTGGCCAGCGGATCGGCGCGATTCGCGCCCTCGCTGAAATACTGGTCCTTGAACCAGCGCATCATCTCCGCGCTCAGGAAATAGCCGCTGCCCATCGATTCGTATGAAGGATGTTCGCTAGCACAATCCACCACTGGGTACAGCAGCAACTGGTGCGCGATGGGCACGCCGTCATGACGCAATTGCTGCGCGGCCACGGCGGCGAGATTGCCGCCCGCGCTATCGCCCGCGACTGCAAGCGCACCGGGGCGAACGCGCAAATCGGCTGCGTTGGCGGCCGCCCAGAGCACCGCGTCGCAGGCATCGTGCGCCGCGGCGGGAAAACGTGCTTCGGGCGCGAGCCGGTAATCGACCGACAATACGACCGTTTGCGCCCGCTGCGCGAGCGTGCGGCACAGGTTCGCGTGGGTATCGAGCCCGCATGCAACAAAGCCGCCACCGTGAAAGAACACCGTCAGCGGCAGCAGCGCCCGCAGCTTCGTTCACCGGCCGGTACAGGCGCGCGGCGATCGAACCGCTGGCAGTGGGAATGACCAGATCCTGTTCGGCGGCAATCGGGTCGCCGGGCCCAAAGCCGCCGCCAGTGGCGATCATCGCGCGATATGCGGGCGCGGTGAGTTGCGCGAAGTCGAGTGCGGGCATGCCGGCGAGCGCGGCGAGCATGGCCTGCGCCTGGGGATCGAGCGCCATCGGGTCTCCTGAGAAAGCGGTTGTATAAAGCGGTTGTATTGGCGGCGATACCGGGTATAAGCGAAGCGGCCACGCAGGGCGCTTCTGTCCGGTCACCAGGCGCTTGAGCACGCCTGGTTCATGCATGCAACGCGTCGAATGCATTGAATCGCGGCGGCTTTAAAGGGGCATCGTCCGATCGGACGAGGGTTCGTTCGCACGCTCAGCGAAACTTCCCCCGGCTAAGTACTTCCACTGATGCCAGCGAACAGATCGGCCCGTAAGCTTGGCGACGCGATGCAAAGTCGCATGGAGGACGGAGCGTGTTGATGGAGACAAAATGGACCCCTGAAGAGGGCCATGCCGCGAGCGAACAGGCGGAGATAAGCGTCGCGCAGTTCAGCGAGCTGGCGGCCCGCATTTATCAGGGGCCGCTCGATGCCACGCCGTGGGCGGGCGCACTCGAGCTGATTCGCACTTCGCTGGGCGCAAGTTACGCGACGCTGATTCTGCGTTCGCCTTCGAGCGACCGGCGCGGCCTGATGGTGCATGCATCGGAAACCGGCCCGGGTGTGCCGGGCGAAGCGTCGTACAACAACTACTACTATTCGCTCGACCCGTTCGTCGGTTTGCCGGCCGATCGCGTCGTGACCGTTGACGAAGTATTCGGCGACACCGGTTGGCTCACCAGCGAGCTTTATAAGCAGTTCCTGAAGCCCGCCGATATCCGCTACATCATGGGCGCGGATCTACGTACGGAGTCGGGTGTGGAATGCCGCTTTCGTGTTTGCCGCAGTCATAGCTCGAAGCATTTTTCCGCGCGTGACAAGGCATTTTGCGCGCTGCTGCTGCCGCATCTGCGGCGCGCGGTGGAGCTGCATTCGCGGCTCGATATCGTGGAGTCGGAGCGCACGCTGTATGCGAGCGCGATCGACCGCATGCTGGTGGGTACCGTGACGCTCGACGAGAGCGGCGCGATCATGCGCACCAACAGCGTGGCCGACGAAATTCTCGCGCAGGGCAACGGGCTGCGCATCGTGCACGGCAATGTCGAGGCTACGGATACGCAGGAGAACCGCAATCTGCAACGTCTCGTGCGCCATGCGCTGATGGGGCACTTCGGCACCGCCGCGCCGATTGTCGAAGCCATGCCGATCACGCGCGGCGCCGACAAGCCGAAACTCGGCGTGCTGGTGCGTACGATTCCGCTCTCGGACTGGTCCGAGGACAACAAGCGCCGCCCCGCAACCGTGCTGTTCCTGCGCGATCCCGATCGCAAATCGCAAGGCTCGCAGGAGATCGTGCGCAAGCTGTTCGATCTCACGCCGGCGGAGACTTCGTTGGCCTTGCTCCTGACCAACGGCCTGACGCTGGAAGAAGCGGCCGACGAATTGGGCATCAGCAAGAACACCGCGCGCGCGCATTTGCGGGCGATTTTCTCGAAGACGGGTGTGACGCGCCAGGCGACACTCGTGCGGATTCTGCTGGGCAGCGTCGTACCGCTCGGCTGACGCACAACCCAAGCACCGCTAAAGCACCACGCGCGCCAGGATCATCCGCCGCCCTTATGACCGAGGGCGGTGGACCTTTCACTGCGTCAAGCCGCGCGCTTTTGCGACAACACCAGCAACGCGCCGTTCCGGTCTTCCAGCACCGCGCGCAATTCATGCGGACCCTGTTGCACCGGCACGCGCACGGAGGCGCCGGCCGCCACGACCCGCGCCATCGCCGCATACAGGTCGTCGTTTTCGTCCACGCGAAACACCAGCGCCGCGCGCTCCACGATCCGTTCTTCACCCGCCACCAGCGCCACCGCTAGCGCGCCGCCGTCGAGTGCGCAATAGCGTTCGCCATCGCGGAATTTCACCGTCAGACCCAGCCCGTCGACAAAGAGCGGCAGCGCCGCATCGATCGTGTCGACCGGGTACAGCATCATCGAAGCCTTCATTGCTTTTCACTCCCTTCGGTTGAGCATCGTTGCATCGTTGAATTGCGACTCGATCGTAGCGTCGGCCACGCGCGCCGCACGAGGTCCAATCGGACTAGCCGAAGCACGGAAACACCGTCAATCGCGCGAAACAACGGCCTTCGAACCGGGCTTCCCCACCAAAGCGCACAACGTTAATCCAAATAGACGATGCCGGGCCGCACGCGTGAACTGACACTTCAATCCGTGGACCGTCGCGATCGCCGTCAGCTTCAAGGCCGGGTCGGCAGGCGGACCGCCCGTTTCAGCACAGTCCAAAATTCATGGAGACGCACGCAATGAAGTTTTCTCTGATTTACGAAGCCCAAACCACGGACGCTTCGCGGGAAGGCGATCACCGGGTATTCAAGGAGACCGTCGAGCAGGCGCTGCTCGCCGAACAGATGGGGTTCGATACCGTCTGGTGCGTCGAACACACGTCGCTGACCAACTACGCGCACATGAGCGCACCGGAAACTTTCCTTGCCTATCTGGCCGGCCGCACGACCCGCATCGGCCTCGGCCACGGCGTGATCTGCCTGCCGCCCGCGATGAACCATCCGATCAAGGTGGCCGAACGTGTGGCGATGCTCGACATTCTGTCCGGTGGCCGCGTGCACTTCGGCGTCGGCAAGGGCGGCAGCCAGCAGGAGGCCGGCGCGTTCGGCTACGACCTCGCCGAACTGCAACCGATGATCGACGAATCGATGTACCTGGTGCCGAAAATGTTCGTGCAGGACGAGATCGAGCACGACGGCAAATACATCAAGATTCCTAAACGGCCGATTCATCCGAAGCCGTTCCAGGACCCGCATCCGCCGATGTACATGGCCTGCACCAACAACGACGGTTTGCTGCGCGCCGGTCAACGCGGTTTGGGCGCGCTGGTGCTCGGTTTCGGCGGCCCGGATGAAGTCGCGAAGAAAAACGCGATCTATCGCGAGGCGTGGGCCACGCGCAAAGCGGAAGACCAGGTCGGCTTTCGTCCCACCCAGCATCTGGCGGCCCTGTGCCCGACCGTGGTGATGAGCGATGGCCAGCAGGCCCGCAAGATCGGCATTCGCGGCCAGCGCTATTTCATGGAGTCGCTCGCGTACTGGTACACCGGCGGCGAGCGTCCGAATCCGGATAGCTGGGGCGACGACCTCGTGAAGGGCAACACCGGCGAAATGGTGATCCGTTCACGTTTCGCGTCGGAAGAAGTGGTGGTGGATTTCAGCGACCCGGCGCTTTCGATGATGAACCCGAACCACGCCTACGGCACGGTGGACGATTGCATCGGCTATGTGGGCCGTCTGATGGAAGCGGGCGTGGACGAAGTGCTGTTCCTCTGCCAGATGGGCACGGTGCCGCAGGAAGCGCAGCTCGAAACCATCCGCAATATCGGCGAGCACGTGATCCCTTACTTCAATCGCCTGAAGAGCGAGAAGCAGAAGGCCCAGGCTTTCGCGTAACGGCGAATGTGTAACGAGCGCGTAACGAACGCAACGCGGCGCGCATCGCTAGTCCCTTCAGACGATGCGACGCCGCAGCCGGACCTCGAAGATCAACCTAACAGAACAGGCGCGAACCCTCAGGCGCGCCATGGAGACAGCCGTGCATCGCGACAACGATTCGAACGCCCTTGCAGCCGAACTGATCGCCCGCGCCGAAGCGCTCGCGCCGGTGCTAGCCGGGCGCGCCGCGCAGGCCGAGGCGAATGGGCGGATTCCCGCTGAAACCGTGGCCGATTTTCAGGCGGCGGGCTTTTTCAAGGTGCTTCAGCCGAAGCGCTACGGCGGCTACGAACTCGATCCGCAAACCTTCTTCGAGATTCAGATGGCGGTCGCGCGCGGCTGCATGTCGAGCGCCTGGGTGTATGGCGTGGTCGGCGTGCACAACTGGCAACTGGCGCTGTTCGACGAACGCGCACAGCAGGACGTGTGGGGCAAGGACACTAGCACGCTGATCGCGTCGACCTATATGCCGGTGGGACGCGTGACGCCGGTTGAAGGCGGCTTCCGTCTGTCCGGTCACTGGAAGTTTTCGAGCGGCAGTGAATTGTGCGAATGGGTGTTTCTCGGCGCGCTAGTGCCGCCGGCAAAAGAAGGCGAACCGCCGGAATATCGCACCTTCCTGCTGCCGAAAAGCGATTACACGATCGAGCAGGATTGGGACGTGCTGGGCTTGCGCGCCACCGGCAGTCACGACATCGTGGTGAACGATGTATTCGTGCCGGACTATCGCACGCACAAAGCCATCGACGGAATGATGGGCACGAGCCCGGGGCTCGCGCTCAACGATGCGCCGCTGTTTCACTTGCCGTTCGCGCAGATTTTCGTGCGCGCGGTCTGCACCGCCTGTATCGGTGCGCTGCAGGGCGCACTGGATGATTTCAGCTCGTACGCGGCTACCCGCGTGAGCGCCAACAGCGGCGCGAAAACGACCGACGACACCGGCGCGCAGACCGCCTGCGCCAACGCGGCGGTTGCGCTCGACGAAATGAAGCTGCTGCTCAGGCGCAATTTCTCCGAACTGCTCGCGGCGGTGCACGGCGGACCCGCGGTATCGATTGAGCGGCGTGTGCATTTCCGCTATCAGTCCGCGCAGGTTGCCGAACGTTGCGCCCAGGCGGCCAACACGTTGCTGCGCTATGCGGGTGGCAACGGCATTTACAACCGCAATCCGCTGGTGCGACGTTTTCTCGATCTGCACGCGGCACGGGCGCACTACGCGAACAACGTCGACCGCTTTGGCCAGAACCTCGGCGCGGTCATGCTCGGGCGTCCGAACACCGACTTCTTCGTCTGATGGATGCGGCCATGACCGAACAGCAAACCCAGGCCTACGTGTTCGATGTGGTGGTGGTGGGCTCCGGCGCGGGCGGCATGCTCGCCGCCTGTCGCGCGGCCGATCGCGGCCTTTCCGCGGTGGTGCTGGAAAAAAGCAGCGTGTATGGCGGCACGTCGGCGGTGTCGGGTGGCGGCGTCTGGATTCCGTGCAATCACCATATCGCCGAACTCGGCGCGACGGACACGCGTGAAGCGGCGCGCACCTATATCGACGCGTGCACGAAGGGCGTGACTGCTTCAGACAGGATCGACGCGTACCTCGATATCGCGCCGGAAATGCTGCGCTATGTCGAAGCGAATACGCCGGTGCGCTACGAATCGCTGCCGAAGTACGCGGACTATTTCCAACATCTGCCGGGTTCGATGCCGGGCTATCGCGCACTCGATCCGCTGCCTGTGGACGGGGCGTCGCTCGGCGCCGAGTTCGCGAAGCTGCGCTTGCCTTCGCCGGGCACGCTGATCGGTGGACGCGTGGCGGTGACTTCGAAAGAAGCTCACATGTTGTTGTCGAAAGCGCCCGGCTATATCGCGCTCGCGTTGAAGCAGTTCGGCCGCTACTGGTTCGATCTGGGCGCGCGCAGCCGCTCACGGCGCGATCGCCGTCTCACGCTCGGCAATGCGCTCGCGGGCGGTTTGCGTCGCGCAATGCTCGATCGCGACATACCGCTGTGGTTGAACGCGCCGATGTGCGAACTGCTTGAGGAGAATGGTCGCGTGACAGGCGTCGTAGTCGAACGCGACGGCCAGGCCGTGCGTGTACTCGCCAACCGCGGCGTGATACTCGCGGCGGGCGGTTTCGAGCGCAATCAGGCCATGCGCGAGCGCTATTTGCCGCGTCCGACGCAGGCGCAATGGAGCGCGACGCCGCCGCACAACACCGGCGATGCGATCGCCGCGGGCATCAGACTGGGCGCTCGAATTGCATTGATGGAACACGTGTGGGGCGCGCCCACCGTCCACGTCGACCATGAAGAAAAGCAGCGTGCGCTATTCGTCGAGCGCAATTTGCCGGGCTGCGTGGTGGTCAACGGACTCGGCAAGCGCTTTGTCAACGAGGCCGCGCCGTATTCGGAATTCGTGCCCGCCATGTATCGCGATCATGCGCAAACCGGCGCATGCGTGCCCGCCTGGATGGTGTTCGACGCGCAGTTCCGCCGCAAGTACCCGTGCGGTCCGATCATGCCCGGCTCGATGATGCCGGATTCGCGTATCCCCGCCGCGTTCCGGCCGCTGCTCTACAAGGCCGATTCACTCGACGCGCTGGCAACGCAAATCGGTGTCGACGCGCGCGGTTTGCGGGAGACCGTGGCGAAGATGAATCGCTACGCCGCGAACGGTGTGGACGAAGAATTCGGCAAGGGCGGCGACGCGTTCGACACTTACTACGGCGACCCGGGCGTCAAGCCAAACCCCTGCCTTGCGCCGCTCGAAACCGGCCCGTTCTACGCGGTGCGGATCGACGCGGGCGACATCGGCACCAAGGGCGGCCTCGTCACCGATGCATACGCCCGTGTACTGCGCGACGACGCCTCGCCGATCGCCGGGCTTTACGCGATCGGCAACACCAGCGCCTCGATGATGGGCGCGAGCTATCCGGGCGCGGGCTCGACGCTCGGCCCGGCGATGACCTTCGGCTATATCGCCGCCAATCATCTCGCCGACGGCGCGGGCACGCTTCCGGCAACAAGCCAGGCATCAACCTACGCACCAACCAGCGAACTTCGCGGAGTCACGTCATGACCGAACTCACTTCCCATCCGCTGCGCGCCGATATGTTGCTGGCGATGCGCCGTCTCGCGCGCTCGGTCGCGGTCATCAGTTGCAGCGACGGCGAACGGCGTTATTCGATGTCGGCCACCGCGGTCGATTCGCTGTCGACGGAGCCGCCGTCGCTGCTGATTTGCATTAACCGCACGTCGTCGATTTTTCCTCCGCTCGACCAGGGCGTGCCGTTCTGCGTGAACGTGCTGTCCGCGCAGCATCAGCACATCGCGATCGATTGCAGCGGCCGCCTGAAGGGCGAAGCGCGCTTCACCACCGGCAACTGGCAAGACTCGGCGCTAGGCGTGCCGTATCTGCACGATTCGCAGGCGAGTCTGATCTGCACGCAGGATGGCCGCTTCGATTACGGCACGCATGCGATCTTTATCGGCCGTGTGGAGCAGGTGCTGATTAGTGGCGAGGTCGATCCGCTGGTGTACGTGGATGGCGTCTACACCACCGCCGCGGCGCCGATGCGCTGCGCGACGGCTTAAGCGAGGCGCGCCGCGCGATGCAGACCTCATCCCCCGTGGACTCAGCCGCAGGCTCGGCGACGCCGGTTGAAGCACCGCTCGTTATCGACGATCCGGCGCGCGTGCGCTGGGACGACGTATGCGATGTGCTGGTCGCCGGCTTCGGCGCGGCGGGTGCATGCGCCGCGCTGGAAGCGGCGGGTGCGGGCGCGAAGGTGCGCATCGTCGAGCGTTTCGATGGCGGCGGCGCGAGCGCGAAAAGCGGCGGCGTGGTGTACGCGGGCGGCGGCACGCGCTATCAGAGCGAAGCGGGCTACCGCGATACGCCCGAGGCCATGTTTTCATACTT
This sequence comes from uncultured beta proteobacterium, assembly GCA_963738755.1. Classification (GTDB taxonomy): domain Bacteria; phylum Pseudomonadota; class Gammaproteobacteria; order Burkholderiales; family Burkholderiaceae; genus Paraburkholderia. The sequence continues at coordinate 413,118 of CAVTXZ010000016.1, forward strand.
GCAGCAGGAAGTCGGCGAGGCCGTCTCCGCTGCGACGCTCAAGCGTTTTTGCGCGGGCAGCGTCGACATGCTGCGCTGGCTGGAACGGCTCGGCGTGGACTTTGCCGCCTCGGTGCCGCCACGCAAAACCTCGTATCCGCAGAATCGCTACTACCTGTACTACTCGGGCAATGAGGCGGTAGGCGACGCCATGCGCGAACATCCGCCGGCGCCGCGCGGGCATCGCGTGGTGGGTGACGGCATGTCCGGGCGCGTGCTGTATGACACGTTGCGGCGCGCGGTCGATGCGCAACCGTTGGTCGATACCCTGTATCACGCCAGCGTGCGGCGCCTCGTGACCGACCGCAGCGGGCGCGTGATCGGCGCACAGGTCTGGCAGGTTGCGCCGGGCCGGGCGCAGCGCGCGCATCGGCGGTTCGCCGGCTGGGCGGAACGCCTGCATAACGGCATGCCGGCTTTTGCGGACCGCTTGCGCGCCGCCTTGCATCGCGTCGAACTGCGCGATAGCCGGCTCATCACGATCAAGGCCGATGCGGTGGTGTTGAGCACCGGCGGCTTCATCTTCAACCGGGCGATGGTGGCACAACACGCGCCGCGCTATTTGCCGAACTGGCGGCTCGGCACCACGGGCTGCGACGGTTCCGGCATTCGCCTCGGTCTCTCGGCGGCCGGCGTGACAGAGCGGCTCGAACGCGTGTCGGCGTGGCGCTTCATCAATCCACCGTACACGTGGGCGCAAGGCTGCGTGGTGGACCGTCACGGCGAGCGTTTCTGCAATGAAGAAGTGTACGGCGCCGCGCTCGGTCACGCGATGTGCGAAACCCGCGAGGGTCGCGCGTGGCTGATTCTCGACGCGCGGCTGGTGGGGCTCGCGTTGCGGGAGTGCTTGCGCGGCAAGCTGTGGGCGTTTCAGAGCGTGCCGGCAACGCTATTGATGCTGCTGGGCCGCAAGCGCGCCCGTTCGCTGACCGAGTTGGCCGCGTGCATCCGCTGCGATCCGGCGGCGCTGCAGAAAACCGTGGCCTCCTACAACACCGCAGCCATCAACGGCTTCGATCCCACGTTCGGCAAATCCGCCGCGATGTTGCAGCCGCTCACGCACGGACCGTACTACGCCATCGATATTTCATCGAATAGCCGCGTGTTCCCGTGCCCGTCGATCACGCTCGGCGGCTTGCGGGTCGATGAAACGACCAACGCCGTACTGTCCGCGCAAGGCACGCCGGTTGAAGGCCTTTTTGCCGCCGGCCGCGCCGCCTGCGGGCTGGCATCGAATCACTACGTGAGCGGCCTTTCGCTCGCGGACTGTATCTGGTCCGGCCGCCAGGCGGGCCGGGCCGCAGCGGGCGGGGTTCTCGCGAACGCCGCCCATTCCCTGACTGAAACTGATTGACACTGACAAGAGAGAGCGAAGATGGGAGACAGACTCAAAGGCAAGATCGCCGTCGTGACCGGCGCCGCAAGCGGCGTCGGCAAACAGGACGCGTTGCTGTTCGCGCGTGAAGGCGCGCGCGTGGTGCTGACCGACGTCAACGAAGAAGCAGGCCGCGAAGTGGCCGCGCAGATCGGCGATGCGGCCCTGTTCGTGCGTCACGACATCACGTCGGAAGCCGGCTGGAACGATGTGTTCGGCGCGGCGCAGGCGAGCTTCGGCACGCCGGACGTGCTGGTCAACAATGCTGCCGTGCTGCTGCTCGGCAGCATCGAAGACACCACGCTCGACCAATGGCAGCGCGTGCTGCGCATCAACGCCGAAGGCTATTTTCTCGGCTGCCGCGCGGCGGTGAAGGCGATGAAAGAGAAGGGCGGCTCGATCGTCAATATGTCATCGGTGGCGGCGCTCGGCGGGCTCGGCGCGTTCTGCGCGTATTCGGCCAGCAAGGGCGCGGTGACGGCGATGACCCGCGCGATCGCGGCGCATTGCAAACAGCAGGGCTACAAGGTTCGCTGCAACACGATTCACCCGGACGGCATCCTCACGCCGATGACCGCGCCGTTTTTCGGCGCGGCTGAAGAGACGCGCGAGGCGCTGACGCAGTCGGTCGATCCGCACGCCCGCATGTGCCTGCCGGAAGACATCGCCAATCTGGTGCTGTTCCTCGCTTCCGATGAATCGCGTTTCATCAATGGCAGCGAGTATCGGATCGATAACGCGCAGCTCATCATGGGCATCGCCTGAGTTCGCCCGCCATGGCCGATTCGCGTTTTCACCGGCTCAAAGTGGCGGACGTGATCGCGGAGAGCGCCGACGCGCGCTCTTTCGTGTTCGAGTTGCCGCAATCCCTGCGCGATGCATTCAGCTATCGCCCGGGGCAATTTCTCACGCTCAAGGTGCCCTGCGCGGAGGCGACGGTGCAGCGCTGTTATTCGCTGTCGAGCGCGCCGGGCATCGATCAGGCGCCGAAGATCACCGTCAAGCGGGTGCGCGACGGCAGGGTGTCGAACTGGATGTGCGACAGCGTCCAGGCCGGCGACGAACTCGACGTGATGGCGCCCGCGGGTGTCTTCACGCCACGCTCGCTCGACGGCGATCTGCTCCTGTTCGCGGGCGGCAGCGGCATTACGCCGGTGCTGTCGATCCTGAAGTCTGCGTTGGTCAACGGACGCGGCATGCTGACCCTGATCTATGCGAATCGCGACGCGCAGTCCGTGATTTTCAGCGACGAACTCAGGCAACTCGGTCAGCGGCATGCCGGCAGGCTGCGGGTGATTCACTGGCTCGACAGCGTGCAGGGCATTCCGCAGCAGCGTCATCTGGAGGAACTGGCGCGGCCGTGGAGCACGCAGGAATGCTTTATCTGCGGACCGGCGCTGTTCATGGAGAACGCGTTGGCCGCAATGCTCGCGCTGGGTTTGCCGCGTGCAAAAGTGCATGTGGAGCGCTTTGCTTCACTGCCCGATTTGCCGGTGAGTCTTGCGGCTGAGGTGAAGCTCACCGAGCCTGCGGTAAATGAACCGGCAAACACTCAAACCAACACACAAGCCGCGCTCGAAACCGTGCTCGACGGCGCCACTTTCAACCTCACGTGCGAGCCCGGCGAAACCCTGCTCGACGCGATGCTGCGCGCCGACGTGCCCGCGCCGAACTCATGCCGCAGCGGCTTGTGCGGCGCATGCATGTGCCGCGTGCAAAACGGCAGCGTGAAGCTGAACGCCAACCACGTGCTCGACGCCGCCGATCTGGCCGACGGCTGGACGCTCGCGTGCAGCGCCACGCCGGCCAGCGCGACATTGCGCGTGGTTTTCCCCGACTAGGTTCGTGGCATGCGCGCGGCGTTCGCGCGCTGCGCGCATGCCGCGAACCCCATCCATTGAATTCATCATGACGCTGAACCACATCCTGACGACGCCCGCGCTGATCGCGCGCGGCGCCGCGCGCTACGGCACGCGCATCGCAATCGAAACGGCCCAGGGCAACCTGAGCTACGCGCAACTCGACGCCGCGCGGATCGAGGCGGCCCGCGCCTTGATGAACTGTGGCATCGAGCCGGGCGAACGGGTGGCGATCTGGGCGCCGAACCTCGCGCAATGGATCATCGCGGCGCTGGCGATTCATAGCGCGGGCGCCGCGCTGGTGCCGATCAATACACGCATGAAGGGCCTCGAAGCGGGCGCGATTCTCGAAGACAGCGGTGCGCGGCTGCTGTTCTGCTGCGGCACGTTCCTCGGCGATTCGTATCCGGCGATGCTGGCCGCGCATCGTCCGGCGTCGCTCGAACGCATCGTCGTATTCGATGCGGATGCCGATCACGCCGCGCGCGAAACGAATGGCCGCGACGAGACATGGAACGCATTCCTGTTGCGCGCGGCCGGTATCTCGATGGAAGCATTCCGGGTCCGTGAAGCCACGGTGCGCCCCGACACGCTGATGGACATCATGTTCACGTCCGGCACGACCGGCCGCCCGAAGGGCGTGATGACCACGCATGGCCAGAACCTGCGCGCGATCCACGACTGGGCGCAGATCGCGACGCTGCGCGACAGCGACCGCTATCTGATCGTCAATCCGTTCTTTCATGCATTCGGCTACAAGGCCGGCTGGCTCGCGGCTTTGGCGAGCGGCGCGACGGTGCTGCCGCATCTGGTGTTCAATCCCGAGCGCGTGCTGGAGCGTATCGTGCGCGACCGGGTTTCCGTGTTGCCGGGTCCGCCGACCCTGTATCACGCGTTGCTCGACATGCCGGATCTGGCCACGCGCGATCTGTCGTCGCTACGGGTCGCGGTAACCGGTGCGGCGGCGATCGCGCCAAGCCTGATCGAACGGATGCGCACGCAACTGGGCTTCGACACGGTGCTGACCGGCTACGGCCTCACCGAGACCTGTGGGTTTGCCGCGCTGTGCCGCCGCGGCGACGACGCCGAGACCGTTGCGCACACTTCGGGCCGCGCCATGCCGGGCGTCGAGATTTGCATCGCCGACAGCGACGGCAACGCGCTCTCAAGCGGCGCAACAGGCGAAGTGCTGATTCGCGGCTACAACGTGATGCAAGGCTATTTCGGCCAGCAGGAGACAACCCTCGAAACGATCGACGACGAAGGCTGGCTGCACACCGGCGACCTCGGTACGCTCGACGAACACGGCTATCTGCGTATCACGGACCGCATCAAGGACATGTTCATCGTGGGCGGCTTCAACTGCTATCCCGCCGAGATCGAGCGACTGTTCAGCGGGCATCCGGCGATTGCGCAGGTGGCGCTGGTTGGCGTGCCCGACGAACGGCTTGGCGAAGTGGGGCACGCCTATATCGTGTTGCGCGCCGGCGAGCACGCGAGCGAGGCGGAACTGACCGACTGGGCCCGCAAGAATATGGCCAATTACAAGGTGCCGCGCTACCTCACACTGGTCGATCAGCTGCCCGTCAGCGCGGCTGGCAAGGTCCTCAAATACCGCTTGCGCGAAGCCGCGGAAAACACTGAAAAAGCCGCGGAAAACACCACGGAAAACACCACCACTGGCTAGTCCCAACAGACGATGTTGCGGACCGTCGACACCCCCAGAATAAGCCTGACAACAACAGCTTCTGGAGGAGTCGAGATGATCGATGTGCGGGCTTTAGGCTACGTCGTCGTGCAGTCGGCGAAAGTCGAAACATGGCGCGGTTACGCGGAAAACGTGCTGGGCATGCAGGCCCAGGACGCAACGCACGGTGCGCTCTACGTGAAGATGGACGAGCGCGATTTCCGCTACCTGATCGTACCTGGCGACACCGATCGCTACTTCGCATCGGGCTGGGAATTGCCGGACGCGGCCGCGTTCGATAACGCGATCCGCGTGCTCGAACAGGCCGGCGTGGAGCCGATACGCGCAAGCGCGCAGGAAGCCGCGCTGCGCCGTGTGCAGGCGATGGTGTGGTGTGTTGATCCCTCCGGCAACCGTCACGAATTTTTCTGGGGCGTGCGCGCCGATTTCCGCCGCTTCGCGTCGCCGCTCGGCGTGCCCGGGTTCGTCACCGGTGCGATGGGGCTCGGCCATGCGGTGCTGCCCGCGCCGAACTTCGACGCAACCGATACGTTTCTGCGCGAGGTGCTCGGTTTCGAGCTCTCCGATATCTTCCGCGTGCGTTTCACCGACGACCCGGCCGAACCCGAGAAGCGCATCCACTTCCTGCATTGCCGGAACGCGCGCCATCACAGCCTCGCGATCATGGATTTCGCGGTGCCGTCAGGTTGCATTCACGTGATGGCCGAAGTGGACTCGATGGATGAAGTGGGCCGCGCGCTCGACCGCGTTGCAGCGGAGGGCGTGAAGCTTTCAGCGACGCTCGGCCGTCACTGCAACGACCACATGATCTCGTTCTACATGAAAACGCCAGGCGGCTTCGATCTCGAATACGGCTATGGCGGTCTCACGGTCGACTGGGCGCAACACAGCGTCTATGAGGCGACACGGGTGAGCCTGTGGGGTCACGACTTCAGCGTTGGATTCCGCTAGGCCACTTATGAAAACCCTCGACAAACAACTCACGGCGCACGACGTTGTCGCGCAACTCGCCGACGGCATGACCATCGGCATCGGCGGCTGGGGCCCGCGCCGCAAACCAATGGCGCTGGTGCGCGAAATCGCCCGCTCGAATCTGCGGGACCTCACGGTGGTCGCGTATGGCGGCCCGGATGTCGGGCTGCTGTGCGCGGCCGGCAAGGTCAGCAAGGTGGTGTTCGGCTTCGTGTCGCTCGACGTGATTCCGCTCGAACCACATTTCCGCCGGGCGCGTGAACAGGGCGCGGTCGATGTGTGGGAGCTCGACGAAGGCCTGCTGCAACTCGGCCTGCGCGCCGCCGCCGCACGCCTGCCGTTTTTGCCGACGCGCGTCGGTCTCGGCACCGACCTGCTCAAGCACGCACCGCAGCTGCGCACCGTGCAATCGCCGTACAGCGATGAAACCTTGCTCGCGATGCCCGCGATCGAACTCGATGCCGCGCTGCTGCACGTGAACGCCGCGGACCGGATGGGCAATACGCGCATCGACGGCCCTGATCCCTTTTTCGACGCCTGGTTCGCGCGTGCGGCGGCCAAGTGTTATGTCAGTAGCGAAACGCTGGTCGAAACGCTGGCAAGCGACGACCTCGAACTCGCGCGCCGCAATGCCTTCGAGCGTTCGCTCGTGAGCGGCGTGGTGCACGCCCCGTGCGGCGCGCATCCCACCTCGTGCGCGCCTGCTTACGGCTGGGATCTGCCGCACCTGAAGACATATTGCGCGAGCGCGGAGGACCCAACCCAAAGCGCCGCTTACCTGCATGACGTGGTAGGCACCGACGAGCCCGGCTATCTGCAACGCGCAGGCGGCCGGTCCCATGTGGCGGCGTTGCCGTTGCCGATTCTGTAATGGAGCGCAGATGAGCGACTCTCTCGAATATTCCCTTGCCGAATTGATGATCTGCGCAGCGGCGCGCGTCTGGCGCGACGACGGCGAAGTGCTGGCCACCGGCATCGGTACCGGACCGCGGCTGGCGGCCGGTCTCGCGCGGCTCGCATACAACGCCGGTCTGATGCTCACCGACGGCGAGGCCTATCTGGTCGAAAGCCCCGTGCCGCTCGGGCCGCGCGAAGCCGGCTATCGCGTGCAGGCATCCGGCTTGATGACCTATGAACGCGTGTTCGATTGTGTGTGGCACGGCAGGCGTCATGCGCTGGTGATGCCGACGCAGATCGACCGCTTCGGTCAGGCCAATATCTCCTGGCTCGGCGACGACTACGCCCGGCCGAAAACGCAACTGCTCGGCGCACGCGGTTTTCCGGGCAACAGCATCAATCACGCGAATTCGTTTTTCGTGAGCGGCCACGGCAAGCGCACGTTCGTTGGTGGCGAAGTGGATATGGTGTGCAGCGTGGGCTACAACCCGGCGCGCGAAATTCCAGGCATGCGGGCGTTCACCGATTTGCGCAGCGTGATCACCGACCTCTGCGTGATGGATTTCAGCGGCGCGAATCATGCCGTGCAGGTGCGCTCGCTGCATCCGGGTGTGAGCTTCGACGAAGTGCAGGACGCGACCGGCTTCGCACTTTGCGCGCATCCCGACCTGCAAGTGACGCCGCCGCCCAGCGCAGACGATCTGCACATCGTGCGTTCGCTCGATCCGCACAATCTGCGTGCGGGCGTCGTGCGCAACAACCCCGCGCCACGCCGCGTGTGAGGGACAGCATGCAAATCAATCATGCGGCAGATGGACAGGCCGGCGACAAGGCCGGCGACCAGGCCAACGATAGCGTCGTCGAATATCGCGTGAACGAGGGCGTCGCCACGATCACGATGAATCGCCCCGAGTATCACAACGCGCAGAACTCGAAGATGACCTATGCGCTCGACGCGGCCTTCAAACGCGCGTCGAACGACGATGCGGTGAAGGTCATCGTGCTAGCCGGAGCCGGCAAGCATTTCTCGGCGGGCCACGATATCGGCACGCCGGGCCGCGACATCGACCAGTCGTTCGAGCGTGCCTCGCTCTGGTACGACCATGTGGGCAAGGAAGGCGGCGAGTTTCTGTACGCCCGCGAACAGGAGGTGTATCTCGGCATGTGCCGCCGCTGGCGCGATCTGCCCAAGCCAACCATCGCGATGGTGCAGGGCGCGTGCGTGGCGGGCGGCTTGATGCTGGCATGGGTCTGCGATCTGATCGTCGCCTCCGACGACGCGTTCTTTTCCGATCCGGTCGTGCGCATGGGAATTCCCGGCGTCGAGTATTTCGCGCACGCGTATGAGTTGAATCCGCGTATCGCCAAGGAGTTTCTGTTTCTCGGCGAACGGATGGACGCGGCGCGCGCCTATCAGATGGGCATGGTGAATCGGGTCGTGCCGCGCGAGCGTTTGCAGGACACCACAACCGAGATCGCCGCGAAGATCGCCCGCATGCCGCGGCTGGGTTTGACGCTCACCAAGCAGGCGGTGAATCACGTCGAAGAATTGCAGGGCAAGCGCGCGGCGATGGATGCGGCCTTCGCGTGGCATCACTTTGCCCACGCTCACAACGAACTGGTGAGCGGCGACAAACTCGGCGGCTACGACGCCCGCAAGATGGCGCAATCGCAACGGCCGGTTGCGACGACACACGGCGAACAAAAGGCTGACGGAGAAGCGGCATGAGCGCGACGCTGCATACACCGCTGTGCGATCTGCTCGGCTGCCGCTATCCGATCGTGCAAACGGCGATGGGTTGGGTCGCCGATGCACGGCTCGTCGCCGCGACCGGCAACGCAGGGGGGTTTGGTTTTCTCGCGGGTGCGACGCTCGAAGCCGATCGCGTCGAGGCCGAAATCCTGCGCGTCAAGGAACTGACAGACCGGCCGTTCGGCATCAACTTCCATATGTTTCAGCCGAACGCCGCGCAAGTGGTCGATCTGGCGATCGCGCACCGGCTGCGCGCCGTGAGCTATGGGCGCGGACCCGATGCGAAAACGATCCGCCGCTTCAAGGACGCGGGCGTGATGTGCATTCCCACGGTCGGCGCGCCGAAGCACGCGGCGAAAGCCGTCGAACTCGGCGCCGATGCGGTGACCGTGCAAGGCGCGGAAGGCGGCGGCCATACCGGGTCGATGCCGACCACGCTGTTGCTGCCCAAAGTGCTCGACGCGGTGAACGTGCCGGTGATCGCCGCAGGCGGCTTCTTCGATGGAAGAGGGCTGGCTGCCGCACTCGGCTACGGCGCGGCGGGCATCGCCATGGGCACGCGCTTTCTGATGGCCGAAGAGTCGCCCGTGCCGCGCTCGACGCTCGCGCGCTATGTGGCGGTCGACGACCCGTCGCGCATCCGCGTGTCCGCCGCGCTCGACGGCTTGCCGCAACGGATGATCGACAACCCCTATCTGCTGCGCCTCGAAGCGTTTGGCCCGCTCCGCCGCACATTATTCGCGCTGCGTACCGCTGAAGCATGGCGCCGCCAGAGCGGTATGAGCCTGGCGCAGATGGCGTCGCTCGGTCTGAAGGCGTTGCGCGAGCACAGCTACACCGCGAGCCAGACGCTGATGGCGGCGAACGCGCCGTTTCTGATCCAGCGCGCGATTGTCGATGGCGAGCCGGACGACGGAGTGCTGCCGAGCGGCCAGGCCGCCGCCGTGATCGGCGCGATCGAGCCGTGCGAAATATTGATTGCGCGGATCGTCGCCGAAGCGCTGGCGCGGCTCGACGCACTCGCGGCGCTGCGCGGCGCGCCGGTTCACGCGTGAATCAAGCCATGACGCTACGCACGATCCGATGTATGCGCCTCCGCACGAGGCCACGCACGATCCGGCGCATGAGCCAACGCGTGACCCCATAAAGCAAATCCCCATCATTCACCAGGGACGCAGACATGACAGAACCCATCAATAGCGGCCGTGCGCTGCCGTTCAGCATCCAGCGTGAAGGCGGCATCGGCGAACTGGTGATCGACCAGCCGCCGGTCAATGCGCTCGACTCGCGCGGCTGGCACGCGCTGGCCGACGCCATCGACGCGCTGGGCCGCGACGACAGCGTGCACGTGATCGTGTTGCGCGGCGCGGGACGCGGCTTTTGCGCGGGCGTCGACATCAAGGAACTGGCGGCGCATCCCGAACGGATCGTCACGGTCAACGCGGGCAATTACGCCACCTTTCGCGCCGTGCACCGCAATCCGAAGCCGGTGATCGTGGCGGTGCACGGCTTCGTGCTCGGTGGCGGCATCGGCATCTGCGGCGCGGCGGACGTGATCGTCGCATCCGAATGCGCGCGGTTTGGCGTGCCCGAAATCGACCGTGGCGCGATGGGCGGCGGCGCGCATTTGCAGCGCATGTTCGGCGTGCAGAAAGTGCGCGCGATGTACTTCACCGGCGACATGGTCGATGCCGCCGAAGCCTACCGGCTCGGTGCCGTGGAACGTGTCGTGCCGCGCGAGCAACTGCGCGAGGCGGCGTTGGAGATCGCCCGCAAGATCGCCGCCAAGAGCCCCGCCATGCTGCAACTCGCGAAGGAAGCGCTCAACGGCGTGGAAGACGGCGACCTCGAAGACAAATACCGCTGGGAGCAGGGCTTCACGCTGCAGGCGTATATGACCAACGATTCCGCCGAAGCGCGCTCGGCCTTCGTCGAAAAACGCGACGCGCAGTTCAACGCGGACGAGGTCAAAACTCCAGCCGGAGCGCGCGCATGAAGCTCGACTACACGCCGGCGCAACGCGCCTTTCGCGCCGAGATTCGCAACTGGCTTGCGGACCATGTGCCGCGCGAGCCGCTGCCGAGTTTCGACACCGAGGCCGGTTTCGCCGCGCATCGCGCGTGGGAACGCACGCTGCATTCGGGCCGCTGGAGCATGGTGACGTGGCCGCGCGAACTGGGCGGGCGCGGTTGCGACCTGATCGAGTGGCTGATCTTCGAGGAAGAATACTAGCGTGCCGACGCGCCGATGCGCGTGAATCAGAACGGCATCTTCCTGCTCGGCCCGACCTTGATGGACTTCGGTACGGACGACCAAAAGGCGCGCTTTCTGCCCGCGATGGCCGCGGGCGAGCATGTCTGGGCACAAGGCTGGTCCGAGCCGAATGCGGGCTCGGACATGGCGGCGATCCGTGCCAGCGCGATTCGTACCGAGCGCGGCGTGAACGGCGGCTCGGGTGACGAATACATTCTCAACGGCCAGAAAATCTGGTCGACGCGCGCGGTGTGGGCCGACTGGCTGTTCGGTCTCTTTCGCAGCGATCCGCAGTCCACGCGCCATCACGGCCTGACCTTCCTGATGGTGCCGCTTGCGACGCCCGGCATCACCGTGCGGCCGATCCGCCAACTGAACGGTCACACCGGCTTCGCCGAGATTTTCTTCGACGACGTGCACGTGCCGGTCGAAAACCGTCTCGCCGGCGAAGGCATGGGCTGGCAGGTGGCGATGGCGACAGCCGGTTTCGAGCGCGGGCTGATGCTGCGTTCGCCGGCACGTTTTCAGCGCACCGCCGAGGCGTTGCGCGATCTCTATCTCGCCCATCGCGCCGACGCCGACCGCGATCCGGCCATGCGTGAGCGCGTGATCGGCGCGTGGATGGACGCGCAGGCCTACGCGCTATCGACCTACGCCACCGCGAGCCGCTTGCAGAAGGGCGGCCACATCGGCGCGGAATCGAGCACCAACAAGGTGTTCTGGTCCGAGCTCGATCTGCGCATGCATCAGACCGCGCTCGACATTCTCGGCGCGCGCGCCGAAGTCGTGCCCGATTCTCGCGAGCAGCAGGCGGCGCTCGGCAACTGGCTCGACGGCTTCCTGTTCGCCCAGGCCGGGCCGATCTATGCGGGCACCAACGAGATCCAGCGAAACATCGTCGCGGAACGGATGCTGGGCATGCCGCGCTCGTGATGCGGGTTTCCGAAGCGCATGAGCGACGCTTAAACGATTGAGCGAGGAACTATGGATTTCGTATTCAACGAAGATCAGGAAGCGTTGGCGAGCAGCGTCAAGCGCTTTCTGATGACCGAGATGACACCGGAGCTGATCCGCGAATTGTGGACCACGCCGACGGGCCGCTCGAATCGCATGTGGGACCTGTTCGCGTCCCAGGGGCTGACGGCCGTATCGGTGCCGGAGAGTCACGACGGCATGGGGCTGGGTGCCGTGGAATGGGCGCTGCTGGCGCAGACCTATGGCTATTTCGCAGGACCTGAACCGCTGCTCGATACCGCGCTGGTGGCGGTGGGCGTGCTCGAAGGTTTGCCGTCCAGCTTGCAGCGCGACACGCTGCTGCGCGACATCGCGGCAGGCGCCGCGCGGGTGGCGATTGCGCATCCGGTGAATCCGTATGTGAGCGACGCACACGTCGCGCAGGTGCTGTTGTGCGAACGCGCGGGCGAACTGCACTGGCTCACGCCGCATGCTTGCCGCCTGAACGCGGTGACGAGCGTCGATCCTTCGCGGCGCCTGTTCGAACTCGACTGGCAGGCCTCGGCGAGCACGAGAGTCGCTACCGCCACCGAGGCCGCGCCGCTGCTCGCGCGCGCACTCGATCACGGCGCGTTCGCGGTCGCCGCGCAACTGCTCGGTCTGACGCAGCGCGTGCTCGACGTCGCGATCGACTACAGCGCGCAGCGCAAGCAGTTCGGCAAACCGATCGGCTCGTACCAGGCGCTCAAGCATCTGCTCGCCGATGTCGCGATCCGCTATGAATTCGCGCGGCCCGTGGTGTATCGCGCCGCCTGCGCGATTGCCGATAACGACCCGCAGCGCGCGCTGTATGTCTCGCACGCGAAGCTTGCTGCCACCGCCGCCGCGCAACTCGCGGCGCGCCACGCGATGCAGGTGCATGGCGCGATCGGCTACACGTGGGAACTGGATTTGCAGATTTTCATGAAACGCATCTGGGCGCTCTCAGGCAGTTGGGGTGACACGACGTTTCACAAGGCCCGCGTCGCGGATGCGCTGCTCGAAGCACGCACGCCGATTGGACCGGCCCGCACTTTCGAACTGGAATCGTAATGAAACAGGCTTATATCGTCGATGCATTGCGCACGCCGACCGGCCGCCGCAAAGGCGGACTCGCACAGGTGCACGCCGCGGATCTGGGCGGCTTCGTGCTGAAGGAAATCGTCGCGCGCAACAGTATTCCCGCGGACGAATACGACGACGTGGTGTTCGGTTGCGTCGATACGATTGGCCCACTGGCCGGCAACATCGCGCGTACCTGCTGGCTCGCGGCCGGTTTGCCGCTGACGGTGCCCGGCGTGACGGTGGACCGCCAGTGCGGGTCGTCGCAGCAGGCCGTGCACTTCGCCGCGCAAGCGGTGATGAGCGGCACGCAGGACGTCGTGATCGCGGGTGGCGTGCAGACCATGACGCAGATTCCGATTTCGTCGGCGATGACGGCGGCCGGGCCGCTCGGCTTTACCGATCCGTTCTCGGGCAGCATCGGCTGGCGCGCGCGTTTTGGCAATGCGCCGGTCTCGCAGTTCCACGCGGCGCTGCGTATCGCGGATCACTGGAACCTGTCGCGCGAAGCCATGGAGCGGTACGCGCTGGAAAGCCACCGGCGCGCCCTGGCCGCGATCGAAGGGGGCTTCTTCGCGCGCGAGATCGCGCCGTTCGCGGGTGTCGAGCACGATGAAACGCCGCGCAAGGACACCACGCTGGCGAAAATGGCCGCGCTCGAGCCGTTGTTGCCAGGCGGCGCATTGACCGCTGCCGTGTCGAGCCAGACATGCGATGCAGCGGCGGCCTTGCTGATCGTCTCCGAAGACGCGCTCAAGCGCTACGGCCTCACGCCGCGCGCCCGTATCCATCACCTGAGCGTGCTCGGCGACGATCCGCTGTGGATGCTCACCGCGCCGATCCCCGCGACACGTCACGCGTTGCGCAAGGCAGGCCTCTCGCTCGACGACATCGACGTGGTGGAACTCAACGAGGCGTTTGCTTCGGTCGCGCTCGCATGGCTCGCCGAAACGCGCTATCCGCATGAGAAGACCAACCCGAACGGCGGCGCGATTGCGCTCGGCCATCCACTCGGCGCGACCGGCGCGCGGCTGATGACGAGCCTGCTGCACGAACTCGAACGCACGCAGGGCCGCTACGGGCTGCAAACGATGTGCGAGGGCGGCGGCCTCGCCAACGTCACGATCATCGAGCGTCTTTAAGCGCGAACAAACACGATCAGGCGCAACAGGCGCATCACTGTCAACGAGGATCAAGCATGGGAATCTGCAACGACCGCACCGTGATCATTACCGGCGCGGGTGGAGGGCTGGGCCGCGAGTACGCGCTGGCGTATGCCGCTGAAGGCGCGGCGGTGGTGGTCAACGATATTCGCGCGGAGGCCGCGCAAACGGTGTGCGACGAGATTGCCCGAGCCGGTGGCCGGGCGCTCGCCAACGCGGACGACATCACGCGCATCGACACCGCGCAATGCATTCTCGATGCCGCGCACGAAGCGTTCGGCGAGATTCATGTGCTGGTGAACAACGCGGGCATCTGCCGCGACCGGATGTTCACCAGCATGACCGAAGGCGATTGGGACGACGTGATGCGCGTGCATCTGCGCGGGCATTTCTGTCTGTCGCAACTGCTGGCGCGGGCGTGGCGCGATGCGTCGAAGGCCGGGCACGTGGTGGATGCGCGCATCGTCAATACGAGTTCCGGCGCCGGTCTGCAAGGTTCGATCGGGCAGGCGAACTATGGCGCGGCCAAGGCCGCCATCGCGGCGCTCACCTTGATGCAGTCCGCCGAGTTGCAGCGCTACGGCGTGCGGGTGAACGCGCTCGCGCCGGCGGCGCGCACCTCGATGACCGAAGGCGTCTTCGCGGACATGATGAAAAAGCCCGCGGACGGCTTCGATTACTTCGATCCAGCCAACGTCGCGCCGCTGGTCGTGTGGCTCGGCAGCGCGCAATCGCGCGAGATCACGGGGCAGGTGTTCGAGGCGGCGGGCGGCATGATCGCAGTCGCGCAAGGGTGGCGCACCGGTCCTCGCGTCGATCGCGGCGCGCGCTGGAACGTCGCGGAAATCGGCGGCGCGGTCGCGGCGCTGGTCGCGCAACGCGAGCCGGCGCAGCCGGTCTACGGAAGCTGATGCGATGAACCTCGCTCTCTCCGATGAACAGACGATGATCCGCGACGCGGCGGCCGAGGTGCTGGCCGAGCGCAGCGACTCGGCGGCCGTGCGGCACGCGATCGAACAGACCAGCGGTCGCGACGACGGTTTGTGGCGCACGCTCGCCGGCGAACTCGGCTGGTGTGCGCTCACGGTGCCGGAAGCGTCCGGCGGCACGGCGCTCGGCGCACTGGAACTGGTGCTGCTGATGGAGCAGATGGGGCGGCGGCTCGCCTGCGTGCCGTACTTCGGCACGGTTTGTCTCGCGGCGACGGCGCTGGCGCAATGCGATTCCGACGCGGCGCGCGAAGGTCTTGCGCGGATCGCCGCCGGTGAAGTGAGCGCGACGCTCGCGCTGCCTGCTGCGGCTGAATTCGACGCGAACAGCTTAACGTTGCAGGCTGA
Source organism: uncultured beta proteobacterium (assembly GCA_963738755.1). Classification (GTDB taxonomy): domain Bacteria; phylum Pseudomonadota; class Gammaproteobacteria; order Burkholderiales; family Burkholderiaceae; genus Paraburkholderia. The sequence continues at coordinate 428,529 of CAVTXZ010000016.1, forward strand.
AGAAGCGGCTCATGGCTACCGGCTGTCTGGCACGGTCGCACAGGTGGTGGATGGCGCGAGTGCCGATCTGCTGCTGGTCGCGGCGCGGATCGCGAATGAAGCGCAGTCGATCGGACTGTTCGAATTAAGCGCTGCCGACGTTCGTGGCTTGACGCGCACGCCGCTCGTCACACTCGACGCGACGCGTCCGCTCGCACGCATCGAACTCGATGCAGTGGCATTGCCGCATGCCGCATTGCTTGCGAGCGGCCGCGACGCTGAACGCGCATTGTCACGCACGGCATGGTGCGCGGCGCTGGCATTGGCCGCCGAACAACTTGGCGGCGCGCAGCAATGCCTCGATCTGACGCTCGCCTACACGGCGGAGCGCGTGCAGTTTGGCCGCGCCATCGCATCGTTTCAGGCCGTCAAGCATCGTTGCGCGCAGATGATGGTCGAGGTCGAAGCGACGCGCTCGGCAGTGCTCGGCGCCGCACACGCGTGGGATCAGGCGGGCGATGCGTTGCCGCAAGACGTGCTCGCCGATATCGCCACGGCAAAAGTCACCGCGAACGACGCTTTCCGCTTCTGTGCACAGGAAGCGATTCAACTGCATGGCGGCGTCGGCTTCACTTGGGAATACGACCCGCAACTGTATTTCAAGCGTTCGCAGGCTTCGGGTGCGCTATTCGGCACGACCGGTCAGATGTTGTCGTTTATCGCGCGAAGGGTGATTGATCGCATCGAGGCGGTCTCGGATGATGCGCCGGTGCGAACCGACGCCGATTACGCGTTGGACGTGCTCGCAGGAGTGCTGTGATGAATAGCGCATCGAAATCTCAGCGCTTACGTGTCGAAGTCGCCAGTTGGATGAGCAGTCATCTGAGCGGCGAGTTCGCGTGCCTGAAATATCGCGGCGGCCCCGGCGACGAAGAAGCGTACCCGGCACTGCGCAAGCAATGGGAGCGCGAGCTGGCGAGCGGAGGCTGGACGGGATCGGTTGGCCGACACAGCACGGCGGCGGCGCGCTGCCGGTGGCCGAACAGGTGATCTTCCACGAGGAATACGCGCGTGCCGGTGGTCCGGGGCGCATGGGGCATATCGGCGAGGGCCTGCTTGGGCCGACCCTGATCGCCTGCGGCACCGAAGATCAACAGCGGCGTTTTCTGCCGGCCATTCTGAACGGCACGCAGTTCTGGTGCCAGGGCTATTCGGAACCGGGCGCGGGCTCCGATCTCGCGAATGTCCGCACTCGCGCAGTCCGCGACGACGCCGGCAATTGGCGCGTCCATGGCCAGAAAGTCTGGACCTCGCTCGCGCACGATTCCGACTGGATCTTCGTGATCGCGCGCACCGACCCCGAGTCGCGCGGCAATCGCGGCCTGTCGTTTCTGCTGATGCCGCTCGATCAACCCGGCGTCGAGATTCGCCCGATCCGGCAGATGAACGGCGGCGCGGAGTTCAACGAAGTGTTCTTCGACGGCGCGCTCGCTGCCTCAGAAGATCTAGTCGGCGCGCCTGGCGACGGCTGGCGCATCGCGATGACTTTGCTCGGTTTCGAGCGCGGCATGTCGACGCTCGGCCAGCAGATGCAGTTCATCCGCGAACTGGAATGGGTCGTCGACGCCGCTCATGAAGCGGGCGTGGCCAACGACACCGTGATCCGGCAGCGCGTCGCCCGCGCGTGGGCGGGCTTGCGCGTGATGCGCTATAACGCGCTGCGCATGCTGGCCGGCGCCGCTGCCGGTGCGGATGAAAGCGGCGGCGCGCTGAGCCGCGAAGCGCTGATCTACAAATACTACTGGTCGAACTGGCACCGCGAACTGGGCCAACTGGCGATGGACGTGCTCGGTCCAGAGGCCAATCTGATCGACAGCGCCGACGAAAAACGCACGCGTCTGCAAGGCGTGTTTCTCTTCTCGCGCGCCGACACGATCTACGCGGGCACCAACGAAATCCAGCTGAACATCATGGCCGAGCGCGGGCTCGGCATGCCGAAAGAACCCCGAGGAACGCTATGAACGAATCCCAAACGGTGCGAAGCGCGCCGCCCTATGTGCCGGGTCATCAACTGCTGGCGGGCAAATCCGTGCTGATCACGGCGGCCGCCGGCGTGGGGATCGGCTTTGCTGCCGCGAAGCGCTGTGCCGAAGAAGGCTGCCGTGCGCTGTTTATCTCCGACATCCACGAAAGGCGGCTCGCGCAGGCGGTGGATACCTTGCGCGCTGAAACCGGTCTGCAGGCGATTTACGGGCGTCTGTGCAACGTTTCCGTAGAGGACGAAGTGCGGGCGCTGGTGGCGGATGCCGAAGACCGCCTGCAAGGCGTGGACGTGCTGATCAATAACGCCGGGCTGGGCGGCGCGCGTCGCATCGTCGATATGGACGATGCGGAATGGTCGCGGGTGATCGACATTAGCCTCACGGGCACCTTCCGTATGACGCGGGCGATCTTGCCGCACATGCAGCAGCGTGGCCGTGGCGTGATCGTGAATAACGCGTCGGTGCTCGGCTGGCGCGCGCAGGCGGAACAGGCGCATTACGCGGCGGCGAAGGCCGGCGTGATGGCGCTCACGCGCTGCGCCGCGCTGGAAGCCGCGCCGTACGGCGTGCGCATCAACGCCGTCGCGCCGAGCATTGCGCTGCACGATTTTCTGAAGAAGTCGGCTTCGGCTGACCTGCTCGATCAACTGGCGTCGCGTGAAGCATTCGGACGCGCCGCCGAAGTGTGGGAGGTGGCGAACGTGATGGTCTTTCTGGCAAGCGAATACGCGTCGTATATGACCGGCGAAGTGCTGTCGGTCAGCAGTCAGCATGCTTGATGGAGCGCTTGATGGCGGAAGCTAACGATCACTGCGGGCTTGAAGAGGATACGCAACCCGCTCGTGTATTCGCGCATCCCGAAGCGCTGATCGCCGCGGTTGGCGAATCGCTTGGTGCAAGTGCGTGGCTGCGCATCGAACAACCACGCATCGATTTATTCGCCGACGCGACGCTCGATCACCAATGGATTCACGTCGACGCCGACCGCGCGCAGCACGGTCCGTTCGGCGGTTGCATCGCGCACGGCTTTCTCACGCTCTCGCTCGTCAACTTCTTTTTGCCGCAGATCGTGCGTGTCGATGGCGCGCGGCTCGGCGTCAATTACGGTTGCGACAAGATCCGCTTTCCGGCGCCGGTGCGCGTGGGCGCGCGGATTCGCGGCGTGGGCCAGTTGCTGCGCGCCGAGGCTATCGAAGGCGGCGTGCAGGCGTGGATTCGCGTGAGCGTCGAGATCGACAGCGAGCCTAAACCCGGTTGCGTGGCTGACACGATCAGCCGCTACTACCTGTAGAAACCTGTGGAATCCGTAAAGGACAAACTCATGAACGAAGCGGTCATCGTCTCGGTTGCGCGCACGCCGATCGGCAAAGCGTATCGCGGCGTGTTCAACGACACCGAGGCGCCCGCGCTCGGCGGCCATGTAGTGCGGGCCGCCGTCGAACGCGCGCAGCTCGATCCCGCCGATATCGACGACGTGTTGATGGGCTGCGCCGCGCAGCAGGGCAGCCAGGGCTACAACATCGGCCGGCTGTCGGCGGCCGCCGCGGGCTTGCCGGCCTCGGTACCGGGTATGGCGATGGACCGGATGTGCTCGTCGGGTTTGATGACGATCGCGACGGCCTCGCAAAGCATTCTGTGCGGCGACGCGCGCATCGTGGTGGCGGGCGGCGTCGAGTCGATCACGCTCACGCAGAACAAACACAAGAACGCCTATCGGGCGCGCTCGGATGCGGTGCTGGCGCATCAGCCAGCCGCGTATATGGCGATGATCGAAACGGCGGAAGTGGTATCGCGGCGCTACGGCATCGCGCGTGAGGCGCAGGACGAGTATGCGTTGACGAGTCAGCAACGCACGGCGGCCGCGCAGGCTGCCGGCCGCTTCGATGACGAAATCGTGCCGCTCGATGTGCGACGCGCGCTGTTCGACAAGGAAGGCAAGCAGACCGGCAGCGAAAGCGTGCGGGCCACGCGCGACGAATGCAATCGCGCCGATACCAGCGCCGCCAGTCTGGCCGCGTTGAAGCCGGTGTGGAGCGGCGGAGAGGCGGTCGCGCAGGGCGAATTCATCACGGCGGGCAACGCGTCGCAATTGTCCGACGGCGCGGCGGCGGTCGTCGTGATGAGCGCGCAGGAAGCAAAGCGGCGTGGGTTGACACCGCTCGGCGCTTATCGCGGATTGACGGTGGCCGGCTGTGATGCGGACGAGATGGGCATCGGGCCGGCGCTCGCGGTGCCGAAGCTGTTGGCGCGGCATCGGCTGACGGTGAGCGACATTGGTCTGTGGGAAATGAACGAGGCCTTCGCGTGCCAGGTGATTTATTGCCGCGATCAGCTGCGTATTCCCGCGGATCGCCTGAATGTGAACGGCGGCGCGATCTCGGTCGGGCATCCGTTCGGCATGTCGGGCACGCGTATGACCCTGCACGGCTTGCTCGAAGCCCGGCGGCGCGGCGTGCGCTATGTCGTCATGACGATGTGTATCGGCGGGGGTATGGGCGCTGCGGCACTCTTCGAAACAGCGGCGTAGACCGCGATCGGAGTTTTGCATGGGATCAGAGTAAGGGCGGTGCATGGGGCCTGAGTAAGCGCTAAAGCGCTAACTCAGGCCGACCGCTGTGCATGGGGCCTGAGTAAGCGCTAAAGCGCTAACTCAGGCCGACAGGAGACAAGATGAAATCGACATTACCAGGTTTGCTGCTCTCCGCAGCAGTGCTGGGCGCGGCGCTGTTCGCGTTCTCGCCGCGGCCCTTGCCGGCCTTCGCGGCTACCGCCATTCAGGCCAATCATCTGCAGATCAACGGGCTCGCCAAGGCCGGCACGCGACTTGTAGCAGTGGGCGAGCGCGGCGTGATCCTGCTCAGCGACGACGCAGGCGCGTCGTGGCGGCAAGCCGCGCTGGCGACAGACGAAGCATCGGCGCTCACGCAAGTGTTCTTCATTTCACCCCGTGTCGGCATCGCCGTCGGTCATGACGGCTGGATTCTGCGCACCGTCGACGGCGGCGCGCATTGGAAAGAAGTGCGTTTCGAGCGCGAGCATTCTGACCCGTTGCTATCCGTGTGGGGCAATGCGCAAGGGCTCGTGTTCGTGACCGGCAGCTTCGGCCAGCTGTTGGTCTCGCACGATGCCGGCGCCACCTGGACACAGCAGAAGACACCCGCTGACGATCGCCACCTCAACGCGATTGCCGGCGATGCAAGCGGCCACCTGATGATCGCCGGCGAGACCGGCACGCTGCTGCGTTCGACCGATAACGGCGCGACCTGGGAGAAGCGCCCGCTGCCGTATCAAGGGTCGCTCTTTGGCGTGCTGAAACTCGCGGATGGTAACTGGCTCGCGTACGGCATGCGCGGCAACGTGCTGCGCAGTACGGATCAGGGCGAGACGTGGACGCATATCGACAGCCGTGTCGGCACCTCGTATTTCGGCGCGGTGCAGCTTGCCGACGGCGAACTGGTGCTGGTCGGCCAGGGCGGCGCGATCGTGACCTCGCGCGATGGCGGACAAAGCTTCGCGGTGCGCAAGGTGGGCGGCGTGCAGAGCCTCGCCGCGGTGGCCGACGCAGGGCAGGGCGAGCTGGCGCTCGGCGGCGAGGCGGGCGTGGCATTGCTGCCGGTGGTGCCGGTGGTGCCGCCGTCCACGCTACAGCCAGTGCATGCGTTACCCGAGGCAGCGCCTTCCTGACCATGCGGCTTCGCATGCCGCTCTTTTGCGGTGCGCTCGCCGGTCGCTAATCTGGCCGCGCGCGCCGCGCTTCCTGTTGTCTTGCCGTGAGACGCATCATGAACGCATCGTCCCGTCATTCCCCGTCGCGCCTGTCACGCTTTGTCGAGCGCTGCGCCGACGCCATCATGCAGCACCGCCGCATCCTGCTGACCCTCTGTCTCGCGCTGACGGTAGCACTGGGCTGTTCCGCGACGCGTCTGAAGCTCGACCCCGGGTTCAACAAAATGATCCCGATGCAGCATCCCTACATGCAGGTGTTCAACCGCTACGCCAGCGCGTTTCCGGGTGCCAATACCATTCTCGTGAGCCTGCGCTGGAAGGGCCATGGCGACATCTACAACCAGGCGTTCATGGACGACCTGCGTCACGCGACCGACGACGTGTTCTTCATCCCCGGCGTGAATCGCTCGCGGGTGTTCTCGCTGTTTACGCCGAACGTGCGTTATACCGAAGTCACCGAAGCGGGCTTTCGCGGCGACGTGGTCGTGCCGGGCCAGTTCAGCAGCACGAATCCGGACGACCTCGCCAAAGTGCGCCGCAATGTCGCGCGCTCCGGGCAGATCGGCCGGCTGGTCGGCAACGATCTGCATTCCGCGCTGATTCGCGCGGAATTGCGCGAGACCGATCCTGTCACCGGCAAGCATCTGGACTACGGCGCGGTGGCGCGGCAACTCGAACAGATTCGCGCGCGCTATTCGAATCAGGATGTCGAGGTCGACATCATCGGTTTTGCCAAACTGGTGGGCGACGTGGAGGCGGGCATCAGCGGCGTGGTCGGCTTTTTCGCGCTCGCTTTTGCGATTACCGCCGCGCTGCTGTTCGCCTATACGCGCTCGGCGAGAACCACGGTGCTCGCGCTGTTCGTCGCGCTGCTGCCGGTGGTGTGGCTGCTTGGCGCGTTGCCGATCCTTGGGCTCGGTATCGATCCGATGTCGATTCTGGTGCCGTTTCTGATCTTTTCGATCGGCGTATCGCATGCCGTGCAAATGACGAATGCGTGGAAACAGGCGCTGGTGGCCGGCATGTCGTCCACCGACGCCGCGCGCGACGCGTTTCGCAAACTGTTCGTGCCGGGTACCGTGGCGCTCCTGACGAACGCGCTCGGCTTCATGGTGATCATGCGCATCCAGATCGAGATCGTGCGTGAGCTGGGTGTCACGGCATGTCTCGGCGTGCTGCTGATGATCGTCACCAACAAGGTGTTTCTGCCGATCCTGCTGTCCTACACGCGCCTCGAAGCCGGCACGCTGGCGCGCGCGCAGCGCCGCGCGGCGGCCGGCGGCAGCCGCCTGTGGTCGCGCTTTGCGGTGTTCGCGCGACCCGCGCCCGCACTCGGCGTGTTCGTCGTGGCGCTGCTGTTGCTGGCGTTCGGGGCGCATGCGTCGCGCGATCTGCAGATCGGCGATATCGGTTCCGGCGCGCCCGAGTTGCGCACCACCTCGCGCTATAACCTCGACAACGCGCGCATTACGAGCCAGTACAACATCGGTGTCGATGCGCTCGCGGTGATCGTCGAGACAACCGGTTTCGACGACGCATGTCTGCACTACCCGGTGATGAGCGCAATCGAGCGCTTCGAGATGGAAATGCGCGGCGTGGCCGGAGTGCAGTCGGTGGTGAGCGTGCCGTCGCTCGCGAAGATCTCGATTGCCGCATTCAACGAAGGCAGTCCACGCTGGGGCGCGCTGCCGCGTTCGAGCGCTGGCTTGACGCAAGGCGCGAGCGCGTTCGATCCCGACAACGGCATGAACACCGAGAACTGTCAGGCGATTCAGGTGCTGATCTACACGACGAATCACGAAGGCAGGACGATCGCGCACATCGTCGATGAGATCAGGCGGATTGCCGCGCAGGACCACACGCCAAATGTGGCGTTCCGGCTCGCGGGCGGCAATGTCGGCGTGATGGCGGCGACCAATGAGGCCGTTGCCGACGCCGAGATCGCGATGCTGCTGTCGATCTTCGGCGCGATTGCGCTGCTGTGCTTCGTGACGTTCCGCTCGTGGCGCGCGGTGCTGTGCATCGTGGTGCCGCTGACGGTGGTGTCGATTCTGTGCAATGCCGTGATGGCGTGGCTCGGCATCGGGTTGAAGGTGGCCACGTTGCCGGTGATTACGCTCGGTGTCGGCGTGGGCGTCGATTACGGCATCTACCTGTACGAACGATTGCAGCACGAGGTGCGTGCCGGCGCGAGCCTGCCCGATGCGTTCGCCGCGGCGATGCGCCAACGCGGCACCGCGGCGCTGTTTACGGCGGTCACGATGTTTATCGGCGTGGGCACGTGGGCATTTTCCGCGCTGAAATTCCAGGTGGATATGGGTGTGCTGCTGGCCTTCATGTTCCTCGTGAACCTGTTCGGCGCGGTGTTTCTGTTGCCGGCACTGGCTGCATGGCTCGGCGTGGAGCGGGCGGAATGGCGTGCGGGTTCACGGGTTTCGTCAGCGGCGGCTGTGCCTGTGCGCGGTGCCGTGACGGGTGTCAAGACGGCCGAGCCTGCAACGCTGGAGCATGGCGGCTCCGCGCGCTAGTGGCTCAGATACTTAGTCCGTCGGGACGATGAGCGACAGATGAGCGGCGTCTATCGTCAGGCGTGGGCGTGAAGGTCTGTGCGCCTCACAAGAATAGCTAGCGGCGGCTTGTCAGCGCGCCGCCTTTTCCATCGGAGGAGATAAGAGATGTCCGCACGTCCCTACAAAATCGAAGCGCAGCCGCTCGTGCAGCGTTATGCGCGCGGCTGGCATTGCCTGGGGCTCACCAGTGAGTTCAAGGATGGCAAGCCGCACACGCTGAATATCTTCGGCCAGCGCCTCGCTGCATTCATGGATTCGCAAGGCCGCGTGAATGTGGTCGACGGCTACTGCCCGCATATGGGTGCCGATCTGAGCACGGGCCGCGTGGACGGCGACACGCTGGTGTGTCCGTTTCACGGCTGGCAATGGGACGGCGAAGGCAATTGCCAGTCGATTCCGTATTGCAAGCGCATTCCGCCGAAGGCGAAGATCGGCACATGGCAGACCTGCGAGCAGAACCAGTTGCTGTTCATCTGGCACGACCCTGAAGGCAATCCGCCGGATGGTGAGGTGAGCATCCCGCGTATCGATGCGTGCTTCTCCGACGAGTGGTCCGATTGGGTGGTCGATCTGATGGTGATCGGCACGAATTGCCGCGAGCTGGTCGACAACATCTCCGATATGGCGCACTTCGCCACCGTGCATGGTGCGCCGGTCGATTACTTTGCCAATCTGTTTGAGGGGCACAAGGCGACGCAATTGCTGATCGGGCGCAGCGAACGCCTCGGCGACGACGAGTTGATCGCGCTGTCCACGTACTTCGGTCCCGCGTACCACATCACGGAGATGACCGGGCGGAGTGGTGGTCATCCGATTCATTCGATTTTACTGAACTGTCATGTACCGATCGACATGAACAGTTTCGAATTGCGTTACGGCGTGATGGTGAAGAAGGTGCCGGGTTTGTCAGAAGAGCAGAACATGGAAATTGCGCGGGCTTATTCGAAACAGGCGCAGGCTGCTTTCTATGAAGACGTTGCGATCTGGGATAGCAAGACGCGCATCGATAATCCGCTGCTGTGCGAAGGGGATGGTCCGCTGTACCAGATGCGGGATTGGTATTCGCAGTTCTATCTCGACGCGGCGGACGTGCGGCCGTCGAGCATCGCGAGAAAGGTCGTGGAGATCAAGGTGCGCGAGGGTGGCGCGCCGCCGCCATTGCGGCATGTGTTCGAGGGCTGATGAGTGATTCAGAAGGCGGCCTGGGTGCCGCCTTTTTTTTTGCGTTCAGCGGGTGACGGTGGCTGACTGCGTTCCGGCCTCGAGATAGTTTGCGCGAATCTTTTCGAGGTTGATGTGCAGTACGTTGACGAGATAGTGCTGCATTCCGCCGTATTGCTGAGCGATCACTTCCATTGCCGCGCCGATGTAATCGGGATCGACTGTCAGCAGCGGTGCGAGAACTTCCGGGGCCACGCCGATCTTTTGCAACTGTGCGGTTGCTTGCGCGTTGCCTGCCGCGTTGTGGCGGTTTGATTCCAGGTAATTTGCGATGACCGTTGCGCGGTCGACGCCTAGTGCCGAGAGCAGCAGGACTGTTGCAAAGCCGGTGCGGTCTTTTCCTGCGGTGCAGTGGTAGAGGATGGTTTTGTCGTCTTCCGCGAGTTTGAGGAAGCGACCGAATTGGGCCTGGTAGGCGCCAGGGAATTGCCGGTAGAGCGATATCATGAATTGATGCATTTGCGCGGGTGTTGAGCGTTTGAGCATCGGGATGATGGCCTCGGGGGCGAGGTTGCCGGCCAGTATGGGGTCGGCTTGCCAGGGGAATTGGGCGGCGAAGGCTTGTTCTGATGGTTTTTTCTCGCTTTCAGCGCGGAAGTCGAGGATGACGTCCAGATGCATCGCTTTGAGTCTGGCCACGTCGGAGGGGGTGGCGGAGGCTGGGTTGCCACTACGGTAGAGGCGTCCCGCCAGGATGTGTTTGCCGTTTGTGGTGGGTAGGCCGCCCAGGTCGCGGGTGTTCTGGATTTTTTCCATTTCTATGGGGTGATCTGTTTCAGTGGGGGAGTGCGGTGATGCGGGTGTTGTTGTTAGGGTTATAGCTGTTAGCAGGGCACCGAGTGCTGCGGGTCTGTAGATTGGTTTTTGCATAGTGATTTGTGGTGGTTTTTTTTGCCTTTGGCGGCGGCATTTGCGGTTGTGCCTACGGCGTTTGGTGTTTCTATTCTTATTGGTTTATTAGCGTTCCCCCTGTGCGGGGGGGCACCTACTTTTCTTTGCCGCCGCAAAGAAAAGTAGGCAAAAGAAAGCGGCTCACACCGCCAATTCTTAAGCGGCTCCCCTGGCTTGGAGGGTGTCGTGGCTCCGTAGAGAGTGAGCCTGCGCACCTCCCCGCCTGAGTGACCAGGCCGTCATTCCTCCGGCGGCGCTGCGCGCGCCGAGGCGGTACTTCATCAAACCACCCGCTGGGTTTTACGCATGCGGTTTGCCCGATGCCCCGTTCGCGCTGCCACGCGCCGGTCCTCTGTGCGAGCGCGCCGGCACTTCCAGCCGCATCAATACCTTCAAACGCCCGGTGTTTTCCGGCGCTTCGCCGAGGCGAAGCCGATGGCCCCCGCTACGCGCAACCGAAGCACCTGTTTTCCCTGGCGAACCCGTCCGCGACGCACGTAGTGCGGAGTGGGAGCGGATGACGGCTGTGTCACTGGCGGTTACCGGCCGCGGTGTGATGCGTTAATCGGGCCACCAGCCCCTCCAAGCCAGGGGACCCACTTAAGAATTGGCGGTGTGAGCCGCTTTCTTTGCTTACTTTCTTTGCGGCGGCAAAGAAAGTAAGTGCCTGCCCCGCACAGGGGCGAAGCTAATAGACCAATAAGTAAACAAGGAAAGGCCAAAGCGGCAAGAACAAGAAAATGCCGCCGCTGAAGGGCAAAAAAAAATCAAAAACCCCGTTCTCTAGCAAGCGTCAGCGCCGCATCCTCAATCATATCTTCCTGCCCGCCGACCAGGCGCTGCCTCCCGAGTTCAACGAGAATATCCCTCGCCGCAACCCGATATTTAGCTTCTGCCCGTTTGGCAAACAACAAGAACGACGAATAAACTCCAGCATACCCAAGCGTCAACGCATCGCGATCAATCCGAATCGGCGCATCCATAATCGGCACCACAAGATCTTCGGCAACATCCGAAATCCCAAACACATCCACACCGGTTTGAATCCCCATCCGTTCGCACACGGCGACAAACACCTCCATAGGCGTATTGCCAGCCCCCGCACCCAACCCCGCCGCCGCAGCATCAATCCGATTCGCCCCAGCCGCCACCGCGGCCACCGAATTCGCCACCCCCATCGCGAGATTATGATGACCATGAAACCCCAACTCAGTCTCAGGTTTCAAAGCGGCGCGCACCAGCGCAATCCGCGCAGTCACATCGTCAGGCAACATATACCCAGCCGAATCGGTAACGTAGATGCAATTCGCGCCATACGATTCCATCAGCTTCGCCTGCTTGACGAGCTGCTCTGGCGGCGACATATGCGCCATCATCAGAAAGCCAACGGTATCCATCTCCAGCTTGCGCGCAAGACCAATGTGCTGTTCGGACACATCCGCCTCGGTACAGTGCGTCGCAACACGAATCGTATGCACGCCCAGATCGTGCGCCATCCGCAGATGTTCAACCGTGCCAATACCCGGCAACAACAGCGCCGATACCTTGGCCTGCTTCAACTCGGCAATCACAGCACTCAGATACGCTTCATCGGTATGGGCCGGAAATCCATAGTTCACCGATGCGCCACCCAGGCCGTCACCATGCGTGACTTCAATCAACGGCACGCCGGCCGCGTCGAGTCCGCGTGCAATCGTACGCATCTGGTCCAGCGAAATCTGATGACGCTTAGGGTGCATGCCGTCGCGCAACGTCATGTCGTGTACGGTAATGCGGGTTCCTGCTAAAGACATGGTCGGTTCCTCACGCAATGGCGGACGATGCGGCAAGCATCTGTTGAGCAAAAAGTTCGGCGGTGCGCGCGGCGGCCGCGGTCATGATGTCGAGGTTGCCGGCGTATTTGGGCAGATAGTCGCCAAGGCCCTCGACTTCCATGAACACGGATACGCGGCGGCCATCGAATACAGGGCCGTTCTTCAGCGTGTAACCGGGCACGTACTGCCGCACTTCCTCCACCATCGCATGCACGGAAGCGGTAATCGCATCGACGTCCGGGTCGGTCTCGGTCAGGCAATGAATCGTGTCGCGCATGATGAGCGGCGGCTCGGCGGGATTGATCACGATGATCGCCTTGCCCACCGCCGCGCCGCCGATCTGTTCGATCGCAAGCGAAGTCGTGCGCGTGAACTCGTCGATGTTCTTGCGTGTGCCGGGGCCGACCGAGCGCGACGACACGGTCGCGACAATCTCGCCGTACGCCACGCGCTGCACGCGCGACACGGCGTGCACCATCGGAATGGTGGCCTGGCCGCCGCACGTGACCATGTTCACGTTCATCGCCTGCTGGTCGATCTGCGCGGCGAGATTGACGGGCGGCACGCAGAATGGACCAATCGCGGCAGGCGTCAGGTCGATCACGCGCACGCCTTGCGCGGTCAGCTTGTCGGAGTGCTCGCGGTGCACGTAGGCGGAGGTGGCGTCGAACGCTATGCGAATATCGTCGGCGGCCAGATGCGGCAGCAAGCCGTCAATGCCGTCGGCGGTCGTTTTCAGGCCTAGCTCGCGGGCGCGCGCGAGGCCGTCGGATTGTGGATCGACGCCGACCATCCAGACCGGTTCGAGTACCGCGCTGCGACGCAGTTTGTACAGCAGGTCGGTGCCGATGTTGCCAGGCCCGATCAACGCGCATCTGATCTTGCTCATTCAATGCATCCTTAAGGGAGAGACGGTCAAACGAAACGCACGGAACAGCTGCCGATGCCTTCGATATGCATCTGCAGCGCGTCGCCGGCGCCGACGGGAATCAGTGCCGCGAGCGAACCCGACAGCACGACTTCGCCCGCAAGCAACGGCATACCGAGTTCGCCGAGCGTATTGGCAAGCCACGCGACGGCGTCGGCGGGATGGCCTAGCGCAGCGGAACCAAGACCTTCCGCAACGCGTGTGCCGTTCTTGTCGAGCGTCATGCGGCAGGCGGCGAGGTCCAGCGAATCGGGTGCGACGCGTTCCTCGCCGAGTACATAGACGCCGCACGAGGCGTTGTCGGCGACGGTGTCGCCAATGCGGATCGCCCAATCCCGAATGCGCGAGTCGACGATTTCAAAACACGCGCCGACCGCTTCGGTGGCGGCGAGCACGGCCTCGCGTGTGACGCCCGGCCCGCGTAGATCGCGTTTCAGATAGAAGGCGATCTCGCCCTCGGCGCGCGGCTGGATCAGCCGCGCGACCGGGATGTCTTCGCCGCCGACATAGTGCATGCCGGAGAGCAGTACGCCGAAATCCGGCTGGCGCACGTCGAGCATGTCCTGCACGGCCTGGCTCGTCACGCCGATTTTCTTGCCGACGATCTTCTCGCCCGCCGTGATGCGGCGGCCGATGAAATGCTGCTGGACGCGATAGGCGTCGGCGAGCGGCAAGCCGTCGGGCCGGGCGGAGAACGGCTCGATCGGCGCACGCCTGAGCCATGCCTGGTAAAGTTCGTCGCCGAGTGTGGCGTGGAGTGTCGTGGTCATGGCGCACACAAAGAGGAAATGGAATGCCGGGTCACGAGGTCATGACCCGGCTCCTGCAAAAGCAACGGCAACGGCGCAATGAAGCTCAGTTCCCCGCGCCGCGGATCGCGTCAGGCGAGAAATACGCTTCGGTCAGTTGCGAGCCGCGCGTGAGCACCGGCATCGGTTCCTGATTCGCCAGACGGTCCGCGTAGTACGCGCCGGAGATCAGGTCGTGATAGAACACGGCGGTCGAGTAGAACGATTTCGCGTCGTACGCATACAGCGTCGGCGCGAAATTCGTGCGCCACAGCGTGCCGCGTGCGTCGTAGTTGTCGGCGGCCACGGCATTCCAGGTGTCCTCGTCGAGATACAGCACACGTTTCGCGTATTGATGGCGATAGCCGGACTTGAGCGTGGCCTGCAGCACCCACACGCGATGCAATTCGAAGCGCATGTACTGCGTATTCTCGTGACCCTTGGTCAGCAGATCGGTGTACTTGATCGACGGGTCCATCAGCTTGTAGTTGTCGTACGGCACATACACTTCGCGCTTGCCGAGAATCTTCCAGTCGTAACGCTCGCCGGAACCGTTGAAGAGGCGGTCGTCGTCGACCGTACGAAAGCCGCCCGGGCCCTCGGGTTGATCGAAGCCGAATTCCGGCGCCTGCCGCACGCGTCGCGTGCCGGGGTTATACGACCAGGTGCGGCGCGTGTCGGAGCCTTCCTGGTCCCACATCTCGAAGCCGGTGATGATCGTGCCGCGATCGGAGAGCGGCAACATGGTGGTCTGGCGGAAGAAGCTCCTGGAGTTCAGCGCGCTCTTCGGATCGAAACGGTCGGCGCTGCGCGGTCCGTAAATCGCGTATTGCACCTTGCCCCAGGCAATGTTGCCGTCCGGGTAGACCACGGCCTGATCGTAAGTCGCGGTTTCACCTTCGATCGCGGACGCAAAGCGCAGATTCCACATCGCCTCGACGCCGTTCTTCGGCACCGGGAACGGCGTAACCGGCGGGAATTCCTTCAGGCCGTTCTGGTCTTTCGTCATGGTGGTGGTGGGCGCGTACAGGCGGATGTCCTTGTACACGGCGTCGCCATAACTGAAATCGCGGTGGCTCGGATAAACCGGAATCCTGAAGGTGTCGGGGTATTTCTTGAGGAGGGCTTTTTCGCCGTCGGTGAGACGCGCGTCGTACTGCGCCATGTTCTGCGCGGTGATCACGAAGAGCGGCTTCTCGCTCGCGTACGGATCGGGGAAACGTTGCCCCGGTTTGTAATCGACGCCCGGCGGCGTGCCGAACCATTTGCCGCTCCACGCGGGGATCGTGCCGTCGGCGTTGCCCGCGCGCTCGGCGCCCATCGGTGTGAGCGGTCCGTCGAGTTTGGCGATATCTTCCGGGCTGGTTTTGGCGAACGATGGGGCGCCCAGCGCGACGGCGAGCGCCGCGCCTGCCGCGAATACGCAGACGCGCGGTGCGGAACTGAAAATTCGACTCATGACCAGATTCTCCTGCTGTAAAAAGACGGCTGATTCAAAGGGTGATGCCTGCTGCTGGGCGCCTCGGCAACACGGCGCCCGGCGGCATCAGAACGAGTAGGTCGCGGTAGCGAGCACATAGTCGCGATCGGCGAGCGGACGATTGGTCGGGTCCGGGGTGCCGAGAAATTTTGCATAGACCAGCGCGAGTTTCAGGTTGCTCAGGCGCGTGAAGTTCACGCCGACGGTCACGCGGTGGTCGCCCACGCCGGTCATCGAACCGAGCGCGCCGGCTAGCGCGGATTTGCCGGTGAAGTTGTCGGCGTAGGTGATCGGCACGTCGACGTCCCAGCCGTTGAAGACGTTCTTGTAGCTAAGCGTCCATGCCACTTCGAAGGCGGCGGAATTGCGCGTGTTGGCGAGCGTGGTCGAGCCGAGAATCGGCGTGAGATTGCCGGCGTGCACATACGAGACTTCACCCACCAGCGTTTGCGATGCGGCGAGGAAGGTCGGTCCGATCGAATAGATCGCCGAGAGATTCGATTGCCACACGTCGCCGCGCGTCGACTGTGCGCCGGTGGGCGTGTTCACGAGGATCGCCGCGCCCTGGCGGTACGACGTTTCACCGGCGACGTTCACGCCGTTCAGATCGGTGGAGAAGCTCAGGCCGCTGAGTTTGATGTTGTCGAAGTATTTCTGCTGGTATTGCAGCGTGGGGAAGAACGAGGTCACGACACTCGGGTTCATGTCGTTGTAGTGCAGGTAGTACGCGCCGATTTCGGTATCGCCGAGTACGCGCCAGCGTGCGCCGACACCCCATTGGCCACTGTTGCCCGGACGAATGTCGGGAGCGCGCGGAATCCGCAGGCCGCCCGGTCCGATAATGTATTCGGCGCCGGGACCAACCACGTCCGAATAGCTCATGTAGCTGCCCGGCGCGCTCAACTGGTTCGGCTGAAAGGAAAACTGGTAGTAGCCGAGCAGGCTGAAATTCGGCGCGATCTGCCATTGCGTCGCGATCTGCGGCACCGGCAGCAGAATGTCTTTCACCTCGGCGCCCGCCACGAACGACTTGGTCGCATCGGCAGGGCCCTGCGCGCCCGCGATGTTCGGGAAGAACACGCTTTCGCCCCACGCCACGACCTGATCGCCGACCTTCACATTCAGGTTCGTGCCGCCCAGCTTGAACGTGTTGTACACGTAGGCCGCGAGCAGTTGCGTGCGCCCGCCTGCCCAGTAGTTCGCCTGTTCGGTGAAGTTGTTGAAGACACCGCTGTGATTCACGGTACCCGGTGCGTCGTTGTAGTTCGAATGCTGATACGCCTGGTCGTAGAACGTATCGGCGCGCACGAATACGCCCCAGTCGTCGTGCTTGAGGTTCACTTCGCCGAGCAGATTGACCTGATTCTCGATCAGCTTGTTTTTGGCGAAGTTGCGATCGCCGTCGTCGCCGTTGATGTTCTCGGGCGTCAGCAGATTGCCGCTCGGCGCACGCGTGCGCATGCCCAGGCCGTAGCCGAGCGTGAAGGTGTAGTCGAGCGTGGTGTCAGCGCCGAGGTTGAGCGTGTCGCCCGCATAGGCAGGTGCAACTGTCAGCGTCGCCGCCGCCAGCATGGCGAGTCTGCATGCCGTGCACACCACGCGCAATGCGGGGGCGCGCTCCTGTGTTCCGTGGATCTGCATTCCGTCTCCTCTGTGGTCACATCTGAAATTTGTTGTGATCAGAGGTTAGGGGTCACGTGCGGCGCGAGAATCGTCAAAACGGACTAGTCGCTTGCCCCAGGGATGCGTGGCGCGCGTGCCTGAAGACATTCGGGAACTGCAAGACGTTCAGGACTTCGTGGCGAATGCCTGCTGCAAGCTGGTGGCCGCGAGAAACGCGGGCACTTCGCCGCCGCCTTCGAGAATCAGATTGCTGCCCGATGCGTATGCGGCGTGCGGCGAGGCGAGGAACAGGCACGCGGATGCAACGTCGTGAGGTTGCGCGAGGCGGCCCGCGGGAATCGTCGCGGCGATGTTTTGCAGTGCGGTTCGACTGTCGTCGTCGTTCGTCGATGAGCCGGTGTGGCCGCTGGTCGCCGCATCGGTTTCGACGAGACTCGGGCTCACCGCGCAGACGCGCACCCTCGGCGCCCATTCCACGGCAAGCGAGCGCACCGCGTTCAGGAGGCCCGCTTTCGCCGCGCCATAGGCGGCCGTTCCGGGCGACGCGCGCAAGCCGCTTACGCTGCCGATGAAGAGCAGAACGCCGCCTTGTGCCTGGCGCTGCATCAGCGCGTTGGCCCGTTGCGCGAGTTGCAATGGAGCAAGCAGATTGAGGCGGATCACGGCCTCGGTGAAACGCGGCGAGGCCTGTGCGGCCAGCGCAAACGGCGCGCCACCGGCGTTGTTGACGACCACGTCGAGTTGGCCGGTTTCGCGTTCAATCCGGGCGAGCAGGGCGTCGATCGCATCGATCTCGCGCACGTCCGCAGCGATGAAGCGCAGCGCTTTTCCATCCACGTTTTCTGGCGGCGTGCGTCCGCATACGTAGACCGTTGCGCCCGCATCCATAAATGCCAGCGCGATCGCCGCGCCGATTCCCCGGGTGCCGCCGGTGACCAGTACCACTTTGCCGCTGAAGTCGAATCCCGTCATTGCCGCCATCTCCCTGTGTTCGTGTGGGGCGATGGTAGGAGAAATGCGGTTCGGGCTCGTAGTCTGAAAAGACGATGCCCGCGCGGGAATACGCAGGGATGATGATTGCGCTGGCGACCCTTATACCGACAGGAGACAAGCGCGCATGACCGCAACGCCCACCGAGTTCCAGGAAGCCGACGCGCACAGCACGCGGCCAACCACGCAGGCGCCCATCGGGATTTTCACCGAGGTGCCGGGCGGCCTGACACTGCATCATTTCGAAGCCGGCAGCGGCGCGCCCGTCGTGTTCATTCACGGCAGCGGGCCCGGCGCGAGCGGCTTCAGCAATTTCAAACACAATTACCCGCAGTTCGCGGCCGCCGGGCATCGGGCGATCGTGGTCGATCTGCCGGGCTACGGCGCGTCGTCGAAGCCGGCGAACGCGCAATACACGCTCGACTTTTTCGTCAGCGCCTTGCGCGCGCAACTCACCGCGAACGGGATCGGCCGCGCGACGCTGCTCGGTAATTCGCTCGGCGGCGCAATCGCGCTGCAATACGCGCTCGACTATCCCGAGGACGTCGACAGTCTGATCATGATGGCGCCAGGCGGGGTGGAGGAACGCGAAACCTACTTCAGGATGGAAGGTATCCAGAAGATGGTGTCGCTCTTCACGAACCGCCAGATGAACCGGCTGACAATGCGGCAACTGCTCGAACTGCTGGTTTACGACCGCAGCCTCGTCACCGACGCGCTCGTTGAAGAACGCCTGCGCGTATGCGAACAACAGCCGCCGGAAGTGCTTTCGACGATGCGCGTGCCCAACCTCACGCATCGTCTCGCTGAACTCGCGTGCCCAGTGCTCGGCTTCTGGGGCACGGACGACCGCTTCAATCCGGCCGGCGGCGCGATGCGTTTTCTCGAGCATTGCGCGGACGCGCGTTTTGTCCTGATGAATCGCTGCGGACATTGGGTGATGGTCGAGCATCGGCGCTATTTCAATCGCGAATGTCTGGAATTTCTCGCGGATAAACGCACGGCTTAAGGCATGCTTCGGGTTTCAGCAGAGCGTGATCGCGGAAGCCCAAACTACAACATCAAGGAGACGGCATGACATTTCCCCATCAACTGTTCGACATGAGCGGCAAAGTCACCGCGATTACCGGCGGCGCGCGCGGCATCGGAGCGCAGACCGCGCGCACGCTGGCGGCGGCCGGCTCGGCGATCGCGGTGCTGGATCTGTTGAGCGAAGCCGGCGAGCAGCTCGTCGCCGAGATCAACGAGTCGGGCGGCAAGGCCGCGTTCTGGAAAATGGACGTCACGCAGGAAGCTGACGTGCAGCGCGTATTCGGCGAAATCGCGGCGCGCTTCGGGCGGCTCGACGCGCTGGTCAACAACGCGGGCATTGAAGGCGCGAATCTGCCCACGCATGAAATGACGCTGCAGCAGTGGCAAAGCGTCATCGATGTCAACGTGACGGGCGTGTTTCTCTGCACCAAGTACGCGATTCCCCACATGCTGACGGCGGGTGGCGGCTCGATCGTGAACCTCTCGTCGATGTACGGGCTGGTCGGCGGGCCTGACGTGCCGGCCTATCACGCGTCCAAAGGCGCGGTGCGTTTGATGGCGAAGACCGAAGCCATGTTGTACGCCACGCAGAACATTCGCGCGAATTCCGTGCATCCGGGCTTTATCCGCACGCCGCTGCTGGAAGAGGCGTTCGCCAAACTCGGCGACCCCGAGCAGATTTTCGCGCATATGAAAACGCTGGTGCCGCTCGCCACGATCGGCGATCCGCAGGATATCGCGGCAGGCATCCTCTATCTGGTGTCGCCGGCCGGGCGCTATGTGACCGGCACGGAACTGGTGATCGACGGCGGTTATACCGCGCGCTAGGAGCCCACATTGAACACCAGCGAAACAATGAAAGCGCGCCTCATCGAGTATATCGACGCGTTCAATGCGGCCGACGCCGCGCGCGTCGTCGCGCTATTCGCGGATAACGCGAGCGTGGAGGATCCGGTGGGTACGCCGTTAAAAGAGGGCAGAAGCGAGATCGAAACGTTCTATGCGTACGCGACTTCCGTGGGCGCACGTCTCGAATTGATGGCGCCGCCGCGCGGCTCGCATGGCAATAGCGCGTCGATCAGCTTTCGCGTGCACGTCACGGCGCAGGATGGACAAGCCGCCTATATCGACGTGACTGACGTGATGGATTTCGACGCCGCCGGCAAGATTCTGCGCATGCGCGCGTACTGGGGCGTGGACGATTACCATCTGGGCGCACACGCCGACGTGCACTGAAGCGGCAGAATGGCGCGCGGCGCGCTCGACAGCCAGCCGCGCTGCGCATCGGCCCATTGGCCTTGTGTATCCGAAGCCGCTGGCGGACGTCACACAAACGCCCGCCAACGGCTGCCTTCCACCTTCGCTGATCAGGACACGTACGCCTGGGCGACGTTGATCAGCTGCACGCGATTGCGCACGTTGAACAACTGCCGCAAGCGTCGCAGGTGGTAATCGACGTTATGCGGCGACAGCCCGAGGAAGTAGGCGATTTCCTTGTCGCGCTGTCCTTGCACGACCGCCCTCAACACCGCGTGCTGCAAGTCGCTCAGCGTGACGCGCTGTTGCTGCGTGGGCGCAATCCCGATCACGCTTTTCGCGTGCGTCCAGATGAATTCGTGGATCGTGTGCGCGAACATCAGCGTTTCGGCCACGATCGATTCAGTCATCCAGCGCGGGTTGCCGATCTCGGCGTTGAAGCACAGGCTCGCGCTCAGTTCCGGTTCGGGCAGCGGCATCTGCGTGAGAATCCCGCTTTTGCGGCCAGTCGCTTCCAGCATGTCGATCAACGTGCCGAGGCGCTCGCTGCGCATTTGCGCGCGCGGCAGGTCGGCGCGCATGTCGGCTGTATTCCAGAGGAACGGCAGACCGGTGGGCGAAGCCAGCGCGATGCGCGGGTCGAGCTCGAAATAGCGCTCGCGGAAATAGCGCGTCAGCCAGCTCTGCGACTCGTAGCTCGTCAGCACGAACATCGTCTTGTGATAGGCCGTGGTGCGGGTGGCCGTGTAACTGAACGAGTCGAAGCCAAGCTGCTTGATGCGCCGCCGCACGAACTCGATGCGGTCCTGCGCGCTGCCAAAACGCACCAGCGGACTAATTACCGGCGCGGCTCGCCGCGCGGCCGGCGAGGGCGTGCCGATTTCCTCCTCGGTGAAAAGTGTCAGGAAGCCGGTTGGCGCCATGCCTGATGCCGCCCGGGTTGAGGCTGCCGATGCTTCAGCCGCGTGGGCCGAGTTCGCGGGCTGCCGCGCGCCGGCCTGGTAAGCCGCGCGTGTAGTCACCGCTGAGTTGTAAGCTGCCGATGCGTGACCGGCTTCGCCTTGCGGCGAGCCTGTCAGCCAGTGCGGCAGCGTATCGCATTCGTGTTCCATGAAACGGTAGCTCCGGCGTTCGAAACGCGTGAAAGACGACAACCTGAATGATTAGCTATTTCCAAAAATTGCGGTAGCCGGTTCCTTGCTATCATTTTCGAGATCTTGCGCTGACCGCAGACCGGCGCTGCGGGTGTGACAGGGTTGACTCATTTGCATACGTGACCTCCCGGGAAGAGACGCGATGGCCAGAATTCCAAAGCTGACAACGACGCTCGCCTACGACCGCTACATGGCGGGCCAGAAACTGGTGTCGAGCGTGAATCGCCCGTGGCGGCACCTGGTGTTGCGCTCGTATCTCGAACCGGCCGAGCAGGAACTGCTGGAGGCGCCCGGCCTGCAGGACGTCACGCTGATGACCCTCGGCAGCGGCGCCGAGCACCTCGAGCGCAACCTGAACGGGCGCTGGGAAAGCGCCGACCTACGCATGGGCGACGTCTGGTTCGTGCCGCCGGCGCCGATCTCCTGGCGCTGGCATTCGATCAGCGACGAGCCTTTGTCGACCGTTCACCTGCATCTCGAGCGCAGCCTGATCGATAGCGTGGCCGACCAGATGGAGCTGGGCGGCTCACGCGAACTCTCGCTCGGCGACGCGATGCAGCTTCACGACCCGTTGATCGCGACGATGCTTGGCGCATTGCACCGCGCGACTCGCGACCCCGCCGACTCGCGCCTCTATGTCGACGCGCTCGCGCATGCGCTCGCCGTCCATCTGTTACAGCATTACTCGCGCGGCCAGAGCGGCGCGGCCGGCATGCCGGCACAGCGCGAACGACTGGTGCCGCGCCGGATTCGCCGCGTGACGGACTACGTCCGCGCCAATCTCAGCGCGGATCTGGCGATCAGCGAACTGGCCGCGCACGCCGGGCTCAGCAGTTTTCACTTTGCCCGCGTGTTTCGCCATGCGACGGGTGAAACGCCGCATCAATTCGTGACACGCTTGCGGCTGGAGGAAGCGGCGAGGCTGCTGCGCGCGACGGATCAGACGGTGCTGCAGATCGCGCTTGCGGTTGGTTTCGAGAACGCCAGTCATTTCTCCGTGCAGTTCAAGCGTGGCTACGGCGTGACGCCGCTCGCCTACCGGTTGCGCGGCTGAGATACGGATTGCGCGGCAGGATATTTGCCGGCTGGTCAGCAGGCCGCGCCTGAACGGCGGCCGGCGATTGATGGCACACAAGTGCCCGTTGGCGTCGGCCCGGGTAGGGCGCATATGCTGTGCCGCGCTGCCGCGAGTTATATCGCGGCGCTGGGGTTGAGCACCGGGGATGAGATCCGATGCGTCGCCATAGCGGGAATCACGCAGTTTTCGCAGTGTGCTGTGCATTGCGCGGCTTGCAAACTACGAACTTTCGTGGCGGCAACATGGTAAGACCTGGCATGGCCGGCCCGAGATGCTTTTTTTTGCCGATTTAGCGTCGTCAGGTTCAATATGTGGTGAGGCGCAAAAGCGGCTGCATCGTCCGTGCACGCTGACAGGACAAGGGTTTGGGCTAGTTGGCGGCGCTCAAGGCAAGGCCCCGCTGGCGCAGGCTTAAACGGCCTCCTATGGCCACCGCACTAACTGGCCTGACCGGATGCGCGGCAACTGTATCTGTCGAAGCCTTGCATCGGCCGACAGAATAACCGGCCGATCGCCAGGCTCCGGCCGGCTTCTGACCGACCATTTCATTCAACCCGTCACACCGGATACCTAGCGATGACCCGACTTCGAATCACCTCCTGCGGCCACGTCTTTACCGCCGAAACCCATCCGGACGCGCCGCAAACCGTGGCCGCCTTCCTGAAGCTGTTGCCGTACCGCCAGAAGATCATTCATGTGCGCTGGAGCGGCGAAGGCTGCTGGGTGCCGCTGGGCGACTTCAAACTCGAAAACGACGGCGCGGCGGTCGGCTTCGAGAATCACACCAGCCATCCTTCGGTGGGCGACATTCTGTTCTACCCGGGCGGCTACAGCGAGACCGAGATCATTCTCGCGTACGGCTCGTGCTGTTTCGCGAGCAAGATGGGGCAGCTCGCGGGCAATCACTTTCTGACGATCGTCGAAGGCAAGGAGAAGCTGCGCGAACTCGGCACCAAGGTGCTCTGGGAAGGCGCGCAGGACGTGCTGTTCGAGAAAATCTAGGCGCTTGCGGGTGCGCGTTCGGGTGGGATTGCCGGACGCGTTGCTTGGCGCGGCGTGCGGAATTTGCCGCGTGCCGCCGCACTGCCTGCCGATGACACGTCCTAACCCTGGTTAATTTCCGCAGCGTAAATCGAGCATACTGGAGGAACCGGGACGGCGTTTGCGTTGATTCTCCGCGGCCCGAACCTGGTTTGCAGTTCATTCCCGTCGCGTTGAGCAGGGCGCGGCATATCTCCATTGCGCCGCCACGCGGCGCCAGGTCGCTGACATGACGGACTCGCACGTACGCCCGCTGCCCGCTTTTGCCGCGCACTTGCGCCAGCAACAGGTCGAATTGACCGAACGCTGGATGAAGGCCGTGTTTCACGATGCCGAATTGACCGAGTCCGACCGTCTCACCTACGAACAGCTCGCCGATCACATCCCGAACATCCTTGATGAAATCTGCAGCGTGCTGGAGCACCAGGATCTCGACCAGGCCGAACCCGCGATCAAGCGGGACGCGCGGCTGCATGGCAAGCTGCGCTGGAAGCAGGGCTACCGGATCGACGAACTGGTGCGCGAACTCGATCTGTTTCGCCAGATGCTGACTGGCGCGATTGTCGAATTCAGCGAGGCGCGGCCGTATTTCACGCGACGCCACGAGGAGCGGGCGCGCTATTTCATCGACGAGGCGGTCAGCTTCGTCACGCTGACGTCGATTCGTGAAGTCGTCAGCGAGCGTGACCGGAAGATCGACGATTACACCGGGCGGCTCGAGCGCGCCAATCATGAACTGACGCTCAAGCAAAGGCTGGTCGGCGATCTGTACGAGTCACGCATGCAGATCACGCGCAGTGTCGTGCACGATCTGCGTAACTTCCTCAATGTGTTCTCGATGGCACTGCAGCTTATAAGCCGCGCGCCGGCCAAAATCGAAACCGCGCTCGCGCTGGCGAACCGCCAGGCGGCGGACATGAAAACGCTGGTCGACGAACTGGTGGAATACTCGGTGATACTCGGCGACGAGAGCCCGCTCACACTCGAGGAATTTTCGTTGCGCGAACTGTTCGATGAACTGGTGGCCTCCTGCGCGCCGGTGATCGAAGGCAAGGGGCTGCGCCTCGAGGCCGCCTTCGACGACGAACTGCACACCGTCTTGTCCAACCGGCTGAAACTCAAGCAGGTGGCGCTCAACCTGCTCACCAACGCGGCGAAGTACACCAAGGCCGGGCAGGTCGAGCTGGCCATGTCCGCTGCGGATCATGCGCACTGGCGCCTGCGGGTGTCCGACACCGGCGTGGGCATCGGCGCAGCGGACCGCGAACGCGTGTTCAAGGAGTTCGAACGCGCCACCGACGACGATATTCCCGGTGCCGGCCTGGGTCTTGCGATCGTCAAGGAGTTGTGCCGGCTGCTGGGCGGCGAGATCCGCTTCGACTCGCAGGAAGGCGAGGGGACGATCTTCGTGATTACGTTTCCGCTGCGGTTGTCAATTCAGCCGGTCTAGTTCTGCCGGCGACATTATCCCGGCTGTCGAATTTCTCCATTTATGCATATCGCACACGCTTCATTGTCGTGGCTGAATGCGTGCGTCTGAAACTTAAGAAATGCTAAGAATAAGCCACCGAAATGTCTTAATAGATTTTGCGTGACTTGAGATGTTTGGCGCATTTCGTCCTAAACAGGCTATGTCGTTTGTACTCTTTCAAGTTAAAAAATTGCTTTTAGGAGTTTTCGCATTTGCCGTCTCGTCAGCCGATGGCAGAGTAGGGCTTCGCGTTTGTTGGCCAATTGAGAGCGCGATGCATCGTGGGTTTTTCCCGGTTCGACATACATGTGTATTTCAGCCATGTCTTTAGATGGCGGCAAACTAATGCCTTCGCGTATGTCAGTCGAGTAAAAGCGCTGTGCACTCCTGGGATTCTCAACATTTACGTTAAATGTTTAGGATGTCTTGGGAGGAATCTTGGCAATTGGCTTTCGATAAAAAGACTGGGAGGAATGTTGAACAAGACTTATAAGACGGTTTGGAATACTACGACTCGTACTTACACAGCGGCATCCGAGGTCGCGCGCGGCCGTGGCCCGAACGAGGCATCGGCCCGCACAACACTGGTGGCCGCCAGTGCCGGGTTGTTGGGTGCATTGGCGTTTTCGTTGCCGGCGAGCGCGGCAGAATGTGGATTGAACGACGAATCGTGTGCGTCCCCGGGCAGGGTGACGCTTGCGGGTGTCTCGCTGAATGGCGGCGTGTCAGGCAAACAGATCAACGCGATCACGAATGCGCCTGGCGTGTCCGCAGCCGCTCTGCTGGCAGGTCTTTCGCGGCAGCTTGCGCCGGCGGGAAGCAGCGCCGCGCCGCTCACTGCGCAATCGGCCGCTTTGACCGACGATGAATCTGTAACCCAGTACATTGCGGTTAGCCCGGTCATTACGCCGGGCCTCACCACGACTGCGTTTTATGGCCAGGATGCCATGGCAGTCGGCGTCGGGGCGAGTTCGATCGGCGATCGCACGCTGGCGGTCGGGGCAGGCTCGGCGGCGTCGCTCAGCAACGCTACGGCGGTCGGTTCCGGCGCCGGCGCTTTGGCGGCGAATGCAACGGCGGTGGGAGCGGGAGCGACCACGAATAATTTTGCCGATAACGGCGTGGCGATTGGCTACCTGGCAAAAGTGCACAACGCCAACGCATTGGCGATTGGTACGAGCGTACAGACCAATGCCGAAGATTCGGTTGCGGTGGGTAGCAACGCATTCATATCAACGGAGGCATCCAAGGCAATGGCTTTCGGCTCGGGTGCCAGCGCCAGCGCGGCGGGTTCCGTAGCGCTGGGTGCAGACTCCGCGGCCGAGCGCGCTAACGTGGTCTCGATAGGCAGCAGCGCTGCGCAGCGTCAGCTGGTCAATGTGGCAGCGGGCACGGAGAGCACCGACGCGGTCAATATCAAGCAGTTGAAAGGCGCGACGGCCGCGATCGGCGGCGGCGCCGGCGTGGCCGCGGACGGGACGATCTCAATGCCCGCCTATCAGATCGGCGGGCAGACTTATCACGATGTAGGCGCGGCGCTTTCCGCGTTGGCCGTCAAGGGCGAGGAAGCCGGCGCGGACGCGGTTCAATATGATTCGAGCGCTCACACCGCGGTGACATTGGGCAACGCAGGGGCGCCGGTTCAAGTCACCAATGTGAAGGGCGGCACGCTTTCGGCCAACAGCCTCGATGCTGTCAACGGCTCGCAGCTGTTCGCGACCAATCAGGCTGTGGCCCAGAACACCGCCGACATCGCCACCAACACCGGCAGCATCACCAACCTCGACCAGCGCGTCACGGACAACACCACGCAGATCACCCACCTCGACGCCCGCACCACGACCATCGAAGGAGACGTCACGAATATCACCAATCAGATCACCAACGGTGAGATCGGCTTGGTCCAACAGGACGCGCTATCGCGCAATCTCACGGTCGCCAGAAACACCGACGGCGCGAGCATCGATTTCACCGGTACGGGAGGCGCGCGCGAGTTGACCGGCGTGGCGGCGGCCACCACCGACAACTCCGCCGTCAATCTCGGCCAGGTCAGGCCGGTTGTGGCCGCGCTCGGCGGCGGCGCGCAGGTCAATGCCGACGGTTCGGTGACCGGTCCCACGTACCACGTGCAGGGCGGCTCGCAATCCACGGTGGGCGATGCGCTCGGTTCGCTCGACAGCGGTCTCACCACGTTGCAGCAAAACATGGCGACCGGCGGCATCGGCATCGTGACGCAGGATCCGGTGTCGCGCATCATCAATGTCGGCGCGACGACGGACGGCAAACTGATCAACATGGCGGGCACGGCAGGCAACCGCGTGGTCACCGGCGTGGCGTCCGGCGCGGTCCAGGCCGCCAGCACGGATGCGATCAACGGTTCGCAACTGTACGCGCATGCGGCCAGCACGGCGGTCGCGCTCGGTGGCGGCTCGACCGTCAATCCGGACGGTTCGGTGAGCGCGCCGGCTTACAGCGTGGGCGGGACGGTCGTGAACAACGTCGGCAGCGCGATCACCAATCTGGACGGCCGGGTGACGCAGAACACCAGCGATATCGCCGGGTTGCAAACCAGTATCGGCAACCTCAGCGGGTCGGTGGCGAATGCGGTTCAGTACGACAGTTCGGCACACAACAAGGTCACGCTCGGCGGCACGGCGGCCAATACGCCGAAGGTCACGCTGACCAATCTGCAGGATGGCGAAGTATCGGCGACCAGCAGCGATGCGGTCACCGGCTCGCAGCTCTGGAACACCAATCAGTTGGTCGGCAACCTGAATCAGACTGTGCGGAACAACCAGGTCACCGGCAGTGCCTATGTGGCTGTCAATAGCACAGGCGATGCGGCGCAGGCGAACGGCAATCAGACCGTCGCGATCGGCGGCGGGGCGAAAGCGGGTGCGACAAACTCGGTCGCGATCGGCGAAGGTTCGGTGGCGGATCAGGCGAATACGGTTTCGATCGGTTCGCCCGGCAATGAGCGCCGTATCACCAACGTGGCCGAGGGGCAGGCGCCCGGCGACGCGGTCAACATGCAGCAGTTCCAGGGCGGCATGCGCGATCTGCAGCGCAACGCGTACTCCGGAACAGCGTCGGCGATCGCCTTGACGATGGTGCCGGAAGTCGATGCGAACAAGAACCTCGCGATCGGCGTCGGGACGGCAGGCTACAAGGGTTATCAGGCGGTAGCGGTCGGCTTGTCGGCGCGTGTCACGCAAAGCCTGAAGGTGAAGCTTGGCGCCGGCATCAGTTCGGCCACGACAACGGTCGGCGCCGGTGCGGCGTATCAGTGGTAGCCCCGCAAGGAGGCGGTGAGGACGCGCGCCGGTCGCGCGTGTAGTCAAGCAGCCGGCGCACCCCGCACGCCAGAAGGTGCGGGGTGCGGGCCGGCGCTTACCTGAACAGCTTCATCGCTTGCGAGAGCGTATTGACCACACCCCATGCCAGCGGAATCGTCACATACAACCAGAAGACGGCGAGTTTGACCTTGTCGGTCGGGTGCACAGCCTGAACAGTCGACATGCGGGTCTCCTTAAGCGCCTTTGGCGAGTTGAGCATCAGTCATGTGGTGCCTGTCGTTCACATGCTTGACCAGCAGGTTGCAGACGAAGCCGATTACCAGCAGCACGACCATGATGTGAATCGTCATCGTGTAGGCGTCTGCTTTCGCCACGCCGTGCGCGACTTCATACGCGCGGATGTAGTTCACCAGCACCGGCCCGGCGATACCTGCCGCGGCCCATGCGGTCAGCAGGCGACCGTGAATGCCGCCCACGAACGCCGTGCCGAACATGTCCGCGAGATAGGCGGGCACCGTGGCGAAGCCGCCACCGTACATCGACAGGATCACGCAGTACGCGAGCACGAACAGTGCGATCTGGCCGGAAGCGGCGAACCCCGGCACGAGGTAATACAGCACCGCGCCGAGCGCGAAGAAGATGAAGTAGGTATTTTTGCGGCCAATCCAGTCCGAAGCCGACGCCCAGATGAAACGGCCGCCCATGTTGAACAGCGACAGCAGGCCGACAAAGCCCGCGGCTGCCGCCGCCGTGACCGTGTCCTTGAAGCTCTCCTGGATCATCACGGAAGCCTGGCCGAGTACGCCAATGCCGGCCGTCACGTTCAGGAACAGCACCAGCCAGATCAGATAGAACTGCGGCGTCTTCAGCGCCTGGTCGATATGCACGTGGTTACGCGAAATCATCTTCTTCTGGCTGGTCGCGGGCGGCGTCCAGCCGGCCGGCTTCCAGTCGGCGGCCGGTACGCGGATCGCGAGTGCGCCGATCGACATCGAGATGAAATAGACGATGCCGAGCACGATAAAAGTCTCGGCCACACCGATGCTGGTCGCGCTGCGGAAGTGGTTCATCAACGCCACGGAAAGCGGCGCGGCGATCATCGCGCCGCCACCGAAGCCCATGATCGCCATGCCGGTCGCCATGCCGCGCCGATCCGGGAACCAGCGGATCAGCGTCGACACCGGCGAGACGTAGCCGAGGCCGAGTCCGATCCCGCCGATGACGCCGTAACCGAGATAGAGCAGCACGATCTGATGCAGATACACACCGAGCGCGGAAACCAGAAAGCCGCCGCCGAAGCAGCAGGCCGCGGTGAACATCGTGCGGCGCGGTCCGACATGTTCGAGCCACTTGCCGGCGAACGCCGCCGACAAACCCAGAAACACGATCGCCAGCGAGAAGATCCAGCCAAGCGACGTCAGCGACCAGTCGTCGGGGCTCGATTGCTTAATGCCAATGACTTTGGTCAGCGGGCCGTTGAACACGGAGAAGGCGTACGCCTGGCCGATACAAAGGTGCACGGCGAGAGCGGCGGGCGGCACCATCCAGCGCGAAAAACCCGGTTTCGCAATGGTGGCCTGCTTGGAGAAGAATGGGGCGGAGCCTGAATTCCCGCTCGGCTCGGTGATGCTACTCATAGTCGGTCTCCGGATACTAATTCTTTATTATCGGCGTTGAATAGAATTGCTTTAGGTATCACGGGTGTAATAGTCAGACGAAAAATATGCGTCGCATATATGCTTTTTTATTTCATATCGCGTCCGCAATTTTCTGACAGACCCCGCTACGTCGAACGATAGGTCGCACCCTTCGCGTTTGCAATATGAAATAACAATGCATAAGGCATTATCCTGGTGAAATATGTCCGTAATCCATCGGTTATGGCGTGGGCGGAGGCGAAATCGGCACAAACTGCGTTCCTTTGGATGACGGGCGGTATATTTGATCACCCGTTTCGCCGCCTGGCAGATGCCGCCGGCAGAACGGCAGACCTCGACCTGCATAGGATCAGTAGGAGAGGCGTCCACAGGCCGCCCGTGCTACCGTGAGCATGCAATCCTAAAAACAACAGTTACTGATATACTACATACGGAATATTGATTGATGCGGCATTGCAGCATATGATTGAGTCATCTGTTCACTCAATCATCTGGAGTCACACATGGAATTCATCCCACTCTCCCTGCTTGCCGTGGCTGTTGTAGGCTTGGGCTCGGCCGCGACCGTTTTGCTGACCCGCTGGATTCCGCTGCCGGTTGCGCGACTTGCAGTGCACCATGGCCGCTTCGCCGGTCTGGGCGAGCAGGGCGGCGCGGTTGCAGCGACGCCGTATCGTGCGCATGTTCAACAAGAGGCGATGAATGTCGTCAGAACTTCAAACTGAAGCTGTGGCCACACCTTTGACGTTAACGTTGCAGCCTATCGGCGCGAGCGCGAGTTTGCGCGACCAGGCGTACGCGATGCTCCGGCAGGCCATTGCCGACGCGGATATCTACCAGAGCCGCGAAGAAATCCGCCTCGACGAACGCGTGCTGAGCGAATCGCTCGGCGTGAGCCGCACGCCGGTGCGCGAGGCGATGACGCTGCTCGAACAGGAAGGTTTTCTGCGCATGGTGCCGCGCCGCGGCATCTATATCGTGCGCAAGAGCAAGCGCGAAATCGTCGAAATGATCCAGATGTGGGCCGCGCTCGAGAGCATGGCGGCGCGTCTCGCCACGTTGCATGCCACGGACGAGGAAATCGCCCGCTTGCGGCACATGTTCGACAATTTCCGCGACGCTACGCCCGCTGAGCACATCGCCGAATACTCGGACGCCAACATTGCGTTTCACCAGGCGATTGTCGAGTTGTCGAAGTCGCAGATCATTCTCGACACGATCAAAAACATCTTTATCCACGTGCGGGCGATTCGCCGCATGACCATTTCGCAGAGCGACCGCGCGTCGCGCTCGATCGTCGATCATCTGCGCATTATCGAGGCGCTGGAGCAGCGCGATACTGAACTGGCCGAGCGGCTGACGCGCCAGCATTCGCTGGATCTCGCCGCGTTCGTCGAGGCGAATTGCGATTTTCTGGATTGAGCGGTGGGTTGACCCTTGCAGATAAAAGCCTGCGGTGTGTTTAGCACCGCAGGCTTTTTTACGCCAAATCATTAACGCCGACCGCCGGTTTCTTCGAACGCTCGCCCTTCACGAATTGCGCGGCGTCTTCCTCAGCGGGCCCGCCGATCCCGCCAATCATGATGATGCCGTGCGTGTCGTCGTCGTCGGCGGCGGCGAAGCGGCCCGCGCCGCAGCCGCCCGCATGAATCTGCGATTTGACGACCCACACCTCGCCGCCGAGTTGCGCCGCGACCTCCTTGCCGTCTTGCGGGGAGAGCACGCCGCGGCCGTTCGGGACCGACACGCCGTATTCGCGTAGTAACGCCGTCGCCTGATATTCGTGGATGTTCACAGTCTCCTCGCTGGGTTGGATGGCACCGGACGGTGCGGGATAAACCGCGCTTGACGGTCTTCAAAATATGGTATGTGATATATCAAACGTGTCCAGGCGGAGATAGAAGTCGGTGTTTTCCCTCGGTTTCTGCGCACGTGAGTCGCTTCGTTTCGTTGCAATTCAAGCCAGACAGGCATTTAAAGCAGAAATCCCGACGCAGACGCATTTTGAAATCGGCCTTGATTGAATGTGATATATCACATACGGTATGTACCAAGGCCAGCCAGACTTCCGCGGTGGCGGGTGTCATCGAAGCGGGCGCGTCCGTCGATAACCGTTGCACAACCGATTGACCAGGAGACGACCATGTCTGCAGTTGTTTCATCCCCGAATCCCGCCACGGGCAGCACGACGGCCGAAGACACGCTCAGGCAGAAGACCCGCAACGCCGGTGTCGTCTCGGGCGGCCATCTGGTCGCGAAGGCGCTGAAAAACGAAGGGGTCGACACGATCTTTACGCTGTGCGGTGGCCACATCATCGATATCTACGATGGCTGTGTGGACGAGGGAATTCGCATCATCGACGTGCGTCATGAGCAGGTCGCGGCGCACGCGGCAGACGGTTATGCACGGCAGACCGGCAAGCTCGGCTGCGTGGTCACGACCGCGGGTCCCGGCTGCACGAATGCGGTGACGGGAATCGCGACGGCGTTCCGTTCGGAGAGTCCGATCCTGCATATCGGCGGACAAGGCGCGCTGACGCAGCACAAGATGGGCTCGCTGCAGGATCTGCCGCACGTCGACATCATGGCGCCGATCACCAAGTTCGCTGCCAGCGTGTCGAGCACCGAACGGGTTGCGGACATGATTTCGATGGCCGCGCGCGAATGCTTCAACGGCGCGCCCGGTCCGGCTTACCTGGAAATTCCGCGCGACGTGCTCGACCGCGAAGTGGAGCTCACACGCGCGGTGGTGCCGCAACCCGGCCACTACCGCGCGTCGACCAGATCGATTGGTGACCCGCGCGATATCGAGAAACTCGCGGACATCCTCGTCAATTCCGAGCGTCCGGCGATTCTGTACGGACAGCAGGTGTGGACCGCGCGTGGGCATGAAGAGGCGGTTGCGCTGCTGCGCGGCCTCGATATTCCCGGCTATTTCAATGGCGCGAGCCGCGGACTGCTGCCGCCGGGCGATCCGCATCACTTCGACCGCACGCGTTCGCAGGCATTTGCCAATGCGGACGTGCTGATCGTGGTCGGGACGCCGTTCGACTTCCGCATGGGTTATGGCAAGCGCATCAGCCGCGAGTTGACGCTCGTGCAGGTCGACATGGACTACCGTACGGTGGGCAAGAATCGCGATATCGATCTCGGTCTGGTCGGCGATCCGGGTGCGATTCTGGCCGCGGTGCTGGAAGCGGCGAGCGGCCGCCTGAAGGACGACAAGCGCCAGGCGCGCCGCAAATGGATGGCGCAGTTGCAGGACGCTGAAGTCACCGCGACTGAAAAGCTGATGCCGCTCTTCAAGTCGAACAGCACGCCGATCCATCCGTATCGCGTGGCTTACGAACTCAACGAGTTCCTCTCCGACGACACCGTTTATATCGGCGACGGCGGCGATGTCGTGACGATTTCCGCGCAGGCGGTGCGCCCGCGCCGTCCGGGGCAGTGGATGGACCCGGGCGCGCTCGGCTCACTGGGTGTCGGCACCGGCTTCGCGCTCGCCGCCAAGCTCGCGCATCCGCATAAGGAAGTGCTGTGCTATTACGGCGACGGTTCATTCGGCATGACCGCGTTCGATATGGAAACCGCCAACCGGTTCGGCGCGCCGTATCTCGCGGTGATCGGCAACAACTCGGCAATGAATCAGATCCGCTACGGGCAGCTCGCGAAGTACGGCGATGAGCGCGGCAATGTCGGCAATCTGCTGAGCGACGTGCCGTTCAGCAAGTTCGCTGAAATGCTCGGCGGCCATGGCGAAGAAGTGCGTGATCCGGCGCAGATAGCCGGCGCCCTGCAGCGCGCTCGCGAAGCGATTCATCGGACCGGCCGCTCGGCGATCGTCAACATCTGGGTCGATCCGCGTGAATATGCGCCGGGTACAAAAAACCAGACTATGTACAAGTAGGTTGCATCGTTTAACGGGCATCTTTGGCGCACTAAAGCGCTAACTCCGGCATACATTGGAGACAGGACATGGGCAAAGCATTAGACGGTGTACGCATTCTCGATTTCACGCACGTGCAATCGGGGCCGACCTGCACGCAATTGCTGGCGTGGTTCGGCGCGGATGTGATCAAGGTGGAGCGGGCCGGTGCGGGCGATATCACGCGCGAACAACTGCGCGATATCCCCGATGTGGACAGCCTGTATTTCACCATGCTCAACCACAACAAGCGTTCGGTCACGATCGATACGAAAAACCCGGAAGGCAAGCAGGTTCTCGAAGCGCTGATCCAGAAATGCGACGTGCTGGTGGAGAACTTCGCACCCGGCGCGCTGGACCGGATGGGCTTCACGTGGGAGCGCATTCAGGAACTCAATCCGCGCATGATCGTCGCTTCGGTGAAGGGCTTCGGCCCCGGGCCCTACGAGGACTGCAAGGTCTATGAGAACGTCGCGCAATGCGCGGGCGGCGCGGCTTCCACCACCGGTTTCGACGACGGCCCGCCGGTGGTGACCGGCGCACAGATCGGCGACAGCGGAACGGGCTTGCATCTGGCGCTCGGCATCGTCACGGCCCTTTATCAACGAACCGCCACCGGCCGAGGCCAGCGCGTGCTCGCCGCGATGCAGGATGGCGTGCTCAACCTGTGCCGCGTGAAACTGCGCGACCAGCAACGGCTCGAACGCACCGGCACGATGAAGGAGTATCCGCAGTATCCGAATGGCACCTTCGGCGAAGCGGTGCCGCGCGCGGGCAACGCATCGGGCGGCGGTCAGCCGGGCTGGATTCTGAAGTGCAAGGGCTGGGAAACCGACCCGAACGCGTACATCTACTTCATCACGCAGGCGCCGGTGTGGACGAAAATCTGCAATGTGATCGGCAAGGAAGAGTGGTCGACCGATCCCGACTACGCGACGCCGGCCGCGCGCCTGCCGCGTCTGAAGGAAATCTTCGCCGAGATCGAGCGCTGGACCATGACCAAGACCAAATTCGAGGCCATGGAAATTCTCAACAAGTACGATATTCCGTGCGGCCCGATTCTGTCGATGAAGGAAATCGCCGAGGAACCGTCGCTGCGTAAAACCGGCACGATCGTCGAAGTGGATCATCCGTTGCGCGGCAAGTATCTGACGGTCGGTAATCCTATTAAATTGTCGGACAGTCCAACCGATGTCAAACGCTCGCCGCTGCTCGGCGAACACACCGATGAGGTCATGGCTGAACTCGGCTATTCGCCCGAACAGATCAGCGCCTTGCGCACGGCCGGCGCGATCTGAATGCGTTGAGTTGCATTGACCTATCCGTAGTGCACGGCTGCCCACCGCTCGCCATTCCGGCGAGCACGGCGCCGCCGCGCGCCGGTCAGGAATAAAGCATAGCGCTCAAGGAGCGACGTAATGGATACGTGGATGCGTTTCATGTCGAGCGACGGCGGCATTGTGTTCGGCCGGGTCGAAGGCGGTTATTTGCACGAGTACGAAAGTCTCGATCAACCGGTGCCGACCGGCGCGGTGCTATCGACGCGCGCGCTCACGCCGCTTGCGCCCTGCGCGCCTGGCAAGGTCGTGGCGTTGTGGAACAACTATCATGCGCTGGCGGCGAAACTCGACAAGCCGGTGCCCACGCATCCACTGTTTCTGCTGAAGCCGGCAGGCTCGGTAATCGGCGCGGGTGAAGCGATCCGGCGGCCGCTCAGTTACGCGGGCAAGATCGTCTACGAGGGCGAACTGGGCATCGTGATCGGGCGGCGCTGCCGCGATGCAGATGTCGACGAGGCCGCCCGATCGATCTTCGGTTACACGCTCGTCAACGATGTGACAGCAGCCGATCTGCTAAACGAGAATCCGCACTTTCCGCAATGGTGCCGCGCCAAGGGCTTCGATACGTTCTGTTGCATCGGGCCCGCGATCGTCTCCGGGTTCGACTGGCGTGAAGCGCGTCTGGTGACGATGCTCGACGGCGTGGAACGGCAGAACTATCCGCTTGCCGATATGGTTTTTTCGCCGGCCGAGCAGGTGAGCCTCATTTCGCAGGATCTGACGCTCGAACCGGGCGACGTGATCGCGTGTGGCACCTCGGTTGGCGTGGGCTCGATCAAGGATGGTTCGACGGTGACGATCACCATCAACGGCATCGGCACGCTCAGCAACACCTTGGCCGCTGCGCACGATGTGGCGGCATCCGCGGGGTCAAGGACGACGGCGAGCATCGTCTGAATTGAGCCGGTTGGGGTTTGTCAGCAGTCCGCGTCATTGCATCGCAACACGGAGGAAGTACGCATGCTGGAAGCGTCTGACAGTACCGTGTGGGTTGGCGTCAGCTCTTTGCTGGCCGTGGGGTTGGCTACGGTGTCGGCGGTTGCCTGGCAATCGCCGTTCACCCGGCGGCGCAAGCTGACGAGTTCGTCCGGGCTGGTTGCCTTGCTGGGTGCCGCTGTGGGACTTGCCGTGATGGGTGGCGGCTTTGCGCGCTATCTGTCGTCCGCGGCGCAGGCGCATGTCGAACGTGTCGAACTGTACGTGGCGGTGTTGGTCGGTGCGCTGATTTTCGCGGCGTCGGCTGTGACTCTTTGCAAGTTGCGCGGCGTATTGAACGCGTGGGAAGCGCGCCGGGCGGCGCGTCCTGGCTATCGCGTTGTCAATTTTGTCGCACTGTTTCTATGCGCGTGGCTTGGCTATGGATTTGTCACGGAACAGGCGCAGCCGTTCGGGCTCGCGGCGCTGCTCGAAACAGGCGCGCTGGCTGCCGCATTAGGCGCACATCTGATGCTGAACCGCGAATATGGCGGCAGACACGGCATGGTCACTTATGCGTTCGCCAGCCGTTGCGATGGAATCGGGTCCGATCCAAAGCGGGTGTGTGCTCACCACCGCTCCACGCTTCGCGCGACGCGCCGTCAAAGATGAGTCATCAGGCGCGCCGAATATCGGGAACAGCAGGCGGCGGCATCGTTCCGCCGCAGCGATCAATCGCCCGCAGCGGAGAATTCGCTGAAGTACTGAGCCTTCTTGTGCAGGATCAGTTGCGCGAGAAACTCGGCGTCGTACGCCCGGTGAAGGTGGGCATGAAAGCGCTCGATGTAGGCGGTAATACGCGCGGCTTCGCTGTTGAATTCCTTGAGCACGTCGAGCGTGCCGCGGTCCCAGCGAAAGCGCAGACCCAGGTCGCTGAAGGCGGCGTTGTAAGCGCTCAGATGCGCGTCGTCGGGGCTATCCACGGCAACGCGGGCAGGGCGCGTGCTGGCTTGAGACACAAGCGAAGCGTGGTTCATGATCGGCCTCCTGGGCTGACAAGTGAGAGTACTGACGGAAGATCAGTGAGAACTCGCTTGCAGCATAGGGATGCTGATCAATTTACGACAGTTAAAGTTTTATTGGATTTCCATAGCCTACTGCTTATACACGCTCAATTCCTTCACGCGCGTGATCTTCTCGATCAGACTCGCGCCTTCCTCCATGAGGAAGCGTTTGAAGGCGACCGCGACCGGCGGCAGGCGCTTGTTCTTGCGGTGCACGACATACCAGTTGAGCATGACCGGAAAGCTCTCGACATCGAGCACCACCAGATGGCCGAGCTGCAATTCAAGGCTGATCGTATGCGCGGACAGGAACGCGATGCCCATGCCGGCGATCACGGCCTGCTTGATGGTTTCGGTGCTCTTGATCTCCATTGCGATCTTCAGATTGGCAAGGCGTCCGGCGAAACCCTCTTCCATCGAATTCCACGTGTCCGAACCGCGTTCGCGCACGATGAAGGCCTCGTTCGCAAGCTGGCTCATCTTGATGTTGCGCTTGTGCGCGAGTGCATGCGCGGGCGCCGCGACGATCACATAGGGGTGCGGCGCGAACGGCTCGTTGGTCGCGTCGGTTTCGTGCGGCGGCCGCACCATCACGGCGAGATCGGTCTGATTGGTGGCCAGTTGATGCAGCAGTTCTTCGCGGTTGTGCACGGCGAGATTGAGCACGACGCCGGAGTAGCGGCGGGTGAATTCAGCCAGCACACGTGGAAAGAAGTAGTCGCCCGCGCTGATCACCGCGACGTTCAGCTTGCCGCCGGAGACGCCCTTGAGCTGACTCATTGCTTCGTCGACTTCGTGGAACTGCTGAATGATCGCGCGGCTGTAGTGAAGCATCTCGGTGCCGGCCGGCGTCAGGTAGATCTTTTTGCCGAGCTGCTCGAAGAGCGGCAGCCCCGCGTGTTCTTCGAGTTGCCGGACCTGGGTGGAAACGGCGGGTTGTGTCAGATGCAATTCCTCGGCGGCGCGCGAGTAGCTCAGGTGACGCGCCACCGTTTCGAAAACCTTGAGTTGCCGCAGAGTCGCATTGCGCATCGTCATGGCCGATGTATAAGCAAACGTGAATCGACATAATAACAAACTTTAATTATTAGTTA
Source organism: uncultured beta proteobacterium (assembly GCA_963738755.1). GTDB lineage: Bacteria > Pseudomonadota > Gammaproteobacteria > Burkholderiales > Burkholderiaceae > Paraburkholderia. Next base: position 466,906 of record CAVTXZ010000016.1, read on the forward strand.
TTCAGCAATCACCCTAGCATGGGTCTGTATAAGAAGGCGGAATTGCCGTTGCAAGATTCGGGTTAACGCTTGCTTCCAAGGCCCGGCGGGGCTGCATGAAAAGTAGATGCACTGCCGGCGCGCAATTGATCGGAATAAAGGATTGTCTGAATTAGTAATAAGGTGGGGCGTGTTTTTAAAGAAAGCGAATAAAGACGCAAATATTAAATATTCCCGAATAGCAAGGCTTTTCGGGTCATAACCAAAAGGTGGGATGCATACAGCACGGCGCACTGGCCGGCTGCACTATATAAATGGCGGAGACAAGGCTCATGGACGATATCAATCAGCAGACCACGGCCCGCGTATTCTGGGCGAACCGTTGGTGGCAACTCGTCATCGGCATGATGTGCATGGCGTTGGTGGCCAATCTGCAATACGCATGGACGTTGTTCGTCACGCCGATGAACGCGCGGCATCACTGGGGCGAGGCATCGATCCAGCTCGCCTTCGCCATTTTCATCCTCACTGAAACGTGGCTCGTGCCGGTGGAAGGCTGGCTGGTCGATAAGTTCGGGCCGCGCCCGGTGGTCGCCGGCGGTGCGCTTTGTGCGGGGCTTGCGTGGGTCATCAATTCCTATGCGACGAGCTTGCCGGAACTGTATGTCTCGGCGGTCATCGCCGGGGTCGGCGCAGGGGGCGTGTACGGCACATGCGTCGGCAATGCGTTGAAATGGTTTCCCGATCGGCGCGGTCTCGCGGCGGGTCTTACCGCGGCGGGCTTTGGCGCGGGCGCTGCAGTGACGGTGATTCCGATTGCCAACATGATTACGCGCTCGGGCTACGAACACACGTTCTTCTTCTTCGGCATTCTGCAAGGCGTGTGCATTCTCGTGCTCGCACTGCTTCTGAAGAAGCCGACCATGCGTGCGGCCAGCACGGCGAAAAAGAAATTCGCCGTCACCAAGGTCGACTACACGCCCGGCCAGATGATCAAGACGCCGGTGTTCTGGGTGATCTACGCGTCGTTTGTCGCGGTGGCGGCGGGCGGCTTGATGGCGACCGCGCAAATCGGCCCGATCGCAAAAGACTGGGGCCTCGCGCGCATTCCGATGACGATGTTCGGCATGACCTTGCCGCTACTCACCGCCACGCTCTCGATCGACAACGTCTGCAATGGCTTTACGCGTCCTCTGTGCGGTTTCATCTCCGACAAGCTGGGCCGTGAAAACACGATGTTCGTGATCTTCATCGGCGAAGGCCTGGCGCTGCTCGGTCTGATGCAGTACGGCACCAACCCGTATGCGTTCATGACTTTTGCCGCACTCATTTTCCTGTTCTGGGGTGAAATTTTCTCGATCTTTCCGGCGATTTGCGCCGACACCTTCGGCAGCAAATACGCGGCGGCCAATGCCGGCACCTTGTACACGGCAAAGGGCACGGCCTCGCTGATCGTGCCGATTGCCTCGGTGCTGTCGGCCACCGGTGGCTGGAGCCTGGTGTTTATCGTCGCGGCGGTCGTCACGATCGCCGCAGGCATCTCGGCAAAGTTCGTGCTCGCGCCGATGCGCTCGCGCTGGATCGAATCGCATAACCAGCCCCAGGTTGCGCTGGCCACTGCCGGGGCCAATGCCTCGCGGCTGAGCCACTGGCCCGAGCAGACAGGTGAGTAGGGTGAACAACCTGTGCCCGGCAACTGAGTCATGAACGTTTCGTTGCAGCAACTCAAGGTGTTTGTCGCCGTTGCGCGTGAGCGCAGTTTTACGCGCGCGGCGCGCGAGTTCGATCTCACGCAGTCGGCGGTGAGCCGCTGCGTGCGTGAACTTGAGGACGCGGTTGAACTGAAACTGTTCGACCGCACCACGCGCCAGGTGGAACTGACTAATGCGGGCGCCAGTCTCGAACGGCGAATTGGCCGCCTGCTCGATGAAATCGATCTGACGCTGCGCGAGGAGCGTGCCGCATACGACGGGCATACCGGCGTGGTGGTGCTGGCGAGCAATCCGGTGTTGTCGTCGGGCTGGGTGGCGGACGGACTGGCGCGTTGTGCAGCGGCTTTTCCGGAACTGATCGTGTCGGTGAGGGATCAGCCGCAATACGGGGTACTCGCCAGCGTCGAGCAAGGTGAAGTCGACTTTGGCGTGGTGTCGGTGGTGCAACCGCTGGCGGGCGATCTGTTGCACGCGCAAGTGGTTTTCACCACGCCGCTGCATGCGGTGTTGCCCTCCGCGCATCCGCTGGCGAAACATGCCGGCATCCCATGGAGCGCGTTACAGGATGTGCCGCTCGTGACGTTGAATGCGGACGCGGGCGTACGCGCCGCGCTCGACGTTGCCTTCAGCGTGCATGGTCTGAAACGGCGCCCGGCGCAGGAACTCGGTCACGTTGCCAGTGTATGGCGCATGGTCGAACTCGGCCTGGGCATCGGCGTGTTGCCGGTGGATTCGCACTGGCCTGCGCCGCGCGCGCCGTTGGTGTCGCGGCCGTTACTTCCCGAGGTAAATCTGACGACGATGCTCGTGCATCGCCGCAATCGCTCGCTCAGACCCAACGCCGCAGCGGCGTGGGCGCAGTTCGGCATGCCGCCCGGCGCTGATTCGAATATGGCCGGCATAACCCGATCCAGCTCGCGCGATTTCGTCTGGCCGGACGAGGCGCCGGACGGCGCGATGCTGCATGAGCCATAGCCACATAGCCCCACCTCAACCTCAGCCGGCAGCGCGGGCCAGGCCCGGCGCCCAGTCAGTTAACGCAACTTCCCACCCAAGGAGCTTCATGATGGAAATTGAAACCGACCTCAGGCGCCACGATCTGCTGATTGACGGCAAGCGCTTGCCGCCGGGCACCGGCGAATATTCCGTCGACATCAACCCGGCCACCGAAGAGCCGATTGCGCTGGTCGCGCAAGGCAGCGCCGCCGACGTGGACACCGCGGTGCATGCAGCACGCGCCGCGCTAAAAGTGTGGAATTCGATCCGGGCAGCCGAGCGGGGCCGCATCCTGATGCGTCTCGCCGGTCTGATGCGCGCGAATCTGGAAGAACTCGCCGCGCTGGAAAGCCTCGATGCAGGCAAGCCGATTTCGGCGGTGATGCGCCAGGACATTCCGGCCGCGATCGATACGCTCGAATACTACGCAGGCTGGTGCGACAAGATCAACGGCCAGGTCGTGCCGGTGCGTCCCGATGCGTTGACATACACGTTGCGTGAACCCGTCGGCGTGGTCGCCGCGATCGTGCCGTGGAATTTCCCGTTGATGATCGGCATGTGGAAGATCGCACCGGCGCTGGCGTGCGGCTGCACGCTGATCGTCAAGCCGGCGGAGATAACGCCGCTGACGGCTTTGCGCATCGGCGAACTGGCGCTTGAAGCGGGTGTGCCGCCGGGAGTGCTGAATATTGTCACCGGCAAGGGGCGAGTGGTCGGCGACGCGCTGGTCGCGCATCCGGGCATCGACAAGGTGACGTTCACGGGCTCGCCTTCGGTGGGGCGCGGTATTCTGCAGGGCGCCGCGGGCAACTTCAAACGCGTCACGCTTGAGTTGGGCGGCAAATCGGCCAATCTGATTTTCCCGGATGCGAACCTCGACAATGCGGTGCGCGCGGCGGCATCGGGCATTTTCTTCAACACCGGCCAGGTGTGTTCGGCGGGCTCGCGCATTCTCGCCCATCGCGACGTCTACGATGAAGTGGTCGAACGGTTGGCAGCGCGCGCCAAATCGATCAAGGTCGGCGATCCGGCTGCACGCGAGACCTCGATGGGGCCGCTCATTTCCGCCGCGCAGATGAAGACGGTGCTCGGTTATGTTGATGCAGGACAGTCCGAAGGGGCGTCGCTCGTGACAGGCGGCGCGCGGATCGGTGAGCGCGGCTTCTTTGTCGAGCCGACCGTGTTCGCCAACGTCGAACATGAAATGCGCATTTCCCAGGAGGAGATTTTCGGGCCGGTGGCGAGCGTGATCCGTTTCAACGACGAAGCCGACGCCATACGCATTGCCAATGGCACGTTGTATAGCCTCGCGGCCGGTGTATGGAGCGCGGACATCGGACGGGTGCATCGGGTTGCGCGCGATCTGAAGGCGGGCACGGTGTGGATCAACACCTACGGATATACCGACGTGCGCCTGCCGTGGGGCGGCTCCGGCGATTCGGGTTTTGGCCGCGAGCACGGCGATGTGGCGATTGAGAATTTCACCGAGCCCAAAGCCGTGTGGCTGGCAATCGATCAATAGCCACGCAAAAAAAGGATCGAACGCCGGGCGTTCGATCCTTTCTTCAACATTGAAAAGCCCGTTGAACTTCAATCGCCCTGGAGGGCCATCCGCTCACGCAGTTTGATCAACGCGAGCACGACGTCGATGGTGGGCGTCGGCTCGGCCACGAGACGGCCCATTTCCTGCACCACCGTCAGCAGCGGATCGATTTCCATCGGCCGGCGGTTTTCCAGATCGACCAGTGTCGAGGTTTTGTGCGCGCCGACCGCGCCCGCACCGTCGATGCGCTTTTCGACGTCCACGCGAAAATGCACACCGAATTGATCTGCGATACGTTTGGCTTCCAGCATCATCGTGCGTGACACCGCGCGTGTGCCGGGGTCGCTCGTGAGGACATCGAGCGTGGCGTGGGTCAGCGCGCTGATCGGGTTGAAGCACAGATTGCCCCACAGCTTGAGCCAGATTTCATCGCGGATATTGTCGCGGATCGGCGCGTCGAAACCGGCTGCCTGCATGATCTCGTGCAGTTGCTGAATGCGCGGCGTGCGTTCGCCGCTCGGCTCGCCTATCGGGAATTTCTTGCCGTACACATGCTTGATGACACCCGGTTCGACGATTTCCGCCGCGGGGTACAGCACACAGCCGATCGCGCGTTCGGGCCCGAGCTTGGTCCATTGGCTGCCGTCCGGATCGATGCTGGCGAGGCGGGTGCCGGCGAACTTGCCGCCATGCTGATAGAAGTACCAGTAGGGAATTCCGTTGACGCCCGTGACAATCGCGGTGTGCTTGCCGAGCAGAGGTTGCATGGCATCGACCACGCCGGGCAGCGAGTGTGCTTTCAGCGTGACGATCACGAAATCCTGCACGCCGAGTTCGCGCGGATCGGACGTGCAGCGCACTGGCGCGCTGATCGTCTCGCCATCCATGATCAGGCGCGCGCCGTGTTCGCGCATCGCCGCGAGATGCGCACCGCGCGCGACGAAACTCACATCCGCGCCGGCGCGCGCCAATTGCACGCCCATCAGACCGCCAATCGCTCCCGCTCCGAAGATACAGATCTTCATGATGTCGCCCCTGTGACTATGAGAAGCTGCTTGCCCGCTGCCGTATATCGCCGTGCCACGGCGGCGAGTCACGGTTCGAGCATAGGGGCGAGGGACGATTGGGGATAGTTAAAGTTTTTGCGGCCGTCCATTAGCGATTGTTTATGCATGCGCTAGCAGGCCGGAAAGCGGGTGCGATTGAATGGGCAGTTAAACGGTCACCGCGCCGCGTATGGCAAAGGGACGTTTCAGGTCCGCCGCACCAGCAGGAAACTCAAGCCGATGGCTGCCAGAAAAGCACCGCAGCAGCGGTTGAACCACCGCCGTACTTTCGCTTGAACGAGCCACTTGCCGAGGTGCATGCCGGCCCATGAGTAGAGCGCTATCGCCACCCATTCGAGCACCAGAAAGCTCGCGCCAAGTACCGCGAATTGCGGCGCCATCGGCTTGGCGATATCGACGAATTGCGGCAAAAAAGCGGTGAAAACCAGAATTGCTTTTGGATTGCCGGCCGCCACCAGACATTCTTGTCGTGCAATGCGCCAGAGCGAGGCGTCGTCCTGTTGGGTCGTGTCGATGGCGGGGGCGTCGCTGCGCCATAACTGAATTGCCAGCCAGATCAGATACGCCGCGCCGGCCAGTTTGATCGCAAGAAAAAACCATTCCGATGCGTGCAGCACAACCGCGAGGCCGGTTGCGGCAAGCACCAGCATCAACGCGAATGCGACGAGCCGGCCGGTGCCGCCCACAAACGCGGTCATGAAGCCGTGACGCGCCGCAACATTGATCGACAGGAGATTATTTGGGCCGGGCGCGAGGTTGATCGCGAAGCAGGCAGGCAGAAAGAACAGCCAGGCGGTGATGGACATGACGACTCGCAGGGAGAAGGGACGCTTGCAACGAATTGGGCGCGCGTGACGGCGGGCGTCGCGTGCGCATCGATTCAATTGTAGCGAAAGCGCGGCCCTTACTGATTCGACCCGCTCAGTCAATTCACCGATTTGACGAAGCCCGGGTCGCCGATCAACGCATCGACGCTCAGCTTGACGGTATCTTCGATCGCGATCGTGCTGCTGGTGAATTTGGGCGCCTTTTGCCGGACCGTCTTGATGGTTGAGAACACAACCTTCTGGGTCGCGGCATCGGTCACGATGTAGCGCATTTTCAGCGTCCAGAATGCCGGTGAGCGTGCGTCGTCCACCGTGAAGTTTTCGATGCTGCCGCTCAGGATCTTTCCGCTCTCGGTGAGATGAAAGCCGGCGATCTGCAGGCTGTTCGCGACACTGTTGCGCACTGCTTCGTTGATATCGGTTTTCAGCACGATGACCGTCATCGCCGTGTTCTCGATCCGGTTCGGCGAAATGCGCCCGTTGCGCGCCGGCATATAGGCGAAATCACGGGCGGGCGCCACGCTCAGCCAGCCGGTTGGATGCGCCACGGCGCGCGGCGAGCTATTCAGGCCGAACCACGACCACGAGCATGCGGACAGCATCAACGGCAGCGCGATGACGCCGCAGCCCTTGAGTACGGCGGATCTCAAGGCCGGATGGGTGAAACTGAGCGACTGCCGTACAGACTGGCTCTGTTGCGGCGACTCGTGCGCTGTGCGGGGAAAAGCGGCGGTCGAGGTCAGAAAAGGTGCCCTTTAAGTTCAAACGTATTCAAAAACGGCGGCGGGTCTTGAAACAGGATACACGCCTCTGTCACACAGGCGAACCGCGAGGCAGCCGGATCAATATTTGAATTCGCGAAGTCTCCCCAGCGCTTTCGCGAGTCCGGACGGACGTGGGTCTTGCCGATCCAGAGCCACATGGTAACAGCCGGCCGATCCGCGACAATAACTGCCGGGCGTGATTTCATGTAGAGCGCTGTATCGGTCATCGCGTGTCGACAAGACTGTCGCACTCGCGAATTCGCGTGGCATAATCGCACGGCTTTCAATTCTTAAAATCCCGTCGCATGCTGCGCCGCCATCTACAGAAGATCGGCAGTATCCTCGGATTGCTCGCAATCCTGATGACAACGCTCGCGCCTACGGTGTCGCAAGCGTTGAGCGCGCATGACCGTCTCGACGCGGCGTTATCCGACCTTTGTTCGGCGCAAGCTGCTCCCTCTGCCAACGGGGAAGCCGGCGCATCGCATTCGCAGACGCTTCATTGGGAAGCATGCGGTTATTGCGGGCTGCTCGCGCATGTTCCTGTCGTGCCGCCGGTGCCGGTCGCTTTCGCGACACAGGCTGCGTTCGCGCACACCGCGGTTGTCCATGCAAGCGTCAACGGACCGTCCGTTACGCCCGTTTTCTCGGCGCAGCCACGCGCGCCGCCTGTCGCCGTTCTCTGATTTCAGCCGGTCCGTCAACGCGCGAGACACGGCATGCGTCCATACGCACGCCGCTATTGCACCGATGCCACTCGTTGCCCGACCGCGCCGACCCGCATTTTTTCTTCGCCGATTCATACCGCTAGCCGTGCCTGTTCGCGTTCGTCAGCTTGTCTGAGGTTGCGTCATGCGCCGGCACGAGCATGACGACCGGCATTGCGCAACGAACCCGACAGCCTGGACGATGACCGTCTTTCGCGGAGTTTTTGCATGACACGTCAGGGGCACGCGCGGCTGACAGCATGGCTGGGCCTTTTGGCGCTCTGGCTAGGGCTGGCCGCGCCTGTCATTACGCAGATGTTGGCGGCGCGCGAAAGCGCGGCTTCGCCCGCGGTGTCATTGGCCGAGTTGTGTTCGACCCATGCTGCGCGTGCGATCCATGCCGTAGCGGACGATTCACACGAAGGCACGCCGAACTCGTCGACGCATCACGACAAGGCCTGCGGTTATTGCGGTTTTCTTGCGCATCATTTGCCGCTCGCGGGCGGCGGCTTTAATTTGCCGCGCGCATCCACGGCGTTCGGCCCTGCGGTGTACGCACGCGCGCTCGGCTTTCGACTGCCGGCGCGGTTCTCTCCGAACCGTCCGCGTGGACCTCCAGCTGGCGTTTCCGATTCCGTTTAGACCGCGCTCGTAGCGCGCGGCCCACTCGTCGTTCCCAGGAAACGTTATGCACACTCGTACTCTCGCACGCGTGGCGCGTCAGCTCGCGTTCGTTTTCGGCGCCGCTGCCAATTGCGCGCCGGCTTTCGCCCATATCACCGCGCAACCGAACGAAGCGGTTGGCGGTACTTACTTCCAGACCACGCTGAATGTGCCGCATGGTTGCGATGGTTCGTCGACCGTCGCCATTCAGGTCGCCATACCCGCTGATGTGTTGTCGGTCAAACCGCAAATGAAGGCCGGCTGGCGCGTCGATATCCAGACGCGTGCCATCGAACCGCCGTTGAAGGGCGAACACGGCGCGTCGATCACGCAGTCGGTGGGTTCAGTCGAATGGCGCGGCGGTCCGTTGCCCGACAGTCTTTACGACAGTTTTGGCCTGGTCATGAAGCTGCCCGATGCCGCCGGCAAGACTTTGTATTTTCCGATCGTGCAGACCTGCGAAAACGGCCACCGCGAATGGACCGATATTCCCGCCGACGGGCAAAGCTGGCACGCGTTGCACAGTCCGGCACCGTTCGTTCGCCTGAAGGCGGCCGCGGCGGAGCCTGCCGCGGCTGCTTCGTCAGCGACAGACGCTGCGTCCGCGCACGTCCACATGCATTCGCATTCGAACTGATCGAATCCGCGTGAACTTTCACACTCAGAAGACGCTGCCTCGACGCAGCGCCGGGACCTCATCACATGTATCGATTGATTAAACGAAGCGGCGCACTTTCGGGAGCCGCGGTTTTTGTCGCCACGCATGCGTTCGCGCAAAGCGGCGAGCCTTCCGACGCAGCAGAGCCGAAGCTGCTCGCACCCATTGTGGTTCAGGGGCAGGTGGATGGCTCGCTGACGTCTGGCACGCCCGCACAACAGAAACGCAAGCTCGACGAAACGGTGGGCTCGGTGGGTTTTGTCGACAGCGAGGCGTACACGAACACTTACGCATTCACCTTGCGCGACGTCCTGAAGGATGTGCCGGGCGTATTCGTGCAGAACCGCTACGGCCAGGAATTGCGGCTCTCGATCCGCGGCTCCGGCATCGCGCGTTCGTACCATACGCGCGGCCTGGAGATTCTTCAGGATGGCATACCAACCAATCAGGCCGACGGCAGCGGCGACTACTACCAGATCGATCCGCTCGCCTTGCAGGCGACCGAGGTCTATAAAGGCGGCAACGGTCTCGCTTATGGAGCGTCGACGCTCGGCGGTGCAATCGACTTCCTGACGCCGACCGCGCGCACCGCGCTGGCGCCGAACATCTTGCGGCTCGAAGGCGGCAGTTACGGCACGGTGCGCAGCAGCGCGCAGTTCTCGCGCGTGGCGGGGCCGCTCGATTTTATCGGCACCTTCACGGTCGATCATAGCGACGGCTTTCGTCAGCATTCGCGCGGCCAGTACGAGCAGTTCAACGCCAACGTCGGCTATCGCTTCAGCCCGAACGTCGAGACGCGCTTCTATCTGGGTGCATATATTGTCGATCAGCAATTGCCGGGCACGCTGAGCCTGAGCGACGCGTTGAACAACCCGACCAAGGCGGCGGGCAGCGCACTGTCCGGCGATCAGGCGCGCAATACGCGTACTGAACGGATCGCCAATCGCACGAGCGTGAAGCTCGATGTCGGGCAACTCGACATCGACACGTGGGCGATTCACAAGAGCCTGTATCACCCGATCTTCCAGGTGATCGATCAGGATGGCTGGACCTATGGCGTCGCGCCGCGCTACACGGCGACGTTGAACCTGGGCGGCATGCGCAACGACGTGATTGTGGGTGCACGGTTTTTCGGCGGCAATACACAGGCGCGGCAGTATGTGAATGTGTCTGGCAACCGGGGCACGCAGACGCTCGACTCGACGCAGAGTGCGTATAACTACGAGGCGTACGTGGAGAACCGCCTGTTTTTCCTGCCGACGGTCGCATTGATGACCGGGGTGAAGGCGCTGCGCGACGTGCGGGACTATGTGGACCATGGCGGTCTTGCTGCGGACCCGACTTACAAGTCGGCGAGCCAGACGTATAACGGCGTCAATCCGAAGGTTGGGTTTTTGTGGCAACCCAATCGCGAGATTCAGGCCTTTATCGACATCACGCGCAGCCAGGACACGCCTGACTTTACCGACCTCACGCAATCGTTCGCGTCGACCACGCGGTTTACGCCGTTGCAATCGCAGCATGCGTGGACGCTCGAGGTGGGGACGCGCGGCACGCGTGACAGGGTGAGTTGGGATCTGACTGCATATCAGTCGATAGTGCGGGATCAGTTGCTGCAGTACACGATTAACCCTGACGTTCCGGCTAATACATTCAATGCAAACAAGACTGTAATGCGGGGGATTGAAGCGGGTGCTTCGGTGGATGTGTGGCGCGATGTTTTCAAGCCGGGGTCGGGGGATCGGATTACCTTATCCGGTTTGTGGAATCTGAGTGATTTCCGCTTCAAGGACGATCCGCAGTATGGATCGAATCGGATTGCTGGCGTGCCTGCCAATGTGCTGCGCGCGGCTTTGAGTTATGCGCGGGCGGATGGTTTTCATGTGTCCGCGTCAGTGGATTGGGTGCCTGTCGGCGCATGGGCTGATGATGCCAATACGCTGCGGGTGCCGGGGTATGCGTTGCTTGGGTTGCAAGCGGGGATGGAATTTCGTAATGGGGTGTCGGTGTTTGTCGATGCCAGGAATTTGACTAACAAGCGGTATGTTAGTGATGTGAGTACAGTGGCGAATGCGGCCACTGCTAGTGGGGCGATTTTTTATCCGGGTGAGGGGAGGAGTGTTTTTGCCGGTATGAAATACGCGTTTTGATTTCTTTTTGCCTTTGGCGGTGTTGGTTTGGTTGTATGCCTATGGCGTTGGCTGTTTCTATTCTTATTGGTCTATTAGCGTTGCCCCTGTGCGGGGGGCACCTACTTTTCTTTGCCGCGGCAAAGAAAAGTAGGCAAAAGAAAGCGGCTCAAACCGCCAATTCTTAAGCGGCTCTCCTGGCTTGGAGGGTGTAGTGGCTCCGTAGAATCTGAGCCCTCGCACCTTCCCACGTGAGTGACCAGGCCGTCATGCTTCCGGCGGCGCTGCGCGCGCCGACGCGGTACTTCATCAAAACACCCGCCGCACTTTATGCATGCGGTTTGCCCGCCGCTGCAGCTCGCCATGGCATACCCTGCCCACTTGCCCACTTGCCCACTTCGGCGCTGCGAAAGCTTTCAGTATATTTCGGCGCGTCGCCGAGGCGAAGCCGATGGCCTCCGCTACGCGCAAACGAAGCGGGGGGGTTCCGTGGTGGACCCGTCCGCGACGCACGCGGTGCGGAGTGGGAGCGGATGACGGCTGTGTCACTGGCAGTTACCGGCCGCGGTGTGATCCGTTGATCGGACCACCGGCCCCTCCAAGCCAGGAGACCCGCTTAAGAGTTGGCGGTGTGAGCCGCTTTCTTTTGCCTACTTTTCTTTGCGGCGGCAAAGAAAAGTAGGTGCCCCCCCGCACAGGGGGAACGCTAATAAACCAATAAGTAAAGAAACACCAAACGCCGTAGGCAAAACCAAAACCAAAACCAAAACCAAAACCAAAACCACAAAATGCCGCCGCCAAAGGCAAAAACCCTCAAAAAAACCCAGCCTTCCCCTGAGTCATATCAACCAGCGCCAGCTGGGCCTCACCCCTGGCATTCGCGGGCAACCGAACAGTCATCCTGACCAGCATCCCATAAGCGCTCTCCACCAACGCATATCCCTCAGCCTCAATCCATCTCCGGACTTTCGCCTCATCGGCATAACTCACTTCGACGATCAACGAAACCTGAGCAACTCTCTCAACCCTCGGCGCATTCAACAGCGCCGACGCAATCGCATCGGTATAAGCCCGCACCAACCCGCCTGCGCCCAGCTTCACCCCACCGTAATACCGCACGACAGCCGCCAGCACGCCGTCCAGATCATGATGCCGAAGTACCTCCAGAATCGGCCGGCCCGCAGTTCCAGACGGCTCGCCGTCGTCGGACATGCCCGACTGGCCACCCGCCAGCAACGCCCAGCAAACATGCGTCGCAGCAGGATGCTCGTCGCGCAGACGACGCAATTCAGCCATCGCGGCGTCGCGGTCAGCGACCGGTATCGCATACGCGATGAACCGGCTCTTGCGAATCTCGAGTTCCGCAGTCAACGCCGCGGGCAAGGTATAGGTGGGCAAGGCAAAGACTTCGATGAATGAAAAATGCAGACCGCTTCAGCGGCCCAGCGCTTGCAATGGTAACGGATAGCCGGCTGATATCCTGCGAACCAACCGCGCACGGTCGCCACACATCGCCAGGCTCTTTCGCGAGCGCCAGCCGAGCGCGTTCATGCCGCGTCAATCCGGATTTCAACCGTTCGTCTACAATCATCCGCTGAACGCGCCCCCATGTCTGCCGGACCCAGCGCGCCACCAAGGAGACGACATGCTTGACCTTTCCACGCTAGGGACCTTCGTTGCCGTCGTGCTAGGCCTTTTTCTGATTCCCGGTCCGGCCGTGCTGCTGGTATTGACGCGTACGGTGCATGGCGGCCGCAAGGCGGGCATCCTCACCGGCCTCGGTATCGCCACGGGTGACTTCATTCATACGCTCGCGGCATCGATCGGCCTGTCGGCGCTCCTGATGACGTCGGCACTGGCCTTCAATGCGGTCAAATTCGTCGGCGCGGCCTATCTCGTCTATCTGGGCATACGCGCCTTGCGCGAAAAGCAAACGAGCGTGCAGATGCCGACAGTCCCGCCGGTATCGGCTTCCAAAGCGTTCTTTCAGGCGATCCCCGCCGAAGTGCTGAATCCCAAGACCGCGCTGTTTTTTCTCGCGTTTTTGCCGCAGTTCGTCCATCCCGAGCATGGCTCGTCGTTCCTGCAATTCACGACGCTCGGCCTCATCTTCGTCGGCATGAGCGCGCTTTATACGACGCTGATCGTGATGACCATTCGTCCGCTGGGAAAACTGGTCAAACGCCTGACGTGGCTGGCCCGCTGGCAGAACAAGATCATCGGCGTGCTGTTCATTTCGCTCGGCCTGCGCGTAGCCGCGCAAACCCGCTAAGCCGGGTGCGCACCGCGCCTTCCGTGCGGATGGGCACGCGGCCGTACTGAAGTCAGATGTTGCGGCGCTGCCGCCGCAAGCGGCCTTCGCGCGCATATTCCATCTGGCCCTCGGTGCGCACGGCAAGCCTTTCCTGTTCGGCACGGCTTATGTGCCGCGTATCGTCGATGTCACCCACGCGCAGCACTTCCTGCGCGATCCGTATCCGCAATGTCATGAGCGGTTCGCCGCGCTCAACCAGCGTGCGATCCGCTGCGCGTGCCTGCTGGACGCCGGCGTCGATCAGATAACGTAGTTCCAGCAAGGTGAGCCGCTGGCGCTGGATCTCGAGTATCAGCCGTTGCACGGCCTGTTCGTCACGCGTGCGCCACCAGGCGCGCAATTCGGCGAGCGTTGGAGGTTCGAAGGGAGGAAGACGCATTGATCGGACTAAAAACACTGTATATATGTACAGTATAGCCCGTCCGGTTACAGAACCGCGCAGAACGTTTGAGATGCTATGGCAGAGCAGACGTGCGGGGGTGTGCAGGACTCAGGACAGCGCCAGCAAGATCGTTGAGGAGATAACGATGATGAAGAGGCACACGGCAGTCAGAACGTCGTATGGATAATTCATGTCGTAACCGTAAATGTATGTAGCGCGGGAATCAGCCCATCATAGGCATTGCCGTTCTCACATACTGTCAACGATTGCAAAGGCGCCGACTGTTTCGGGCGAGGCGTGTCGTGCGCCGGAGGGCGGCGTGGCGTCTCGCCAGCGTGGGCACATCGGATTTCGCATTGAACGTACTGACCGCAGCCGTTGCGCCGGAGCGTTACGTGATCCGAAAATACCGGCGGTGTTATCCGGCGAGGCATGATCAGGAGGGGCAAAAAAATGAAAGACGCTGCGACTCCCACTACTTCAACTGCGCGGGAAATCGAGTTCTGGTTCGACTTCGGCAGCAACTACAGCTATCTGAGCGTCATGCGTATCGAAGCGCTGGCGGCGGAGCGGGGCGTGCTGGTGCGGTGGCGTCCTTTCCTGCTCGGTCCCATCTTTCGCGGGTTGGGTTTCGACAATTCGCCATTCGTATTGCAGAAGCAAAAGGGCGCCTATGTATGGAAAGACATGGAGCGCCAATGCCGCAAATACGGGCTCGCCCTGACGCTTCCAACAACCTTTCCCCGTGCTGCATTGCTCGCAATGCGCGTGGCGCTGTTCGGCGACGACCAGAGCTGGATCGCCGCATACTGCCGGCAGATCATGCAGATGAACTTCGTGCAAGATCGCGACATTGGCTCGATCGACGTGGTGAGTGAAGTTCTCAATGAATTGGGCCTGCCCGCGCAGCAGATCATCGCCGACGCGCAAAGCGATGCCAACAAACTGCGTTTGCGCGAGCAGACGGAAGCGGCCGCGACCAGGGGCATTTTCGGTGCGCCGACATTTCTTGTCGGCGATGAAATGTTCTGGGGCAATGACCGATTGGAAGACGCCTTGGCCTTCTGCAATCCCACGGCTACGCTCGGCTAGCGCGGTGAACGCGTAGTACAAGCGTCTGATCCGACGCCCGACTGTTGCATAGCGGTGGCGAAAGAGTTCGCGCTGTTCAGCGAAGAAGTGGCCAAACGCACGAAAAGCTGACAACAGGTGCGTTATTCGTCGCCGTGCTGGCAGAAACGGCGTCCCGGCACGTGCGACACAACCGCCTGAGCGATTTCAAGCGGCGTGCTTTCCGCGGGCACCACGCGGCGGCTCGATTCGGGTGTGTGTTTCATGGTCCATTCGACGAGCCTGTACGAGCGTCCCCAAGGGGGTTGCAATGGGTCCGAGACCTTGCACGAGTGGATCTGGCGCACCCATTCGTTGCCGGGCATCGCGCGCAAATGCTCGAATACCGTGTCTTCAACCATCGTGTGACTCCTTCATTCTTTTTTCGCAGGCAGGCGGTACATCTTTCAGCGCATTGCGACACCCGGAGAAAAAAGCGCCGCCGATGTTCTGGCGGCTCAACAGGGGATGTTGTGAAGCATATTTACAGGGAAGAATTAAGCCAGACTTAAGAACGCGTCAGACATCGACCCGTCGGTTAGAACCCGCGCTCTGATCTTGCCCTTAAGACCTCACGGAATTGGCCGTTATTAAAGCTGTTGGGGGCGTCGACCCCGTTTGGCCTTTGCGCCATTTCATTGATAACGTGACGAATCTCGCTCAAACGCCACTTTCCGACCGCCTGCGTTCGCTCGTCGATACCGTGCAGCACAACGAGCGCACGCTGCGCCGCTTCCAGAACGTCGAGCTGCGGTTGATCGGCGCGCAGGATTTCGCATCGTTTCTCGATACGCTATTTAGCCATCTGCCGCAGGAATTCTCGCTGGCGAGCGTGACGCTCTGGCTCGACGACCATGCACCGATGCTGCTGGAACTGCTCGAGCCGCGCGCCGTTGAAGCCCTCGGTCAACCGGGCCTGATGACCTCGCGCGAAGGCGGACTCGTCGCGCAAGGCCTATGCGGTGACGGCCGGCCATGGTTGGGGCAGGGGAATGAGCTGGACGAACTGGCGCGCCGCGCGTTCTTCGGCAACACGCATGCGCCGGCGAGCGCGATCATGCTGCCGCTTGCGGCCGGTAACAAGGTCAGCGGCTATCTGTGCCTCGGCAGTAACGACCCGCTGCGTTTCGGCGAAGGCATGGCCACCGACATTCTGGAACGCTTCGCGAGCATCGTGACGGCCAGTCTCGACAATGTCGCGCATCGCGAGCGGCTCAAGCAACTGGGCATGACCGACGCGTTGACTGGCCTTGCCAACCGCCGCTATTTCGATGAGCGGCTGCGTGAAGAGGTCATGCGCGCCGTCCGTTATGGCGCGCCGGTGGCGTGCCTTTTCATCGATGTCGACAGCTTCAAGCGTATCAACGACACCTACGGCCATCATACCGGCGATCGCGCATTGACTGCGGTCGCGGCTTGCGTGCGGCAGCAGGTGCGTCTGGGCGACACTGTGTCGCGCTACGGCGGCGAAGAGTTTGCCGCGCTGCTGCAAGGCGACCGGGCCGATGCGCTGATCGTCGCCGAGCGTGTGCGGCAGGCGGTCGAAAGACTGGAGTTGCAGGACGATCGGGGCGAGCGCATTGCATTGACCGTATCGATCGGTGTCGCGGCGCGCACGATGACCGGTGGCACGACCGAAGCCGCCGCATCCTGTCACGCGATGATGGAGGAAGCCGATCGGGCGATGTATCAGGCCAAACGCAACGGCCGCAATCGTATTGAGGCGCTGGTGGCCGCCGCGGACGCTCGCGTACCAAACTGAACCATGCGCGCGGCGTCGGCAAGCCGTTAAGGCAGTGCCGTTTCCGAAACGGGCGGGGTCTTGCCGAGTTCCTTTTTCACACCTTCGGCATAGCTTAGCGCGAGGGCTAGTCTAGCAAGCGTGGCGCGGCACCGCGCAGTGAAAACTTGTGAATAGTCGTTAAGCGGAACGGCCTATGCGGGCCGCATCGAGCGGCCTGCTCGGGCACCTCGCATCCCTTATGCCGCTCATGCATCGGGCGGCACGCCCATCAATTGCAGCGCTCCACCCGTCACCGCGCCGAACACCGGCCCGGCCACCGTGCCACCATAGAATGCCTTGCCGGCCGGGTCGTCGATCATCACGGCGACGATCAGCCGCGGGTCGCTCATCGGCGCCATGCCGACAAACAACGCGCGATAGCGGTTTTTCGCGTAACTGGCGCCGACCTGCTTGCGCGCCGTGCCGGTCTTGCCGCCGATCCGGTAGCCTTCCACCGCCGCGGCGCGTCCGGTGCCGCCGACGCCGGTGGCCATTTCCAGCATCGAGCGGATCGCGCGCGCGGTGGCGGGGGTGGTCACGGCATGACCCTTGTCGCTGGCCGGCGCTGCGCCGTCCGTGCCATCGCGCAACAGGCTCACACGATGCATCGTGCCGTCGCCGGCGTAAGCGGTGTAGACCTGGGCAATCTGCAGCAGGGACGTGGACAGGCCGTAGCCATACGCCATGGTCGCCTGCTCGATCGGGCGCCAGCGTTTGTATGGCCGGACCTTGCCCGAGGCGACGCCAGGAAAAGTCAGTTCGGGGCGCAAGCCGAGCCCGTATTCCTGATACTTGGTCCAGATCTTTTCGGCGGACAGGTTCAGCGCGAGTTTGGCGAGCGCGATATTGCTCGATTTCTGCACCGCCTCGGCCACCGTCATCGCGCCATGATTCGAGGTGTCGTGAATCACAGCCGGGCCGATCTTGTACCAGCCCGGCGCGGTATCGATGACACTCTGCGGCCGTACCTTGCCCTCGTCGATCGACAGCGCAACGACCACCGGTTTGATCGTCGAGCCCGGCTCGAACGTGTCGACCACCGCGCGATTGCGCAGTTGCCGGCCGGTCAGGCGCGTGCGGTCGTTCGGATCGAAGCTCGGATAGTTGGCGAGCGCCAGAATCTCGCCGTTGCGCGCATCGAGCACGACCACACTGCCGGCCTCTGCACGATGTCTGGCGATGGCTTCCTTCAGTTGCGCATAGGCGAGTTGCTGAATGCGCCGGTCGATCGTCAGATGGATCGTGTCGCCGTTTTGCGCCGGCACCCGTGGCCGGGTTTCGGAGACCACCCGCCCCAGACGGTCGCGGATCACTTCGCGCTGGCCCGGCACACCGAGCAACTGCTCGTTGGCGGCAAGTTCCACGCCTTCCTGGCCGTTGTCCTCGATATCCGTGAAGCCGACCACATGCGCCGCCGATTCGCCCTCGGGATAAAAGCGCTTCGAATCCGCGATCTGCGTGATGCCGGTAATACCCAGTTTGCCGAGGCGCGCGGCGGTGTCGGCATCCACCTGGCGTTTGAGCAGCACGAAGAGCTTGTCGGCGCCCAGACGGCGGCGCAATTCGGCGAGCGGCAGATCGAGCAGCTTCGAGAGCGGCGCGACGGCGGCCTCGTCGATCAGCTTCGGGTTGGCCCAGATCTCGTAGGTTGCGAGACTGACGGCCAGCATCGAGCCGTTGCGATCGACAATCCGCCCGCGCGTCGCATCCAGTTCGAGGGTGCGTTGATAGCGCTTTTGCCCCTGATCGACGTAGAAGTCCTGGTTCACCACCTGCACCCAGAACGCGCGGCCCGCCAGCGACGCAAACGCGCCGAACACCAGCAGGACGATGAATTTCGAGCGCCACATCGGCAGGCGCGCGGCCAGCAAAGGGTTCTTCACGGCAGGTGCGTAGGGATCGTGCGACTGCGGTTTTTTCTTCTGGATCATGGGTGCGGATACGAGCAGCGTTGCGTGACGAGCGGGAACCGGCGAGGCCGGCGACCGGTGGCGCGTGACTGTCGAGCGTGCTCCTTGGGCGAAAGCTGCGCGCGCCTGGCGTGCAGCGGGATTAGCGTACGCCGCGTGAATCGGCAGCGGCGACTGCGCCGCTGGCGGCAATCAGCATCGCTCAGATTGTAAGCGTAACGTAATCATGATGCGAGACCCGGCGTGCGGGGAGCGGCCGGGCATTCCAACGCCGGACGCGGCGACGGTGTAGACGGGCGAAAAAAAGCCGCGGGGATTTAAAAATCCGCGCGGCTGACTCGTTCGATTAATGCGTCGACTCCGACGCGGCGTGTTAAGAGGCGCTCTCCGCCTGTCGAGCGCCTTCTTTTTTGCCTGCTCGTTTCAGAGCGTGATGACCTGGGCGAATGCCTCAGGCCGGCAGGGCGAAACTCGCGATGGCTTCGCGCAGCACGCCCACCTGGTCTTTCAGCGAGTGGGCGGCGGCCGCGGCTTCCTCGACCAACGCGGCGTTCTGCTGCGTGACCTGATCCATTTCACCGACCGCGCGATTGACCTGCTCGATGCCCGCGCTCTGTTCGCGCGACGCGTTGCTGATTTCCTCGAGGATTTCATTGACGCGGCGCACCGACTGCACGATTTCACCCATGGTCGAACCGGCGTTGGCCACCAGCGACGCGCCGGCTTCGACCGTATTCGTCGAGGTTTCGATCAACGCCTTGATTTCCTTCGCCGCCGTCGCCGAGCGTTGCGCGAGGCTGCGCACTTCCGCGGCGACCACCGCGAAGCCGCGGCCCTGTTCACCTGCGCGGGCTGCTTCGACCGCTGCGTTGAGCGCGAGGATGTTGGTCTGGAACGCGATGCCGTCGATCACGCCGATGATGTCGCCGATCTGCCGCGAGCTGCTGGTGATTTCGCCCATCGTGCGGACCACGTCGTCGACCACGCGGCTGCCGCGCGTGGCGACATCCGCCGCCTGGCCGGCGAGTTGGGCGGCCTGTAGCGCGCTGTCGGCGTTCTGCTTCACGTTGACCGTCATCTGATCCATGCTCGACGCGGTTTCGACGAGCGCCGCGGCCTGTTCTTCCGTGCGTTGCGAGAGATCCGTGTTGCCGGCGGCGATTTCGGTTGCACCGATGTTGATGTTTTCGGTGCCCTGGCGTACGCGCGACACGGTGTCGACGAGACCGGCCTGCATGGTGTGGAGAGCGAGCAGCAGGCTGCCCGTGTCGTTCGACTGCACCGGCACGCGCGTGGCGAGGTTGCCGCGCGCCATGAGTTGGGCAGCTTCGACCGCGACTTCCAGTTCGCCGCCGAGTGTGCGGCGGATACTGCGCAGGACCAGCAGCATGACGGCGGTGGCGATGGCGCCGAGCGTCACGGTGATGACGAGCCAGCGCAGCAGATTGGCATAGAACGCCTGCTGCACGTCGTCCATGTACATGCCTGTGACGAGATACCAGTCCCACGGCGCGAAGTGGATTGCGTAGCTGGTTTTGGCGACGGGCTGGTCGCTACCCGGCTTGGCCCACAGATAGTCGACGAAGCCGCCGCCGTCGTGATTGCCCGCGTTGACGATATCGACGAACAGATGGTTGCCGGCCGGATCGGCGAACTGCGCCATGTTTTTGCCGACCATGTCCTGCTTGATCGGGTGCATCAGCATGACCGGCTGCGAGTCGTTGATGGAGATATAGCCGTCTTTGCCGTAACGCATGGTGGCGATCGTTTCCAGCGCCTGTTTTTTGGCTTCCTGTTCGGTGATCGTGTGTTGTTGCGCTAGCGTGTAATAGCGGTTGACGATGTGGTTGGCCTGGTCGATCAGCGAGGTCAGTTGATCGCGGCGGTCGGCGATCATCGACGCGCGGTTTTGCCATGCGCCGAAGCCGCCGATCAGGATCAGGCCGGCCCAGAGGACGGCGATCATAGAGGCCAGTTTTTTATTCAGAGTCATAGCAATCGGGTTTTTTTTGCTTGCGCAAAAGTGGTCGGTCTTGGGGGTTCGCCTGCGGCGAGGGGCTTGGTGGTTACTGGTGTTTACGGCGGGTTTTGGGCTTGGGTGGAGCAGGGGAAACCCTTGAGGGCAGGGGTGGTTTTTTCTCTATGCCTACGGCGTTGGCCTTTTCTTGTTTTGTTATTGGTCTATTAGCGTTCGCCCCTGTGCGGGGCAGGCACTTACTTTCTTTGCCGCCGCAAAGAAAGTAAGCAAAGAAAGCGGGCTCAAACCGCTAACTCTTAAGCGGCTCCCCTGGCTTGGAGGGGATCGTGGCCCGATTAACGGATCACACCGCGGCCGGTAACCGACAGTGACACAGCCGTCATCCGCTCCCACTCCGCACTGCGTGCGTCGCGGATGGGTCCACCAGGGGAAACCAGTCGCTTCGTTTGTGCGCGGTGGGGGCCATCGGCTTCGCCTCGGCGAGGCGCTGGAAGATACTGATGGTTTGGAAGTGCTGGCGCCGGGACCGAAACCCGCGAGTCACGCCAGCTTATGCAAGTGCAAGCCGCCCTATCAGGCAAACCTGATGCACGTGGTGGGAGGGCGGTTTGAAGAAGTACCGCATCGGCGCGCGCAGCGCCGCCGGAAGAATGACGGCCTGGTCACTCAGGCGGGCGGGTGCGCAGGCTCGATCTCTACGGAGCCACGACACCCTCCAAGCCAGGGGACCCGCTTAAGAATTGGCGGTTTGAGCCCGCTTTCTTTGCTTACTTTCTTTGCGGCGGCAAAGAAAGTGAGTGCCCCCCCGCACAGGGGGAACGCTAATAAAACCAGAAACAAAACAAGGAAACGCCAACGCCGCAGGCACAAGGAAACACCACCGCCAAAGGCAAAAGAAAACCAATACCGAAGGTAAAAAAAAACCTCAATTCGACAACGACAAATAAGGCGAACTCAAAGGCGTCGGCGGAAACGGCTGCAAGCCCGTCTGCTTGCTAAAGCTATACCGCACATAAACAGCCGCGAGCCACTCGCGATACTCATACGCATTCCCCAGCGACGCAGTCGCCCCAAACGCCAGTTGCGGCGCCAACTGATACTCCCCAACGGCGCTCAAAGAATACGACACCCCGGTCTTGCTCTGCCCAGGATAAACAGCCCCGCTATCCACACCGGTCCCAACGGAAGCAGCATTCGCCGCCGCGCCCTGGCGTCCGGAGTCGTCATTGAGTGGGAAATAATTCGACGCATCCTGACGATAATGCTGCACGCCGATCGAGCCCTTCACGTCATACGTGAATGCCCCATTGCGCCCGGTCCACTCGATCGGCAAATTCAGAATCACATACTGTTGCGGACTGAAATAGCCGCCCTGGCCGTACGTGAAGTACGACAGATTATTGTTGTAGCTCATCAGCGTCGTGTTCACCCCGACCGTCAACGTCTGATCAGCATCCTTCAGCACGCGCGTGTAAACACCGCCACCGCCCTTGACGGCGTTATTGCTTGCCACGTGCGTACCCTGATAGTGCTGATAGGCAGCGTTCACATACAGGCCGCTGGTGCCGTCGTCCCATGCAAGGCTGCCAAGGCCGCCATTCGATGTCACGCCACCCCATTCGAGACCGGAACCGGAATCGCGCGCGCCGGCATAAGACAGCAGGCTGTCGGTCACGGCGCGGCGTGCGACAGCCAACGAATAGGAAACCTTGTCGGTAATAGCGCCGTTATATTGCGCGCCACCTACGATGTTCGTCTCGCGAAAGCCAATCGGCGTGACGCCGACATCGGCGTTGATGTTGCGGCCTTCGTAACCGAGCGACAAACCCACCCCGCTGGCAGTCTGGCTGCCATACGTGTTCGTGCCGGCAGTCGCCGCCGCCTTCGACGTGCTGTTGGACAGCCCCGCGCCGAAACGCGCGAGCGTCGAAACATTGCCCGCGGCCGTGCCGGCGTCGAGCGTAACCGGCGTGGCCGTCACGACGATGTGGCCATTGCCGGCCTTGATGCGGCCCTGCACCGGCGCCTCGATGTCGGTGAGCGACGAGAGGCCGTCTTCGCCGGAACGGTTGCGAAATACGATCCCGCCTGACACGGTGCTCGCCTGCTCGCGATTGACCTGTGCAAGCTCTTCGGCCACGCCGAGCGTCTGCGTGTTCGCAACGTTCGACGGCGCGTAGTTGCCGCCATTGCCGTTCGCGCCGGGTTGCTGCGGATAGTACGGCTGGGCGTAGCCGGTCGGCGGCTGCGGAATGTAGGGCTGCTGCTGCGCGTAGTAGCCGGAGCCCTGATTCTGATATGGCTGCTGCGGCGGATAGGGCTGGTACGGTTGCTGGCCGTACGCCTGCTGTTGCGTCGGATACGGTTGATAGGGCTGCTGCGCGTAGCCCTGCTGCTGTTGCGGATAAGGCTGCTGGTAAGAGGGCTGCTGTGCATAGCCTTGCTGCTGCCCATACGGCGCCTGCGCATAGGTCGGCGCGTTGTGTTTGCTGGCCGACGCGCTCTGCTTCTTGCTAGTCGAGCGTTTCGAGTTCGTGCTCGCGGTCGAACCCGTGGAACGAGGTTGTTGCATCGAACCCGAATTGGCCTGCGCTTCGCGCGCAGCCGGCGACATCGGCCATGGCGTTGCCGTGTAACCGTCCGGCGCTTGTTGCGCATAGGGCGCCTGCTGCGGATACGGCGCCTGCTGAACATACTGCGCCTGCTGCGGATACGACGCGTTGTACGGCTGTTGCGGCGCCTGCTGCATCGCTGGCATCTGCGTTTGCGCCGGTTGCTGGCCTTGACCCGGATAAGGCTGCAACGGTGCACCCGACTGGCTCGACCCGTAGGCTTCCTGACCGTAGCCCCCGGAGTTGGCGCCCGGACGCGGTGCATTGTAGGGAACGGCGGTGGGCGCGGGATTCGGCGCGTACGGCTGCGCAGGCGTCACATAAGGCGCCACATAAGGCGCGGGCTGCGAGGGCGGCGGATAGTTCGGCACGGTCTGTGTCGGCAAGGAGGACTGCGAGTACGGGAGGGAGGCACGCGCGGCGTTGTCGGCGTCGGCCGGCGCGACCGTGGCGGTTTTGCCTTCGAAGGGATTGGTGCCGGGCAAGGGTGTCGCGCCGATCCGCCGCATCGCGACTTCCCAGCCGCGCGGCACATTGCCTGACGTGTTCGCGTTAGCGCGAGCGTTGCTCATCAGCGGCGTATTGGCCGCGACCAGCGAGCGTTGCAGGTAAGTCGAAGCGAGCGACAGCTTGCCTTCCGCGCGATACATGCGGCCGACGGTGGCCAGCACACCCGGATCGCCGGGCGCCGCGGCGAGCGCCTGATTCGCGAGCGATTCCGCATAGCTGAACTGTTTCGCCCCGACGGCGGCGGGAATCGTCGCTTGCAGCAGGTTCAGGTCGTCGGGTTTGCGCTGGAGCGCGACGCGATAACTGGCGAGCGCATTGCGGTCGTCGCCCGCGCTCGAATAGAGGCGGCCAAGAGCCGCCTGCAGATCGGGATTGTCGGGCATCGCCGCGAGCCACGGCGCGATCACGTCGTAAGCGCTGGCGAGGTCGCCGCGCTGGCGCACCGTGTCACACTGCTTGATGACGATGCCCAGATTCAGATTGCCGAAATCCGTGCGTTGCTGCGGCGTCAGCGGCATCGACGCGAGCCGTCGCATCACCATGCCGAGTTCAGCTTCCTGTTGTGTGGCGGACAGAATGCCCGCGTATTGCAGCAGCAAATCGGTGTTGCCAGGTGCGGCGTTCATCGCGCCGCGCACGAGGCTCAGCGCGCGGTTCGGATCGCCCGCCTGCTGATAGCCGGTGGCGAGCACGCCAATCAGTTCAGGGCTGTTGCCCGCCACTGGTTCGGCGGCATGCAGCACGGCCAGCGCCTGTTGCGTCTGCCCGTTGCGCGCCATGCGTGTTGCGATGTCGGCCTGCTGATGCACCCACAACCGATGCTGCAAAGTCGTCATCGCGTCAGTGCGCTGCGCGACCGGAATCCGTTCGAGTTGCGCGAGGCCCGCTGCCCAGTCCTGTGTTTCCGCCGACAGCAACGCGCTCGCATACAGCGCATCGGTCATGTCGGGATGCGCGGCGAGCAGGCCGTCCATCATGCTGCGGGCATTTGCAACCGCGCCCTGGCGCACGTAAATGCGCGCGAGATCGAGGCGCAGCCAGGGATCGTCGGGCGTGTTCAGCAGCGCGTCTTCGAACAGGCTGCGCGCGCTGCCCAGATCGCCGCGTGCCTCGGCCGCGCGCGCCTGCGCGGCCTGCGCTTCGCCACGCAGACGGTTGATGCCGCCGGCCTTCGACTGCTGTTCGGCATTCAGCTGATTGGCGAATTGCAACGCTTCGTCGCCACGGCCTTGCGCGGCGAGCGCACCGACGAGGCCGCGGATCGCATCGGGGTTGTCGGCCTGGCGGCGCAGCGCCATCCGGTACGCCTGTTCGGCGCCGGCGGGGTCGCCGTTCGCGAGCAGCATTTCCCCAAGCAGGACCTGTGCGGTGACGTCGGACGGATTCGTCGCGATCGCGCGTTCGAACAGCGACTTCGCTTTCGCGAACTCGCCATTGCTGCGCGCGCCGATTGCATCGCTCGTGTAGGTCCAGTAGGTCGCGCTGTCGAGGGCGGTTTTCCAGCGCGCCGGATTGCCGCCGCGCGACGCGCGCTCCAGATAGTTGCGGGCTTCGGCGAAATGCTCCTGCTTCAACGCGGCGATGCCCATGCCGCCGAGCGCATCGGTATCGTTCGGGCTATTGGCCAGCACCGACGAAAACTTCGCGCGCGCCGTGACGAGGTCGCCGCGATCGAGCGAAGCGAAACCGTCGGCGATCGTGCGGCCGCGCGAATCGACGGCGGTGTTTTCCTGCGTGCGGTCACGCGCCGCCTTGTCCTGCTGCACCATCGAATCGAAGCGCGCCTTAACCGCGGCGTCGTCGGGGGCGGTTTGCAGATACGCCTGATAGAGCGCGGCATCGGACGGCCGCGCGTCGAGCCACAACAGCGCCTGACGCCAGCTCTTTTTCGCCGACGCCCCCACCGTGCTGTCGCTCGTCAGCTTCTGTAGCCGCGCGATGCCGTCGCGGCGCGTCACGTCGCGATAGGTCAGATGCTGTGCGTAGGCGAGGGCGTAACGCGGATCGTCGGGGTTGTCGCGGGCAAGCTGTTCGAGGCCGCGGCGCGCCTGATCCCAGCCTTGCGGCGTGGCCGAGAGCGCCTGGTAATACTCCAGTTGCAGCTCGGGCGTGGCAGGCTTGCCGTTCAGCGCGCGCTGATATTGCTCCACCGCACTCGCGCTCTGGCCGCTTTGCGCGAGCCGCCGCGCGTCGTTCACGGTCTGGTCGCGCACGCTCGATTCACCGAGCCGCCGGCCCAGTTCGTCCAGATTCGGATAGTTCGGCGCGGCCGCCTTCAGACGCGCCAGATACTGCTGCGCGCCGGCGCCGTCCTTGCGGTCGGCGAGCACCATGCCCATGCCGAACAGCGCGTCGGGCTGTTTCGGATCGATGCGCAGCACCTTCTGCCAGGCCTGCTCGGCGAGGTCGCCGCGCTGGTGCGATTGCCAATACTTGCCCTGGTCGATCAGCACGCTCAGGGGATCTTTCGAGTCCTGCGCCAGCGCGTCAGGTGAAACCGTCGCCACGCAGCAGACAGCCGTGAGGCTCAGCGCGAAGCGTAATGACAACGCGAGGGCGCTCAATCGCATGCATTTCTCCAGCTCGGCACGAGACGGCCGGCTTCGTCGAAGCGATAGCGGCCGTCGATGAATCCGGTGCCGAACAAACCCAGCACACGATCGTAATAGACAGGTTCGCGGCCCGGCACGCCGGCGTCGAGCGCGGCCAGATGGGTGCGCGCGAGACCGAGGCCGCGCTCGTCGCCGAGCGCCTTGAAGTACGGCGCGAGCGCGCCCCAATAGCTCAACGGACCTTCACCGCTGCCGATGCCGGTGGTGGACGACACCTTTTCAGGCGGAATGCCGGTTTGCGCGACCTTCGTACGCATGCCGCCGAAGCGCCGCGAGCCAGGGCTTCGCGAGCGGGTCGGCGGGCGAGGCGAGGCCGGCCCACAGGTAGACGCGGATCGCGTCGTAGCTGCCGGTGTCGCCGTTTTTCGGATCGACCACGAACTGGCCGTTTTGCCATGCCGCCCAGTCGGGCGCGAAGCCCTGCGGCGCAGTGGTCTTGATGAGCTTGTACGCGCTCTCTGCGAGCTTGGCCCACGGGCCGTTCGGCAGTTCGTGAGCCAGCGCGCGCAGTACCGGCAACGGCAGATAACTCGGATTCAGGCGCGTCACATCGCCGATTTTGAAGCCCTGCGGTCCGGGCAGCAGCATCGGGCCGACGCCCGGCAGCGTGGTCATTTCCTCGCGCGCGATCTGCGCGGCGAGCGCCTCGCCGAGTTGCGTATAACTCGGGTCACGCCACAGACGGCCGGCTTGCAGCAGATCGTAGGCGATCCACAAGTCGGAATCGGCGGCGGAATTCGCATCGAGTACACCGTACGAGCCATCCGGCTTCTTGCCCCACTGCCACGACGGCAGCCGCATATTCTGCGCGTCGAACTGATTGCCCGCGAGATTGGTGCGGGTCCAGTTGAGCAGGCGGTCGAAGCTCGCGCGGTCGTTCGCGACCAGCGCGAAGAACATCGCGTACGACTGTCCTTCCGACGTAGTTTGCTGCGCCGGCGTGGAGTAGTCGATCACGCGGCCATCGGCCTGCACGAACCGTTCGACGAACGTGCGGTAGCTGCTCCAGTCGCCGCACGCGCCTGGAGCGGCCGTGGTCTGGGCGACCTTCATCAGATTGGCGAAACTCGTGGACGCCGCCAGCCCCAGCGTCAGCGCCACGCATGCCTTGTTGATTCGAACCCGCATATCAGTCCTGGTAGTCCTTCAGGCGGCGCGCGGCGATCGAGCGCAGCGTCCGGTAGAACAGGCCCGCGATGATCAGCGCGGCGACCACGCCGCCCAGCATCAACAGCAGCGGATGCGACGACAGCGCCCAGCGCAGATACTCCTGCGGCGACAGATGGCCGACGTAATACGCTTCGCCGTTCGACGTGATGGTGACGTTGCGGCCGTGGACCACCGCCATCGCGCCTTGAATCTGCGGCAGCACGTCGGCATCGAGCAGCGCGGCGGACAGATCGGCGTCCGACTGGCCGGCCGCGCTCACCAGCGCGACGGCGCTGCGATTCTTCTGCAACGGCGATTCAAAGCCGGTCAGCAGGGCGTCGCCGTTCGAACTGACCAGCGTCAGATCGGCGCGCGCCGGCGAGCGCTCGACGCC
>CAVTXZ010000017.1:0-212594 GCA_963738755.1 uncultured beta proteobacterium
CGGACTCGTCGAATTCGCGCTGCATGTGATTCCGGAGACGCTTGTCGGCGCTTTCGAGAAAGGCGAGGTGCTACCGGTCTTGCTGCTCGCCCTTCTGTTTGGCTTCGCATTGAACGCCAACCAAAGCGCCGGGCGCCGGGTACAGGAATTCATCGACGGCATCGCGCACGTGCTGTTTCGCATCCTCGCGATGATCATGCGGCTTGCGCCCGTCGGCGCATTCGGCGCGATGGCGTTCACGGTGGGCCGCTTCGGCATTCGTTCGATTGGCTCGCTCGGCATGCTGATGGTGTCGTTCTATGCGGCGTGCCTGCTGTTCGTCGTCTGCGCGCTCGCTCCACTTGCACGCCTGCATGGCTTCTCACTCTGGCGGCTGCTGCGCTACATCCGCGAGGAACTCGTCATCGTGCTCGCGACGTCGTCGACCGAACCCGTGCTGCCGCGCCTCATCGTCAAGCTCGAAGCGCTTGGCTGCGACAAGGGTATCGTCGGACTGGTGCTGCCGGCCGGCTATTCTTTCAATCTCGACGGCACGGCGATCTACCTGACGCTCGCCTCGATGTTCATCGCGCAAGCGTGCGATGTACACCTCTCGGGCGGCCAGATCGCGACGATGCTTGTGGTCATGCTGATCACGTCGAAGGGCGCGGCGGGCGTGTCGGGCAGCGGACTGGTTGCGCTCGTCGCGACGCTCGCCGTCATTCCCGATCTGCCGGTTGCAGGCGTCGCGCTACTGGTCGGCATCGATCGCTTCATGTCCGAGGCGCGCGCCCTGACGAGCGTGATCAGCAATGCCTGCGCGGTGATCTTCGTATCGATGTGGGAGCGTTCCTGCGACCGGGTGCGCCTGAAGAACGCATTGAGCCTGGCGCATGAGCCTGAGGATGCATTCGATCAGCCCGCCGACCTGACGGGCTGAATCGTTGCCTTAGTTTCAATGCGTGGCGACGGAATCGAGCCCGGTCGATGTCACCTCCGGCTGCACGGCGGGCGACGCGAGATAGTCGAGCAGCGCTTTCGCTTCCTTCGGATGCTGCGCGCCGACCGGTATGCCGGCTGCAAAGCGCGTGACGGACTGCATCGACTCCGGAATCTTGCCGACGTACGCCGCGCCCTTCACCGGAAGCAACTCGCTCACCTGCTGAAATCCCACTTCGTAGTCGCCGGTCGCAACCACCGACGCCACCGGAATCTTCGGGATCATCTTCGCCTTGGTCTTCACCTGCTCCTCGATGCCGAGCCGCTTGAACAACTCGCGCTCGATATAGACGCCGCTCGCGCTATCCGAGTAAGCGATCGACCGGGCATGCAGCAAGGTTTCCTTGAGCGCCGCCTCGGACCCGATGTCGGGCTTCGGCGCGCCGTCGCGCACGACCATGCCGATGCGCGAATCCGCGAGTTCGACGCGCGAATCGGGAATCACCTTGCCCTGCTTGATCAGGTCGTCGAGGGCGTAGCCGACCATGATCACCACGTCGGCAGGCTCGCCGCGCTGGAGCCGGTTCGGAATGGCCTCCGGCGACTTGCCCATCGACGGGCCGAGCGCGGTATCGAGCGTATTGCCGGTGGACGCCGCGAACTTCGGGCCGAGCAGCTTGTAGGCGGCGGTAAAGCCGCCCGAACTCATCACATGCAGATCTGCGGCCTGCACATTCGCCGCAGCGGCGCAGGTGCCGAGCAGCGCCGCGGTGCAGAGTTTCAGAAGAAAGGATTTCATGGGGCGATAGAATGTCAGTCTAATGTTCGAGGAGGCGTGCGATGCTTCAGGGAGCCGCATGCAGCGGAACGCGACGGCGCCGGTACAGTGCGAGTGTTGCACCGAGCCCGCACACCGCGGCGAAGCTCATCCAGTAGCCTGGCGCGGCTTTGTCACCCGTCATATGAATGAGCGCGGTCGAGATGACGGGCGTAAAACCTCCGAAGACCGCTGTCGCGAGGCTGTAGGCGAGTGAGAATCCGGCGACGCGCACCTCGACTGGCATCACCTCGGTGAGCGCGACGACCATCGCGCCGTTGTAAATGCCGTACATGAACGAGAGCCAGAGCAGCACAAGCAGCATGTTGACGAAGCTCGGTGCGTGGGCCAGCAGCGACAGCGCCGGGTAGGCGGTCGCAATTGCCAGGATCGTCATCGCAAGAAGGAGCGGACGGCGTCCGATTCTATCCGACAGCGCACCACCGATCGGCAGCCAGATAAAATTGGAGACACCCACGCACAGCGTGACGAGCAGGCTGTCGGCAGTGCTCAGATGCAGGACCGTCTTGCCAAAGGTCGGCGCATACACCGTGATCAGATAGAAGCTCGTGGTGGTCATCGCCACCAGCAGCACGCCAGCGATCACGACATTCCAGTTCTGCACGAGCGTAGCAAAGACCTCTTTCATGCTCGGGCGATGCTGGCGCTGTTTGAATTCCTGCGTTTCCTCGAGATTGCGCCGCAGGATGAAGATGAAAGGCACGATCATGCAGCCGACGAAGAACGGCACGCGCCATCCCCACGCGGCGATCGCCGCCGTGTCGAGCCACTGATTGAGCGCGAAGCCGAGCGCGGCGGCGATGACGATCGCCACTTGCTGGCTCGCCGACTGCCAACTGGTGAAGAAGCCCTTGCGGCCCGGCGTCGCCATTTCGGCGAGATACACCGATACCCCGCCGAGTTCAGCGCCCGCCGAGAAGCCCTGCAGCAGACGACCAATGAGAACCAGCGCCGGGGCGAAGAGTCCGATCGTCGCATAGCCGGGCACGAACGCGATCAGGATGGTGCCGCTCGCCATGATCGACAGCGTGACGATCAGGCCCTTGCGGCGGCCGACATCGTCGATGTACGCGCCGAGGATGATCGCACCGAGCGGCCGCATCAGGAAGCCCGCGCCGAAGACTGCGAACGTCATCATCAGCGATGCGAACTCGCTCGCCGCCGGGAAAAAGACGGCGGCGATCTGCGTGGCATAGAAGCCGAACAGGAAGAAGTCGAACTGCTCCAGGAAGTTGCCTGCCGTCACGCGTAGCACGGCGGATGCCTTCGATTGCCCGGGGGCCAGCGGGGGTGAGGAGGAATGCATCGAGGTGTCTCCTGAAAATTTTGAACTTTGCGATGTTCGGGCGGATTGTTGTTTGTCGAATATTCGCCCGAACGACGCGAAACGATAAGTGCTATTTTCGAAACGATTGATGTCCGTTGGTTATCAGTGCCAGGGAAGCGCTCAGGCCACAAAGCGGCACTGAGAGGCGGGCGTGCGGGTGTCCATGTTGCGTCCCCGGTTCAGGTGATCGTCGATTTCCGCCGCGCATCCGAGCATGCGGGGATAAAGGAAGATCGTGAATGCGGCGGTTTCCAGATCGGTCTCGGTCAATTCACCACGTCGCAGCGGCTGCCACAGCATCTTCAGCAGCAGCGCTGCGATCACCGCATCGACGTTTACGCAATACACGTTGCGGGAGACGCCGGCATCGAACAACGCCTGCACAAGTTCGCGATAGAACGCATGGAACACGTTGTATTCGCCACGCTTCTCGCACAGGTCCGCGATGAACACTTCGCGCGGGTCGTGGTTGACCGGCCTGTCCTTGAAGACGGGATGGTTCACGCCCGGCAGCTTCGCGATGTCGAGGCTGCCGGCATGCTTCTGCCGGGCCTTGTACTGCGCATACCGCTCGACCGAGCGCTCGGCCAGCGAGCGCAGGTCCACGCCATGTGCAGGGTCGGACGGATCGGCGAGGCCGCTGTCCCGGAACGCTTCGATCAGGAACGCGATGCCCTCATAGCCGTTGCCGCCATGCGTATAGCCGGTATGCGTGAGAAAGCCGACCAGCGCCTTGTTGAGTTGCACTCGCTCTGGACTTTCCGGACCGTCGGCCGATACCGCGCCTTTCGCACCCTGCGCCGAGATGGCTCCTGGACCGTTGGTGAGCAGCAGACCGACGAGCGTCTTGAAGGCGAACAGATCGTCGGGCCCGGGCTCGAGGTTGAGCAGCGCGGCAAAGCAGATTTCGGTGAGGCTGTGTTCGTTCAGCAAAGCTTGCGTGGTAAAGCCGCAGAAGCCGTCTGGACGGTGTCGCGAGGCGTCCGCCGATGCGCCGATCAGCGTCCCGAACAGCATGGTCCACCAGGGCAGGCTCTCGGCCGTAACGCGCGAGATGCGCTTGCGCATCAGCGGTCCCCACGCGAGCGTCGTGGTGATCGCGGCCAGCACCGCGTCGGCCGTCGGGTGATCAGGCTGAGACGCGAGCCAGCGGACGAGGACCGACTTGACCCCACGCTCGGCGAGTCCCGCGAGCATCGCCTCAGCGCGCGGATCGCTTGAGTCGGCGAAAAACGGCTCGCTGCCGCTCGCGTCGATCCGGGCGATGTCGAAGTTCTCATCGAGCGCGCTCGTAAGGCCGGCTGCCGAGAAGCGATCGATCATCCATTTCGCGGCATCCCGAGCCGCTCGCTGGCGATTCGGCCCGATGATCGAAGCCGCGGCGGCCAGGATCGCGTTGGGCGCGTTTCCGGCCTCGCGAGCGGCTTGCGCCGCCGCGAGTTCCGGCGTTCCGTGCAGATTGACGAACGCGGCGATCGCGACATCGATGAGCTTCTCGTCGTTCTCGCCGCCGAACTCGTGAAGCAGGGCAAGGCTGACGTTCGCTTCGAGCGAATGCGTCGCTGCGTCGAGCATTGAGGCGCCATGCAGGCTGCTGACCTGCGTTTTCGCATCCATCTGCGAAGCGCCCGATGCGTCCTTGAGCGCCTGACGCGGCGCAATCGCCCCGACTTGCCGATTGACCTGCAAGACCTGCTCGTCATAGGGGGCGACCGCACCGACCACGGGAATCGCAAGGCCGGACGGAAGCTGGATGCCCTGGTCGGAGCCGAACCACGGCTTGAGCGCGAGACTGCCTTCGGGCTCGAAGTCGGGCATCGTCGCGTTGGCGCGCATCACGGCAGTCAACGCAGCCGGGATATGCGCGATGTTCGTGACGACCGCGCCCCTGGCCGAGCAGCACGGATCGTCGAGGCGTGAAGAGGCGGTCCACGCCGAACTTCTCCATGAACCAGCGTTCCTTGGCTTGCGCGTCGTCGGAGCCGCCGGCCATCGCGCCCGCATGGCCGACCGCACGCGTCAGGCGGCTCTTCCATCGGCCCACCACGCAGGCGACCACCGGTTTCGTGAAGGCCGCATCGGCTTCGTAGTAGCCGCCCGGTTCGCAATAGAGCACGGCGGCCTTGCTGCGCGCATCGTTGGCGAGCGCGAACGCAAATTCCGGCGCGGCGTAGTGGATGTAGACGTCCTTGCCGCTCGAGATGACGGTCGACGTGCCCCAGCCGCTCATGCGCAGGTACTGCGCGATCGTCGTGCTGAAGCCGCCGGAGTTCGAGAAGATGGCGATCGATCCCTTGCGCAATGAATCGTCCGGATTGTCGCCGCCGAGTGCTCCGCCGATTCTCACGCGATTCCACGAGTCGGCGACGCCGAGCCCGTTCGCCCCGAAAATGTCGATGCCCGCTTGCTGCCCCATAGCGCGAATTTCGCGAGCGTCGTGCACGGCGATCTTCTCGGTGATGATGAAAATCTTCTTCAGATCGGGATTGACGCGGATCAGTTCGGCGACGCCGTCGCGGGCCGCCGATGGCGGTAGATAGACCACGCCGCAGTTGAACCGGTGCCCCGCTTCCAGACCCTCGCGGACGTTGTTGTAAACCGGAATATCGCCGATAGATGTGGCGAGCACTTGGCCGCCCTTGCCCGGCGCCGTGCCGAAGACAATATTGCCGCCCGAGAATGCATGACTGACGGGCGTCACGTCCGAGGACTCACCGCCCAGGATGTTAAGTACGCACACGCGATCGTCGCGCGTGGCGATCTGCGCGAGCGAGTTGACGCCAACGAAATACTTGAACTGGTTGCTGGTTTGCTTGTACATGTCGCTCTCCTCAGGCTTGAGCCGTTTCGGTTTCGGTCGCGGGCGCGCCGATCCGTGCTGCGATCTCGGCTCGGCCGCCGGCGCGCATCCACGCATCCGCCTGCCGTGCGTACTGGATGACCTCGCTGATGTCGGAATCGAATCCGAACAGCCGGTACGGCAGACCGAGCGAGTCGCATGTATCCCTCAGCGCGGCCATCCCTCGCACGAGGTTCGGCCCTCCGCGGCCGAGCACCACGTAAAGCGGCGTCGGCCCATGCTCGCTGAAGTGTTCGCGAAGAGCATCGGCCATCGCTCGCAGCGTCTCGAAGATGTCGGTGTTATTCGACTTGCCGCCGATGATGAAAAGCACATTCGACTGCTTGAGCCAGTGCCTGAAGCAGATTCGGGCCACTTCCTTCATCTTCGCGTAAGGCGGATTGCCGCCGAAATCCGACGAGATGATCGCGGCGTCGCCGAGCATTTCAGTCACGAGCGAATTGGCGCCGCCTCCGAAGGTCGGCGCGAGGATTGTCCCCTTGTCGTTGATCACGTACACGTCGCTCTGCCCCTGGTGGGTGCGAAGCTGATTGATCTCCTGTTCGAAATCGGAGTAATCCGCGGAGAACAGATGAGGCGGCAATCCGAGACGCGCCCAGCGCGGATCGTCGCGATCGAAGCCGCACTTGAAGTCGCAGGCAACCGGCGTGAGGCGTCCGTTCTTGTCCTCGCGCATGCGGATCGGATTCAGTTCCAGCGTAGTCATGCCGAAGTCGTGAAAGAGCTCCCAGAGTTTCGGCAACTGCTGAACGAGCGGCGAGATGATCTCCTTCGGCGCACCGATTTCGCTCAGCGCATTCGCGACGACGAACGCCTTCAGGCCGGTCAGCGCATCGAACGGCACCATCGCCACATGCTTCGGATCGACCTCTTCGATGTCCATGCCGCCCATGTGCGAGAGCGTCATGGTCGGTGCACGAAAGCGGGTGGAATCGGTGATCGAGAAGTAGACCTCGTGCTTGGCCGGGACGCCAGCTTCGAACGTCACGCCGTTCGCCTTCGCCTTCAGGTGGCCGACGGTATGCTCGGCGAAGTACAACCGCTCTTTTTCGGCCAACGCTGTCTTCAGATCGGTCGCGCGGCCCAGCAAGCCCGCCTTGCCCTTCTTGCCGACTCCGCCCTTGAAGACCGGCTTGATGAAAATCTGACGATGACGATCGATCATCGTCTTGATTTCCTCCTCGCTGGCGCTCGGGCCGAGGATCTCACTCGCTGGGAATCCGACGAATTGCAACAGGCGTGCGCCGTGCAACATACCGGTGATTTGCATGGAAATGTCTCCTGAAGGTCATTGCGATAGAAAAGAAACAGGCCGATCGGCGCTGTCGACTGAACGCTGACGCGCGCCAGTCGGAAGCGATAGGTGTGAAACGCAGCCGTAGCGCCGTTGGAGTTCGGCTTGGCGGGGCTAGGGCGTGCTTTTGTTGTCCGATGCCTGAACCGGCTGGACCGCGGAACTGCACGGCCCAACAAGGCGGGTCGCAGGAATGTCTTGCAGCGCGTTAGCCGGGCAAGTTGCGCCGTGCGTTGTGCATAGTCGTGTCTCCGATGCGTTTTACTTTCGTTCCAATGTCGCTGGAATCTTGAGTACAGATACTCACGCAAAAGGATCTACGCGATAAGTGCATTTTTTTGAAGCATTGATGTTCAGGTGTTATCAATGCAGTCGGATGAAACGTGGCATCGCCGCCACGTTCCTCTTCGCGGCCTGTCGGGGCAGACGTGCCAGCGGTCCAAGCTCTGAGGTGACTTCAGTTGATGAACCAAGCTCGGTTATGGCGAAGGTGAGCGATTCCTTAGAAGATTACGCTCCCTGGTCGGGAATAATGTGAAGCCGACTTGACCAATCCAGTTTAAATCTCAGAATCGCAGTCAGTGAATTTCCGGACTGACTTTGACATTGAGTACAATCAATTCATGTCGAAAACCGACATCAATTGATGGATTGCACAAAAGAGATTGGAATCGCCCGGAAGCCATGTCTGGCGGAAGGCAGCCGGAGTCGAACCGACCTGAGAGCGGCTGACGCCCTCAACTGGGTTTGAAGCCCAGCCGCACCACCGGATACGAATGCCTTCCTACGGTGATTGAACCACTACTCGTTACAACGCAAACAGCGAATCAAAGCGACTCGAACAAACGGCTATCCGCGCGCATCAGATGCAGGCCACGGTGGAAGCGAGTATAGCCAACCCGGTCGAAGAATTCCAAAAGCTGAATGGCACGCTTTCGTCCCAGACCGGTGGCATCACGAAAAGGCGCAGCGGCTACCGTGCCCCCGTTCTTTTGCGCTTCGGAAGCCGCAATCGAAGCCAGTTCACGAATCGCGTCAGGGTGATAAAAGAGGTCTTGCACAACCTGAAAAAGCTCGCCCTGCCGCGCCAGTTTGCGCAGCAACTGGCGCACGCGCTCTTCGGGTACACCGTGCGCCGCCGCCAGATCGCGAACCCATGGCGGATCGAAATACCCCGCTTTCATGGCCAACAGCAACGTCTGTGCGAGTGCGCGATCGGCGTCGTCGAATGTAACCGTATGGTCTGGCAGATGCAGCCAGGGCCCGTGTCTGACGATCTCGCCACGCGCTTCGGCAGCGCCGACAAGCGCGCGCCACAATGCATCATGTACCAAGGGCGCTGCCATGCGCCGCAAGCGTGAAGTGTCCGGGCCCAGTTCATGAGAAAAGCGCTCGTGGAATTGCTGCAGCGTCGCAACGAGCCGCGTACCCAACGCTTGCCACGACGCATCCGCAACCAGCAACGCATCGCCGCCGGGCAGGTCCACAACGTGCGTCAGCGGTGGCAATTCAAGTGCCACAGCCGGCATGCCAGTCAGTCTTTCCAGCAACGCGCGCGACAATCCATTCACTGCCCGGGAGAGTAGGGTGTCCAACGCGCCGGTGTCGAGCATGATCTGAAGCGCGTCGAGCCATGCCAGCCGCTCTGCGGAGCGACGCTTGCGCGACGGCGCAAACGGGTCGAGCACGTGACCGCCGCCAACAGTGCGACTCGCCTGCGCATTGCGCACGACAATGCGGTCGCCAGGAAGCGCGCAGACAGGCCGCTCGAACACGAGTTGCACGCGCGCCTGCTCACCCGCGCGCAGTGTCTGAGCGTCGAGCAGCGCGACATGCGCGACCTGATGCTGCGTGCCCAGATGCACGTGCAACGACGCCCAATGCTCGAGTGTGAACGGTGCATCGGCAAGCAGCGTCAGCGTCACATCGATACGTTCCGACGCCTGCGACAATCGCGGATCGACAATCCAGTTGCCACGCTCGATCGCGCTTTTGTCAATTCCCACCACATTCAGCGCGCAGCGTTCGCCAGCGTGTCCAACCACGGCTGGCCGGTTCTGCGAATGAATATTGCGTATCCGCACCGGCAGATTCGTCGGCGCGAGCAGCATCGTATCGCCGACGCCGATTTTTCCCGCCACCACGGTCCCCGCTACGATGGTGCCCTGCCCCGACAGCGTGAAGACCCGATCGACGCCAAGGCGGAACAGGCCATCGTCGCGCTTCATGTGCCATGCGGCGGCCTCCGCATGCAGATGCGCCTTCAGCGCGACGACGCCAGGGTCATCGGCAAGCAATGCATTGGTATCAAATACAGGCGCATCCTGCAGCACGCTGCCTTGCAGAAACGCCGCAACCTCCTCACGTACGTCCCGCAATCGCTGTGCGTCCACGCGATCGATTTTGGTCAGCGCTATGGCGCCGCACCGGATGCCGAGCAGTTGCACAATCGCGAGATGCTCGCGCGTTTGCGGCATCACACCGTCATCGGCCGCAATGACGAGCAGCGCGAAATCGATTCCGCTCGCCCCTGCAGTCATGGTGTGCACGAGCTTTTCGTGGCCTGGCACGTCGATCAGGCCGAGCACATCACCGTTCTCGAGCGGCACGTATGCATAGCCCAATTCAATTGAAATGCCGCGCGCCTTCTCTTCCTTGAGACGGTCGGTATCGACGCCCGACAGCGCGCTCACCAGGCTCGTTTTACCATGGTCGATATGCCCGGCCGTGCCGACGATCATGCGCGCGCACCCTTCAGTTGCGCGATCAATTGCGCTTCATCGGCGGCTTCGAGACAGCGTAGATCGAGGCGCAAGGCATCGTCCGCGATTCGGCCGATAACCGGCCGCGCCATCTCGCGCAGCACTTTTTCGAGCGCGAGCAATTGACGTCCACCGCGCTTGCCGTCGGCTGTCCTGATGACAAGGCCATAGCTCGCCAGCACGTCGACAGGTAATGCACCACTGCCAATCTGGCTGAACATGGGCTCGGCCATCACGGCATACCGCTCGCCGATTGCGCATTGCAATGGGGGTTGCACCCGCTCCGCGGCAAACCGGATTTCTTCGGCAGGCCGTGTGAGCAAACGCAACGTGGTCAACCGTTCAGTGAGCTTCTCCGGCGTACGATACAGTTGCAGCACAGGCTCGAGTGCCGCGAGCGTCAGCTTGCCGACCCGCAGCGCGCGCTTGAGCGGATGCTTCTTGATCTTCGCGATCAGATCGCGCCGGCCGACGATCAGCCCCGCTTGCGGACCGCCGAGCAGCTTGTCGCCACTGAAGGTGACAAGGTCGGCGCCGGCCTCGATGGTTTCACGCACCGTCGTCTCGCCCGGCAAGCCCCATTGCGTCAGATCGACCAGCGTACCGCTGCCGAGGTCTACCGCGACGGCGAGACCCCGCGCATGGGCGAGCGTCGCGATTTCGCCGACACTCACCTCTTTCGTAAATCCGCTGATTGCGTAGTTACTCGCGTGGACTTTCATCAGCAACGCGGTTTGCGAACTAATGGCTTCGTCGTAGTCCTTCAGATGCGTGCGATTGGTGGTGCCGACTTCACGAAGCCTCGCTCCAGCGCGGCTCATGATGTCGGGAATGCGAAACGCGCCGCCAATTTCAACCAGCTCGCCTCGCGACACGATGACTTCTTTCTTCGCGGCCAACGCGGACAGCGTCAGCAACACCGCAGCAGCATTGTTGTTGACCACGGTGGCCGCTTCGGCGCCTGTCAGTTCGCAGATCAGTTCGTCGATCAGATCGTCACGATCGCCGCGCTTTCCGGTGGCGAGATCGAATTCGAGGTTGGCGGGTTGCGTCAGGGCCTGCACGACGGCTTGCACCGCTTCATCAGGCAACAGCGCACGCCCGAGATTGGTATGAAGTACGGTGCCGGTCAGATTGAAGACGCTACGTAGATGCAATTCGTTGCGCTTGTGGAGCACGGCGCCGACGGATGCCTGCAGTTGCACGATATCGAGCGCGCTCACGGACGCGTCGCCCGACTGCGCAGTAGCGCGCCAGCTATCGAGCACGTGGCGCAACACACTCAGCACCTGGGTGCGGCCGAATCCGGCAACCAGCGCCGCAAATTCCGCCGACGCAATCACCTTTTCCACCGATGGCACGCGCGCCATGAGCGCTCGCAGTTCGGCGCCGGTCACATCGCTCACAAGGCAATCCTCTTTGTCAGTCAGACTCGCCGGCGGGGTCGGCCGAACTGTCGGCCTGCTCCGGCCACAGCCACGGATGTGGCGACGCACGCCTGTATCCCTCCGCGCCCATCAGCAGGTCGAGCGTCAGACTGGCGAGATCGTCCGCGAACGGATCGAAGTCGTAGTCTTTCGACTGAATGCCGATCTTCCGGTAAGTATGGCATTCGTCGCACGATTCCGCTTTCACGGCTGCGTTCTTCGATTCGGCCGCTCGCGAGGCCTCGTCGGCTTCCTGCGAACCGACAGCGTGGTAGGCGATGCCTTTGGTCGAATCGCAATTCGAACATTTTGAGCGGACCATGTGCCACTCCGTTGCACACAAACCGCATTGCAGATAGCGGTAATTGTCATACACGCCGCCCACCCGCACCGTACTCGCCACCGGATGCGATCCGCACACTGGGCATAGGCCGAGCGTCTCGATGTAGGGCACCTCACGTTTGTCGATGTCCGCTGCGAGGTCGGTCCACACCACTTGCAGCGCGGCCATGATGAACGGCGCGCTTGCTGGGTCGACCTCCCCAAAGCGCTGCGCGAAGAGCGCGTCAGCCTGGGACTCGAGCGCGGCCGTATCGAGTGTTCGGAGCGTCTCGAAGAGCGTTTCGAGCGGCGGCGTGAGCGGGCCGGCAGCGGCCACCTGGTCGAGCAGTCGCCGCAAGACGTCATGCCACGCCGGATCGCGCACGCCAGACAGCGCCGGGATCAGCGGCATGGAATGCTGTTGCGCGCTTGCAATCAACTCGGCGCTGGGCGGCTTCGCCTTGAAGCCGCTGATGACGACTTGCTGCGCGTCGGCCAGCACGGCCATCAGACGCAGATAACCCGCGATTGGATTGTCGAGCGCCGCAAGCTGCCGCAAACGCGCGGCACGCACCGAAAAGACCGCCAGGCGTTCCGGCGTGCGGATACGGGGAATCGCCGAGGCATCGAGCGACTCGATATCGCCGGCTTCAAGAATGCGTTGAACCAAAGTATCGACCTCAGAAAGCTGAAAAGCCGCCACATTTCATCGCACGACGGCGGTGGTTCGGAGTACCGGGCGCTCGAATTCGCCCCGTGCTACTTGCCGATCATTTCCTTGAACCAGTTCGGGTGATGCTTTCTTGCCCAGCCGTAGGTCACCGTGCCGCGCGTCATCGCGCCAACCGAGCCCTTGATCCACAACGCAGCATAAATATGCACGACGATCCCCACAATCAGCACGAACGCCGCAGCAGCGTGCACGAGCGCCGCGAGGCGGATGATTTCGATCGGGAAATACATCGAAAAATAGCGCCGCCAGATCACCACG
Source organism: uncultured beta proteobacterium (assembly GCA_963738755.1). Lineage (GTDB taxonomy): Bacteria > Pseudomonadota > Gammaproteobacteria > Burkholderiales > Burkholderiaceae > Paraburkholderia. The sequence goes on from CAVTXZ010000017.1 coordinate 12,739, forward strand.
CCGCTGGCCAGCAACAGCAGCATGCAGATCACCATAGTAAAAAATAGCAGCTTTTGACCGGCGTTGTACTTTCCGATCGCGGGGAGCTTCTCTTCGCGATTGTTGAGCACATCGTCGATCTGCCTCATCCACTGCAAATCGGCCTTGTCGAGATAATTGTGATGCCAGAACCGCAGCGCAAGAATCAGGAACGACAGGAACATCACGCAGCCGACGAACGGATGCAGGATGCGCGTCCATTGCCCGCCGCCGAAGATCGCGTAGAGCCATGACATGGCGGGATGAAACATGGCAAGGCCGGACAACGCCAGCAGAATGAACGTGATTGCGGTGATCCAGTGATTCGTACGCTCATTCGGCGTATAGCGCACGATCAGGTTGTGGCCCTTCACGTCCTTCGGTTCATGCGATTCAGCGTGCTTCATCGGATGCCTCCTGCGAGCGGCGTGCTTCGTCGGCTTCGTGTTGGGCCGCAGCTTCGTCCGCCTCGCTCACCTCGTTCGGGCCGACGCGCGTGTAGTGGAAGAAGCCGGCCATCGCCGCGAGCGCGATACCTGCCAGCGCCAACGGTTTGGCCAGTCCCTTCCACAGGTACACCATTGCACTGATCTTCGGATTCTGCGGCAACCCGTGATACAGGTTGGCTTTATCGGCGTGATGCAACACATACATGACGTGCGTGCCGCCCACGCCGGCGGGATCGTATAAACCGGCGTTCTGGAAGCCGCGTTCCTTCAGATCCTCGATCCGATCCGCCGCCTGCTGTTTCATGTCCTCCTTGGTGCCGAACATGATCGCGCCGGTTGGGCAGGTCTTCACGCAAGCCGGTTCCTGACCGACCGCAACGCGATCCGAGCACAGCGTGCATTTGTATGCACGATGGTCCTGCTTCGAAATTCGCGGAATGTTGAACGGACAACCCGTGATGCAATAGCCGCAGCCGATGCAGTTTTCCTCGTGAAAATCCACGATGCCGTTCGTGTACTGCACGATCGCGCCCGGCGACGGGCAGGCCTTCAGACAGCCCGGATCCTCGCAGTGCATGCAGCCGTCCTTGCGGATCAGCCACTCGAGATCGCCATCCGCGTTCTCGTACTCCGAGAAGCGCATGACGGTCCACGAATGCTCCGAAAGATCACGCGGGTTGTCGTAAATGCCGGTGGTCGTGCCCACTTCGTCACGCAGGTCGTTCCATTCCATACATGCCGTCTGGCACGCCTTGCAGCCAATGCACTTCGATACGTCGATCAGCTTGGCGACTGTTCCCGTGACCGGCTCGCGAATCTGCGGCTCCGGCAAGGTGGTGGCGGAGAGGCGTTTGATATCCAGTGATTGCAGTGCCATCTCTGCTCCTTATGCCTTTTCGACCTTGACGAGGAACGACTTGAATTCCGGAGTCTGCGAATTCCCATCGCCCACGGAAGGCGTCAGCGTATTGACGAGATAGCCGGGCTTCGTGAGTCCCTTGAAGCCCCAATGCAACGGCAATCCCACCGTCTGCACCTTTTTCCCCTCGATCATGAGTGGCTTGATGCGCTTGGTGACCAACGCGACGGCAATGATGTGCCCGCGATTGGACGACACCTTGACGCGATCTCCCGCCACCACGCCCACCTCCTTCGCCAGATCCTCGCTGATCTCCACGAACTGTTGCGGCTGCACGATCGCATTCAGACGCGCGTGCTTGGTCCAGTAGTGAAAATGCTCAGTCAGACGGTAGGTGGTTGCAGTATGCGGGAAATTCTCATGCGTGCCGAACGCAGCGAGGTCGTCCGGGAACACGCGTGCCGCCGGACTGCTGACAACGGCCTTGTTATCAGGATGCAGCGGGTTGTAGCCGAGTGGCGTTTCAAACGGTTCGTAGTGCTCGGGGAACGGTCCTTCAACCAGACCGGCTCGCGAGAAGAAACGCGCGACGCCTTCCGGATTCATGATGAACGGATTCATCCCGTTCTCCGGCGGTTCATCGACCTTGAAGTCTGGAACGTCCACACCTGTCCACGCCTTGCCGTTCCACGCGATCAGCTTGCGGGTGGGATCGAACGGCTTGCCGCTAAGGTCGCAGGAAGCGCGGTTGTACAGAATGCGCCGGTTGGCCGGCCATGCCCACGCCCAGTTTGGCGTATTGCCGATGCCGGTCGGGTCGGAGTTGTCGCGGCGGCCCATCTGGTTGCCCGCCTGGGTCCATGCACCGCAGAAGATCCAGCAGCCGCTCGCGGTGCTGCCGTCGTCGCGCAACTGCGCGAAACCCGCCAACTGCTCGCCGGCCTTGGCGAGCACTTTGGTTTTGTCCGCGGGATCGGTCACGTCGGCGAGCGCCTTGCCGCTGAACTCCATGGCGACTTCTTCAGGCGTTGGGCTTTCCGGATCGGCATACGGCCAGCTCATGTTCAGAATCGGATCCGGATACTTGCCGCCCTTCTCCTGATAAGCCTTGCGAATGCGCAGCCACAGTCCGGCCATGATCTCCAGATCACTCCTCGATTCGCCTGGACCCGTCGCGCCCTGCCAATGCCACTGCAACACGCGGCTCGAACTGACCAGTGAGCCGCGTTCTTCCGCGAAACACGTAGTGGGCAAGCGGAAGACTTCCGTCTGGATCGCAGCCGGATCGACGTCGTTGAACTGGCCGAAGTTCCTCCAGAACTCCGAAGTTTCAGTGGCGAGCGGATCCATGATGACAAGCCACTTCAGTCTGGCGAGACTTGCGCCGATCTTCGCCTTGTTCGGCGCTGCGGCAAGCGGGTTGAAGCCCTGGCAGATGTAGCCGGTCATCTTGCCTTGATTCATCAGCTCGAAGACCTGCAGCATGTCGTATGGCTTATCGAGCTTCGGCAGATAGTCAAAGCCGAAGCTGTTCCCAGCGTTCGCGTTGTCGCCCCACCACGACTTCATAAAGCTGACATGGAACGCACGATAGTTGCGCAGGTAGCTCAACTGATTCGGCCTGAGTGGCTGGGCCGCGCGCTTCTTGATGTACGCCTCGAAATCCTGTTCCGCTTCCATCGGCAAAGTCATGTAGCCAGGCAGCAGATCCGACATCAATCCGAGGTCGGTCAAGCCTTGAATGTTCGAGTGGCCACGCAATGCATTCATGCCGCCGCCTGCAATGCCGATGTTGCCCAGCAGCAATTGCACCATCGCGCCGGTGCGGATGATCTGTGCACCAATCGAGTGATGAGTCCAGCCGAGCGCGTACAGGATGGTGCCGGCGCGCCCAGGAACCGCTGTCGACGCAAGCATTTCGCATACCTTCAGGAATTTTTCCTTCGGTGTGCCACAAGTTCTCTCGACCTGCTCGGGCGTGTAGCGCGAGTAGTGCTGTTTCATCAGTTGATAGACGCAACGCGGGTGTTGCAGCGTCGGATCGATTTTCGCGAAGCCGTCTTCGCCAAACTCGTAGTTCCATGACGTCTGATCGTATTTGCGATTTTTCGCGTCATAACCGGAATACAGGCCGTCCGCAAACGAGAAGTCCTCGCGCACGATGAACGGCATATCGGTGTAATTCTTGACGTACTCGTGCTGGATCTTGTCGTTGGTGAGCAAGTAGTTGATCACCCCGCCGAGGAACACGATGTCCGAGCCGGTGCGGATCTGCGCGTAGTAGTCCGCGACCGATGCCGTACGCGTAAAGCGCGGATCGACCACGATCAGCCTGGCCTTGCGATGCGCCTTCGCCTCCGTGACCCACTTGAAACCGCACGGGTGCGCCTCGGCTGCATTGCCGCCCATCACCAGAATCACGTCCGCGTTCTTGATGTCGACCCAGTGGTTCGTCATCGCTCCACGGCCAAACGTCGGGGCAAGACCTGCCACCGTCGGGCCATGTCAGACACGCGCCTGATTATCGAATGCGAGCATGCCAAGACTGCGGACAGTCTTGTGCGTCAGATAGCCGACTTCATTGCTACCGGCGGATGCAGCGAGCACGCCGGTGGTCAGCCAGCGGTTGACCTTCTTGCCGTCTTCCGTCGTCTCGACGAAATTGGCGTCGCGGTCTTCCTTCATCAATCTGGCGATGCGATCGAGCGCGTCTTCCCACGAAATGCGCTGCCACTCCTTCGCCCCGGCCGCGCGGTATTCCGGATACTTCAGACGACTTTCACTGTGAATGAAATCGATCAGACTCGCGCCCTTCGGGCAGAGCGTGCCGCGATTGACCGGGTGGTCGGGATCGCCTTCGATATGGATGATGCTGGACTTTGCATTCTTGGCGTTGTCGCCGAGTCCGTACATCAGAATGCCGCAACCGACCGAACAGTACGGACAGGTATTGCGGGTTTCAGTGGTACGCGACAGCTTGTACTGACGGACTTCCGCCAACACAGGTCCCGGCGAGAAGCCCATGAGGGCCAAACTGGATCCGGCGAGCGTGGTTGCGGAGATCTTCAGAAACTGTCGCCGGGACATATTGGACATGAATCGCCTCGGCTCTTTGGGATACCGATTTTGATTATAGGGTTTGAGATCGAGTCCCGCTGTATATGTGACGGGTATCGAACCACGTCATGTGCGCGGCGCGCCGGCGAGTGTCCGCGTTCCCAGCAATATGCACGGACAACCTTCATAATGCGGTGATTCACGCCCACACTCCGCACTCATGACCGATACCCCCGCAAACGCGAGCCAAACTCCGCGCCTGACCAGCCTTTCACATGGCGGCGGCTGCGGCTGCAAGATTGCTCCCGGCCTGCTCGCCGACCTGCTCAAGCGCAACACACCGCTGCCATTCTTTCCCGATTTGCTGGTCGGCAACGATACCGCGGACGACGCCGCCGTCTACAGACTCAACGACGAGCAGGCAATCGTCGCGACCACCGACTTCTTCATGCCGATCGTCGACGACCCGTTCGACTTCGGCCGCATTGCCGCGACCAACGCGCTGTCCGACGTCTATGCGATGGGCGGCAAGCCGATCATGGCGCTGGCGATCGTCGGCATGCCTATCAATGTGCTGCCGCACGATGTCATCGCGGCCGTGCTCAAAGGCGGCGAAGCCGTGTGCGCCGAAGCCGGCATTCCGCTCGCGGGCGGCCATTCGATCGATTCGGTGGAACCCATCTACGGCCTCGTCGCGATCGGCGTGGTCGATCCACGGCGCGTCAAGCGCAACGCGGGCGCCCAGGCGGGCGACGTGCTGATTCTCGGCAAGCCGCTCGGCGTCGGCATCCTGTCTGCCGCACTGAAGAAAGACCGGCTCGATGCGGCAGGCTATGCCGCCATGATCGCGGCCACGACCCAGCTCAACCGGCCTGGCGCCGCGCTGGCCACGCTGGAGGGCGTGCACGCCCTCACGGATATCACCGGCTTCGGCCTGCTGGGCCATACGCTGGAATTGGCCCGCGGCTCGAATCTGACCGCCCGCGTGCGCTACGCGGACCTCCCCTGGTTGCCGGAGGTAGTCGAATTTGCCGAAGCGGGCATCTTTACCGGCGCTTCCGGCCGTAATTGGGCGGCGTATGGAAACGACATCGTGCTACCGGCGTCGCTGCCGGCGACCGCGCGCACCCTGCTCACCGATCCGCAAACCTCGGGCGGCCTGCTGGTCTCTTGCGCGCCGGAAACGGTCGACGAAGTCCTCGCCATCTTCCGCGCCGACGGTTTCGGCGACGCGCGGGTGATCGGCGAAATGGTCGGAGGAGAGCGGCGCGTCGAAGTCGTCTGACCTGAACGGCCCCGACGGCGCGTGTCGGCGGCGGTCGTTGACCGCGCGCCGGCCGATATTGACGCAGCGTGCGATAATTTCACCCTTCCCGGCTGTCCGCTTTGTCAGTAACTCCTTGAAAAATCTACTCGTCCGCCTCGATCAAGCAGGTGATTTCGATGAAATCATCGACGTGCGCACGCCTCTCGAGTTTGCCGAAGACCATATTCCGGGCGCGCTGAACGCGCCGGTGCTGAGCAACGAAGAGCGCGTGTTGGTCGGCACGACGTACAAACAGGTGTCGTCCTTCGAAGGCACCCGCATTGGCGCGGCGCTGGTGGCACGCAACATCGCGCATCATCTGGAAACGACCTTCGCCGACCGGCCGCGCAACTGGCGGCCACTGATCTATTGCTGGCGCGGCGGCAAACGTTCGGGCTCGGTCACCACGCTCTTCAATATGATCGGCTGGCAGGCGCGACAGCTCGACGGCGGCTATAAAACCTATCGTCGGGCAACGCTTGAGACACTCGCCGCGCTGCCGCCAACCTTCAGATATATCGCCCTGGTCGGCCCCACGGGCAGTGGCAAGACGCGGCTGCTCTCGGCATTGCGTGAGGCGGGCGCGCAAACGCTGGACCTCGAGGCGCTGGCCTCGCATCGTGGCTCGCTGCTCGGTGCATGGGCGGGTATTGCCCAACCGTCGCAAAAACGCTTCGATACGCTGCTCGTGAGCGCCCTGCGCGCTTTCGATCCCGCCCGGCCCGTGTTCGTCGAAGCGGAGAGCCGCCGAATCGGTTCCATTACGCTGCCGCTCACGCTCCTCGACACGTTTCACCAGGGTTTTTGTATCGAGGTGCTGTCGAACCCGGAAGATCGCGCGGCATTTCTGCTCCACGACTATGCTCACCTGTTCGACGATCCCGCCTCGCTGAAAGCGCAGTTGGAGCGCTTGATCGGCTTGCACAGCCGTGAGCGTGTCGCGAGCTGGCATCGTCTCGTGGATGAAAACCGGCGCGCGGAACTCGCTCACGAACTGATCGAACGGCACTACGATCCGGCCTATGCGCGCAGCAGTCACCAGCATTTCGTTCAATTGCCGCATGCGCTGCCGATGCATTTTCGGCCCAACGACGCAGATGTCGTTGAACAGGCGGAAAGATTGCTCGCCCAACTCGATCGCAGCGTGCTCGCCGTGATCTGATTCAAACACGAACTTAAAAACATCATGCAATCAACCCTTAGACAGCCCCGCGTCGCCCTTGGCTGGGTCGTGTTTTTGCTGATCGCCGTGGTCGGCCTCTTCTACGTGAAGTGGTTCCCGTACTACAACCGCGCATTTGTTGCCGCGAGTCAGCACTCCATCGGCAAGTCGATCCTGATGGGAACGTCGGCAAGCGCGCCGGCGGCGTCGTGGCAAGCGGCCATCGATTACGCGTTCGCCTACGGCAAGGCCATCTGGCAGGCGATGGTGCTGGGTCTTCTGCTCGGCTCGGCGGTGCAGGCGCTGATCCCGCCGCAGTGGGTCGCGCGCGCGCTCGGCCGAAGCGACTTCAGCAGTGTGGTAAAGGGCGGCTTGATGTCGTTGCCGGGCATGATGTGCACGTGCTGCGCGGCACCGGTGGTAGCCGGTCTGCGGGCCCGTCAGGCTGCGCCGGGCGCGGCGATCGCATTCTGGCTGGGCAACACAGCCCTCAATCCGGCTACGCTGATCTTCATGGGTTTCGTGTTGGGCTGGCAGTGGATGGGCCTGCGGCTCGCGCTCGGCCTCGTGATGGTGTTCGGGCTCGGTTACCTCGTGAACCGCATGGTCACCCCGAAGGAGGCCGAAGCATCGCGCGAAGCCATGGCGCAACTGGTCGTCGCCGATGTGCCCGGCACCGCTTTCGCACGCTGGGTGAAAATCCTCGGCACCATGACGCTCCGTCTGGTGCCCGAATACATTGTGCTGGTGCTGATTCTCGGCGCGGCACGGACATGGCTGTTTCCGCACATCGGACCGGACATCGATAACAGTCTGCTGTGGATCATCGCGCTGTCGATCGCCGGAACCCTGTTCGTGATCCCGACTGCCGGCGAAGTGCCGATCATTCAGGCGATGCTTATGCTCGGAATGGCAGCCGGGCCGGCCGGCGCATTGCTGATGACGCTGCCGTTGATCAGCGTGCCCTCGATGGCCATGCTGGGACGTTCGTTTCCAGGGCGCGTATTGACCGTCGTGACGTTGGCCGTGGTGGCGTGCGGGGTAGTGAGCGGGTTATTGGCAATAGCTTTGGGGTTTTAGATGAAACACATCGCAGCATTCTCCGTCGCGACCTGGTCGGCCGCGGCGATTCTGTACTTCGGACAACACTCGGTGTCGATGATCGTCGTGAGCGGCGTCGTCGCGCTCGCAGGCTTCGATCTGCTTCGTCCGTAGCGTCATCGCGCGTCTGCGCCAGGCGTGTTTCGACAGCGAGTGCTGCCTGTAAGCGCGTGTGCAATGGGGAAAACTGAAAAGACGGCCGCACGCTGAAAGCGTGCGTCGAAAGAGGTGCTGCCAGAACATGACAGTAGGCGAAAGCAGTGCTGCTTTCGCCTACGTCACATGTGCGTTGGTAGGCTCGATTGGATTCGAACCAACGACCCCCACCATGTCAAGGTGGTGCTCTAACCAACTGAGCTACGAGCCTTTAGAGGCGCGAATTATAGAGACTCCGCGCGCGCAGCACAAGACCCGATCTGAGATTCGATTGTCGACTCGCTCCGACTACACCGCCATCACCGTCACAGCCTTGGTGACCAGATAGCCTTCCATAGCTTCCGGTCCGCCTTCCGAACCGTAGCCGGAATCCTTCACGCCGCCAAACGGCATTTCCGCCGACGGCGTGGCCGGCTGGTTGATCCACAGCATGCCGACTTCCATCTGCTGCGACAGCAGATGCACGTTACGGAACGACTTCGTGAACGCATAACCGGCGAGGCCGTACGGCAGACGGTTCGCTTCGGCGATCGCTTCTTCGAGCGTGTCGAAACCGCGGATCGCGGCGATCGGGCCAAACGGCTCGTTGTTGAACACATCCGCTTCGAGCGACACGTTGGTCAGCACGGTCGGCGCGAAGAAGTTGCCTTCCGAGCCCACCCGTTCGCCGCCCGTTTCAACCTTGGCGCCGGTTTTGCGCGCGTCGTCGAGCACCTTGCTCATCGCCGTCAGACGGCGTGCGTTGGCGAGCGGGCCCAGCGTGGTGCCTTCGGCCAGACCGTCGCCGAGCTTGAGGCTTTCAGCGTGCTTGACGAGCGCCGCGGCGAACTCTTCGCGGATGCTGTTGTGCACCAGAAAGCGCGTGGGCGAGATGCACACCTGGCCGGCATTGCGGAATTTCGCCCCGCCCGCCGCTTTCACGGCCAGCGCCACGTCTGCGTCTTCGGCCACGATCACCGGTGCGTGACCGCCCAGTTCCATCGTTGCGCGCTTCATGTGTGCGCCGGCGAGCGCCGCCAGCTGCTTGCCCACCGGCGTCGAGCCCGTGAACGTGACCTTGCGGATCACCGGATGCGGAATCAGGTAGGCGGAAATCTCGGCCGGATCGCCGAACACGAGACCAACCGTGCCGGCCGGCACGCCGGCTTCGACGAACGCCTGCAACAGCGCCGCCGGCGACGCCGGGGTTTCTTCCGGGGCCTTGACGAGGAACGAGCAGCCGCAGGCGAGCGCCGCGCTGAGCTTGCGCACGACCTGATTGACCGGGAAATTCCACGGCGTAAAGGCCGCGACCGGGCCGATCGGCTCCTTCAGCACGGTTTGCTGTGCGGCGAGGTTGCGCGACGGCACGATCCGGCCGTAGACGCGGCGGCCTTCGTCGGCAAACCACTCGATGATGTCCGCGGCGGCCACCACTTCGACGCGCGCTTCGGCGAACGGCTTGCCCTGTTCCAGCGTCATCAGGCGGGCGATGTCGGAGGCGCGTTCGCGCACCAGCGCTGCGGCCTTGCGCATCGTGGTGGCGCGTTCGTTGGCCGGCACCTTGCGCCAGGCTTCGAAGCCGCGCTGCGCGGCGGCCAGCGCCCGGTCCAGATCGGCGATGCCGGCGTGGGCGACCTTGCCGATGGCCAGGCCGGTTGCGGGATTGATGACGTCGAGGGCCTTGCCGCTGGCGGCGTCGCACCACTCGCCGTTGATCAGAAGTCGGGTATCGGTATAGCTCGAGGAGGCCATGCTGTGTTCCTGATGGTTGGAATACGATCAACCGCGATCCGGATGCGGACGGGCGGTCGATCATTTAGGATTGCTGGAATATGCCGCCCACCGCGAAGACTTGGCGGCGGCAACCGAATGCGGCCCCCCTTCACAGGTCAATCAGCAGCAACGCAGAAATCAGGCGTCGCGCAGCGCCAGTTCGACGTGCTTCAGACGTCGCACGATGCGTTCGACGAACTCCAGCGTCACGTGAGGCAACGCTCGCTGGTTAGGCATGATGACGCCGACGGTGAGTGCATTGACGTTCACATCGTCGAGCGGTCTCCACACCACTTCGCCGCGCGCCAGTTCGTCGAGAAACGCCAGTTTGGAGAAAAACGAAATGCCGCGCCCTGACGCGATCAGCCGCTTGAGCAGCGTGGTCGAGTTGCAGGTGACGCTCGGCTGCAGCGACTCCCAATACTCCGGGAAATCGGTCGTGACGACGCCCTGGATCGGCGAGCGTCCCTCCAGTCGCAGGAACGCATGATTGCGGCATTCGTCGAAGCTGATGCGCTCCGTCTTTGCCAACGGATGCGACGATGCCATCACGACACCGGGCGGTAACGAGACCTCGGTTACGACATCGAGACCGGCCGGCAACTTCGTAATGTACGAAATGCCGACGTCGTATTCACCGCTGACCAGCCGCGCCGGCACATCGTGCGGCGGCACCGCCGCGATCGAATAAGTGACGGCCGGATACGCGTCTGAAAACTCCTCCACGGTGGCCGGCAGGAAATCGACGAAAAGCGAATCCATTGCCACCACGGAGACATGTCCCTTGCGTTCGCCCTTGAGATCGTCAAGTTCGCTGCGCATCAAGTGGAAGTCGTTCAGCGTCGCGCGAATGTGTTGCAGCATGCGCTCGCCGGCCGCGTTCAGCCGGATGCCATTCGGCAGCCGGTCGAACAGTTCGGTGCCCATCTCCGCTTCGAGCTTGAGGATCTGCCGGTTGACCGCGCTCGACGCGACATAGAGGTTCTGCGCGGCCTTGCGGATCGAACTGCACCGCGCCACTTCGACAAAATATTTCAGGACATTCGCGTGCATCGTGTTTTCTCAGTTCATCGGCCGCACCGTCCAGGCCGCGACCACGGGATGATCGCAGGCTACCTTGCCTACGTCACATGCGCCACCCGGGGAACCGAGCGCACTCGCGGCCGGCCCGAAGAAATCCCGGTTCACGGCGGCGAACATGGCCTCCGATTGCGGAAGTTCTTCATCGTGAAAGATCGCTTCGGTCGGACACACCGACACGCACACACCGCAGTTGATGCACTCTTCCGGGTGGATGTAGAGCGTGCGGCCGCCTTCGTAGATGCAGTCGACCGGGCAGCATTGCACACACGCACCGTCTTTGACGTCGATGCAGGGTGAAGTGATGACGTAGGCCATCAGTGTCCGCTCCAGACTGGCTTGCGCTTCTCCTGAAACGCGCGCACGCCTTCATTCGCGTCCTCGGATTGCAGCGCGGCCACGAGAGCAGGCAGGCGCAACGCCTGGGCGTCCGCCGGGGAGAGCGTGGACGTGCGCCTGACCACCTGCTTGATCGCCTGCAGCGACAGCGGAGCGCACGCGAGCAGCGCCTGAACCCAGCGCCCTACGGCGGCATCCAGGTCGGCACGCGGCACGACTTCGTTGACGAGGCCCATATCGAGCGCCTGGCGGGCCGAAATCCGGCGACCGGTCATCAGCATGGCCATCGCCTGACGATACGGGATCTGCCGTTGCAGCAACGTCATGCCGCCGTCGAGCGGCATGCGCCCGACGAGCGCCTCGGGCAACCCGAAGCTTGCCTCGTCACAGGCGACGACCAGATCGCACCCCAGCACCATTTCGAAGCCGCCACCCAGCGCATAGCCGTTGACCCGCGCAATCACCGGCACATTCAACGTCTCGCGCAGTGCAATGCCGCCGAAACCTCCCGGGCGCGGCGCCGCCCAGTATTCGAGACCGCTCACCGACGGATTCTTCAGGTCCGCGCCGACGCAGAACGCACGCTCGCCCTCGCCGGTCAGGATCACGACGCGCACATCGCGGCTATGCTCGAGCTCGGTCCACACGCGTTGCAGTTCGGCTTCGGTGGCGAGGTCCACGGCGTTGAGCGCATCCGGCCGCGCCAGCGTCACCGTGGCGACATGCTGGTCGATCACAAGACGTACGCTCATACAGCCTCCGTGGCGAGCTTGCCGCGCACTTGCTGCAGGACCTCTTCGGTATGCTGGCCGAGGCGCGGCGGCGCACGCCACAGGCCAACCGGCGCGAGCGAAAGCTCGATCGGGCTGCCGATGAAACTCACCGGCTGGCCCTCGCCCTCGCCTTGCAGAATCAGCTGGTTATGCAGCGTCTGAGGATCGACCAGTGCTTCACGCAGATCGCGCACCGGCGCACACAACAGGTCCTGCTCTTCGAGCCGGGCGAGCCAGTAGTCGCGCGTGTTGCTCGCAAAGTGCTCCCGGAAGGTTCGTTGCAACTCGGCCTTGTGAACGAACTGCTGATTGAGATTGCAGAAGCGCGCGTCGAGCGACAGATCTTCGATCTGCAAAGCGGCGCAGATGTCGCGCAGCGGATTCGGCTTGAACGCACCGACGAGCACCAGCGCACCGTCCTGTGTGTCGAAGACGCCCGAAAGCGGCATCGCAGCCCAGTTCACTTCCGAGTCGGCCATCATGATCATGGCGGCTTCCTGCATCTGCATCGCCAGCATCGAGTTGTAGAGCGATACATTGACCTTCTGCCCCTCACCCGTGCGTTCACGATGCAGAAGCGCGAGCAGGATGCCCTGCACCATATGCATGCCCGCCGAATAGTCGGCGAGTGCGGTCGGGTACACGGTAATCGGCAGCGAGTCATCCGCGCGGCGCGCCATCACACCGCTCATCGCCTGGGCAAGCACGTCCTGGCCGCCCTTATGCGCGTACGGACCGGTTTCGCCGAAGCCCGTCCCCACCGCGTAGATGATGCGCGGATTCAACTGGCGGCAGTCTTCATAGCCGATGCCCATCCGGTCCATCACGCCCGCCCGGAAATTGCTGGTGACCACATCCGCGTCCACGATCAGTGCCTTCAACGCCGCCATCTGCTGCGCGTCGCGCAGGTCGAGCGCCACGCTGCGCTTGTTGCGGTTCAAACTGCAGAAGATCGGATTGTCCGCCCCGGCCACCGGCTCGAATGTCGAGCGGCTGAGATCACCCGAGCCCTTTCTCTCGACCTTGATCACGTCGGCGCCGTAATCGGCAAGCATCTGCGTGCAGACCGGGCCCATCATGACCTGCGTCAGATCGACGACACGTACTCCGGCAAGCGGCAGGTCACGTGTCTTGGCAATGTTGTCGGCGACGCTCATGCGGCCTCCCGTTTGTTGATGTGCACGGCAAGCGGCGGGATGTCGGCGTTGCGGCCGGTCTGATCGCCCGGATCGGCGCCTTGCGTGCGCAAGGTCTTCTGCAGCGTGCGCACGTCGACGTCGCGCACCCGCACGCCCGCTCCGAGCGCCAGCGCGGCAGCAACGCCGGCAGCTTCGCCCATCGCCATGCACGGCGGGATTTCACGCGACATCTTCTGCGCCTGCGAAGTTGCCGAATAGTGGCGGCCGGCGACCAGCAGATTGTCGATCTGCTTCGGCAAAAGCACGCGATACGGCATGTAGTAGTCGCGGCCACGCGCGATGCTGTCGTCGAAACGGGTACGCTGCGCGAGGTCGTCCTTCGTCATGACGTACTCGCCTTCGAGCAGGCGTGTCTGGCGCACGCCGGTTTGCGGCGCGACGTCGATCACATAGCATTGCTCAAAGCCCGGCAGTTTCTCGCGCACGAAATCGACCACCGCGTGAATGTGCTGGCGCCCCTGCACTTCCGCACGTGTCAGGTCTTCGGGTTTGAGGCCGTCGAGACCCGCCATGTGCGGACAGTTGCACCACACCACACCCGGCAACGGTGTCTTCAGCCACCAGTAGCCCCACGAGCCACCGAGAATGCGCTTGATCTGACGATCCAATGCCGCGAACGCCTCAGGCTCTTCCGCTTCGAACCGCTCGGCTGCCTCCGTGTCGACCCCGCCGAGCCGGAATACCGTCGTCGTGATATAGGTGCCGCCGACATGCGGCACACCCGCCGACGCCGCGACATCCAGGTCGCCCGTCGCGTCGATCACAACATCGGCGAGGATCGCTTCACGGCCGCTCTTCGTTTCGCAGATCACGCCTTTCACCTGACCGTCTTCAACCAGGGTGCGCGAGAACCATGAGTGCAGACGCAACTTGATTCCAAGCGATTCCACCATCTCGAGCGCGACACGCTTCATCGCATCCGGATCGAACGCTGCGGCGAAACACACCGGGTGCGGCGTCTTCTGGCTGTGAAAATCGAACGTGCCCCAGCGGCCCCACTGACGATACGCAGCGGCATCCTCGCCCCATTCGTCCGATCGAGGAAACACCGCCAGCTTGCGCGCTGCCATCCGCTCGATGAAGGTCATGCAGACACCACGCACCGAAATTTCCTGCAGGTGGTTGTCCCACATGTCGTCGAGCACCAGCACCATGCCGCCGGACGCAAGTCCGCCCAGGTGGTTGTAGCGCTCCAGCAAAATCACCTCGGCGCCGTTGCGTGCCGCTCCAATCGCCGCCGACAGGCCTGCGGGACCGCCGCCCACCACCACGACATTTGCCTTGGCCGCGACGCGCACATCGCGTGCGCTTTCCTGAATCAGGTCACTGATCATGTTGATGCGTCTCCTCTGAGAATTCGGGTATTTCGTGTTCGGTTCAATGCGCGTTTTCGGGCTGCCATCTGACCACCAGGCGCTCGATGATCGCGATCACCAGGAAAAACAGGCCGGACAGCACGGCGCTCATGATGATCGCCGTGTACAGCAAGGCCGAATCGAAGCTGTAAGTGGCCTGGATGATCATTGCGCCGATGCCTTGCGTGGCGCCGATCCACTCGCCGACCACCGCGCCGATCACGGACATCGAAGCGGCAATGCGCAATGCTGAGAAGAGATACGGCAGCGAAGCGTAGAGACGCAGCTTGAAGAAGATTTCGCGCTTGCTCGCCGACAGGATCTGCATCAGTTCCATCGCCTGCGGGTTCACCGCCTGCAGCCCGCGGACCATATTCACCAAGGTCGGGAAGAAGCAGACGATCGCCGCGATCGTGATCTTCGGCTCGAGGCCGTTACCCATGATGAGCACAAGAATCGGTGCCTTCGCGACCACCGGAATCGAGTTGATCATCACCGCGACCGGATAGAAAATGTCCTGCAACGTCTTGTTGTGCACGAAGACCGTAGCGATCAGAATCGCCGCGAGGTTGCCGAGCAGGAACCCACCCGTCGCTTCGATCGCGGTTGGCACCAGGTTCTGCAGCAGTACATCGCTCTTGCTGAAAAGCGTCTCGAGAACCAGTAGCGGCGACGGCGCGATAAACGGCTTGACATGAAAGCCCGCCACGATCGCCCACCACCCGAAGAGCAGGCCCGCGACGCCAAGGACCGGGAGGAGGCGCGCTCGCCACAGTCGCTGACGGCGACTTGCAAGCCAGGCCTGTGCTTCGGGGTCCGCCGCTTGCGCAGACAGATTCAATTGCATTTCGGACGTGGTCATCAGCAGGTCTCCAGTACGCGTCGCAGATAAGCTGCGAGTTCGACGAATTCGCGGGTCTCGCGGATATCGAGCGTGCGGTCTTCCGGCAGCCCGACCGGGACGATCTCCTTCACACGCCCGGGGTTGGCGGCCAACATCAGCACCCGCTGACCGAGAAAAGCCGCCTCATAGATGCTGTGCGTGACGAACAGGGTCGTGAGGCCCATCTCTTTCCAGACCCGCCGTAATTCTTCGTTCAGACGGTCACGCGTGATTTCGTCGAGTGCGCCAAACGGCTCGTCCATCAGCAGGACTTTGGGGTCGCTGACGAGAGCACGCGCAATCGCGACACGCTGGCGCATCCCGCCGGACATCTCGTGCGGATAAGCGTCCTCACGACCCTTGAGGCCGACGAGTTCGAGCAGCTCACGAGGTGTTGCCCGGCCCGCACGTGCCTTGCCGCCCGCGACTTCAAGTGGCAACTGCACGTTCTGGATAGCCGTGCGCCAGGGCAGCAATGCCGCGTCCTGAAACACGAAGCCGATGTCCCGATGCTCACGCGCGACACGGGGCGCCGCGCCAAGCACGCTGATCTCGCCGCGGCTCGGCTTGATGAGGTCCGCGACGACGCGCAGGAACGTCGACTTCCCACAGCCCGAAGGGCCGAGAAGCGTGAGAAATTCGCCGGCCGCGACGTCAAGGCTCAAACCTTCGATCGCGGTGACGCTGCGCCGGTCGGTGAAAAAGCGCACGTTGATATTGCGGCAGCTAATAGACAGTTTGGTGTCTTGCAGCGCGGCGACGGACGAGCCGGCCCCTTCCGCGCGCGGCGGATTGATCGTGGCAGCATGCATGGATTACACCTTGAGGCGAGAGGAACGGGTAGCGTTGAGAACGTCCATCGTCATCACATCACCGACTTTTGGCTGACCTCGTTGGAACTGGCCCAGTTGGCCGTACATCGCGATCTGTTCTTCCCAGACCTTCGCATCCATCGTGCCCCAGCCCTGGGTCTGCGTGGTCTGATCGAACGCATAGCCCATCAGTGAATCGATCGCGATGCGCTCATCGGCGCGATTCAGGTTCGGATATTCCTTCACGAGCAGATCGACAGCCTGATCACGATGCGCGTTCGCGTAGACCCAGCCGCGCGCGGTGGCGCGCAGGAAGCGCGCAACGGTGTCGGGATGGTCTTTCAGTGTCGCGGAGGCGGCGTAGTACGGCAGCGCGTAGAGGCGCACGCCGGTGTCCCACAGGCGCAAGTCGACGCGCTCTGTCCCTAGTGGTTTGAGCGCCGTGGTGTTGGTTTGCCAGCCAGTCACCGCATCGACCTGACCACTGAGAAGCGGCATCATATCGGCGCCGATCGGCACGATGTTCACCTGGCCTTCGGGAATTTTGTTTTTCGCGAGCAAGGCCTTGAGCAGCACCATGCCCGTCGACTGAATACCGATCCGCTTGCCGATCATGTCATGCGGAGTGTGGATCGGATTTTTCTTGAGTGAAAAGAACGTGTAAGGATGCTGCTGCAGGCCGACCGCGATGCATTTGATCGGCAAGCCTTCCGAGACGGCGAGCATGATCGACGGGCTCGATGAAATCTCGCCGGCTTCGAATCGTCCCGAGGCGACAATCGCGACGCCGTCGATGTTCGGGCCACCCGGCTGGATGCGCAGATCGATTCCTTCCTGCTCGTAATAACCGAGCCGCTTCGCCGTCACTTCACCGACCTGATTGCCGCCCGGGACCCAGCCCAGCTGCATGTTGACGGTTGCCCTGTCGCCCGCAAAGGCGCGCACCGAAAGCAGTGCGCCCGTTGCAGCCATGCCGCCCGCCGCGAGTGTCATCCGCAGCAAACGTCGACGTCCGGCATTTTCGATTACTGACATCATCTCCTCCGTTGGTCCTTCCTGGATACAAGGGACCGGTGCTCTAACGCTCAGTGCTGCCGGTCAAATCGATTATTAAGAGACAAAAGTGTCCCCGCAAGCATCAATTTTGAAGATGAGCGATGCCAAAATTAGAGCAGCCTGTGTATGCACGCTTTCCGACAAAGCGTCCATAAGCGTGCGCGATTCGTGCACCAGTTCGGCCTCGACGCGCTAAAAATTCGATCACTGGTAGTCAAATTCAGTGCTAGCCCTCGCGAATTTTGTTCCGCAAGAATCGCCAGCAGTCGCACCAGATCCGTATCGACACGCAGGGAGATAGCCGAAAGGCAATTGCAATTTCAGGCGGTCTCAATGTGGGGACACAGCGCTGTTTGCGCTGTTACCGGGGAAAGCCTGGACCGCCATCGGAAGCACAAAGAAAACACTGCGCAAAGTCTTTGTTTCGCGATCCTAATTTCCAATCAGCTTCAGGTATTCGCTTTCACTTCCCAAAACAAGCGTTCAAAGGAAACCATGAATCGACGCATCCTTGCTCTCGCCACCATGGCGCTGTTCTGCCAGACGGCATCTGCTCAAAGCAGCGTGACCCTGTACGGCCTGATTTCGACCGGCATCGTCTATGCGAATAACCAGAAAGGCGCCGACAAGCAAGGCCACTCGACGTGGCAATTCGCGAGCGGCCCGATGCAGACACCTCGCTGGGGGATGAAGGGCGAAGAGAATCTGGGCGGAGGAATGAAAGCCATTTTCACGCTGGAAAACGGCTATAGCATCGCTACTGGTGCGCTGTCGCAAGGCGGTCGTGAGTTTGGGCGGCAGGCTTTTGTCGGCTTGTCGTCGAATACCCTCGGGACGGTGACACTAGGCCGTCAATACGACGAGGCGGTCACCCTGTGTGTCTTCTCGTCGGCTTGTCAGTTCGCGGCATACGGTGCACACATTGGCGACAGTGATAACGTGTTCGACACGTTCCGGATCAACAATGCCGTTCAGTACAAGAGCATCGACTACAAAGGTCTTCAGTTTGAAGGGCTCTACGGCTTCTCGAACAAAGCGGGCGGCTTCTCCGACAACAATGCCTATAGCGCAGCGGTGCAATATCGCAACGGTCCGCTGTCAGCCGGCCTGGCGTTCCTCCAGGTCAATTCACCGAATGACGCCAATAACACGAACGGAGCCGTGGTCAACGATTATGGCTTCACGTCGCCGTTCATCACAAACCCGGCAACCAATGCGGGCGTCAGCAAGCAGAGGATGTATGGAGCGGGCGGTGCCTATGGATTCGGCGCAGCGAGCCTGTCGCTGCTTTATACCAATGCGCGCTTCGACTATATCGATACGTCGCGTCTGACACTTCAGAATTTTGAGGTTTCGCTGACCGACTATGTGACGCCACAACTCATGCTTGGCGCCGCGTATATTTTCACCACCGGGCAATATCGACCACAGGACAGCAGTCCAAAATGGCATCAGGCGAATGCCGGCGTGGACTACTTTCTGAGTAAGCGTACCGATCTCTTCCTCGTCGGCATCTATCAGAAAGCGGCGGGTGATGCGCAGTATGCGCAGATCTATTCGCTTTCCCCGTCTACCACCAAGTCGCAAGTTTCCGCGGTGATCGGACTCCGGCATAAATGGTGAGTAGTATGACTAATTTATTAAAAGGGAGGATTGGCAAGCTGGCCACCGGCACGCGTTCTGCCCATGTGGCGCCTGCATGAACTATGCGGAACTGCAGTGAGCATTGTGGTCATTCGTACTTTGCTGGAGTGGCCGCTTCTTTGAACAACCGGTTCGAAACGGCAGTTAGCATCGTTTCCCCATCGGAGACATCAAACGCAGGTAGGCTGATCCGAATCAGCGAGTCCGCATGGCGCTCGCAGAACTGCCTGAGAGCATGAATCGCAAAGTCAGCTGACTGCCAGCTTCGCAGCGTCTGGATAGCCGGCTTCCACGCCGACACATTTGTTGTCGCGACTGCCGCATAGGCGACGCTAGCGTTTGCGTGCGGGTCGCCGGCTCTTCGCAACCCGATTGACCCAGTCAGAGACAGGTCGGGCCTCGCTTGAGGGGCGACTGCTCAATGGCACGCAAGCTTACTGGAAGCGGAAGTGTCGCCGCACCTCGCCGTTGACGACGTCAGCGGGAAACCGATGACCGCAATCGAGCGATTTCGATTTCTTCATCGCGCCACCTTACGCGACCCACTCCGCAACCTGACAATTCCCGCCTGACACATGCCATCTGTATGAAAAATTGGTAAGCAAACGATTGCTTGCCGAAGAAATGGGCCAGTTGGCGTACGAAAACTGCCGGAAGGACTCAACCTTTTATCGCCCGCGCCGTTATTGCGTCTGCACAGGCATAAATACTGGACCTTCATGGCACAAGCTATTCCGTTTTCCCGTAACACTGGTGCTGCGCGTGCGCGACATGCCAAAGCCATGCTGTTACCGATCGCCCGGCAAACCGCCGACGAACTCGCACTGCGAGTACATCTGGCGGTCGATGTCTTGCGACGCGGCGCCGGCGGCATGTCCGATGCGCAAACGCTCACGCAGGTCATGCTGCTGACCGGCTTTCTGGCTGAATCTGGCTTCGGCTCGGCGACCGGTGAGCAACTCGGTGCGGCGGAGCGCGCGGTGGCCGCGGTTTTTGATATCGGCCGAGAGACAGGCCAATGGCGGATGGATGGCGAAGCATTTGCGCTTTTCGCTGAAATCGCAACGAATTACGACCGGCAATTGCATAGCGCGCCGCTTTGGGCTATCACCGATGCCAGCGAGCGCCTCGACCGATTTACCGCAGGCATGTCATATCAGCCGGTACGAAGACGGGCTTAGTAGAATCGAGTGGCGCAGGACGGCGCCGGGAGTCTCGCCGGGGAAGTTGATCTGTCGCCGGAGATCTGCCGTCTGGATAGAGGCTATGGATAGTGCGGGGAAATAGTTCGCCTGGAACTCCTGACTTCGCCTGTTTCAGCTGCCGTAAACGCAGAAACCCCACCTTTTCGGGGTGGGGTTTCTGTTGCTGCTGGGGAGCCTGACGATTACCTACTTTCACACGGGAATCCGCACTATCATCGGCGTGGAGTCGTTTCACGGTCCTGTTCGGGATGGGAAGGGGTGGTACCGACTCGCTATGGTCATCAGGCATGACTTGTTGCCGTACTGCTCGTGGAGCAGTACAACCAATCTGGAAGAAGTAGTTTCTGGTGATGCTCACCAGAGGGGAGTTGTGTTGTTTCCGGCACAACACTGATCTCAACCTGTGTGTGTACTCAAGACCCTGCGCGTGGCGCAGGGTGGGGCATCCATAAGTGCTGAAGCACTCACGGCTGCCGACACACACCTGTTATAGGATCAAGCCTTACGGGCAATTAGTATCAGTTAGCTTAACGCATTACTGCGCTTCCACACCTGACCTATCAACGTCCTGGTCTTGAACGACCCTTCAAGGGGCTCGAAGCCCCAGGGATATCTCATCTTAAGGCGAGTTTCCCGCTTAGATGCTTTCAGCGGTTATCTCTTCCGAACATAGCTACCCGGCGATGCCACTGGCGTGACAACCGGTACACCAGAGGTTCGTCCACTCCGGTCCTCTCGTACTAGGAGCAGCCCCCTTCAAATATCCAGCGCCCACGGCAGATAGGGACCAAACTGTCTCACGACGTTTTAAACCCAGCTCACGTACCTCTTTAAATGGCGAACAGCCATACCCTTGGGACCGGCTACAGCCCCAGGATGAGATGAGCCGACATCGAGGTGCCAAACACCGCCGTCGATATGAACTCTTGGGCGGTATCAGCCTGTTATCCCCAGAGTACCTTTTATCCGTTGAGCGATGGCCCTTCCATACAGAACCACCGGATCACTATGACCTGCTTTCGCACCTGCTCGACTTGTCGGTCTCGCAGTTAAGCACGCTTATGCCATTGCACTATCAGCACGATTTCCGACCGTACCTAGCGTACCTTCGTACTCCTCCGTTACACTTTGGGAGGAGACCGCCCCAGTCAAACTGCCTACCATGCACTGTCCCCGACCCGGATCACGGACCAAGGTTAGAACCTCAAACAAACCAGGGTGGTATTTCAAGGACGGCTCCACGCAAACTGGCGTTCACGCTTCATAGCCTCCCACCTATCCTACACAGATCGGTTCAAAGTCCAATGCAAAGCTACAGTAAAGGTTCATGGGGTCTTTCCGTCTAGCCGCGGGGAGATTGCATCATCACAAACACTTCAACTTCGCTGAGTCTCGGGAGGAGACAGTGTGGCCATCGTTACGCCATTCGTGCAGGTCGGAACTTACCCGACAAGGAATTTCGCTACCTTAGGACCGTTATAGTTACGGCCGCCGTTTACCGGGACTTCAATCAAGAGCTTGCACCCCATCATTTAATCTTCCGGCACCGGGCAGGCGTCACACCCTATACGTCCACTTTCGTGTTTGCAGAGTGCTGTGTTTTTATTAAACAGTCGCAGCCACCAGTTTATTGCAACCCCTTCACCCTTCTGGCGCAGGCCAGTCAAGCTACAGGGGCGTACCTTATCCCGAAGTTACGGTACCAATTTGCCGAGTTCCTTCTCCCGAGTTCTCTCAAGCGCCTTAGAATACTCATCTCGCCCACCTGTGTCGGTTTGCGGTACGGTCTTGTTAAACTGAAGCTTAGAGGCTTTTCTTGGAACCACTTCCGATTGCTTCTTCACCGAAGTGAATGGCCTCGCACCCTTGAATTCCGCGCCCGGATTTGCCTAAGCGCCTTCTCCAATGCAAGGACCGGGACTTCCAACACCCGGACAACCTTCCGCGATCCGTCCCCCCATCGCATTTAACAATGGTGCAGGAATATTAACCTGCTTCCCATCAGCTACGCATTTCTGCCTCGCCTTAGGGGCCGACTCACCCTACGCCGATGAACGTTGCGTAGGAAACCTTGGGCTTACGGCGAGGGGGCTTTTCACCCCCTTTATCGCTACTCATGTCAGCATTCGCACTTCCGATACCTCCAGCGCACTTTTCAATGCACCTTCGCAGGCTTACGGAACGCTCTCCTACCATGCACATAAATGTGCATCCGCAGCTTCGGTATATTGCTTAGCCCCGTTACATCTTCCGCGCAGGACGACTCGATCAGTGAGCTATTACGCTTTCTTTAAAGGATGGCTGCTTCTAAGCCAACCTCCTGACTGTTTTAGCCTTCCCACTTCGTTTCCCACTTAGCAATATTTGGGGACCTTAGCTGGCGGTCTGGGTTGTTTCCCTCTTGACACCGGACGTTAGCACCCGATGTCTGTCTCCCGTGATTGCACTCTTCGGTATTCGGAGTTTGCTATGGCGTAGTAATCCGCAATGGACCCCACAACCATGACAGTGCTCTACCCCCGAAGGTGATACACGAGGCACTACCTAAATAGTTTTCGGAGAGAACCAGCTATTTCCAGGTTTGTTTAGCCTTTCACCCCTATCCACAGCTCATCCCCTAACTTTTCAACGTTAGTGGGTTCGGACCTCCAGTACGTGTTACCGCACCTTCATCCTGGCCATGGATAGATCACCTGGTTTCGGGTCTACACCCAGCGACTGAACGCCCTGTTCGGACTCGCTTTCGCTACGCCTGCCCTAATCGGTTAAGCTTGCCACTGAATGTAAGTCGCTGACCCATTATACAAAAGGTACGCCGTCACCCCTTGCGAGGCTCCGACTGTTTGTATGCATGCGGTTTCAGGATCTATTTCACTCCCCTCCCGGGGTTCTTTTCGCCTTTCCCTCACGGTACTGGTTCACTATCGGTCGATCACGAGTATTTAGCCTTGGAGGATGGTCCCCCCATCTTCAGACAGGATTTCACGTGTCCCGCCCTACTTGTCGTACACCTAGTTCTTCCTCGCTGTTTTCGTCTACAGGGCTATCACCTGCTATGGCGGCACTTTCCAGAGCCTTCGACTAACAATGAAGATAAAGAGTACAGGCTGGTCCCATTTCGCTCGCCACTACTCTGGGAATCTCGGTTGATTTCTTTTCCTGCGGTTACTTAGATGTTTCAGTTCACCGCGTTCGCTTCTCATGACCTATGTATTCAGTCATGGATACTCCATAAGGAGTGGGTTTCCCCATTCGGACATCGGCGGATCAAAGCTCGTTTGCCAGCTCCCCGCCGCTTTTCGCAGGCTACCGCGTCCTTCATCGCCTGTGATCGCCAAGGCATCCACCACATGCACTTGTTCGCTTGACCCTATAACGGGTGTGTCTCCCACCTCATCCACGGGGGATGACGTGTTCGTCACAATCGCTACAGGTTGAGTATTCGTGTTGCGCCGTATTCCAAAGCAATCTTTCGATTACCTTTTCATACATTGATACAATCACAACCCTGATTCACCTACTCGGACACCCATCTCTAAGTATGCTTTCGTGAATCTCTTTACTACTTCTTCCTGATTGTTAAAGAACGACAGCCGATATCGGAATTGCTTTAATTCCATATCACTCTGACTGGCTCAATCGCCAATGCAAAACACTCTGCCTGCTACTTCCGCAGAACGCTACGCATTGAAGATTGGTGGAGGATGACGGGATCGAACCGACGACCCCCTGCTTGCAAAGCAGGTGCTCTCCCAGCTGAGCTAATCCCCCAGTCATACAGACCACGCAGGCGCATCATCCGGGGTCTTCACCGGTTAGCCGCAGCCACCGCAGAAACAGTGGTGGGTCTGGATGGATTCGAACCATCGACCCCCGCCTTATCAAGACGGTGCTCTAACCGACTGAGCTACAGACCCCTGAGTCTGTCTGCGTATCTGTCTTAATTTCACAGCCGATAAGCGTGAGCGCTCAACGCATTGACACGTTAGCTCGAGAAAGGAGGTGATCCAGCCGCACCTTCCGATACGGCTACCTTGTTACGACTTCACCCCAGTCATGAATCCCACCGTGGTAAGCGCCCTCCTTGCGGTTAGGCTACCTACTTCTGGTGAAACCCACTCCCATGGTGTGACGGGCGGTGTGTACAAGACCCGGGAACGTATTCACCGCGGCATGCTGATCCGCGATTACTAGCGATTCCAGCTTCACGCACTCGAGTTGCAGAGTGCGATCCGGACTACGATCGGTTTTCTGGGATTGGCTCCCCCTCGCGGGTTGGCGACCCTCTGTTCCGACCATTGTATGACGTGTGAAGCCCTACCCATAAGGGCCATGAGGACTTGACGTCATCCCCACCTTCCTCCGGTTTGTCACCGGCAGTCTCCCTAGAGTGCTCTTGCGTAGCAACTAGGGACAAGGGTTGCGCTCGTTGCGGGACTTAACCCAACATCTCACGACACGAGCTGACGACAGCCATGCAGCACCTGTGTTATGGCTCCCTTTCGGGCACTCCCACCTCTCAGCAGGATTCCATACATGTCAAGGGTAGGTAAGGTTTTTCGCGTTGCATCGAATTAATCCACATCATCCACCGCTTGTGCGGGTCCCCGTCAATTCCTTTGAGTTTTAATCTTGCGACCGTACTCCCCAGGCGGTCAACTTCACGCGTTAGCTACGTTACCAAGTCAATGAAGACCCGACAACTAGTTGACATCGTTTAGGGCGTGGACTACCAGGGTATCTAATCCTGTTTGCTCCCCACGCTTTCGTGCATGAGCGTCAGTATTGGCCCAGGGGGCTGCCTTCGCCATCGGTATTCCTCCACATCTCTACGCATTTCACTGCTACACGTGGAATTCTACCCCCCTCTGCCATACTCTAGCCCGCCAGTCACAAATGCAGTTCCCAGGTTAAGCCCGGGGATTTCACATCTGTCTTAGCGGACCGCCTGCGCACGCTTTACGCCCAGTAATTCCGATTAACGCTTGCACCCTACGTATTACCGCGGCTGCTGGCACGTAGTTAGCCGGTGCTTATTCTTCCGGTACCGTCATCCTCCCGCCGTATTAGGGCAGAAGTTTTCTTTCCGGACAAAAGTGCTTTACAACCCGAAGGCCTTCTTCACACACGCGGCATTGCTGGATCAGGGTTGCCCCCATTGTCCAAAATTCCCCACTGCTGCCTCCCGTAGGAGTCTGGGCCGTGTCTCAGTCCCAGTGTGGCTGGTCGTCCTCTCAGACCAGCTACAGATCGTCGCCTTGGTAGGCCTTTACCCCACCAACTAGCTAATCTGCCATCGGCCGCCCCTGTAGCGAGAGGTCCTAAGATCCCCCCCTTTCCTCCGTAGAGCGTATGCGGTATTAATCCGGCTTTCGCCGGGCTATCCCCCACTACAGGACACGTTCCGATGTATTACTCACCCGTTCGCCACTCGCCACCAGGATTACTCCCGTGCTGCCGTTCGACTTGCATGTGTAAGGCATGCCGCCAGCGTTCAATCTGAGCCAGGATCAAACTCTTCAGTTCAAACCTGTTACTGTTTTTCGGGCTCTTTCGAACCCGGTCGCTCACTCAACGTACTGACGAATGATCATCCCATCCGAAAATGGGAAAACCTTCCTTTAATACTAGTGTGAGACTTGATACTTTCGCTTCCCGGCAGAATCCGAAAATTCCACCGCGCGTCAGACATCAAGCGCCCACACTTATCGGCTGTTAATTTTTAAAGATCGATTACGCATTCACCACCAAAACCGCACCGCGCTCACTTAACTTCAGTCACCCGGCACCGCTTCGTTCTGCGTCGCTGCATCAGCAGCAGAGAAACGAGATTATGAAGAACGACCGACACGTCGTCAACCCCCTTTTGCGAATTTTCCTTCGGGTTAGCGAGAATCGGCGCCCAGACATGCACACCCTACTATATGTAGCAGGATCGACGCGAACGTCATCCCGCCGTGTGAGAGCGAACGACATCGTCTATAGTGAGGAGCATGTCCGCACACGCGGCGAGCAGTTGAAGTAGCGCCTAGCAGCCCCCATCTGAAGATACGGATGACAGGCGAAGCAAGGACCCGCGACAACGAGCGCACGATGAATTGTGTGTGCTCAAAATGCGCGCAAAGGCACAAGCTCGTATATAATGCGAGCCGCGCGAATTTCGCACATTTCTATCGGCCCGCTTCGAGCGGGCTCATCTTTTTTGCTCCCCAGAGCACAGCCAAACAACCGCGTTGAGTCACTCAGGTGATGTTGAGCCATGCTCGAAACGCCTGACGGTCGCGTCTTGCGTCTCATAGCGAAGCCTCTAGAGGAGAATACGTGAACCCTTTTGATCGCGAAGATTCGCAACACGAAACCGCCGGCTTCACCGCCAAGGCGCCCGGTCGCACTGCCAAAGGCAAGGGCGCAGGCAAAGCGATCCCCGTAGCGGCCGAACTGCCGCCGCAGCAGGCTGAAGAGCGTCAGCGCCAGATGCGTGCGCTGATCCAGTTGGGCAAGGAGCAAGGCTACCTGACCCACGCTCAGATCAACGACCATCTGCCCGACAACTTCGCGCAAACCGCGGCGATCGACAGCATCGTCAGCGCGTTCAACGACATGGGCGTGCAGGTCTACGAGCAGGCCCCGGACGCGGAAACGCTGCTGCTGAACTCGAACGCGCCTGCTGTGGTGTCGGATGATCAGGCAGACGAGGAAACCGAAGTCGCGTTGTCGACGGTCGATTCCGAATTCGGCCGCACGACGGACCCCGTGCGTATGTATATGCGCGAGATGGGCGCGACCGAACTGCTGACGCGCGCGGGCGAAATCGCGATTGCCAAGCGCATCGAAGACGGCCTGCACGAAATGGTGCAGGCGATTGCCGCCTGCCCGCTCGCGATCACCGCGATTCTGGCGAGCGCCCAGCAGGTTGCAGACGGCGAACTGCGCATTGACGAACTGGTCGACGGCTTGAATGAAGACACGGCAGCGGCGGAAGAAGCCAACGCCGGCACTGACGCGGCAGCCGACCTCGACGCCGACGCGACCGACGACGACGACAGCGATAGCGACGACGAGGACGATGCCGGCCCGGCCGACTCCTCGGCCGCTGACGAAGCACGCCTGAAGCAGCTCACCAGCGATTGCCTCGAAATCTTCGCGCAAGTCGGCATTCTGTCCGATCAGCTGAACGCCTCGCACACGCGCGGCGACGTCACGTCGAAAGCTTATCAGCGCGCCCGTGAAGAGATTCAGCAACACCTCGCGAAGATTCGCTTCACGGCTCGCACGATCGACCGCCTGTGCGGCGACGTGCAAAGCCAGGTTGCGCAGGTCCGCGAGATCGAGCGTCGCATTCTGCAAATCGTCGTGACGAAGAGCGGCATGCCGCGCGAGCAGTTCATCGAATCGTTCAAGGGCCACGAAGCAGATCTCGGCTGGACGGAGCGTGCAGCACGCGGGGCGTCGTCGTTCGGTGCGGCGCTCGAGCGCCATCTGCCGGCGATTCAGTCCGAACAGCAAAAGCTGATCGACATCGAAGCGACCGTTTCGCTGCCGCTCAAGCATCTGAAAGAGATCAATCGTCAGATGGTCGCGGCCGAGTCGAAGATGCGCAAGGCCAAGAGCGAGATGATCGAGGCGAATCTGCGTCTCGTGATCTCGATCGCGAAGAAGTACGTGAACCGCGGCATGCTGTTCCTCGACCTGATCCAGGAAGGCAACATCGGTTTGATGAAAGCCGTGGACAAGTTCGAATACCGCCGCGGCTGGAAGTTTTCCACGTACGCGACGTGGTGGGTTCGCCAGGCCGTGACGCGTTCGCTCGCCGACCAGGCTCGCACGATCCGCGTGCCGGTGCATATGATCGAAACGATCAACAAGCTCAACCGCATTTCGCGCGAAATTCTGCAGCAGACTGGTCAGGAAGCTCATCCGTCCGTGCTCGCCGAACGCATGGAACTGTCGGAAGAGAAGGTGCGCGGCATTCTGAAGATCGCCAAGCAACCGGTTTCGATGGAAACGCCGGTGGGCGACGACGGCGACGCCACGCTCGGCGATATGATCGAAGATTCGGCAGCCTCCTCGCCGGCCGACGCAGCCATGCAGGCCGACTTGCGCGCCGCGATCGACGACGCGCTCGATTCGCTGTCGCCGCGCGAAGCGAAAGTGCTGCGCATGCGCTACGGTATCAACACGAAGTCCGACCATACGCTTGAAGAAGTCGGCAAGCAGTTCGACGTCACGCGCGAGCGGATTCGTCAGATCGAAAGCAAGGCAATGCGCAAGCTGATGCATCCGAGCCGCGCCGATCGTCTGAAGTCGTTCCTCGACCGTTAAGCAAGCGGTTGCGCTTGCCGTGCATCGCGCACGGCAAGCGCGGCTCAATCACGGGCCGCGTCGATCGGCCGGGTCGCCGGGCTTCTCAAAAGCGAGGCGAGTCCAACTCACACCGCTACGTCGATTGGCCTGCTGAATGGATTGCGTGCCGAGATTCAAGATCGGTTGCAACTCATGCAGCGCGGCAAGATCGATCGTCTCCTGCGCAGACACCTCAAACATACGGCGCCCTGGCGGCACCGGCCCATGTCGCAACGACATGATCAGCACACCCCCTTTGCACATTAACGAAGCCACCCTCGGCATCGCTTGCGCACGCTGTTGAGCGTCGAGATGCATCCATACGGCGGTGAGCATGACTACATCGTACGTTTCCTTCCTTGCACACAAAATCGTCAGGTCCGGAAGACTATCGTCGAGCCATTCGATTCTCGACGACGTATGCATGGCCATTGCCGGAATACGCAGCGCATCGGTTGGCTCGACCGCGACGACAGCGTGGCCCAATTCCGCCAGCGCGGCCGCATCGCCACCCGCACCAGATCCAATGTCGAGAATGCGAGCAGGACCGCGTGGGATCAGGTGCAGGATCGGCCGATGCAACTCGACGAACGGAATCTCCCGCCAATTCTGCAGGAGCGACCGCGCCTCCTCCGCATAGCCTTCCGTCCCACTGATCTGAGCCGACATCGAGGCATTCCCTATTCGCATGAGGCGGTCTCGCCTTGCCTGATCGCCACTCTATGTGACTCGTTCGCCAAACCGCAGCGCTCCTGGACGAGGGATGAACCGTCGCCCTGGTCGCCCTGGTCGTCCGGGCAACGGGCAACGGGCTTCGTGGTCGCACATAACACGGTGAACCACGCGCGTCTGGATCAGGCCCGCTGCACCTCAAGCGGAGGGATCATACTCATCCGGTTGCAAGCGCTTCGTCGGTCAGTTCGACGCGATTTCGGCCTCCCGCTTTTGCGCGATACAGCGCGCGGTCCGCGACGCTGTTCAACCGCGCGAGGCTGGCATCCGCGGCATCGAGACAGGCGATGCCGATGCTGCACGTATACGCCGGCAGATCGCAGTCCGCGCGCTGTTGCACCAGTTGTCGAATCGC
The DNA here is from genome assembly GCA_963738755.1 of uncultured beta proteobacterium. Classification (GTDB taxonomy): domain Bacteria; phylum Pseudomonadota; class Gammaproteobacteria; order Burkholderiales; family Burkholderiaceae; genus Paraburkholderia. Next base: position 42,378 of record CAVTXZ010000017.1, read on the forward strand.
GCTGGCTCGTGCGTAGGCTTCGTTTGCGCTGGCGTCTGCCAGCAGGATGGCGAACTCTTCGCCACCGATACGTGCGAGGTGATCGCATGGCCCCAGGATTGCGGCCACGCGCTCGGCGAAATCGACAAGCACGCGATCGCCGGTGTCATGACCGAAGCGATCGTTGATGGCCTTGAAGTGATCCAGATCGACGATCAGCATGGTGACGGTCCGGCCAAGGCGTTGCGCGCGGCCCTGCGCTTTGGCGTGCAGGGTCGCGAAGGCGCGGCGGTTCAGCAGACCGGTAAGTGGATCGATCGCCGACTGTCTATCGAGTTGCGCATGTAACCGGTTGGTCGCGACCATGACGAAGCCGACGGTCACCGTCAGTGTCATGAAGTTGCTGATTGCCAGATACGACATCTGGAACGGATTGTGGGCGAACAGACCGGCGGCGGTGTCGCCCGGCGCGATGCTGGAGAGACAGCGTATTGCAGTCGAGACTGCCTGAATCAGGAACATGAAGCCGAGAAACGCGGTGTTGTAGTTGCGTCCGCCGCAGAAGAACAATAACCGGGCTTGCGCGGCGTACAGCACGGTTAGCAGCGCAGTCACGCAGGCCATGCGACCGAAAAAATCGGGATGTCCCCACAGCATCCAGGAGAAGCAGACGCTGCCAAATACGACCGCACCGACGACAAGGCGCCACGACGGTACTCGTGCGAAGAATATCTCTGTGCCGATCAGCCATAGGCCGGCGCCGATCAGCATCGTGGTATTGGCGAGGACGATGGACGCCCAATCGGGGATGGCGCCGCGCAATGCAAGCAGGATCGCAGTGATTGAAATGACCAGCGCGCCGGCCGCCCAGTACGCCAGCCCCCGGATGCTGGCGGGGAAACTACGGTTTAGCGAGAACAACACCATCGACATCAATCCGGGCATGACGGACGACATCAGGATGACTGTACGGAGGTCGATTGTGATCATCGAATACAGAGGTGGTTTTTTGCTGCGCGCCAAGGGTCGGGTTTGACTGTCCTTCAATGGGTTTACGGCTGGATTGTGGGAAGCTGAATGTGATTTGAGGTTTCGTGCCTGTCGGTCGGATATTTTTTGGGTACGGCGGTGGCGTTTTCCGGTTCTGGTGTTTTTGGCCGTAGGCAAACCGAACAAGAAAAACCAACACCGGCAATCGAGTATCCTCCTCAACATAAGCTCCAAGAAGCCGCAGGAACAAACTTTGCGTGCCAATCAAAGCACAAAAACCCCCGGCCTCCAGCCGGCACCATAGCCATCAGGAGTTCCGTAATTGGTCGAATTTCCGTCTTCGGCGGTTTCAACCTGGGGCGGCGCAGTCGTATTCCTCAACGTCCTGTTGACGCGCCTCGGCGTGCCGATCCCCGCGGTGCCCGTGCTCCTCTTCGCGGGCTCGGCGATCGCCGCCGGCACGCTGTCTTTCTGGCCGGTCCTGCTCGCCGCCGTTGTCGGCGCACTCATCGGTGACGGCGCATGGTTCACCGCAGGCCGCGTCTACGGCCGCAAGCTCATCAGCGCCCTCGGCCGGCTTTCGCCAGCCATCGATTCCAAAGTTGCCAAAGCACGCTTGCTGTTCGAGCGCTTCGGCGTACCGCTCGTGTCAATCTCGAAGTTCGTCCCCGGGCTCGCACTCATCACCCCGCCGCTCATGGGCACGACAGCCGTCGATACCCGTATCTATGCCATCTGGGATCTCGCCGGCGTGTTCGCGTGGGCCACCTTCTGGCTGCTCGGCGGCGCCGCGGCGGAACGGGAGCTGCACATGCTGCTCGCATTTGTCCGTGCTCGCGGCGGCACGGTCATCGATATCCTGCTCGCAGCGGCGTTACTGTATCTGGCGTTTCGCTTGTACCAACGGCGTCGCGAACGCCGCCGGTTCGCGCTCCTCACGTCTTCCACAGCCTCGGAAACCGCGCCCAGCCCTCACTGGCGTCATATCGCGCCGCCGTTGGTACTCGATGCCAGACCGGAGGCGCCAACGCATGAAGCACACCGCAGCATCCCGGGCGCGCGAACACTCGATCCGCACTCGCCGGAACAGGTCGATTGCGCCCTGCTCGCCTACGATAAGGTGATTTACTGCATTTGCCCGGACAGCACGACCGCGTTCGACATTACGCAAAGAATGCGGCGCAAGGGCTACACGCGGATTCGCGCCCTGAGAGGCGGACTGGATGCCTGGCAAAGACGCGGCTTCCCCGTGGAGCCGCCCGTATCGCCGGCAGACGAACTGCCGCCCCGTAAACCGGCGTTGGAACGCTATGGCGACATGGGCGGCGCAGTGACGCTGCGCGGCCTCGCGCCGCGGCGCAGCGCGAGTATCTGAGACTGCATAACGCGCGCCGGCCACACGCCACCGGGCTGAGCGGCGGCTCCATCGAGCACCGCCATGCGTGCATACGTGTGAACACGCATTGCGACGCCCGAGCCAATTTCGCACGCAGACAGCGCATTTATTCAAGCCAGCTTGCCTTCGACATACGCGACCCCAACGCTCGTTTCACAGCTTGCGCAGCAGTCCTGCGGCCGCGCGTATCCTGCGTTTGCGCTCTTTGCCAAGCCAATGAAGCGCGGCATCGGTATCGCCGGATCCGGCCAGCAATGCGGCATTGTCACGCAGCAACACTTCGCTCGCGACGATGTCGTTCAGCGCACCGAAACGTTTCTGAATCTGCTTTAACCGCTTCAGAACACGTTTATGGCCGCCGTGCAGAATCGGCTCGAAAAATTCGAGCAGGTAGCGCAGTTTCTTCCCGGCCTTTCTGACCTCATGAAACGACGTGTAGTTGGAGCGTTTCGCGTGAGACGCGCGTTTCATGCGCTTTTTTAGTGAACGTTCCGATGCTGCCACCCGCTTGTCGGCGAATTTGCGCAACGGCACGCGCTCATGTGCGGTATTCAGTTCCTTGGTGGCGCTCGTCAACGCTTCGCGCAACAGGTGTTTGACATCCGCGTTCGATAGCGTTTCGCGACTCGTTGCGAGCGCCTCGCCACGAATCTCTTCAAGCGTGGGCCTCAGCGCGTGCGCACCGCTATCGTCCTTGGCGATCAGTTCGATCAGAATGTCCCAATCGCGAGTCTGGCCCGCCGCCGTCGCCAGAAACTTGTAGAGCGCCCGCTGGCGCGTATTCTCGCCTTTGTCAAGCAAGGGTTCGAACGCCCACCATAACGAGCGCAAGCGCCGCAAGGACACGCGCAACTGGTGCAGAGCTTCGGGCGACGCATCCTCGCGCACCGTGGCGGCATATTCGATCGCATGATCGACAAGAGGCGCCGCGTATGACGCGAAGGCCGCCTGCGCCGAGGGCTCGTCTGCGGCGGACTCGCTCTGCGCAGCGTGTTTGTCGCAGTTCCGGCTCTCACGTTTCATCGACCATCCTCCGAAGCCCCTTGCAGGCAGCGTAGCAAATAAAGGTCCCAAACGCGCGTTCGTCGCGAAGCGAGACCGTTAAGCGGCAACGCTTCTTCCGTTTCGTAAGAAATGAGCCCGCTGCTTCGCCCGCGTAATGGCATAGCGATCTTCGGACAGCTGATCATACAAATTCGCCACGTCCATATTAGCGCACTGCGATGGCGCACCAAAAACGGCCGCCCGAAGATCCGCAAACCCTCGCCCCGCATAGACGTCACGTTACCGTCATCAATACGACATATGGCGCCAGCAGGATCGGAGGTTCCGCGACAAACTTTGGGGCTCACGCCATGCCGGAACTTTCGTACCCGCAGCCAGGCGCTGCAAGTGGAAAGGGGCGCAGTATTGGCCTCATTATTTTTCTGGTCGTGATTGCCATCGGCGCAATATATTGCGCCACCCATCTGGTAGACGATTTACAACCCATTCGGGAAGGCTCGGCTCTACCGTATCTTCTGCTGGGCATCGCGCTTCTGATCGCGCTCGGCTTCGAGTTCGTGAATGGATTTCATGACACCGCCAATGCCGTCGCCACGGTGATCTACACCCATTCTCTGGCACCCAACATCGCGGTGGTGTGGTCCGGCGGATGGAATTTCCTCGGCGTGCTGACTTCAAGCGGCGCGGTGGCGTTCGGCGTCCTGCAACTGCTGCCCGTGGAACTGATCTTGCAGGTCGGCAGCAGCGCCGGCTTCGCCATGGTTTTTGCGTTGCTGATTGCTGCGATCATCTGGAATCTCGGCACCTGGTATTTCGGTTTGCCCTCATCGAGCTCGCATACGCTGATTGGCTCGATCATCGGCGTCGGCCTGATGAATCAGCTGATGCATGGGTCCAACGGCACGAGCGGCGTCGACTGGAATCAGGCGCTCGGCGTCGGCAAGTCCTTGCTGTTTTCGCCGCTGGTCGGCTTTCTGGCCGCAGGCTTGCTGCTCCTGATCCTGAAGGCCGTGGTGCGCATCCCGGCTCTGTATGCCGAACCCAAGGGCAAGGAACCGCCGCCGTTCTGGATTCGCAGCCTGCTGATTCTCACCTGCACGGGCGTTTCGTTCGCGCACGGTTCGAACGACGGCCAGAAAGGCATGGGCCTCATCATGCTGATCCTGATCGGCACGGTGCCGACGGCCTACGCGCTGAACAAGGCGGTCACGCCGGCGGAAACGCAAACGTTCATCGCCGTCGCGCAACAGGCTTCGGCGACGCTCGCCAAGTACACGCAAGGGACCGCGCCGTCCGCTAACCCGCGCGCCGATGTCGAAGCCTATGTCCGCACGCGCCAGTTGACGCCGGCCACTTTGCCCGCCCTGCAACAACTGACCGACCAGATCGGTCATCAGGTCGGCGCGTCGGGATCGATGGCAGGCGTTCCGCAAGGCATCGTCGATAACGTGCGCAACAACATGTATGTCGCCTCCGAAGCGATCCGCCTGATGGACAAGGCAAAGCAACCCGCCTTCTCCGCGGAAGACTCCAAAATCATTGACAATTTCAAGGCCCAAACCGATCACGCCACCAAATTCATCCCCACCTGGGTCAAGGTCGCGGTGGCCATCGCCTTGGGTCTCGGCACGATGGTGGGCTGGAAGCGCATTGTGGTGACGGTCGGCGAAAAGATCGGCAAGCAGCATCTGACCTACGGTCAGGGCGCATCCGCCGAACTGGTGGCGATGCTGACGATCGGCGCGGCCGACATGTACGGCCTGCCGGTGTCCACGACGCACGTGCTGTCCTCGGGTGTGGCGGGCACCATGGCGGCGAACGGTTCCGGTCTGCAATGGAACACCGTACGCAGTCTGGTGCTGGCGTGGGTGCTGACGCTGCCGATATCGATCGCGTTGGCCGGCGGCTTGTACTGGGTATTCCGTATGGTGTTCTAGACCGAAACGCAGTAGGGCCGATCAGTCGATCGCGCCCTTGATGAATGCAAAAAAGCGCGGCCATGCCGCGCTTTTTTGCATTTCACCGCTCAGAACCGCACTCAATAAATTTCCGGCACGATCATCGACTCGGCCACTGGCTGGCGACTGTATTCATTGTTGTAGACCCGCGCCGGCAACTCGATGCCCGGGTGGTCGATCTCGTGATACGGCACCTGGCTCAGCAAATGATGAATACAGTTCAGACGCGCGCGCTTTTTGTCGACCGCCTGCACGACCCACCACGGCGCCTCGGGAATATGCGAGCGCTGCAGCATGACTTCCTTGGCCTGCGTATAGGCTTCCCAGCGGCGCCGGCTTTCCAGATCCATCGGACTCAGTTTCCACTGCTTCAGCGGATCGTGGATGCGGTTCTGAAAGCGGATTTCCTGCTCTTCGTCGGTAATCGAAAACCAGTACTTGAGAATCTGCACACCGCTTCGCGCCAGCATCTTTTCGAATTCCGGCACCGAGCGGAAAAACTCTTCGTACTCTTCGTCGCTGCAAAAATTCATTACACGCTCGACGCCCGCGCGGTTATACCAGCTGCGATCGAACAGCACCATTTCGCCGCCGGCCGGCAGATGCGATACGTAACGCTGGAAGTACCACTGCGTGCGCTCGCGGTTATTCGGCGCCGGCAGTGCCGCGACACGGCACACGCGCGGATTGAGCCGCTGCGTAATGCGTTTGATCGCCCCGCCCTTGCCGGCCGCATCGCGCCCTTCAAAAATCACCACGAGGCGATGGCCGGTCTGCACGATCCAGTCCTGCAGCTTGACGAGCTCGCCCTGCAGGCGGAACAGCTCGCGAAAATACATTTTGCGCGCCTCGCGATGCTCAGGCGTAAAGCCTTCCGCGCCGTCGATGATGCGGTCGTCGACCTCCATTTCGAGTTCCTCATCGTATGCGTCGATAAGGTCTTCCTCGAAACGGCGTTGCCGCTCGGCCAGCAATTCGGCTTCAGGTCTCAGATCCAGCTCTTTCATTGCGATTCTCCTGGCAACGGAAACGGGTAGGCACGCGGCGCAAGCTCGACGCGAACGGGTTCGATTATCGAAGCGCGAGGTGTCAGCCATGTTACCGGCGCCGCAAGCGCGCGTTGGCGTCATTAGCGCGGGCGCATAACCCGTGCCTTTTCGACACCATAATAGCGAGTTTTACGGCCTGTTCCGGCGCTAACGTAGCGGCCGGGCAAAGCTCATCTCGTGGCCGTCCGGGTCGGTGATGTGAAAATAGCGCTCGCCCCAAGGCGCATCAGAAGGTTCGAGCGAAGGCTTCAGACCTGCGGCTAGCGCCTTGCGATAGAGCGCATCCACATCTGATACATAGATGATCACGCGCCCCCACCAATTGACCGGGGCGCGTGCGTCCACGATCAGATTCAAATATGAATCACCAAACGCAAACGACGTAAACGCTTCCTGCGGGCCGCCAAATTTCATCGGAAAGCCGAGCGCTTGATAAAACAGCACCGCGCGCGGCATATCGCGGGTGGCGAGCGTAATCGCGCTAATCGCTTCGATACGCGGTTCCGTCGGTGCGCTCAATGAGGCGGATGAAGCGGGCGAATTCATGGTGGCAGTCTCCCTGGCATGGCAGGCGGCTCGTGCGCGCCGCATGGATGCGGGCGTGGCCGTCGGCGTGTCACGGGAAAGTGTCTCATAGGCCGCGCCGCTGCATGCACCCCGCGCATGCTCTTGAAAACCCTTGCCGCGCCCCGCATCTCGAATTCCGTTTATCCGGAGCATCGCCATGGGAAGCCGTCCACGCTTCATCGATGACCTGTCGCGCGCCGCGTCCGACGCCCCCGGGCCACACACCCTCACTCCATTGACCGACGACGCCCTGCTCGACGCCTATTCCCGCACCGTGATCGGCGCGCTGGAGCGCGTCCAGCAGGCCGTTGCCTTCATTTCCGTCGAGCGCCGGCTGCCAGGCGCCGCAGGCCGCGACGACAGCCACCCGCGTGGCGGCACCGGCTCCGGCTTTCTGTTCACGCCGGATGGCTACCTGCTCACCAACAGCCACGTCGTGCACGGCGCCACGCACATACGCGTGACGCTCGCCGACGGCGCGCAATTCGATGCCGATCTGGTCGGCGACGATCCCGGCAGCGATCTGGCGGTGCTGCGCATCGGCTCGCCCGAACCGTTGCCACATGTCGAACTCGGCGAATCGTCGCGCCTCAAGGTCGGGCAGATCGCCATCGCGGTCGGCAATCCGCTTGGCCTCGCGCAAACCGTGACGACCGGCGTGGTTTCGGCACTCGGCCGCTCGCTGCGTTCGAATTCGGGCCGCATGATCTACGACGTGATCCAGACCGACGCCGCGCTCAATCCAGGCAATTCGGGTGGTCCGCTGATCAATTCGGCGGGTCAGGTGATCGGTGTGAATACCGCGATTATTCCCGGCGCGCAGGCAATCTGCTTCGCCACCGCGATCGACACCGCCAAATGGGTCATCATGCAGATCTTCGCGCATGGCCGCGTGCGGCGCGCGTACATCGGCGTGGCCGGGACCACCAGGCCGTTATCGCGCCGCGTGCAGCGCTATTTCGGCCTGAGCGCCGAAAGCGGCGTGCACGTGATGGAAATCGTCAAGGGCAGCCCGGCCGCGCTCGCCGGCTTGCGTACCGACGACACGATTGTCGCGATCGACGCGCTTGCGGTGCAGGATGTGGACGGCCTGCAACGCACGCTCGATGCCTCGCGGATCGACAGACCCGTCGATGTGACCGTGTTGCGTGGCGCACAGCGGCTAAACCTGACGTTGACCCCGGTCGAGCAGACCTGTTGAGCTGACAAAATTGCGGCGCTGGCCCTCTGCATGTCCGCATGTCTACATGAAAAAAGCCTCGCGCCGAATCGAATCGGGCACGAGGCTTTGGCGCCTGCGCGGCGCGGCTGTCACGCCGCGCCGCCTACAAACATTCAGACGCTTATTGAATCACCCGCGTCACACCCCGGCCACGCGGATCGGCAGCGGCCTCCGGCGTATCGCCGTTGACCTTGATCGCCTGGATGTCGCCGCTGAAATCCTGCCCCTTCAGGACGTAGCCCTTGGCTTCGATCTGCTTGGCGAGTTCGCCGTCGATAGGCTTGTACGGCTCCCAGAAAATCGTATTCGGCGGCAACAGCTGATGATGGAAGCGCATGGCGGCAACCGCTTCCGGCAACGGCATATTGAAGTCGTAAATGTTGTTGATGACCTGGAAGATCGACGTGAAGATGCGCGAGCCTCCCGGCGTGCCGATCACGAGCGAGACTTTGCCGTCTTTGGTCAGAATCGTCGGGCTCATTGACGACAGCGGGCGCTTCTTCGGTTCGATCGAATTCGCGTCGCTGCCCACCACGCCAAACATGTTCGCCACACCGGGCTTCGCGGAGAAGTCGTCCATCTCGTCGTTCAGCACGATGCCCGTGCGATCCGCCACCACGCCCGAACCGAAGTAGCCGTTGATCGTGTAGGTGTTCGACACCGCATTACCCCACTTGTCGATCACGGAGAAGTGGGTGGTTTCCGCTTTCTCCGGCATCGACGTGCCCAAGCCGGCCTGCACGGTCTTCGTGTCTGAAGGCGCATTCGGATTCACTTCGGCCGCGCGTTTGGCGATGTAGGCGTCGTCGGTCAACTGTGCTACGGGGACCTTGTAGAAGTCCGGATCGCCGAGATATTGCGCACGATCGGCAAACACCCGCTTTTCGATTTCTGCGATCAGGTGCACGTACTGCGGCGAATTGAGCGCGACGCCCTTGAAGTCAGGCGCGACGTCTTCTTTCATCTTCAGCAGTTGCACAAGCCCGATGCCGCCCGAGCTCGGCGGCGGTGCGGTAATCACGCGATAGCCGTTCCAGTCGGCCTGGATCGGCTGGCGCCACACGGCCTTGTACTGCTGCAAATCGGCCTTGGTAATCAGGCCATGACCGCGCATGGACGCCGCGATCAGATCCGCCGTCTTGCCCTGGTAGAAATCCTTCGCGCCCTGATCTGAAATGCGCTGGAGTACGGCCGCGAGATCGGGCTGCCTGAAGTTGGCACCCTGCTTCATATTGCCGAAGTAGGTGTCGAAGTTGGTCTTGCCTGCGAAGTCTTTTGCCGCATCGTCACGGCGCTGCTGCAATTGCTGGCTGACTTCAAAACCATCGCGTGCGTAGTGAACGGCCGGCGCCAGGACCTGCTTCCATTTCAGCTTGCCGAAGCGGCGCTGCGCCTGCCACATGCCGTCGACCGTGCCCGGCACGCCCACCGCGCGATAGCCGAACAGGCTCATGCCCTTGATGACCTCACCCTTGTCGTCGAGATACATGTTCCGGGTCGCGGCCAGCGGCGCGCGCTCGCGATAGTCGAGGAAATACGGCTTGCCGTCGACATAGAGCGTCATGAACCCGCCGCCGCCGATGTTGCCCGCTTCCGGATACGTCACGGCAAGCGTGAAGGCGATCGCGACGGCCGCGTCGACGGCATTGCCGCCTTCCTTGAAGATCTGTTCGGCGGCGTCGGCGCTGTATTTGTCGGCGACGGCAATGGCCGAAGCGGTGAGAACCGCCGGTTGCGTTTTCGCGGGCGCTTTGGCGAATGCCGGGGTGGTTTCAAGAAAGCCTGTTGAGACAGAAACGAGTGCGACCAGAGCGAATCCACTGGCAGCCGATCTTGCGTTGCGTAATAACTTCATTGCGTATCCCCCATGACTTCAATTTCATCTGACGATAAGAGTTGCCTTGGCCTTGTAACATGCGAACCGGTCATTTGCGAAGCCCAATATCCCGTAGGACGGATGCCGCGGCACACCGTCGCGACGGCTGGAAACGGCATGCCGATGCGGCATCGAGCCGTTAAAGGCCGTCGTTGTCAATCATGGATTCGGTAGCAGCAGGCATGCCTGCGCGGCGCGCGGGACATGGGCGCGCCGCCCGCCGCAGGCTTAGGCGCGGCCCCGGCTGCCGCGCGCGATTTCGTCGCCCGCGCCGCTCGGCAAACGCGCGGTAATCGGAATCGACAGGAACGAGAACAGGCCGACCACGATAAACGCCGGCCAGAAGTCGGAGAAGACAATCGTCGAATGGCCCTGCACGTTATGCGAGATCTGCAGCACGATGCCCGCGATCGTCACGCCGAGCCCCAGCGAAATCTGCTGAATCACGCTCGCGACGCTCGTCGCGCGGCCGACGTCGCGGCCTGGAATATCCGCATATGCCAGGGTGTTCAACGAGGTGAATTGCAGCGACGGAAAGAAGCCGCCGAACAGCACCACACACCAGATCAGCCAATGCGGCGTGCCGGGAAAGAACAGACCGTAGACCGCAATGGAGAGGCCCGCGCAGACTGCATTGAACATCAACACCTTGCGGAAACCGAAGCGGCCGAGAATGCGCGAGGCCGCCGCCTTCATGAAGATCGAGCCGAATGCGGATGCACAGGTAATCGACCCCGACTTGAACGCGGTCATGCCCAGGCCTTCCTGCAACGCGAGCGGCAACAGAAACGGCACGGCCCCTAATCCAATGCGAAACAGCGAACCGCCGATCACGCTCGCATGAAAACTCGGAATCCGCAGCAGTCGCAGATCGAGCACAGGCAACTCGACACGGTTCGCGTAGAGCACGTAAAACAGCAGCAGCACGACGCCGATCACACACATGCTGACCGATACCGTGTTCGACACCAGTTCGCCGCCTACCAGCGAAAGCCCCAGCATGAACAGCGACGCCCCGCTCGCGGACAAAACGAAACCGGTCCAGTCGAGGCGGCCCGGATGCGCTTCGCGCACGTTCGCGATGTGCTTGTTCGCAAGCCAGATACCGAGCAGGCCGATTGGAATATTGACGAAAAAAATCAGACGCCAGTGCAGATACGTCGTGATGAAACCGCCGAGCGGCGGTCCGACCACCGGGCCGAGCAGCGCCGGCACCGTCAGATAGTTGACCGCGCGAATGAAGTCCGACTTCGGCAGCGAACGGAAAATGATGATGCGCCCAACCGGCACCATCATCGCGCCGCCGATGCCTTGCACGAAGCGCGCAACCACGAAGGTGCCGAGCGAAGTGGAGGCCGCGCACATCAGCGAGCCGGCCATGAAGATGCCGATGGCCGTGCGAAACACCGTACGCGAGCCGAAGCGGTCGGCAACCCAGCCGCAGATTGGAATAAAGACGCCGAGGCCGATGACGTAGGCCGTCACGGCGAGCTTGAGGGTGATGGGATCCTGGCCGAGATCGCGCGCCAGAACCGGCAGCGACGTCACGATAACCGTGCCGTCCACGTTTTCCATGAACATCGCACAGGCGACGATCAGCGGAACAATGAAAGTGCCTAAAGCGAGAGGCATTGGCATGGCGACGGGTTGCAGAGCCGTCGGCGTAAAGCCTGAATTATCGCATCGCATTCGCAACATATGTTGTTGAGCGACGGCATTTCGACGCCGCACGCATTACGCATGACACACGACGGCTCGCCGATCGTTGCGGACGCAACGAAGCGATAACGGACTACGACCAGCAGCGGGGAGAAAGCGAGCGAGGCGTTGGTAGGGCAGCCTTAAGCCACCTCACCAACGCCTCGCTCGATGATTCAGAGAAAAACTTAACGCGACGCGCTGACCAGCGGTTGCAGTTGCGGCAGGATCTCAGCGCTTGCACGCGCCACGTCGTTCGGGAAGTCGATTTCGATCCACGGCGCGCCCGTCACGTCTGCCGTATCGAACACCTGGCTGCGCTCCAGCAGGAGGTCGCGTACCGCTTCTTCGTGCGGCAGGTTGGCCCGGCCGCTATCGACATAACCGGCCACGATCTGCGTGAAGCGTTGCGCGGTTTCCTGGCGGAAGCGGAAGAATCCCACCGATTCGCCGATGGTGTCGTACTCGAGATTGACCGCGAGCTGCTTGCGCAATTCGACCGGCACGCCGTCTTTCAGGCACAGCTTGACGGGTTCGTCGCCGGCTTCGAAATCACGGTCGATCAACAGGCGGTTGACCGTTTCGCCGGCCACCAGCGCGCTCAGGATGCGCTCGTCGTAGAGCACATCGGCGTCCATCAGCAGCACGTCGCCGCCGCGCGTGAGCGCCTCAGCCACTGTATGCACCGTCAGCACGCTACCCAGGTCGTAACGCGTGTTCAGCACCGTCTCCACTTTATGCGGCCAGTTGATGCGCGCCAGTTCAGCCTGAACCGATTCCGGCTGAAAGCCGAGCGCCAGCACGACGTCCGTCACGCCAGCGGTTTCGAGCATTTGCAGATGCCGTTCGAGCAGGCTCATGCCGTCGAATTGCAACAGACACTTCGGGAACTGTGCTTCCGGCGGTTGCTGGAGACGCAGGCCGAGGCCCGCTGCGAGGATGATGGCACGCATGCGCGGTCCTTTGAAAAAATACGGATTAATCGACAGCCGGCACGCGCGTCGTGGCGCGTCGCCGTTGCCAGCTTCGTTCGCTGAAATGCAGAACCAACAGGCCCGGCAAGCCGAGCAGGATTTCGCGGGCGCGCTTGGCGAGCGACAATGCCAGCGCCGCATCCGGCGGCAAACCGACCAGCGGTGCAAGCAGCAGATAACCGCCTTCCTGCACACCGAGCGAGCCCGGAATCATAAACGCTGCACCGCGGATGGCCTGGCCGAGGCTTTCGAGCAGAAGCGCGTCGACCCAGTCGACCGGATGGCCCAGAAAGCGCAGCGCGAGCCACACCTCGACCGTACCGACGACCCACCCGACCAGGCTTAGCAGAAAGCTGGCCGCCACCCGGCCGCGTTCGCGGTACATTTCCTGCACGGCCGCATCGACGGCTTCGGCGCGCGTCATGAGCGTCGACCAGTCGCGCTTGCCAAACATCTTCGACACCACGCCCAGCAGACGGCCGAACAGGCCACGCCGCTGCGCGAAGTAGAAACCAACGATCATCGCACCCAGCACGCCGGTGGCGATCAGCGTTGCGGTTTGCAGGTCGTGCAGCGCACCGTGCGCGGCGTAGGCGCCGAACAGCAGCAACCCGAGCAGCGCGAAAACGATTTGCGCGAGTGCCTGGGCAGTCGTGCTGACAGTGATCGCGGCGGCCGCATCGCGCATACGCATGCCGCGCTGCGACAGTTGTCGGACCATCACCACCGGGCCGCCAATCTGGCCCGCCGGCAACAGACTATTCACCGACTCGCCGATCCAGCGTGCGAACAGCGCTTCGCGCAGTGTCAGTTCGTGATGCACGCCATCGCGGCGGCGTTGGAACAACACCGAAATCGCGCCCGCATCGAGCGCAAGCGGCACGAGGTGGAACGCGGCGACGAGCGCAAGCCCCCAACCGGCCGCGAGCAGGGTCGAGGCAACCGAGCCGAAACCCTGCCACGCCAGCAGGCCGACAAAAAGCGCCGTCCCGATCGATAGCAGAATGAAGGCAGCGCGAGTCATGCGTGGTCCTTGCCGCGCGCTGTCATCTGACGGAAAACCTGGCGGAAACCGAAGTACGCAATCGCGTCCTTCATGTTCGAGATGAAACGGCGCCACGGACGCATATTCGGGTCCGTGACATATTCGAAAGTGAGCGACACGCGCATTTCGTTCGCACCGGCCGGCGTGATCCGATGGCGCAGCTTGTCGCCGTCGAAGAACACCAGACCGCCTGGCGGAATCTGCACCGAGCCCGGCTGGTCCGGCACGTCCGGATTGCGGGTATGCAATTCGTAATCGAGCCGGCACGACGATTCGTCGATCACGCCGAGCAACAGCGTGTAGCGGCGGCCGTCGTAGTACGAAGTATCGTAGTGCCAGCCGATGTGGTCGCCAGCACGCGTGTAGTAATACAGCGCGTAAGCATGCGGATCGTCCGTGGGCGACACTTGCAGCTTGTCGCCGCTCAGTTGCTCAAGCCAGCCGATCAGTTCTTTCGAGCGATACAGTTCGGCGATGAACGGCGCGAGGCGGTCGATCGTATGGCGGCTGACGCTGCCACCCTGCTTGTGGCCCGGCAGATAGTTGCGGTTCACTTCGTCGAGCAGCCCGCGTGCGCTCTGCACGAGTTGCGCGGTGACTTCAGGCGCGAGGAAGTCTTCCAGATACAGGAACGCGCCCTGAGCGGCAAAATCCTTACGCAGACGCGGCGTGTCGAACGTGTGCGTGCGCCTCGCCACAGCGTGGTCGGCATTGGGTGCCGGTGCGACCGACGGCGAGCCCGGCGAACGTTCCGCCGCGATTGTCGAGATCACGTCGTCTTCGGCGTGCGTACTCATTCACTTGCCCACAATTGACTGGTTTCAGAAGCACTGGCGGCGACCGCCGGAGGAGCGGCGCGGCGCGAAATGCGCCAGTAGTCGACCACCACCCAGGCGGCAAAGAGCGGCGCGCCGATCGACGCTGCCACGACAAATGGCGTCACAACGCTTGTCAGGGTGACGATGGGCAGCAGGTACAACACGTCTTCAGTCTCGAACCCGCCGACCGAAGCCTGTTTGGTGCCCGCCTTGCCCGCCATTTCCTCGATGCGCATGCGCAGGAAAAAAATCAGCGCAACCGCGATGCCGGCCGCTGCGCCCAACCATCCGGACGCGACTTTCAATCCGCCGACATGCGCCGCACCCACACCGACGCCCATGCCGACGAACAACATAATGGTCACGAGGGCGTCGCAAGCGAGGTCGTAAAAATGACCGATCCGGCTCGACTTGCCACCGATGCGCGCGAGTTCGCCGTCCGTATGATCGACGAAGTTCGACAGTACGATCAGGAATGCGCCTGCATTGGCCCATTCAAATCCGCCGTGAGCGAGGCACAGAGCGCCTGCCAGCCCGATCAGCAGGCGCAGCGTAGTGAGGTGATTCGGGGTGACCCACGTGTTCACGAGCGGCGTCACGAGGCGGCGGGCGAGCCGCGCGTCCCATGTTCTGGGCGCCGGAACGTTGGTTGGAGGTTGCGGTCGCGAATTCATAACCCGGAAATATATACGGGATCGTAAAAGCTTGCTTCCTTCCTTAACGTTTTCTGAAGGACCATTCGCCGTCAACGCCCGCCAGGGACGGGGCAAGAATTGCCGAATCACGATAAAGTGCGAACCCAGTTGCGCCTGTCAGCCGGATCTCCCGATGCGCAACGTCCTTCGGGTCGTGCCTCCGGCCGCCGCCCGTTGCGAACACACCACATCGAATCGGGCTCGCCGTTCACATTTATGAAACGCACTATTTCATCTGTTTTTTCGTCTGCACTCCTTGCGCTGTTCGTCATGGCGCTGCCGCTCGCCAGTCACGCCGCCGCGCTCGATGCGCCGCTGGCGTGCAATGAGAGCGGCCACCAATTCATCGCCGATCTTGCGCAGCAGCAGATGATCGATCCGAAGCCCATGCGCGTGGAGAGCAACTCGATCAATGCGTTTTCGCCCGCACAGGGCGCCGAACTGACCGCATTCGGCTTTCGCGTATTCGCTGTGGTGGGATATGAGAAGGACGACCCGATGTTTCGCGTCGGCGACGGCGAACCGGTCGCCCGCTCGGCGTATGGCGTCGTCGTGTTCGGCGGGGAATCCAAGGTGCAGAACGCGCTCGCCATCTCAGGCAGCACGGCAATCGTGCATCGGGTCGCGCCGCTCGTGACGGCGATTTTCTGCAAGCGGAGTTGACGCAGAGCCGCTGCGACACCACACCAACCGGACAAACAGCCTGTCACGCAATGAGGCCCACATGGGGCCTCATCAGTTTCTGTCGGATGAATTCGAGCCCAGGCTGCGGCGGCCCGGAGCCCGGCTGCGTTAAAGCTTGAGCGCCGCCGGATCCGCGGTCAGGTAGCCGACCGAGGCTCCAAACCGGTCCTTGTAGTTAGCGCGGACCAGCGGTTCGAGCACGTTCTTCAGCGCCTGGGTATGCTGGCTGCCCCAGTCGCCGGCGTGCTGGAAGTTGCTCATGATGTAGGTCCAGCCGTTCAGTTCGTCAACCGCGTGCAGACCGGTCGATTCGGCGCCGGCCGGCGTCGACAGCAGGCGCGTGAACTGCTTCGTGTCGACGTTATAGGCCCACAGAAAGTTGTTCACGTGGTAACCGCTGTCCTCGCCGATAAAGAGCGTGCGCAACTTCTCCGAGAACTTCAGGTTGTCGGGGTTCGCGACCCGATCCGGATCAGCCTTGTTGCCGAGCGCGTCGGCGGCGATGTCCTTGCCGACGAACAGCGCGCTGGTATGAACCGGCACCCATTCGCTGTTGATCGCGGCGCCCTCATTATCCGTCTGGCCGCCCGCGAGTTTGTGCTGAAGCACGCCGCCGGCGTTGATGGCGGCATCGACGGAAATGTTGCTCTCAGCATTCCAGCCCTTCGCGGTATTGCCCTTCACCATCGAGTCGACGATGTTCTGCAAGGCGGAGTAGGCGATCTTGTCCTTGGTGTTGACCGTCGTACCTTCCATCTTCGTGAAGCCCATGCTGCCGCCCGCCAGATAAGCGTACCGGTGGGTTTCGAGAAAAGCCGCGACCTTTTCCTTGCCCGGCATGACCCTGACCCACTGCACGACGCCGCCTGCGAACACCTTCTTATAGTTAGCGTCGGCAGGATCCGACCATTTAACGTCGATGACGTCCTGCGGCCGATTCGATTTCGCCATGGCCTCGACTTCCGCGCTCGTCGCGTGGCCCAGCCTGATCCACTTCAGATCCGCACCCGCCGCGGCCGGATCGACCGAAAAGCCCGCGCCCACCTTCGCCACATATAAAGTGCCGGCGGACAGATCCTTCTCGTTGTCGGCCACGAACATGAAGAGGCCGCTATTGGTCGCGTCATCGCCCATCAGCACCGTGCGGTTGTCCGGCATCACCTGCACAAGTTCATGCGAAATGCGGCCGAGGCAATAGTGCTTTTTGACCGTGCCGGTGCCATCCGCCTTCACCGTGATTTCCGGCAAATGGCCGTAAAGGTACGGGTTGAACGGAATGCTCGTGTTGCCGTACAGGTTGTCGTTGAAGGCCTTGTACTGCGCGAGATTGCTCGCGCTGGTCGTGAACGGATCCGGCTCGTATTCCTCGCTGGACAGATGCGTGTTCCACGGTGACAGGCTCGCGCCGCACGTAATCCACAGCCCATTCGCGGGCGACGTATCCACGTTGTGATACTTGACGAGTGTCAGCCTGCCAGTGGCCGGATCCTGATCCAGGGTCAACACCGCGATTGGCGACGGCAGCCGGCCATACATGCTGTCGCCGGATTGCGCCGCCGTCGTGTATTCGAACTGGACCACGGCAAACACCGTGTTGCCCTTCACGCCGGCCACTTTCGCGCCGTCGATCTTCAGCAGCGACGTGCCGTCCGGCGAGTCGGAGAAGAACTGCCGCCGTTTCGCGGGCACCGAATCGTCGTAGATCGGCTGATTGTTGATGTCGAAGTAGCCGCCCGCCAGCACCGTGCCGCCCTTGCCGTCCGGCACCATGTCGCCGGTCATGAAGAACGGTTGGTACGCGAGCTTAAAGGCCTTTCTGGAGCCGTCGGCGTAAGTGACCGTCAGGCTTGAGCCGACCGTGGTGGTCGCCATCTGCGCCGGATTGGCAAGCGACGGCGCCGGCATGCTGGTGAAAGCGGCCGAACTGAAGTTCGCGACTGGCGCGGCCGATGCAGCGGCGAGGCCATCACTGCCGCCGCATGCGGTCAGCATCGACGCTGTTGCCAGGCCACCTAGCGGCAGCATCGGCGCGCCGACGATGAGTTTCAGGGCCTTGCGGCGGGAAAAGTCGAGCGGCTCTGCCATGTTGTCGTGATCCAGGGTTTGGGTAGTGTGGGTGAATGCACAGCCGGCACGCACTCAACCCCAGAACCGCATGGTTCACGCTCGCGCCGCTATGACGCGAGGATTCTATGAAGCGAATGTGAAAGTAACTTGACAGTAATTGGTAATGTTTAATTCAGCCGTCTGTCAGCCGACTTGCGCCGACGTGGGTTCATCCCGGTCGGCGAAACTCGTTTTCGACCCACGCGACGGCGCTCGCCTTGCTGAGTTTGAAATTCGGCGCCACCTGGACCTGCGCGAGCTGTTCGCCAAACAGATCGAGCGCGGTTAGCAGCGCATACGGCTCGTCTTCATCCGGCACGATGTCGAGCGTAATGTCGAGCTCGTCGTTGCCGTCCGCGCTGGCCACCCGCACCTCTTTGTGCAACTGCGCGCGCAGTTGCTGCTCGTGACGGCGCAGCACTTCAGACGCGGTCTTCACCAGCGTGTTGAATGCCGAGGTGTCGAGCGGCTTCGGGTCTTTCTTGTTACGGCCCATCGTCCACGGGCCGACGAGCGCCGGTTCGGCCTCGCCGTCCTTGATCATTGCGACGGCCCAGCCTTCGTCGTCTTCGTTTTTGATGACACGCGCGGTCCAGCCGTCGTCGCGCCACAGACGCGCATCGTGCTGGGTTTCGGGCTGGGTTTCGATTTCGGACGAGCCTTCCGTCGTGGAGTCAGCAGCGGGGTCGGACGATGGAAGGGGTGTATCGGTCATTACAGGTTCACTCACGTTCGCGGGGGCGGAAATCACATCTCGAACATGCGATTCTACCCGTGCCGCCCGCGCCGAACGCGGCCCCGGCCGATTGGACAAGTCCACGTCGGGCTGTCGCCAATTGAAATAATCTATTTTCCTATTCGCGGCAGCTTATAAAGCGAATATAAAAAGTCAAAAAAAATGCGGCCCGAAAGCCGCGTATAAACAGATGAAAAAGACACCCTCGGTCTAGGGTGAGACGAATTGTAGATGCGCAACGTCCGGAGAAAGAGGACATAGACTGAAAGAGTGCATTACAAAAAACGCTAATGCTTTAACGTAGTAGCCGCAGCCGCATTTGCGCGCGGTATACTGGATGCAGCTGTCTTCCTTGCCGCAACGTGGTTGTGGTTGAACGGCGGCTTCGTCGCGAGGCACGACGTGACGGCGTTCAATCGTTGCGCTTCGCCCGCGCCCCAAGTTCCCGAATACGACCGGGGACGCTGACGATCGGACCATGAAAAGACTTCTTCTGCTTGCTCCCGCTGTTCTGCTCGCTGCCTGTGCATCGTCCGGCGGCCCTGCCCGCGATGCTTCCCTGCCGATGATGTATGTTTCTTCGCAGCGTGCCCCTGCTTATATCGCCGATTGCCTCGAAGGCCGCTTGTCGCGCGTGCGCATGTCGAATGTGGGTAGCGCGACAGAACTCGCGGTCGGCTCGGATTCGAACAACTCGTATTTCGTCACGCTGACACCGTATAACGCGGGCTCGGTCATCAAGGTGATGCACCCGGCGAACGCACCGGATGATCCACCGGAACCGGAAATGCGCTTCGATATTGCACGCTGCGCGACCTGAGTTTTTCGTCGCGCGGGTTAATTGTTGACGGCCATGCCGAGATGCGATTTTTTTAAGTCGCGTGTCGGCTATTTTTTTATCTGTTCATCTGCGACGATAGCCGCCCTTTGTCTTTTATGCGGCGCGCAGTGCCGCGAGCTTCGATGGCATCCAATAAAGCACATCACGCGACGGGTTTTGCGGCCGGCGTCATCGCGGCGGCGGTTGTCGCACGTATTGGCGGCGGCGGGTCATTTCATATTGGCGTGCTGTTGAGTTTCATCGCGGGGGTGGCCGGCAGCACGGCGCCCGATTGGCTCGAGGTGGCGTGGTGGTCGCGCAAGCGGCGCTTGTGGATTACGCATCGCACGCTGACGCATTGGGGGATTGGGTGGCTCGCGGTGCTGGCCATTTCCTATCATTGGCTTGGGCATTCGGTTTATGCTGCGCCGGCGTTTGGGTTTGCGTGTGGCGGGGTAATGCATTTGCTTGCGGATTGGCCGAATCCGCTAGGGGTGCCTTGGGTTGCTGGGCGGCATTCGTTGAATCTGTGGAATAGCGGGCACTGCGATCTCATCGTGGTTGGGGCGGCTTGGGTCGCCGCGTGGTTTGTTGGGGCGCATTTCTGGGTGCATGGTGTGAATGGGGTTTCGGTTTTGCGGTATTTGAGAATGGGATAGGGGTTGGTTTTTTGCCTGCGGCAGTGGTTTTTTTTGTATGCCTGCGGCGTGGGCCTTTTCTTGTTTTGTTATTGGTCTATTAGCGTTCCCCCTGTGCGGGGGGCACTTACTTTCTTTGCCGCCGCAAAGAAAGTAAGCAAAGAAAGCGGGCTCAAACCGCCAATTCTTAAGCGGCTCCGCTGGCTTGGAGGGGATCGTGGCTCGGTAGAGAGTGGGCCTGCGCACCTCCCCGCGTGAGTGACCAGGCCGTCATGCTTCCGGCGGCGCTGCGCGCGCCGACGCGGTACTTCACGAAACCGTCGGTATATTTGGGCGCCTCGCCGAGGCAAAGCCGATGGCCCCCACCGCGCACAAACGAAGCGTTGGGTTTCCTTGGTGTACCCATCCGCGACGCACGTAGTGCGGAGTGGGAGCGGATGACGGCTGTGTCACTGACGGTTATTAACCGAGGTGTGATCCGTTAATCGGACCACAGTCCCCTCCAAGCCAGGGGACCCACTTAAGAATTAGCGGTTTGAGCCCGCTTTCTTTGCTTACTTTCTTTGCGGCGGCAAAGAAAGTGAGTGCCGCCCCGCATAGGGGCAACGCTAATAGACCAATAAGAATAGAAACGTCCAAAAAGCCAGAACAAAGAAACACCAACCGCCGTAGGCAAAACCACAACCAAAACAATGCCGCCGCCAAAGGCAAAAAAATGAACCCCACTCCTGCGGAGTCTATAATAAGACCCCATCACCCCTCCCCCGTCGGCAAGACAAAAAAACAAAATCTTATGGTCACGCTGCGCGAAAAATCCACCGACGCCGTGTATCAAAAGCTCCGCGCCAAAATCCTCAGTAATGAATTCCGCCCTGGCATGCAGCTCCTCGAACGGGACCTGGTCACACTCTTCGGCGTCAGCCGAACCCCAGTCCGTGAGGCAATCGTCCGCCTGCAAAAAGAAAACCTCCTGCAAATCGTCCCGCGTCACGGCATCCGCGTACGCCAGGTCTCGCTAGTGGATATCGAAGAAATCTATCAGGTCCAAACCAGTCTCGAAGCCACCGCCGCCGGCGTCGTCGCCATCGCGACACTGCGCATGAAAGACATGGCGCCCTTCGATCAGGCCTGCAACGCCATGGACCGCGCACTCGCCAAAAATGACGCCGATGCCTGGGCCGCCGCCGATGAAGCCTTCCACGCCCATCTGCTCAAACTCGGCGGCAACCCGAAACTCACGCAAATCGTCAACGAGTGCTGGGACCAGATTCGGCGCGTCCGCGATCTCACCTTGCGCCTCACCTCATTGGCCGACCTGCCGGCACCGCAGCATCGCGCCATTGTCGAAGCCATCCGCGCCCACGATAGCGTCACCGCAGAACGCCTGTGCCGCGAATACCGCGCGCGCTGTCTGCAGTTTCAGATCGACACCCTGCAGCGGTTTCGCATCCTCGAAGTCTGAACGACCGGGCGCGACTTCCGGCCACCTGGAGCCTTCACCGGGCGGCAAGCGCTTGCTCGAAACACACGTCCGAATCCCCGCCCGGAGGGCCTCAATCCCCTCACATCACTTCCTTCAAATTCCTTCTTGTGTTTTATATCGGCCGATATATAATCCGCTTTTATATCGACTGATACAAAAGGCATCGCCGCCTGCGCGCGAAGGAAACTCACCATGGCACGACCCCGCGGATTCGACGAACACGACGTGCTCGAGGCAGCTGCCGCCGCCTTCTGGAGCAAAGGCTACGAGGCGACGTCCACGCGCGATCTGGTCAAGTCGACCGGCTTGACGCAACCAAGCCTCTACAACGCATTCGGCGACAAGCGCGGGCTCTATCTGCGCGCGCTCGAACACTATCTCGATCACACACTGCGCGAACGGATCGGCCGGCTCGAGGCAACCGTACCCGCAGCACAAGGCATTACGGATTTTCTGCACGAGATCATCGAACGGTCCATTGCGGATCCAGACAGGCGCGGCTGCATGCTGGTCAATTCGGCGCTGGAAACTTCGTCTGATGACGAAGCGTTCCGCACTACCGTCGCCACGGAACTCGCCGAAATCCGGGCGTTTTTTTACCGCTGCCTGGTCGCGGCTCGTGACGGCGGCAATATTCCCGCGCTGATCTCTGCGGACGACGCCGCCACGCACCTGCTCGCCATCCTGATCGGTGTGCGTGTGCTGGCACGGGTCAATCCGGAACGCGCGCTGCTCACAAGCGCGGTTGCACCGGCTCTGCTGCTGCTTGGTTTGCCCGCTCTACCGGTGAAAGACGACCCCGCCTGATCCGCGCGCCCGACAAGGCGCACTCCTTCGCGCATTACTTTTTTCTCACCGACATCCGGCGACGCGCTATCCGCGCGCGCGCCGGTAAAGGAACCGTCATGTCCGCAACGTCCTCTGTCGTACCGTCGGCCGATGCCACCTCACTTGATGCGCGCGCGCTCTTTGCAGCGCTCGCGGGAATGTGCGGCAGCCTCGTCGCGATCGGCCTCGCGCGTTTCGCGTATACGCCGCTGATCCCATCACTGATCCAGGCGCACTGGTTCACTTCGTCGCAGGCAGTGACACTCGGCGCGGCGAATTTTGCGGGCTATCTGGTCGGCGCGCTGATCGGCCGTCCGCTGGCATCGGCGCTGTCAAATCGCAGCGCGTTGCGCATGTTGATGGCGGTCGTGACGGCCGCGTTTTTTGCCTGCGCGTATCCACTCTCGGTGAGCTGGTATTTCGTCTGGCGTTTGCTGTCCGGCATTTCCGGCGGTGCCATCATGGTGCTGGTTGCAACGTCGATCCTGCCGCATATTCCCGCGCCGCGCCGTGGCTTTGTCAGCGGCATGATTTTTCTGGGTCTGGGGCTCGGCATCGCGGCCTCGGGGACGTTGATTCCGAAGCTGCTGCATTTTGGTTTGCAGAACACGTGGATCGGGCTCGGCGTCCTCGCGCTGCTGTTGACCGTCGTAAGCTGGTCCGGCTGGCCGCCGGCCAATCCGCCGGCGCCTGTCGTCGCAGCCGGGCATCACCATGCAACGCGACACGAAGGCCTGAAATTACGCGTCCTGTACGCGCAGTACGCGGCGAACGCACTTGGCCTCGTGCCCGCGATGGTGTTGCTGGTCGACTATGTGGCGCGCGGGTTGGGACGCGGCGCGGCAATCGGCGCCGACTACTGGGTGCTGTACGGGCTCGCTGCGATCGTCGGTCCGGTGATCTGCGGCAACGTCGCCGATCGCATCGGCTTCGGCAAAACCTATCGCATCGGCTTGCTCCTGCAGGCGGCGGCGGTGGCGATGCTCGCCCTGTCCGGCGGCACGCTCGCGCTGATCGTGGCAACGGTGATTCTCGGTATCTTCACGCCGGGCATCGTGCCGCTCACGCTCGGCCGCATTCATGAACTCGTACCGCACGACCACACCGAACAGCGCGCCGCATGGAGTCGCGCGACCACCGCCTTCGCACTCTTCCAGGCGCTGGGTGGTTACGGCTACTCGTATCTGTTCTCGCATTCGCATAACAACTACGCGCTGATCTTTATGTGCGGAGCCATCGCGCTCGGTCTTGCGTTCATCGCCGATCTGGTGACATCGCGCATGACGACAGCACGCGCGGCGGCGTAGTCATTGCGGGCTCGCCGGCTTTACACGCTTCCGCTTCGAATCTCCGTGCTGGGCATGCGGTTTGCTGACGTATGACATCGATACTGCCTTTGACAATGCGCGCGCGTGGCATGTATTGCACGAGTGTCGTCGCATTCGAAACAGGCAGGTCCTGTCAACCAAGCGGAGGTTATATATGTTGGGAACTATTCTTCTGATTGTGCTGATTCTTCTCCTCATCGGGGCCTTCCCGACGTGGCCGCACAGCCGCGCGTGGGGCTATGGGCCAACCGGCGGCCTCGGCGTCGTATTGATCGTCGTGATCGTGCTGCTGGTCGTCGGCATCATATAGCGGGCCGCTATGTACGCAAGCCGCCGGATATCGATGCAGTTCGCTGCCTCGATATCCGGCGGTTTCGTTTTGCCGATTGCCGTGATGTATTTACGTCGTCACGGCGGCGCACGCGATCGCTAGCCGTGTTCCAAGGCATCGCTTACTGCTCCGGTAAGCAATTGCTCGAACAGATCGGCATCGCCCATTTGTCCGCCTTTGAGCATGATCTCCATACCGTCGAGTTCGCTGCTATCGGCATGCAGACGGCACACGGTCACACCCGCCGACAACGGCGCGAGGTATGACAAACCCCACGCTCCAAGTACGCGCACGGCGAAGCTTGACGTATCGCCGCCCGCGACGCCGATGCGTTGCAATTTCACCGCACCGAGCACCCGTTGCAGTAGTTCCGCACAGACGTGAGCGAGCGGCGTGCTTGCGCCGCCGCTATCGGCCATCTGCGCCACGCGACGCGTCGTGAATGCGAGCACGCTGCGACCGTCGCGTAGTGGTCCGGTAATGGCGCCGACTCTGGCCGTCAGATAGTCAGATGCGCCATCGCCCGTCATTTGCGACGGGTCCAGTTCCACGCGCAGATACGAATGCGCGGCGGCTATCTGCACTTCGGTCAACGGTGACAGACTGCCGGCGAGTACGAACACCGGGCCGCGTGCGCGTGGCAACGACGGCAATGTCGGCTTCACCCTTTGCGAATTTTCATTCCGCTCGGCGAGCGTCGACACATACGCTTGCGCCACGCTGCTTGCGCCTACCGCGAGCAATGGCGCGTATGCCGCGGCATGACGGACGAGCACGCGGCCAATCGCCTGCAAATGCGTCTCGTCGAGTACGTCGAAGAGCAGCGCAGCGGGCTTCGAATCGAGTCGACGCGCCACCTCGGATTGCAACGCCGCGTCGCCGCGCGCGTACCAGCGCCAATCGATTGATTGCACATTCTCCAGACCCTGGCCGCGTAAATGGATACGCAAGTCCGCTTCCTTCATCGGCGTGACGGGATGACGGCTCATCGTCGGATGACGGTCGATCCGGTAGATCGACTGCGGATCATCGTCGGCGCCGGCCGCCGCGAACAGTTCGCCGAATACACAGTAGCGCCGCAAATTCGGCTGACCACCCACCACCGCGACCAGCGGATTCGCGCAATACGCGCGCAAGGTCTGGATCGCCACGCCGATGCTGCCGGTCTGCGGCGCACTATCGAAGGTCGAGCACACCTTGTAATGCATCAGCCGCACACGGAGCGCAGCGAACGCGGCGCCTACCTGCGTGAGTTCCTCGCGTTGCGCGTCGGGAGGCATCGTTCGTGCCGCCCCGGCGACCCCGATTGCATCGAGCCGTCCCAGCGTCGAAAGGCGGGCGGCGTCGGGCGGCGCAAAGAGCAGCATCGTGCGCAGACCGGCACGGGCGAGATGGGCGAGCGTATCGGTTGCACCGGTGAAATCGTCGGCGTAGAAGCCGTATGCCGGGGCGTCGTTGGCGCTGAAGGATTCCACGTCGCTCATCCGATGAGTGTCGTCTGCATCGCTCACGCGCGGCTGCCAAAGAATGCCAGCGCGCGGCGCAACTCCGGCATGTGTTCGGCGTAGACCGGCAACGGCGTGCGTTCCTGCACCGCCGACCACGCCTGGCGCACGCTCATGACACCCGCGGCGGGACCGTCCGGATGCGCGAGAATGCCGCCGCCCGACATGAACAGCAAGTCGGCGGACTGCACCGCGTCGAAGGTCGCTTGCGCAGTGCCGGCCCATTGTCCCGATGAAAACGCCGGCAACACGGAATCTTCGCAACCGGCCGCCAGCGGTGTAGCGCAATCGCGGGCGGATTCGATCACTTCGGCGTCACTCTGCGCGAATTTACCGGCGAGGCCATGCACATGCATATGATCGACGCCGGTCAAGCGCCAGAGCGTCTGATACGCCTGAAACGACATGCCGAGCGCGGGATCGCGCGACATCATCCCGTAACCGTTGCGGTGCGCATGCAAGACGAGCGGCGTCGCGCGGCGCAACGTCTGGATTGCGGAGAAGCCGCACCAGTTGATACTCGCCATCACGCAACTGCCGCCTTCCCGCTCGACCAGCTCTGCGTGACGGCGCATCGCATCGAGGTCGTCGGTGATATTGAACGCGACCATGACGGGGCGGCCGCTGCGTTCGCGGTAGCTGCGCACCTCCGACATCACCGCCCGCACGCGTTCGGCGAGCGGCGCATGCGCAGGATTCGCACATACTTCGTCATCCTTGATGAAGTCGACGCCCGCTTCGCACAGGTCGCGCACCAGCGCCGCTGTTTCCGCCGCGCTCAGGCCGACGTTCGGCTTCACGATGGTGCCGATCATCGGCCCGCACACTACGTCTGTCAGCACGCGCGTCCCTGTCACGCCATGACGCGGCAACTCGAAGCGCGCGCGATACGAGGCCGGCAAGCGCAGCGACAACAAACGCATGCCCGTGACTTCGCCGAGGTCGTAGAGGTTGCCGGCCACGGTCGCGGCGAGCGTCGGCAGATTCGCATCGATATTGGCCAGCGGAAACGACAACGTGATGCGTGCGCGCCGCCAGGGCCCGCGTGCACCCTGACGCGCGAGCCATGCGCTCGGCAAACTGGGCTGCGCAGCGGACTCGAGTTCGTCGATGCGCAGCACGCTCGCGCGGCTGCGGGCGCGCAGCGCGTCGGTTTCGTTGGCGACCCGCACGAAGGTTCCGCTCGACTGTTCGCCTGCCATGACCTCGGCGACGCGAGCGGGATCGAGCGGCGTCTCGATCAGATAGTCGGCTTCGAGGCAGTCGTCGCTGACGCCCTGCGGCGCCCACGCGGCGCTCATAGCGTCCTCAGATCGGGGAACGGGCGAACGGGCTCACGGCCGTCCCAGTCGCGCGAGGCTGTGTAGATCATGTCGAACAGCTTGCCCTTCGGCCCGGCGATTTCCGATAGTTCGATCACGGTGCCGGGATGGTTTTCGGTGTCGAAATAGACGAAGCGGCCGTTGCGCCCCACTTCACCGCTCATCGCCACTTTGAATCCCTGCTCCTGCAGGCGCGCGAGATCGTCGTCGAACGAGGTCGTCCAGTACGCGTTGTGCTGCAAGCCGGTGTGGCCGGCAGTGAGAAAGTCGCGGTACATGGAGGGCGCGTCGTTGCGTGTCTGGATCAGTTCGACCTGCAACGGTCCCGAGTTCGCCAGCGCCACCGAGTTATGCACCTCATACGATTGCCCGCGATAGGTGTAGTTTTCGATGGGCACACGTTCGTTGTAGAACCACGGGCCGACGCCGAGCACGCGGCTCCAGTAGTCCATCGCGGCCTCGATATCGCGCACCACGTACCCTGCCTGACGTATCTCGCCAAAGAAGCGACTCATGAAACTCTCCCGATGCTGCCAGTTTTGAAAGACGAGCGACGCCCCGGCGCGGCGGGACCGCAGCGCCCGAATGTTCAACCCGGAAAGAAGCTTTAAAGGAAACCGATAGAAATCCAGGGGATCGCCGCGACCAGAATCAGGCCGACGATCAACGCGCCCATATAGCCGACGATCGGACGAATGCCCGCATCGGGATTGACCTTGCTGATCGCGCACGCCGAGTAGTAGCCGACGCCAAAGGGCGGCGAGAACAGGCCGACACCCATCGAAAGGATCACCACGATCGCGTAGTGCACTTCGTTGACGCCCGCGAGCCGCGCAATCGGAAACAGCAGCGGCCCGAACAGCACGATCGCGGGAATGCCTTCGAGCACGCTGCCGAGCATCACGAACACAACAATCGACACCGCCAGAAAACCGTACGCGCCGCCGGGCATCGCGCCCATCCATTGGGCGAGGTCCTGCGAGAAGCCGGATTGCGTCAGCGCCCACGCCATCGAAGTCGCGCAACCGATGATGAACAGGATCGCGCCCGACAAGGTCGCGGCATCCACCAGCATGCGGCCGAGGCGCCGCCATTCGAAGCGGCGGTAGACGAGCAATCCGATCACCATCGAATACGTAATGCCGATGGTCGACACTTCAGTCGCGGTCGCGACACCTTCAACCACGGCCATGCGAATCACGAACGGCAACGCCAGCGCCGGCAGCGAGACGATGAACAGGCGGCCAATCTGCCGCTTACTGAAGCGCTGCGCGCCGCTCAGGTCTTCGTTGCGATAGCGCCACCACACGACGACGCAGAGAATCAGCGCCAGCACTGCGCCCGGCAACATCCCGGCGGTAAAGAGCGCGGAGATCGACAATCCGGTGACCGAGCCAATCGTGATCAGCACGATGCTCGGTGGAATGGTTTCGCTTTGCGCACCCGTGGTGGCCAGCAATGCAACCAGATCGCCCTCGGACGCACCGCGCTTTTTCATTTCCGGGAACAGCACTGGCGCGATTGCGGCCATGTCCGCGACTTTCGAACCGGAGATACCCGACACCAGATACATCGCGCCGATCAGCACGAACGACAGTCCACCGTGCACGTGACCGACGAGGCTCGCGAGAAATTCGATCATGGCGCGCGCCATCCCGGTCATTTCGATCAGCAAGCCGAGAAACACGAACAGCGGCACCGCCAGTAACACCAGATGCGACATGCCTTCGTCCATGCGGCCGACTACGACTTCCAGCGGCGTGAAGGTCGAGAGGCCGAGATAGCCGAAAGTGGCGAGCGCGAATGAAAATCCGATCGGCACGCCCGAGAAAATCCCGATCGCCACCACGCCGACAAAGAAGATGACGAGGTTGGCTTTGCCGAGCGTCTGAAACCATGGTCCGGCGAACACGGCCACTGCGCCCAGCAGTGCGGCGATCATCAGCACGATTACCACGTCACGCACGCGGCTGAGTTGCGCCATGCGGATCACACCGACCAGCAGCATAAGCGCGGCGCCAATCGGCAACGCGAGCGCGCGCCATGCATTGCTGATCTGCAGTGCGGGCGTCACGATCGCGGCCTCGCCGGATGCATAGTCGTACGCCGGTGCGACCAGCAACGCGAGCAACGCAATCGAAGCGGCAATCGCGAGCGTATCCACAAAGGCCCGCCGTTGCGGCGAAAGACGGCTGACGAGAGCCGTCATCCGCATATGTTCACCGCGCCGCAATGCGAGCACGGCGCCGAGCATGGCGAGCCACAGGAACAGGATTCCGGCCAGTTCGTCCGACCATACCAGCGGCTGATGCAGCACGTAACGCGACACCACGCCCGCCAGCATCACGACGATTTCGACCGCGAGCAGCGCCGCCGCGCACACTTCAACCAGCGCGACGAGACCACGGTCGAACGCGCCGAGCCAGCGGCGCGGCAGGCTCGCCGCGTGCAATGTCACCGCGGCCTCCGCAGGATTCAATGCGGGGTTCGACATGCCGGTGCCTCCTTGCGGCCGGTAGCCGCGCTTAGTCTCATGCTCGGCGGAATGCCGCACGCTCAAGCCAGCTTGCCGACCGACTGTTCAAGCAGATCCCACGCCTGGGTGCCGAATTTGTTTTTCCAGTCTGCGTAGAAGCCCGCTTGACGCAACGCTGCGCGGAAGGTGTCCGGCGCCGGACGGTTGATCGCGAGCCCTTTGCTTTGCAGGTCGGCGACGGCCGCGTCGTTGAGCTTGCGGACATCGTCGCGTTGCTTCAGCGCGCATTGATTGAAGGCGTCGCTGGCGATGCCTTGCAGGTCTTTCGGCAGACGCTGCCACGCGCGCGGATTCAGCACGAACCAGTAACCGTCCCACATGTGATTGGTCAGCGAACAGAACTTCTGCACTTCGTAGAGTTTCGCGACCTGGACGATAGGTAGCGGATTTTCCTGTGCATCGACGATATGCGTTTGCAGCGATGAATAGACTTCGCTGAATTGCAGACTCGTCGGCGCAGCGCCGAGGCCCTTGAACATGTCGATGCTGAGCGGACTCACCGGCACGCGGATCTTCAGACCACGCATGTTCTGCGCACTCGTGATCGGGCCGTTGCTGGTGGTGGTCTGCCGGAAGCCGTTGTCCCACATCTTCTCGAACGATTCGAGACCGGCCTTCTGCATCGCGGCGCGCACGTAGGCGCCGAGCTTGCCGTCCATGGCGCTCCACACCTGGTTGTAGTCGCTGAAGGCGAAACCCACTGCGTTAATTGCGACTGACGGCGCGAGCGTCGAGACCACCAGTGCCGACGGCGTGAACATTTCGATGCCGCCGCTGCGCACTTGCGCGAGCATGTCGGTGTCGCCGCCCAACTGGTTGTTAGGGAATATCCGGATCTCCATGCGCCCTTTGGACGCCTCTTTGATCTGATTGGCCGCTTCCTGCGATCGCACGTTCAGCGGATGCGTGAGTGGCAAATTGTTGCCGTACTTGAACACGAATTCCGGGCCGGACGCCGCGCGCACGATCGCCGGAAAGCCCAGCGCGCCCGCTACCGGGACTGCGGCCGCGGCACGCAGCAGAGTGCGCCTTGCGAGATTGGTCATTTGAGTGTCTCCTTGCTTATAATTGATGTGACTGTTGAATCCATCAAAAACCATCACCACTCGCTGACAAACCTTGATTTCCGGTCACTGGTCGTCGGTCGCCGCGTGATAGCTGCAAGACTAGGCGTGCGCGGTTAGTGCTGTCAAACCGCGAACTTGATGGTTTTTGATGGACTTCCAATCTGCAAAGGGCAGCCATGTCCGAACCGGTTTCCCCCCTCATTGCTGCGCGGGCGCGCATTCCTGACATTGCGCGCGCCGCCGGCGTGTCAACCGCGACGGTCGATCGCGTGCTCAACGGGCGCCAGGGCGTGCGCGCCGTCACCGCGCAACGCGTGTTGCAGGTGGCCGCGCAACTGGGCTATCTGCTGACGCCGGGCATGCCAGCCGCACCGGTTGCAAAGCCGATGCGCATTGCGTTTCTCCTGCCTGCCGGCACCAATCGTTATTTGCACATGCTTGGCGATTACATCGATTTCGCGCATGAGCAATGGAGTGCATTGGATATGAAGTGCCGTGTGCACTACGTCGAGAGTTTCAATCCGAAAGAACTGGCTGACCGTCTGTTGCATTACGGACAGCGCGCGGACGGCGTGGTGTTCATGGCGCTCGAGCATCCTGTGGTGCGCGACGCGGTGAATGCGCTGGCGGATCAGGGCGTGCCGGCGATTACGTTGATTTCGGATTTATCGAATGCGCGGCGGCTGGCTTATGTCGGCATCGACAATCGGTCTGCCGGGCGCACGGCGGCATTGTTGCTGGGCCGATTCATGGGACCGCGGCCGAGCGGGAAGATTGCGATGCTTGCCGGCAGCCTCGATTATCGTGGACATGAAGAGCGCGAGATCGGCTTTCTGCATCTGATCGAATCGACGTTTCCGCAAGTGCGGGTGATTGGTTTGAGAGAGGGGCACGATGATAGTGAGCGCAATTATGCGCAGACACGCAAGCTGTTGGAGCAGCATCCTGATCTCGCGGGGATTTATAACAGTGGCGGTGGATCGGATGGGGTCGCTCGCGCGATTGTTGAAGCTCGTTCCGAGCAGAAGATTTTGTTCGTCGGGCATGGGTTGACGCCGGATACCCGGGCGCTGTTGATCGATGGGACGATGGATGCGTTGATTACGCAGACGCCACAGGCAATGGTCGGGAATTGTTTGCGGATTTTCCGCAATGTGAAGGATGGGCGGGATGTGATGAGTGATGTTCGGCCTGTGGTGTTTAGTATTGTCCTTCGGGAGAATTTGCCCTGAGCGGGCAGGCTTTCCTTTTTTTGTTTGGCGGGGTGGGGGGGTTTTGGTCTGGTTGCCTGTGGCGTTTGGGCTTTATTTGGGCTGGGTTTTTGGCCTTTCCTTGTTTTCTTATTGGTCTATTAGCGTTCGCCCCTGTGCGGGGCGGCACTCACTTTCTTTGCCGCCGCAAAGAAAGTAAGCAAAGAAAGCGGGCTCAAACCGCTAATTCTTAAGCGGGTCCCCTGGCTTGGAGGGGCTCGTGGTCCGATTAACGGATCACACCGTGGTCCATCAGTGTCTGTGACACAGCCGTCATCCGCTCCCACTCCGCACTGCGTGCGTCGCGGACGGGTTCACCAGGGAAACCGGGTGCTTCGGTTGGGCGCGGCGGGGGCCATCGGCTTCGCCTCGGCGAGGCGCTGAAATACCCCCCGCTTCTTTGGGCTTGTGAGTGCGCCCGCAATGAACCAGCGAATCACCCTGGTCTGTGCAATTGGCCCGATGCGTTGGGTGAACCGCGCGCGTATAGCGCGGCGATCAGTTTGATGAAGTACCGCTTCGGCGCGCGCAGCGTCGCCGGAAGCATGACGGCCTGGTCACTCAGGTCAGCAGGCGCGCAGGCTCAATCTCTACGGAGCCACAACACCCTCCAAGCCAGGGGACCCACTTAAGAGTTGGCGGTGTGAGCCCGCTTTCTTTGCTTACTTTCTTTGCGGCGGCAAAGAAAGTGAGTGCCTGCCCCGCACAGGGGCGAACGCTAATAGACCAATAACAAAGCAAGGAAAGGTCAAAAAACCCAGAACAAGGAAATGCCGCCGCCAAAGGCAAAAAAGAAAAAACCCCATCGGGCACACCAAATGCTGAACGTACACCGTCACAGACATTTCAACTCGAAAGGAGATTGATCATGCCTTATCTTCTCGGCTGGCTTCTTGGTGTCCCGTTGATCGTACTGGTCATCCTGTACCTCATTTTCCATTGAGGAAACTCAGCAGTTCACCTGACGATTACCATTTCGCGCCGCGAAAAAAGCACCCGCGGCGGCAGCGACATGACAGGACGCCCGCAGCTTGGGCGTCCGCCTTTGCGCTTCGCGCCCAAACCCTGCAAACCCTGCGCTTCAGGGATCATTTCCACTTGCAGTGCGGAAAAAGGCGCGTAAAACTAACCTCACTACTCCACCAGAATTGCCAGTCACGCACGCGCATGCTCTTACCGCGTGTGAGCAAGGAGGGACCGATGGCAAGCAACGAATTCACGCTGTCACATCAGGACATAGTGAAGGCCGTAATCATTCATCAGAATATTCATGAAGGCTTCTGGACGCTGAATATCAACTTCAACGTCGCGGCCACGCACGGTCCGCAAATCGCCGACCCCTGTCTCGCAGTCACCATCAAAGGTATCGGCATCATGCGGGCGTCATCCGCCGATCCATTCGCCATCGACGCCGCCGAAGTCAATCCGGCAACAGCCAAACATGTCGAAGGCACCGTGCAAATAGCAGCCGCGCTCAACGGCACGCATGACAGCGGCATGCAATTCTGTCGCGATGTCTATCGCAACGTCGCCGTGCAAAGCGCAATCAAAGCCCCCATCAAACCTGGTTGAACCTTCATTCGACTGCAGCCCGATCTAGCCGCGCGAATCAGTTGACGCAGTCAGCGACCCATCGCGAGAAAAAGAAAAACGTGCGCATGCCCGGCGACTGCGTCTTCCAGCGCGGATAACGCAGGAATTCGAGCGCGTGCCGTCTTCTTTCTGGAAAGGCGGCGAGACACCGGATGGCAGCTTGTGGCCCCGCAAGACCGCCCGCTCGAAATGCGCGGCCCGGACGGTTGTCCCGGACATGAATGCACCCTGAAAATATACCCAGGCACAAGCTGGATAGGCTTCTTAAAGCAGGACACCATGTAACCTGCTTCAGGACGATATTCCGATAGAATGGCGATCAACAGAACAATTTTCCGATAAGGCCATGAGCACCCGAAATCGCCCACTGGACAATCAGGACCGGAAAATCCTGCGCGAATTACAAAAGAATGCACGTCTGAGCAACGCTGAGCTTGCCGAACTGGTCGGCATGTCAACCACTGCGTGCTGGAATCGCACGCGTCAACTGGAAACGGAAGGGTATATCCGCGGCTACGTGGCGTTGCTCGATCAGCAGAAGCTCGGCTTCGCGGACGTGGTGCTGCTCGAAGTCACGCTCGACCGTCACGACGATGACGCCCTCGCCCGCTTCGGCGCCGAGCTGGCGACCTTGACCGAAGTGCTGGAAGCCTACCTGGTCTCGGGCGATTACGACTATCTGGTCAAGGTCGCAGTAGATGGCACGGCGGGTTACGAGCGCTTCCTGCGCGAGAAGCTCTACAAGATTGCCGGCATCCGTCACAGCCGTTCGATGTTCGCGCTGCGCTGTATGAAGAGTATCCCGTCCGTGCAGATCTGACGGCTGCGGTCTGTATCCCTCAGTCCCGGCGCAACGGCTTCTGACACGCCGCGAGTATCGCGCCCGCCGCGAGCAGCAGCGCGGAGTACACGAGCCCACGCGCAAGGCCGACGCCGTCGGAAACCCAGCCGATCACCATCGGCCCGACAATCTGTCCGAACGCGAACACGATCGTGAATGCGCTGATGCCCTTCGCCCAGTGACTGACGGGCAGGTTGTGGCGCACGAACGCCGTGGTCGAAGCAACGGCCGAGAGGAACGTCGCGCCAAACAGCGCACCGGATACGAAGGCCACCCACGGTTGCGTGAATAACGCGGGCATGAGTGTCGCAACGGCAAGCAGCGCGTTGAGCACCGCCAGCGCCTGGCCGCCACGCATCCGATCGAGCAGGCCGGACCAAAGCCGCGCGGATACGACCGTCGCTACGCCGAGCAACATGTAGAAGCCGGTCACAACGGCTGCGCTCATCCCCGCGTTGCGCAACAGCGCGACGATGAACGTCATGTAGCCGATATAGCCGACGCCAAACAGCGCATAGCCGGCCAGCGCCGCACTGAAACGCGGCCAGTTCGGCACAGCGGTAACGCCAGAAGCGGGTGCTGTCGCAGACGCCGTGGCGTGAACGCTGTCGATTTTTCTGGCGGTGCCGATGGCAATCGCCGCGAACGCAGCACACGCGGCCGCCAGTGCAAACCAGGCGTACTGCCAGCCGTGCGCGACATTGAAAATCGTCAACGGCACCAGCACCGAGGACGCCACAATGCCCCACCCCGTGCCGCCGTAATAGAGTCCGAGTACGAGCCCCGCATCGCGTGGTCGCGCCGACGCCAAACGCGCCGCCAAAACGCCGCCGCTAATGAAAATCGCCGCGCTGCTCACGCCGGTCAACACGCGTAGCGTCAGCAGCGAATGCGTATCGGCAAAGAGGCCGCTACCGGCCATCAGCAATACCGTGGCGGCACAGCCAGCGCCGAACAAGGTGCCCGCCGACCAGCGTCGCGCAAGCCGTGGAAAAGCCAGCGCGCCCAATAGATAACCCAGGGCGTTCGCCGTGTTCATCGCGCCGGCCTCGGCAAAGCTCCAGCCGAGGTCGAGTTTCATCGAGGGCAGCAACAACGCATAGGCGAAGCGGGCAAGACCCAGTGCGATCGCACTGCCGAGCGAAAGCGCGGCAGCCAGCATCAGCGTGGGCAGGCGGCGCGCGGCTTCGGGCACTGTTGCGGTCGATGCCGCGTCGAGGGATTTTGTTGGCATTGGCTAGCGTCAGTAGGCAAGGATGTCGGCAGCAGCCTTGCTGCGGCATTTCGCCATCATATCTGGGGTCGCATGTCGCGGCTGACAGTTAGTTGCGTGTGCGCAGGCGCTTTACACGCCCACCTGCTGCCCACGCCTGACACGGCACACCTCACAGCTCGCAGAACAGTCAGATGATCTCCTGTCTAAATGCGAATGATTTGCATTTACGCGCAAGTTGCTTCATCATGATGCCCGAGCTATTCGCCGAACACTCAACCATGTGCGCGGCCAAGTTTGACGCACGCGTTGCGCCATAGCCCATCCGTCGCAAGCGTCAAGCGCTGGCCTGCGACGCGGCATTCATCCGATCAGGCCGGCGCGACTTTCTGGACCGTGTCCATGCAGGAGCATCGATGAACTTCCGTTCTCAATACAGCAGCCGTCCTGAACTGATCGACGATCACGTGACCGACACCGGCGACGCGACCGACCGCACGGTGCTCACCGCCGTGCGCACATGGTTGCGGCCGGCGTGTGAGACAGCGCGCGGTGGCGTCAACTGGCGCGACATTCTGAGCGGTGTCGGTTTGCGGCAGGACGGCATTGAACATTTCGACCTGCTGATGCGTTCGCTGATGCACGTCTCATATCGTCCGCTCGACATGCGCTGCCGCTGCGCCAGCGATCTTGGCAAGGACGAAGCCGTGATTCTGCAAACCATCGCGCTACTGCAAAAAACCCATAGCGGCGCCGCGCTGCGCATGCTGACCGAGTGGCTGCCCGCGCCCGCCGTTAGCGGGGTGTTGAAGCTGATCCGCTGGTTCGCCATCGATCTGCTTGACGCCGGTCTTGAACTCGACGTGCAAGCGCGCCGCGTCACGTATATGCATTGAGGACCCAAGCGTATGCCGTTGGAATTGGCTGATCCCATGCCGCCGAGTGTGCGCGACAGTGTCGGCTCACACGTCGCGCCCGCCTCTCAGACTGCCCGTGCGCCCCACACCTTCATCAAGACGGCGGCGCCCACATTCGTCTCGCATCCGCTCACGCGCAACTATCCGCGCACGGTCGCCGTGCCACGCGCGGGCGAACTGCATGTGTGGCGCTTTCGCTGCGAATGGTTGCCAGTGCCCGTACAGGAAGGCGATAGCTGGCTATCGAAGTCCGAGCGCGAGCGCGCTCGATTGCATCCAAACGCGGCGCTGCGCAAACGCTTTATCAGCGCGCGCGTGGTGGTGCGCTGGATCGTCGCAAATCTGTTCGGCTGCGAGCCGCGCGCCGTCGATCTGCAGGACGACGGGCAAGAGAAGCTACGCGCGCGGCATCCGCGTGACGGCCGCGGCATCGTTATCGATATCGCGTATGGCGGCATCTGGATCGTGATTGGTATCGGGCCAGCCATGCTCGGTCTCGGCATTACCGTGCCCGCGCCCGGCGCGGCGCCCGATCCCGCACCGGGCAGCGAACGTCGACGCGCGCGCTACAGCAGCCTCTGCAATGCGTTGCGTTATGTGCCCGAGGATATCGATCTGGATCTGCTTGATAGCGACACTGCGTCGTGCGCGTTCGATCTCGCCGCGCACGGTCGCTGGCATGTGCTCGATCTGCCGATGGCTGGAAAAATTCGCGCCGCCGTTGCACTGGCGCAGCCGGTCACCGAGGTTCATGCGTTCGGCTGGCCGAAGGCTTTGACGTCAGGCGCCACCGACTATACGTAGGAGGGTCGCGTCCGCTCTACCGGGCGATCCCTGAAACCGACCACGCGAGACAGGCAGCATAAGTGTCCGGCGCCGCGATCCAGCGGCCCGCGAGATCGCGCATATCGTCCGGAACGTGATCGCGTAACGTCACTTGCGCGCCGTCACGCGGCAAAACCGTCAAGTTCTGCAATCCACGCGTGATGCCCACGCCCGTGGTTTTGACGAGCGCTTCTTTAGCGACCCACAACTCGTAGAACACGGCGAATTGCTCGGCTCGACCCAGCCCTTCGAGCCACGCTGCTTCGCTTTCAGCGAGCGTCAACGACGCAATCGAGCGCCAATCGAATTGCTCGCTGCGCTGCTCGATATCGACTCCGACACGACGCGCCGACGACATCGCGATCAGTCCATGCGCGCCTGCGTGCGATACGTTGAAATCGGGCGCGTCTGCGTCTGCGTCTGCTTCGGCGAGTTGCGGCCGACGGTTCGCGTCGAGCGTAAAGCGCACAGCATGTGCCGCGATGCCGAGCGCCTGCCCAAGTTGCTCGCGCAGCGCCGCGCGCACGGACGCAAAGCGAAGCGCATCCTCGTGACGGCGAAAGCTGCGGGCCCGGGCGCGCTCGTCGTCGCTGAGCGACGCGAACGCCGGATCGTCCAGCGCGGCGTTGAAGGCGAAATCGATCCGCCATAACGCGATGTCGGACGGAACGTCTTGCGGTAATGAAACAGATTCGACGAAATGCATCGCGGGGTTCGGGCCTCACATGCGAGGTCGCAAGGAAATACTCGCGACTCTACCCGATATGACGTTCAAACCCGCGCGATCTTTAGATA
The DNA here is from genome assembly GCA_963738755.1 of uncultured beta proteobacterium. GTDB lineage: Bacteria > Pseudomonadota > Gammaproteobacteria > Burkholderiales > Burkholderiaceae > Paraburkholderia. Next base: position 80,468 of record CAVTXZ010000017.1, read on the forward strand.
CGCTTCGTTTCCTTCGGCACGCCGAGCAGCAACGCGACGCCGCTCACGAATAGCAGCGCGGTCAGCAGATACAGCGCGTTGTCCATGCTACCTGTATGCGTCTTGATCAAACCGATCACCCACGGGCTGACGATTCCGCTCGTGATCCCAATACTGCTGATCAGCGCAATCCCGGCCGCGGCCGCGGCGCCCGACAGATAGCCCGACGGCACGGTCCAGAAAATCGGCAGCGCGGCGAAGATCAGCACGGCGGCCAGCGAGAGAATCGCGAGCATCGCCGGGAAGCTGCTCAGATGCAGCGTCAGTAGCGAAAGTGCAATGCCGCCGCCGATCGTGCACACCGCAAAATGCCGGCGGCGTTCGCCACGACGATCCGAGTGGCGCGCAATCAGAATCAAACCCACCGCACCAACCGCGTTCGGGATCACCGTATAGAGACTGATTGCCAGCACATCGTGAACGCCGAAATCGCGAATCATCAACGGCATCCAGAAGTTCAACGTCAGCGACGCACAGGTCAGCGAGAAATAGATGAACGCGAACAGATAGACGCGAGGGTTGCGCAGCGCTTGCATAAACGAGCGCGATGAATGCGCATCCGACGCCGCGCGACGGTCTTCATCGCGTTGCGCGATCAACTGCGCTTTCTCGTCGGCGTTCAGCCACGTTGCGTGCTGCGGCCCGTCCACCAGATAGAACGCGGCGAGCAGGCCAAGCACGATAGCCGGTGCCCCTTCGATCACGAACATCCACTGCCAGCCGAACAGGCCCATCACGCCGCCCATGTCGCGCATGATCCAGCCGGACACGAGACCGCCGAGCACGCCCGCCACCGCAACACCCGCAAAGAAAATCGACAGCACCGCTGCGCGCCGCCGCGCCGGATACCAGTAAGTCAGATACAGCACGATGCCCGGAAAGAAGCCCGCTTCGAACACACCCAGCATGAAGCGCAACAGATAGAAATGCGTGGGTTTCGACACCAGCATCATGCCAACCGATGCAATGCCCCACAGCAGCATGATTCGCGTGAAAGTGCGCCGTGCGCCGAAGCGCGCCAGCAGCATATTGCTCGGCACTTCGCACAGCACGTAGCCGATATAAAAGACCGCGGCGCCGAGACCGTACATGGCGTCGCTGAAACCGAGGTCGTGCTTCATCTGCAATTGCGCGAAGCCGATATTGATGCGATCGAGAAACGACACCACGTAACACAGGAACAGAAACGGAATAATCCGCAGTGAGACCTTGCGATACAGCAGGTCGTCGTGCGCGGCAGCGGATGCGCCCGGCTCGAGCGCGGGGGCGAGGGATTGGCTCATCGGTTATCTCCAAACGTGAGGGTCCAACGGACCCATTGGGTCCGGCGTCTTGATGCGCCGCGTTTCTGGTCTGCTAAAGGGACGGCACGCTGCGGTGTTGAAGCGCCGCGCGCCGGGGTGAATTGCGCGCGGCTCGAATGGCCACGCGCATGCAGCGTTTAATCGTGTTGCCGTTCAGGCTGCCGATGAATGCGCCTCGACGCCTTTGGCCTGCGCGTCGAGCGCGCCTTCACGCGCATGCTGCATGGCTTCAAGCAGTGTCGCGTGGTCGCCGATATGGTTGGCGAGCAGCAGAATCAGTTGCGCATTGGCCGACTGACTCTGCGCATCGTCCAGATCTCGATGCATGTCGATCAACGCCTCGTAGAAATCGTCGGGGCGCGTGAGATTGGGTTGCGTGTTCAATGCCATGTCTGTCTCCTGCTATTTTCTTTTGCCGGTGCGCGTTGATCGATGCGCTATGTTCGATGTGTGATTCAGGCCGTACCTTCCACACACAACGCGCGCTTCAACGCGACTTCGACAGCGCGCGCATCGAGTTGCCGCCAACGCGCGCAAACATGCTGATCCGGGCGAATCAGATAGAACGTGCCAGGCGTTGCGTCGTAGCGTGCCGTTGCGTGGCCTTCGATGTCGCGTACGACCTTCGCGCCGGAAAGTGGCCCTTGATCGGCATCGCTCGTCACTATCACCAGGTTCAGTGGCACCGTACCGGCGCGCAATGCGTCCAGTGCGGCCTGGGTCGTCGCATCGATACCTTGTGGTCCGCAGAACAACACGCCGGTGAACTGCTGACCGAGTTGCTGCAACAGCCATGCCCGTTGTCCGGCTGCCTGCACCGGCGCATCGACGCACGATGCGCCCGGCACCATCAGACCTGTAAAGCTATCGCTGTCCGCTGTATTTAGCGGCGAATCTCGCAGCACCGCCGGCACCGACAGGCGGCCACTATTCGCCAATTGCCGTGCAAACGCGTGCTTGCGCGAGAGCTTTAGCACCGCGTCGCGGAATACGCGGCTCACCGGGCTCTTCGGCGTGATGAAATCGGTGGAGCGCGTGGAATTGCGGATGTTTTCGTCGGCGGCGAATTCGCGTTCGCTCGCATAAGTGTCGAGCAGCGCGTCGGACGCCTTGCCCTCAAGCACCATCGCCAGTTTCCATGCGAGGTTTTCCGCGTCCTGCACGCCGCTATTCGCGCCGCGCGCGCCGAACGGCGAGACGCCGTGCGCCGAATCACCCGCGAACAGCATGTTGCCGTGACGGAAACGGTCCATGCGCAAACACGAAAACGTGTAGACGCTGACCCATTCCAGATCGAATTTCGCATCCGGCCCGAGCAACGCACGCACGCGCGGGATCACGCGTTCCGGCGTTTTTTCCAGCACAGGATCGGCGTCCCAGCCCAGCTGGAAATCGATCCGCCACACGTTATCCGGCTGCCGATGCAGTAGCACCGATTGATTCGGATGGAACGGTGGATCGAACCAGAACCAGCGTTCGGTTGGGAAGTCCGCTTTCATCTTGACGTCCGCGATCAGGAAGCGGTCCTTGAACGTGACGCCCTTGCTGTCGAGTCCCATCAGATTGCGAATCGGACTGCGCGAGCCGTCCGCGGCGACTACATAACGGCCCCGCAACGGGTACTGGCCATCGGGTGTGTCGACGGTTAGCGTCACGCTCGCGGCGGACGTGCCCGGCGCGCCGCTTTGCTGCACGCCGACCACCTTGCTCTTCCAGCGGATCTCGAGATTGGGCAGTTCCTGCGCGCGTTCAAGCAGAAAGCCTTCCACGTAATACTGCTGCAGGTTGATGAACGCGGGCCGGTGATGGCCCGCTTCCGGCTGCAGATTAAACGTGTACACCAGTTCATCTTTCAGGAACACCTTGCCCACATTCCAGCTGATGCCCTTGTCCACCATCCGCTGACCGCAGCCGAGCCGGTCGAAGATATCGAGCGAGCGCTTCGAGAAGCAGATTGCCCGCGAACCGGTGGACAACGAACAGTCGTCATCCACCAATACGACCGGCACGCCCTGCTGCGCGATATCGATCGCGGTGGCAAGACCCACCGGCCCCGCGCCGACCACGATCACCGGGTACGCCGCCTGGTCCGCGCCGCCTTGCGCGCCTTGTTCGCGGCACGGCTGGTATTCGAACGACAGCGTCTGGTAGTTGATGCTCATCTTGTGTCTCCGTCCGTCTCTACTCTGCTTCGCTGTACTTTTTTGTCAGGCTTGCAGCGCGTCCCACATGTCCTTGTCGCGCTGCGCCGTCCAGATGCGCGGATGCGTGATGCCGCTCGCTTCGTCGAACGCGCGGGACACGTCAAACGGCAGGCAGTGTTCGTAGATAAAGACGTGGCCGAACTTCGGGTCCATCGCCTTGCGCGTGTGCGCCATCGCGGCCTTCAGATCGAGTTTCTGTTCGACGGCTTCGCGGCCCTGTTGCAGCAGCGTGGTGACGAAGTCTTTGGTGTAGTCGAGGCCCTTGTTGACGTCTTCGGGCGTGGTCAGCGCGGGGCCGCGGCCCGGCACCAGCTTCTCGGCTTTCAGCGCGCGCAGCGCTTCGAGCGTGGCCGGCCATTGTTCGAGTTGCGCGTCGCCGCAATAGCAGGCGGCGTCGTATTCGACCAGATCGCCGGAGAACAGCACCTTCTGCGACGGCAGCCACACAATCGTGTCGCCCTTCGTGTGACCGGCGCCCAGGTGCGCGATGCGCACTTCGAGCTTGCCGAGGAACAGCGTCATTTCTTTCTCGAACACGAGCGTGGGCCACGTCAGACCCGGCACGGTTTCGACGCCCGCGAACAGACGCGGGAAACGTTCGATTTCCGACTTCATGTCGGCTTCGCCGCGCTCAACGATCATCTCGTACGTGCCGCGGCTCGCGATCACCTGTTGCGCGCCTTCCTCGAAATACGCCGACGCGCCCAGCACGCGCACCGCATGGTAGTGCGACAGCACGACGTATTTGATCGGCTTGTCGGTCACGCTGCGAATCTTCGCGATGAGGTCTTGCGCCATGGCCGGCGTGGCGGTGGTGTCGACGATCAGCACGCCGTCGTCGCCGATGATCACGCCCGAGTTCGGATCGCCCTCAGCGGTGTACGCGTAGGCGTTCTCGGACAACTGGGTCCACGTGACTTTTTTGACTTCCAGGTCGGCCTGGGATGCGAATGCCTTTGCCATGCTTGTCTCCCTCAAAAGTGGGTGTGAGGCGAGACCGCCGGCCGCGCGCGTTCCGCGCAGGCTGACTGTAGTGGAGGACTGTCTCGCCCCGTTTTTGACTCTGTAAATGCGCCGGTGTGTCGGGGTGAGTGCATCTTATGGCCGCGTCAGATTATTTGTCAATAGCGAAATGTATCGCTATACGCAAATCTCAAAGCTCCTAAGATGAAGGCTGGCTCGCGCGGGTTTTCGCGCAGGCCTTCGGTTAACATGGACCCTTTTTACGGACGAACGCGGGTGTGAGCAAAGCAGCGAAACCGGGCGCGGGTAAAGGCGCGAGCGTCAGCGAGACAGCGGACGGCGGCAAGACCCAGCGTGGCATCCAGAGCGTCGAGGTGGGCGGCCGCGTGCTGCTGGCGCTCGCGCAGGCGCGCAGCCCGCTCGCCTTGTCCGACCTCGCCGCTGCTGCGCAGATCGCGCCAGGGCAGGCGCATGCGTATCTGGTGAGTTTGAGCCGGTTGGGTCTGATCAAACGCGATGACTTGTCGGGCCGTTATGAACCCGGCCCTTTATCGCTGCGGCTCGGCTTGCTGCATCTGGAAAACCAGCCGGCGTTTCGCGCCGCCGTGCCGCGCGTGGCCGCGCTGGCTGAGGCGATCGGCTTTAGCGTCGCGATTTGTATTGCGGGGCCGCAAGGGCCGACCATCGTCCGCTATGAACATGCGGGGTTTCCGTTGCATGTGAATCTGCATGTGGGCACGGTGATGTCGCTGCCGGCCACGTCGACGGGACGCGTGTTTTGCGCGTATCTGCCGGAAGAGGTACTGGCCGGCATGTGGGCCAATCAGTCCGGCGGCGCGGATAACGCGATGACGCCGCCCAACGAACGCGCCGCCTTTGACGCCGTGCTCGAACGGATCCGCGCACGCCGGCTGGAATGCAGCGTGGACGCGCCGAGCCCGGGCATCAGCAGCCTGAGCGCGCCGGTGCTCGATGGCGCGGGCCACCTGTGCCTGGCCTTGACAGTGATCGGTTCGACCGGCGCGATCGACGTCGCCGCCGACGGCCCCATCGCTCGCGCGCTGCTTGCGGCCACACGTGACATCGGCGCCGAACTGGCGGCTCCCCCCTCCCTGCAAGCGTCTCCCGCATCGTGACCGACTCTCTCGACCCCTCCAAAGCCGATTCCGCCGATACCAAACCGCAGCGCGGCATCCAGTCGCTCGATAGCACCGGCGAGTTGCTCGGCGCACTGGTCGCCGCGGCCCGGCCGCTGACCTTGCGCGACTTGGCCGCCGCTGCGGGCATGCCGCCGGCCAAAGCGTTTCCGCACCTCGTGAGTCTGCTGAAAATCGGCCTGCTGAACCGCGATGCTGCCGGCTGCTTCGAAGCTGGTCCGCTTGCGCTGGAGCTTGGGCTAATCGGCTTGCAGCGCTTATCGCCCACACGTGAGGCCGAGCCGGAAGTGGTCGAACTGGCAGCATCGACGGGGATGAGCGTCGCGATGGCGGTGCTTGGGCCGCTCGGGCCGACTGTCGTGCGACTGGAAGAGTCGGCGCGGCCGCTGCATGTGAGCTTGCGAGTGGGTACGGTGATGTCGCTGGTGAACACGGCGATTGGGCGCGTGTTCGCCGCTTATGTCGCGGACGATGTGCGCAATGGTCTGCTGGCGCAGGATCATTTGCGGCTGGCTGGGGCGGATGTGGGGGAGATTTTTGCCGCCGCAACGGCAACTGCGCCTGGCAAAGAATCAGCGCCGCAGACGCTAACCCGGCACTACGCGCAGCGCCTCGCGCAAATCCGCGCGGACGGCATCGATACCGCGCTGAGCCGGCCTGTGCCGGGCATCAATACGCTGGCTGCGCCGGTGCTGGATCATACCGGCAGCATCTGTCTAGTGCTGGCGTTGATGGGGCCGAGCGGCAGCTTCGATAGCGAACTGACGGGCGGGCCCGCGCAGACTTTGCGGGCGGCGACGCTGCGGTTGTCGCGACGCTTTGGGTGGATGGCGGCCACACCCTGATCCCATCGCGAAATGGCGGCTGAGTGAGCCGAAATAATCGTTTTGGTGGGAAAACCCCGAAAAGCAATCGATTCCGCAGAAAAGTAAGCGAAACGATGCGCTGACACCGTATAATCGTTTTGAGTGAAAAATGGCAATTTATAATCGTTTTGAGAGCCGAGTAATCGAAATTGGATGACTGGCCGAGCGCCAGACACAGCGGGTACCCTTCCGGATCGAAAAATCATGCCGCAGATCGGCTATCAATGGCTATCCAGCACATTCGGCGTCGTGCCGGTCCATCCGTTCGCCATCCAGAGCGAAATCGGCCGGGTTCGCTCCACGTCGACCGATGGCGATATCCGCCGGAATACGTATCCCGAACCATACCGCCCGGCTGCCGGCCTGATCGAACATCTGACCTTCGCCTTCCGGCATGAAGGCATCCACCTGGAGTTTCTGGCGAGGCTTTACGCGCTACCGGCGGTGCGCGCCGAGCTGGAGGCGTGGATCGCCCGCGAACCCACCGGCGCGTATGCTCGCCGTGCCTGCTTCTTCTACGAATGGCTGATGCCCGAGCCTTTGAATACGCCCGGCATGACCAGAGGCAATTATGTCGATGCGCTGAATCCCGCAGACTTTATCGTGGGCACGCCCATCAACAACGCGCGCTGGCGCGTGCGGGACAATCTGCCCGGCAACCGCGACTTTTGCCCCGTGATTCGCCGCGTCGAAGCGGTCCAGCGCGCTGAAACCTACGACCTTGCCGCGGGGCTCGCCGAACTCGAAGCGGACTACGGCATCGATCTGATCATGCGCAGCGCGGTGTGGCTAACGGTCGAGGAAAGTCGCGCGAGTTTCCTGATCGAGCGCGAGCAGGATCACGAAGATCGGATCCGCCGTTTTGCCGCAGTGATGGAAAGTGAATGCGGACGGCATGCCAATCCGTTCGAGGCCGACACCCTCGACGTTCTACAGCGCGGCATTCTCGGCCAATCGGCGCTGCGTTATGGCATCCGTCGGTCGCCGGTCTACGTGGGGCATACCGCTCGCTATCAACCGGTAGTCGACTATATTGCGCCGCACTGGCAGCGAATTGAAGCGATGCTGGCGGGGCTGGCCCGTTTCCTGGAGCGCACGGCAGGCGGTGCGTCGATAGTTCGCGCCGCGACAGCCTCGTTTGGCTTCGTCTATGTTCATCCGATGGCCGACGGCAACGGCCGCATTTCGCGTTTCCTGATCAACGATATTTTGCGGCGCGACGGCGCCGTGCCGGCGCCGATCATCTTGCCGGTGTCAGCCGCGATCACGCACAGCACACGCGATCGTGCCGCCTACGACAAGGTGCTCGAACGATTTTCGCGGCCCTTGATGCAACACTATGCGGACCAGTACACATTCGGCAAGACCGAGGTGGCGGAAGACGTTGTCGAGTACAACCTGCATTTCCACGCCTATGATGACGCGCTCCCTGCATGGCGTTACCCGGATTTGACCGCGCATGTCGCCTACCTGGCCGATGTGGTCAACGCGACGCTCACGCACGAAATGCGCACCGAGGCGCGCTTCCTGCAAGCGAATGATCACGCGCGCCGCGCCATCAAGGATTTTCTCGAAGCGCCGGACAACGATCTCGACAGCATTATCCGCAGCGTTCGGCAGAACGGTAATAGCGTTTCGAATCACCTGCGCAAGCGCTATCCGCTGCTCGACGAGAGGCCGGAGTTGAGTGCGCAAATCGTGCAGGCCATTACCGGAGCGTTTTCCGATGAGGACGGCCAATAATCCACTGCCGGCACGAGCCGGTTTGCTGCGGTTCATGGTTCGCGGCGTCCTGGATGCGCAGTAGCGCCACGCGCGCCCCCAATCAATCCCCTCTCGCCTCCGGCTCATGCGACGCCAACCGCGCCTTCGCATGCCGCATCTTCTCCAGCGTCTTCGGTCCAGCCTTCAGCGCGACGCCGATCGCCAGCGCGTCCATGATGCACAGATGCACGAGCCGCGACACGCCCGGCGTATTCGGATCGATCGGACTCGGCACCCGCAGCAGCAACGGAATATCCACCAGCCACGCAAGCCGCGAGCCGACGTTAGTCAGCGCAATCGTGGTCGCGCCACGCTCCTTGGCGATCTGAATGCTTTCATTCACTTCGACACTGCGGCCCGAGTGCGAGATCGCGAAGGCCACATCGCCCGGTTCCATCAGCCCTGCATACAGCCGTTGCAAATGACCGTCTGTAAAAGCGGTCGATGCAATATCGAGCCGCAAAAACCGCAACGCCGCATCTTGCGCAACCAGCCCCGACCCCGAGCCAACGCCGAAGAAAAACACCCGTCCCGCGCTCGACAGCGCCGCAATCGCACTTTCCACCACCGCGGGATCCAAAGCGCCACGCGCATGCATGATGCCGTCGATCGCTGCTTCGCCAACCTTGTCCATCAGCGTCTGCACGTCGTCATCGCGCGCCACCGCCGTGGACGCATACGGCACACCGCCCGCCACGCTCTGCGCCAGTTGCATCTTGAAGTCGCGCAGACCATGCGCGCCGATCGCGCGGCAAAAGCGCGTGACGGAAGGCTCGGAGACCTCCGCGCGCTGCGCCAGCTCGGTGATGCTCGCGCGCATCGCAAAGTCGACGTCGCTCAGCACCATGTCGGCGACCTTGCGCTCGGCGGGCCGCAGATTAGCCAGCGCGCCGCGGATGTGAGGAATCAAGTTCGGTGCGGACACCCGGTGTTCCTTAAGGGTTAAATGAATCCGCGTCGCGTCGCAGCTTCAGTCGGGCAACACGCGGTTCAGACCAGCCTGCGTCCACTCTCCGTATCGAACAGATGAATATGTTCAGCCGGCAGACGCAGCGTGACGCGCTGACCAGGCTCGATTTTCGAGCGCTGGCGTGTCGTCACGCACCACGTGCTGCCACCGATTTTTCCGTACAAGTGAGTCTCGGCGCCGGTCGGCTCGACCACTTCGACTTCCATCGTCGCGTCGGGCGTTTGCGGCATCGTTTCGATATGTTCGGGGCGCACGCCGAGCGTGACCTTCGCGCCCAGGGCCGCGGACGAAGGCACACCCTCCAGCACAATCTCGCCACCGTCCGTGAGTTTCAATGCGAGACCGTGCCCTTGCGTGCGATTCACCAGCACGCCTTCGGCGAAATTCATCGACGGCGAGCCGAGGAAGCTCGCGACAAACAGATTCGCCGGATGGTCGTACAGTTCCAGCGGACGGCCAATCTGCTCGATGCGCCCCGCGTTCATCACGACAATGCGGTCGGCCATGGTCATCGCTTCGATCTGATCGTGCGTGACGTAGATCACCGTATTCTTCAGACGCTGATGCAGCGCCTTGATTTCCGTGCGCATCTGCACGCGCAGCTTGGCGTCGAGATTCGACAGCGGTTCGTCGAACAGAAACAGCGACGGCTCGCGCACCACCGCGCGGCCCATTGCAACACGTTGCCGTTGCCCGCCGGAGAGCGCGCGCGGCAAACGATCCAGATAGCCGCTCAGGTTCAGCATCTTCGCGGCCGCCTCGATACGCGGCTTGAAACTCTCCGACGATTCCTTGCGAATCCGCGGTCCGAACGCGATATTTTCGTAGACCGACAGATGCGGATAGAGCGCGTAGCTCTGGAACACCATCGAGATATTGCGCTGCTGCGGCGGGAGGCTGTTCGCACGCGTGCCGCCGATCATCAGATCGCCGCCGCTGATTTCCTCAAGACCCGCCACCATGCGCATCAGCGTGCTCTTGCCGCAGCCCGACGGCCCGACCAGCACGACGAACTCGCCGTCGTCGATGTCGAGATCGATGCCATGCACCACCTGGGTGTCGCCATAGCGTTTGAAGATGCCGCTCAGTTGCACTGCTGCCATGCTGTCCTCATTGTCGTGCGGCGCGTTCGCGTGAAGCGCGCGCCGCGGTCACCGGTCAAAGCGATTCGAGCGTCAGTTCTTCGGCCATCAGACGGTTGCCGGCCATCAGGCCGCCGTCGACCGGCAATGCCACGCCGGTAATCACCCGTGCCATCGGCGAGGCGAGGAACAGCACCGCGTCGGCGATATCGTCGGGCGTCGCGAAGTCGCGCAAGGGGTACCACTTCTTCAGGTCCTCGAACACCTGCGGATTCTTGTCGACGCGCGCCTGCCACGCCTGCGTCTTCACCGTGCCCGGACAGACGATGTTCGCGCGGATACCGTACCGGCCGAGTTCGATCGCCAGCGCCTTGGTATAGCTGATGAGCCCGGCCTTCGCCGCGCTATACGCCGGGTGGCCGAGCGCGGCCATGCCATTCACCGAACCGATCAGCACGAGCGCGCCCTTCTGCCGCTCGATCATCGATGCGCGCACCGCTTCCACCGTGTGATACGTGCCGTTCAGGTTCAGATGGATATCGCGCTGCCAGCTGGCAGCGTCTGTGGTGGCGAGCGTCAAGCCCTGCGCTGCGCCCGCGTTGGCGACCAACACATCGACCGGGCCGCGCGTCCTGACCGCTTCGGCCACCGCCTGCTGCACCGCGGCGGCGTCGCCGAGATCGACCGCGATCGGCGTAACCTGCGCGCCGCCCAATTGCGCGGTCAGCGCGCCAAGCGCGGCAGCGTCGATATCGAGCGCCAGCACCGTGTCGCCCTGCTCCACAAAGCGCTTGCACAACACGCTGCCGATTCCACCGCACGCACCAGTGACCAACACCACACGATTCATCTGCGTCCTCGCTCCTGAAACTGCTTGCTGCCGGCGCTCCAGCGTGTAAATTTCCTACAAATCGACGCCGACGCAGTTGGCTAGTCATCCCGAAGATTGGGTATCCGTTGCATTGCATCGCACGAAATACCCCTGCTTTACAGCATCTTATGCACAAAACCGGCTGGGAAAAAATATGGCAGACCCTACGTGACAAGCTATTTTGCGTCCTGTAGGATTTTTTCAAACAATTTAACCCAAGCGGCCGGCGACGGCAGCAGACCACCCCACCATCGTTGGATGGGACCGGAGTAAGCGCAAAACCGCTAACTCCGTTCGACACAGGAGAGAGAGAAATGTCGTTGCATGCCCGTGCTTCCCTCGCGCTAGGCAAAGTTGCCGTGGCGCTCGCGTTTGCAGGTATTGCCGTCGCGGCCCACGCCGACACGGTTCGCGTGACCGTCGCGCATTACAGCGATGCAACCGCTCCGTACTTCGAAAAGATGGCGCGTAACTTCGAGAAGGCCAATCCCGGCACGACGATCAAGATCGAAGACGTGAACTGGGACACGCTGCAACAAAAGCTGCAAACGGACATTTCCGGCGGCGCCAACGCCGACCTCGCGATCGTCGGCACGCGCTGGCTGCTCGACTTCGTGAAGGACGATGTCGCCGAGCCGCTCGACGGCTATATGGACGCGAACTTCAAGAGCCGCTTCATCGGCCCGTTCCTCGCGCCGGGTGAAATCAACGGCAAGGTATACGGACTGCCGATCGCCGCTTCCGCACGCGGGCTGTACTACAACAAGGAACTGCTCGCGAAGGTCGGTTATCCGGACGGCCCGAAAACGTGGAATGACGTGATCGAAGCGTCGAAGAAACTGAAGGCCCAGGGCATTGCCGGCTTCGGTCTGCAAGGCAAGGAAATCGAAACCGACGTCTACTATTACTACGCGCTGTGGACCAATGGCGGCGATGTGGTCGGCAAGGACGGCAAGGCAGCCTTCAATTCGGCAGCCGGCATCAAGGCGGCCACGCTGTACAAGACGATGATCGACGACGGCCTGACGCAGCCTGGCGTGACCGGCTATAGCCGTGAAGACGTGCAGAACCTGTTCAAGCAGGGCCGCGTCGCGATGATGATCTCCGCGCCGTTCCTCGCCAAGCAGATCAAGAAGGAAGCGCCGAACCTGAAGTACGGCATCGATCCGATCCCGATGGGCACGACGCACGCCACGTATGCCGTGACGGACTCGATCGTGATGTTCAAGAACTCGAAGGTGAAGAAGTCGGCATGGAAGTTCCTCGACTATCTGTTCACGAAGGAACCGCGCGTCGAGTTCACGACCACGGAAGGTTTCCTGCCGACTACCAAGGCTGAGGCAACCGATCCGGCGTTCAACGATCCGGACACCAAGGCGTTCGTCGCGCTGCTGCCGACCGCCCACTTCGCGCCGACCGTGACCGGTTGGGAAGACACCGCGAAGGCCGTGACCGATGCAATGCAATCGATCTATCTGGGCAAGGCGAAGCCGGCTGATGCACTGAATGCAGCGGCTACGCAAGCAAACAAGTCGCTCGGTAAGTGATCGCGTAGTCTTGTAGCGATTAGCTGAATACGGGACGCGCGCCGCCGTTGAGAAGGTGGCGCGCGTTTCGGTTGTACCGCACCATCCGCACTATCCGGCCCATCCCGTCGCGTCCGTTTATTCATGCCGGCGCGTCTTACGATCGAGCACGCATGAGCCGTTCCGCCTCTTCGCGCCTGCAAGCGCCCTGGTTGCTGATTGCGCCGAGCCTGGTGCTGGCGCTTTTCATCATCAGTTATCCGATTTTCAACATCGTGTGGCAATCGCTGCACGAGGTTTCGCGCTTCGGCGCGATCCGCGATTTCACCGGTCTGCAGAACTTCGCGACCATATTCAGCGACCCCGCCTTTCTCGCCGCCGCCAAACGGACGATTGTCTGGACCGTGTGCGTGGTGGGCGGCACCGTGCTGATTTCGGTGCCGGTGGCGCTGGTGCTGAATCAGGATTTCTATGGCCGCGGCGTGGCGCGCACGATTGTGATGCTGCCGTGGTCCGTCTCGCTGACAATGACCGCCGTGGTGTGGCGCTGGGCCTTCAACGATGACTACGGCATGGTCAACGTCACGTTGCAGCGGCTTGGGTTGATCAGCGGTCCGATTCATTGGCTCGCGACGCCGGAGCTCGCGTTTCCCGTGGAGATCGCGGTCGGCATACTGGTGTCGATTCCCTTTACGGTGACGATCCTGCTGGGCGGTTTGTCTTCCGTGCCGGGCGATATCTATGAAGCCGCGCGTATGGATGGCGCGAGCGCCTGGCAGCAGTTTCGCAAGCTGACGATGCCGCTTTTGCGGCCCTTCATCAACATGACGATTCTGTTGAACGTGATTTACGTGTTCAACTCGTTTCCGATTATCTGGGTGATGACGCAAGGCGGGCCGGATAACGGCACGCATATTCTCGTTACGTATCTCTATGAGCTTGGGTTCCGGCTGGGACGTCCCGGCGAAGCTGCGGCCGTCTCGTTGATCATGCTCGTCATGCTGTTCATTTTCTCGATCGCCTATCTGCGCCTGCAGCCCGCGAAAGAAGGAGATCCGTCATGAGTCTTAGCGTCAAGATGAAACGCTCGCTGTGGTGCTGGCTGGCGCTTTCTCCTCTCGTCGTGGTGGTGCTGTTTCCGTTTGCCGTCATGCTGTTTACCGCGCTGAAGCCGGCGACGGAGATTTTTGTGTATCCGGCGAGGTGGTTGCCGGTGCATTGGCAGTGGAGCAATTTTGTCGATATGTGGGTCGCGGCTAACTTTGGCGTGGCGTTGCGCAATAGTACGGTGATCAGCTTGCTGTCGACTGCGTTGGCGTTGGCGGTGAGTTTGCCGGCGGCTTATGCGTTGGCCCGGTTTCCGTTTCGTGGCAAGAGCTTGTATCGGCAGTTTCTGCTGGTGACGCAGATGCTGTCGCCGATCTTGCTGGTGGTGGGTCTGTTCCGGCTCGCCGCGATGATTCCTTATGGGGATGGGAATCTGGTTGATTCGAAAATCGGTGTGATTGTTTCTTATGCGGCTTTTAATATTGCGTTTGCGGTTTGGATGTTGTCTTCTTACTTTCAGACGGTGCCGCGGGATCTTGAAGAGTCTGCCTGGTTGGAGGGGTGTGGGAGGACTCGGGCGGTTTTTAAGGTGTTCTTGCCGCTTGGCCGTGCCGGCGATTGTTGTGACGGCGATCTTTACTTTTATTAATGCGTGGAATGAGTTTGCGGTTGTTTATACGCTTATTCGGTCGCCGGAGAATAAGACGCTGACCGTGCAGGTGACGGATATGGTGGCGGGCAAATACGTCGTTGAGTGGCATCTGGTGATGGCCGCCACTCTGTGTGCGACGTTGCCGGTTTCTATTGTGTTTGCGTGGTTGCAGCGGTATCTGGTGAAGGGGTTGGCGTTGGGGGCGGTGAAGTAGGGGTGGGGGGCGGATGGTGGTGGATTGTCGTGGTGGGTCCGCTTTACTCTCGGGGTTGTGGATTACTGATATTTGGCCTTTATCTGTCAATCAACAGCCGTCGATGCGCGCCTGACGCCGCTATGAAAAATGCGGATCGTCGATCGGTCGCGTGATTGGCGAAACGGATCTATCTTGACAAGTCCGACGTGCCGTCAAGCGCAACTGTCAAGGCGACCTTGTCTCAGAACGTGGCCGCTGCGAGGCCTTTCAGGTGGGGTGGTCCACGGCGAAGACGATCAGCTTTCTACGAGACCGGCGCCGGGCAGCGGTGTAGGCGTATCGGCCTGAGGTTTCGCCTGCGCCATAAACGGCCGTTCGATGAACGCGTAGGTCATAAAGCTCAATACGATCATGCCAACAAGACAGGCCACGGCAATAGGCAGCTTGTCTGCCGGCGTCTTGTATATCATCCAGTTACCATTGCCCTGAATGTAGACCCAGAACATTGACGCGACGACCAGGTGCAGCATATAGATGCTGTAGCTGGCCTCGCCGACCAGTCGCAGCGGCTTGATGGAAAGCGGCGCGCGGTGCCCGAACAGCAGGGCAGGGAAGCCGATCAGGCACAGGCCCATCTGTCCGACTCCATACGCCGGTGCATCCATGTGCAGCGATGCGGCGAATGCCGCGAGGCCGACTACCGTAAGCGCCATCTGCACCTTTGCGCCGACCTTGACCCGATCGCTTACCAATGCGCACAGCATCCAAGGTAGGAAGAACGACCACGGCGGCAGTCCGCCGGCGTAGAACTGACAGGTCGCGCACGCCGCAGCAAAGAGCAGCGCGGCAATGCCCAGCGTCGGCCGGGTCAGTAGCACCGCGATGAACGGCACCAGTAGATAGAACAGCCATTCCCAGCTCAGCGTCCACATTTGACCGACCTGGCCGCCGACCGACATACCTGAAATTGAAGGAATCGGGCCGCCAAGGAAGCCGTAGGTGTAGGTCCTGAGAATGTCTCGATAGACGATGGCTGGCGGGTTAGGGGTCAACTTGATCATGTAGACCGCAACGGCGACGCCGATGGTCATGGCCACCATGTAGAGCGGCACGATACGCCGCACGCGCGATGTGATCAGTTCATTTATATCGACGCAGCCGCGGCCGCGTACGGCTTTACGGGTGAACAGGAATCCGGTGATGCAGAAGAATATCTGCACGCCCACGGCGCCGAGCGAATCGCGCAGGGGTGCGCTGACGGCCTCGCCCGTGATCAGGCCCGCGTGCGCGGTGTAGTGCGAGCACACCACCATCAGCGCAGCGACGGCGCGCATGCCATCTAGGTGGGTTAAGTCTCCCGGCCGAAGCTGGAATTTGAGGAGCGAGCCAAGTGGTACGGCAAGCAGAACGGCGAACCCGAAGACGGCGGCGATTGTTATGGGCGTTGTATACATTTTGTATTTAATTGTGCACGGCGCGCTGCCCGAATAATACATCAGGAGAAAGAATCGGTAAGGAATCGGTAGGTTGCGGCGCGGGAATCGATTTACCAGCTTTCCGCCAGCATCGCTTGCCGGACGCCTGCTTACAATGAGTTGCGGGAGTTCGAGAAGCCGAGTGTCCAGCCGTGGAATGCCAGTTCCGCGGTGATCTACATTGCTCGTCGATATGATTCTGTGCGGCGCAGCGAATAACGGGAGGTGAGCGGCCGCGAACGGTGCGTCGCAAAGCGGCCGAGCCTGTGTGGAAACTCTGTTTTGGCTCTGAGGGCGACGTTGCCGGTCGGTCGATCAAGTTAGATGCGTCTCGCTTGCGCTAATCAAACATCGCGAGCGCAAGAAGCCCCTTGGGGCTTCAGCTTGCAGTCATCCTCATCGCCTTCATCATCCCGGCAACCCCAAGTATATTCATGACGCGCTTCAGGTTGTAGGCCAATACCTGAAGACTCATTTCCGTGCTCACGCGTCCCAGCGTCCGGGTCAGGAAGTGGGTGGCCCCCATCCAATGCTTCAGCGTGCCGAAGACGTGTTCGACAGTGCTTCTTCGGATGGTCATTGCATCAGGCTTCCGGTCGAGTCGACGCTGCATAACTTCCAGTACATGTTCGTGCTCCCATCGTCGGATGCGGCGATAGTCGCTGGGCGAACATCGCCCCTTGAGATGGCAACGCGGGCACGCGCTGGGCCAGTACACGTTCAGATTCATGCCATTCTCAACGGTCTTGAATCGAAGAATTGCGCGCTCGCCGGCGGGGCATCGATACTCATCGCTCCTGGCAACGTAGATGAAGTCGCGTTTGGTAAAGAGCCCTTTCTTCCTCGACGCTGAGGTGAGTGGTTTCGGCACATACGTGGTGATTCCGGCCAGTTCACACGCGCGGATGTCCGGACCACTGAAGTAGCCCCGGTCAGCCAGCACCTTCAGCTTTAGCTTGCCCATTGCGTTCTTCGCCGACAGAGCCATCCTGCTGAGTTGGCCGTGGTCACCTCCAATATTCGTCACCTCGTGTTCGACAATCAGATGATGCTTCGTATCCACGGCAGTCTGGACGTTGTAGCCGACGGTGCCAGTTCTCTTGCCACCGCTGGTCATGGAACGTGCATCCGGGTCAGTAAGCGACACCTGTTTGTCCGGCTCTTTCTTCAATTGCTTTCTGATCTGCTCAAGCTCACGCATCCGCTGACGCAATATCGCGATCTTCTCGTACAGGCGAACGGTCTTCACATCGAAGCCTGTCGGGCTGATTCGGTCTGCGGTTTCAATCATGTCGAGATATCTCTGAACGCTTTCCTCGATCTGCTGCTGACGCTTGTCGATCTTGCCGGCCGTATAGTTTCTGTCGCGGCTGTTCACCGCCTTGAACTTGCTGCCGTCGATGGCCACCATGTCGCTGGATAACAGCTTCAGTCCGCGACATAGTTCGACGAAACGACGGCATACGTTGCGGATGGCCGGTCCGTTGTCGCGGCGAAAGTCGGCGATCGTCTTGAAGTCCGGTGCCAGACGCCCCGTCAGCCACATCATCTCGACATTGCGCTGGCATTCGCGCTCAAGACGCCGGCTTGAGGGTACCCGGTTCAGATACCCATAGATATAGACCTTGAGCATGACGCCAGGGTGGTAGGACGGGCGGCCGGTGATTGCGGGCGTGGTGCCGTTGAAGCCGAGCGTCGTGAGGTCCAGTTCGTCTACGAACACGTCGACGATTCTGACCGGGTTGTCCTGGCCGATGTAGTCATCGACGCATTCGGGAAGTAGTGCGACCTGCTTGCGGTCATCGCCTTCAACGTATCGCTTCATGAGTCACCCGGTCTCAATGAGTTGATTCAGTTTAGGCGATGAGTGCGTTTTCACACAGCCTCGGCCAGTTTCGGACTTTCGCGGGCTGATACGAGTCCGCGCCAGAAGACGGTTCGGACCTCAATCTCGGACCTTCGCTCTGCTCCCGGTTGAAACAATGCAGCGTCGAGCAGAGGGCTCCCAATCGCGATAAGAGTTCAAAAAATCGATCCCGACTGCATACGGTATAGTGCTCCCTGGCGCGTATTTGCCCGCCAAACGGAGAGAACCTTCGCATGCGATCTTCGGCTGGAAGCTACCGCAGCGTCACGTGGGTCCGATCGGCCCGGTTTCTTGTCGTTCTTCTCGCCTTTACGAGCTCAGCGTCTGTTATGGCGCAGTCCAGCAGGGACATCATCGGCGCTGCGCGTCTCGGTTCCGGCTATGCGCACATTCTCAACTTGGCTGCGACCCCGGACATCAGTTCCTCACATCTCGACATCTCAGATGATGCCGTCCCGCATTCGCTTACCGTCACACGGATTCCGTACGAGGGCAGTTTGCTCACGTTTTCGGACCGAAACAGTGTTGGCTGGCGAGTTTCAGGCGGTTACTTTCGCGAAAAGGACGAATTCACGATCAACGCACCGAATGGCGCGGCAGGCAGCATCGCAAGCAAATGGTCTGCCTTCAGCGCAACGGGCGGCCTGTTCCTGAAAAGCAAACTGGGCTATGGATTCACATTCGAGCCGGGTGTGGACTTCAGCGTGGCCAGGTTGCTCAATGACGCCTCATATGCAGGCGCGGCCGCTGGCCTGAAACCTGTCCTTGATGGGCCGCTGTTCAACTGGCACGAGAATGCATGGCTGATCACACCGAATGCCGCGCTCGAATGGTCGACGAACCTGGCGCCAGCGCAGACGCTGACTGTTCGTGGACATATTGCGTGGTCGTGGGTCTCGAGCTTCGACGAGTCTGATCCTCTACTGCGATTCAGACAGACGGCCGGTACATGGTCGATCCAGTCAACTTACTCAGCGCCCACAGGTGCTCGGCTATTTGCGCGCCCGTTGAATTACGTTATCGACGCGGGGTACGGCGGATTTTTCGGGCCCAATCACGACGCCCTCGGGTTTTCAACGTTGGCGAACGTCGGGGGCGGCTTCGAACTTCCCCTTTCGAAAGACAACGTACAGTCGAAACGCCTACGGGCGGGCGCAGCCTATCTGTTTGGTCCCCACGTCAAAGGGTGGACGGTCAGTCTGGCTCTGACGTATTGATCGGCCCGCTAGATCCCAAGATCCCATGGCGAATGTTCGCCGTTCAGGCCGCCGTCCGTGGCGAATGGAAGGACCGTTTTATCCCCGAAAGCGTCATCTATGTCGCGCGATACTAACCGGCCGTTTCGGGTCGCAAGTACGTATTCGCTTCTGGTGAGACCGGTCATTCGCGACCGCCAACCTGCGAATGGAAAGCGCCCTGTAACCACCTCGCCAGAGCCGATACTCGAATGACGGTAATGGCAAAATTCCGGCCAGCGTTAGCAGCAATCCAACCACCCACACCCCGGCCGAAGCTCTCACCCGCAGCCCATCATTCCACACCTCGCTCGGGTGGCCAAACGGTCGTCCAGATATACGACTCGATACACGCCATCGAACCGTATCAGCCCTCTGTCGTACGCGCGATGAATATCGACACGCACCAGAATTCCGTCGTCGTAACCGTTATCGCCCTCTTGCAGCCTGTGGTTAAAGATGTGCACGACCTCCAATAGAGGTTCGACCGTGCAACCCGTAACTTTGCAACGCACGCCATAGTGGGGCAAATACGGCATTTCTGAACTCTCGTTGTTGGATGCGCTGCTTCTCACCCCAAGGCTTATCCAATCGGCTAAAACCACACGTTTAGCCCACCTAGGTGAAATATCCCAACGTCGTCTGATTTATAATCATCAAGCCATCGGGAAACACCCGGCGGTCAGGTTTGGAAGCCTGCTAGCTAAACCCGCACACCCGCTCAGGCGGGTGGTGCGTCTACCTCTGCACGTCTATTTTCCAATGGGCGGGCCGTGGTGGGGGAGCCGCAAGGCTCGCCGGTTTGGTTTAGCGCCGGTCTTCCAATCCCGCTACGTGCCCGCTCACCCCTTCCCCAAAAGCGAGTGTCGGGCGATCCAAGCTGCATCAGGGAGGTCGCACCATGAGCAAGTCCACAAAACAATCCCAACCCGCTTCACGCCCGCCTGTCGACGCACTGCAATACGAGAAGCTTGCGCTCTCCGCATTCGATCTATGCGAGCGGCAGTTGAGCCAACTCAACACGCTGATCACACTTGGGTCTTCAATGTGTAGGAATCCTGCTATCACGAGCGACGAAAGAAAGCGTCAACGAACGCTACTTGAACTGCTTGTCGACACCGCGGAGCAATACCAACAGTCGCTCGAATGTGACCGCGAACTGTACCAGGTCATCGCGCTCGATGCGAAGGGCATTCCTCAAAGCCGCATCACGGCAACCCGTGCGGCACGCCTTCTAGAAGAGTCCAGACAGGCAGCAAATGAAACACCGGAAGCCACAAAGCCCAGCCAGCGCAAACAGGCACCAACCCGCGCCGCAAAGAGCGCAACCGCAGCCATCTCGCAGCAACCGGCCCTCGCGCAACACTAAAACAATCACAAGCGGTCACAGCCTCATGCATACAACGTGATCCATCCAGCAGCGCCTAAACCAGGCACAACCGGAGGCGGCCACCACCCCGCCTCCCATCACCGCATCAACGCCACCTGGCTCTCAAACCGTCAACCCAAAATCACCGCTCCACCTTCGACATAACCGCCGTCGCCGGATCATACCGATACCCCTTCTGCGCCAGCTTATCGGCCATCGTCGCGCCGATCAGTTTCTGCTGCACTTCCCGCGACACCAACTCATGATCTGGCTTCAGCCGCTCGATCTCCGAAGAAAGCTTTCGAATCAGCGCCACTTCTCCCGTGCTGCGCGAATCGATGAGCAATAGCTTTTCGTTTGCCGACCCGAGCCGGTCTTTGAGATCCTTCGCATGCGCGACCCACTGTTCAGCAATCGTGCGAAGCTCGCTAAAGGCCTTCTCATGCGTTTTAGTCTGCGCCGCAATCTGGCGCTGTAACGCGGTGAGTTCTTCCGCCTTCGCAGATTCGCCCGCCTGAACGCCAAGTTGATGGCCACGTTGCACATCTTCCGCGCGGGCTTTCTCGACGACCGCAAGGCGTTCCTCCAACATCGCCGCACGCTGTTCAGCGGCCCCTGCGCGTTCCCTTGCGGCAGATGCATCCTGCGACACCTGCGCGAATTCAGCCGTCGCGGCCGTTTTCGCCGCAGTCATGGCGCTGACCTGTTCCCGCGCCGCCGCAAGCTCAGCGGCAATGCGTTGCAGTTCGTTGAGATGGGTCGACGCCTCATCGCTGCGCGCAGCGCTTGTCTGGCGCTCCGCTGCAAGCGTGCTACGTACGTCGCCCAGTTCAGCCTCCAACGCGGCGACCCGGGCAAGACCCTCGTTCAACTGCGCCGTAGCGGCGTCCGCACGCGACGAAGCCGCACTGGACTCCTGCGACCAACGTTCCGCTTCCGCCGACTTCGCCTGCTCGACTTCCGCGAGACGCTGCTCCGATGTCGTCGCACGCTGTTCGGCGGCCTCGGCCCGCTCCCTCGCGGCAGACGCGTCCTGCGAAACCCGAGCCAGTTCAGCCTCCTGCGCGGCGAGCCGCGCGAGGCTCTCGTTCGCCTGGGCCGTGGCGGCTTCCGCGCGCGATGAAGCCGCGCTGGATTCCTGCGACCATCGTTGCGCTTCCGCCGACTTCGCCTGCTCAGCTTCCGTGAGCTGCTGCTCCAATGCCTCGGCTCGCTGTTCGGCGGCCTCTGCCCGGTCTCTCGCGGAAAACGCATCCTGCGAGACCTGCTCCAGTTCAGCATCCCGCGCCGCCAGCCGCGCAAGACCTTCGTTGACTTGCGCCGTGGCAGCTTCCGCGCGCGATGCAGCCGCGCTGGACTCCTGCAACCAGCGCTCCGCATCGGCCGACTTCGCCTGCTCGACTTCCGCGAGCCGCTGCTCCAATGTCGTCGCACGCTGTTCGGCGGCGTCCGCCCGCTCCTTTGCGGCAGATGCGTCCTGCGTAAGCTGCGTCAACTCGGCGGTCGCGGCCGTGTTCGCCTCGGTCATGGCACTGACCTGCTCCCGAGCCGCCCGGAGTTCCTGCGAGACGTGCTGCAGTTCGTCGAGCTGGATCAATGCTTCCTCGATCCGCGCCGCGCTTGTCTGGCGTTCGGCTGCGAGCGCGGTGTGCGCCTCGTTCCGTTCAGCCTCCAGCGCGGCGAACCGGGCGAGACTCTCGTTCGCCTGCGCCGTGGCGGCATCCGCGCGCGACGAAGCCTCGCTCGCTTCCTGCATCCATTTGTCCGCTTCGGCCGACTTCTCCTGACACGCGTAGCCCACGCTGGCGATCTCCTGCTGCGCCTCGTGGAGTGCCTGGGCCGCCCGCGCTAACTCGTCGTCTTTGCCTGAAACAACGCCGGCCAGTTCTTCGTGCTCCTTGCGCGCCTCGTCGAGCGCCTGCGCCGTCCGCGCTAACTCGTCGTCCTTGCCTGAAACAACGCCGGCCAGTTCTTCGTGCGCCTTGCGCGCCTCGTCGAGCGCCTGCGCCGTCCGCGCTAACTCGTCGTCCTTGCCTGAAACAACGCCGGCCAGTTCTTCGTGCGCCTTGCGCGCCTCGTCGAGTGCCTCGGTTGTGCGCGCTATCTCGTCGTTCTTCCCGGAAACAACGTTGGCCAGTTCTTCGCGCGCCTTACGTTCCTCGTCCAGCTCCGCCTTCGTGTGTTCGAGCGCGGCCGCTTCTACCGACGCACGCTGCACGAGTTCCTCCACACGCGTCTCGGCCGCTTCGGCGCGGCCGGTCGCCGTGGCGAGTTCCGCCGTGAGCCGCGCGGATGCCTCCTCCGAGGCGCTCAGCGCGTTCGTCAGCGCACTTTGCCGGTCACGCCCGGCCACGACTTCTTCCGCTGTCTTCTGATACTCGGCAAGCACCTCGTCCCGTTCCATGCGGGCCGTCTCGATGTGCTGGTTCAAGGCGCTCAAGTGCTGACTGATCGCCCGGTCGCATTCGCCTTGGGCTGCCATCCAGAGCCGATCGGCGGCGCTCATCATCGTGTCGGCGATGTCCTGCGGCAACGCGGCCTGAATCTGCACGTGCGGTATGACGGGCTCGCGCGCCTCGCGCCAGCGTTGCAAAGCCGCCGCAATGGCGACAATCGAACCGCCAGGGATCTCCGGCCAGATTGTCACCGGGGACACTTTCCGGCCTTCCTCGACCATACGATCTGCAATAGCAGCGACCTGTTCATCCGTGATTGTGTCTGTGTCCATGGACATAAGCGCCTCAAAGCTCAATGTGACCGGATGGAAATAACGTGACCGATACGTTACCCCATCCGGCAGCATCCCCCGATGGAACGATCGCGGGCCTGCTCAGGATCTCGATTCAGGCGCCGACGAACAGTCAGCGCCATTAACGACAGACATTATGACGGGTGATGCGTGTCACGTGCCTTGCAAGTCTGCAAGCGTCCAGGATCACGCGAGGAAGATGAGATACTTTGCGCAGGTGCCAAGGAACCGCGAGTTCCGTGAATCCGAAGCACGCAGCGGCTTCGGACCGGGCTGAACCAGTACGCCGGACTGCCGCACGTCGGCGAAAACCAGTTACTCCACGAGGATCGTCACGCGGCGATTCGCGGCGCGCGCCGCCGGGCTGTCGCCGATAATCAAAGGGAAATTGTCCGCCCGGCCGACCGCGGCCATTCTGTGCGGCTCGATGCCCTTATCGGCAAAGAACCGAACCACCGCCCCGGCGCGTGCCGACGACAGCTCCCAGTTCGATTCATATTTGGCCGTCGAGATCGGCACACTGTCCGTGTGACCCTCTACGAGGATGTTGTTTTTTGAACGATCGCGCAGTACCGCCGCGATCTGGTCCAACACACCGGAAGATTCCGGCAACAGACGCGCATCGCCCGAGTTAAACAGAATTTTCGCGTCGATGGCGATTTCCACGCCCTGCGAGACATTCCAAATCGTAATCTGCCGGTTGCCCCGCAGCGGCTCGAAGGCGGAAAGAAGCTGCTTCCTCGCTGCGTCGGGCGCGGCCGCTGCCGGGCCTTTCATTTGTGCGCTGCCGGCGCTCACCGCCTCCTTTACCTCGTGGCGCTCGAGCGTCCTCATTTCAAGCTCTCTATTTTTCGCCAGCTGCAATGCATAGAGCGCAAGGAACAACACCATGAGCGTAGTGATGAGATCCGCATAGGAAATCAGCCAGCGCCCGGACTGCTCCTCCGCGTCGTCTTCGTGCTGATAGCCGGTTTTATCCGCAACCAGGCGTTTGTTACCCGAGGAGGTGTTCATACCCGCAAAGCCTGCTTCCGAATGACATGTGAATGGCGTCGCGCAATCACGCTTCGCCATCTGATCGAGACCGGTTAACCCAGCAACTCAGCCGATCTTGCCCGAACGTCGCCAGTCAGCCGGGTTTCGATCATATGCGGCGACTCCTTGCGCGAAATCGCGAGCAAGCCATCGAGGTACAGGCGCCGGAAGCGCACCTCGCTATCCACGTGCGCCCGCAACTTTCCGTACAACGGCAGAAAGACCAGGTTCGCCAACGCGAGGCCGTAAAGCGTCGCCACGAACGCGACGGCGATCCCTTGCCCGAGTTGCGCCGGTTCGAGCATATGGCCGGTGACCTGAATCAGGCCGAGCACCGCCCCAAGAATGCCGAACGTGGGCGCGTAGCCGCCCGCCTGCTGCCATATCCGCGCAGCCGCCATGTGATTGCGTTCATACGCATCCAGTTCTCTTTGCAAGGCGTCTTCCAGCACGGCCGTGGAGACACCGTTTGCCAGAAGCTCCAGACCTCTTTTGGCAAACGGATTGATGCCGCCGGCCTCGATCGACTCGAATACCAGCATGCCGTTCAGCTTCGCCTGATCGCCCCATTCGAGCAGCACCGACAAACTCTCCCGGTCGACCTGCCGCGCGCTCACAAAAGCGAAACGCAGTTGCTTGATGCCGTCATAGAACCGCGCCCAGGTGTTCTGGATCATCACCGCCCCGAACGTCCCGCCCAGAACGATGACGAACGCCTCCAGTTGAAACAGGGAGGCGAAGTGCCCTCCCTCGAGCGAGAATCCGGCAACGATCGCCGTCACGCCGAACAACGCGCCAAACAGCGTCAAAAGATCCATACATCCTCTCGTACCGCCACCCGAGCCATCGGCTCCGAAGCGAAAAGAACCTGTCGCGCGTGCGCCCGGGATCGGGCGTCCGGAATCAGGCGTCCAGGCTGGTAAGCGGGCTAGCACTCACCGCCGGCGACTTGATCGTTCGCACGGTATCGAGGAATCGCTCCTCGATCTCGGCAATCTCAAGCGGATCGATCCTGATGTCACGCCGCATGACCCACGACACTTCCTTTTTTCTCGCCTCGGTCATCACCGAATACAGGCGATCGGCGGCTGGCTGGTCCGCCAGTGCGGAGAGCAGTTTGGCGAGGTCGTAGGTGTCGAATGCGCTCACCGCTTCGAACAAGGTTCGCTGGTCGACAAACTCCAGATCGTCCAGCGATTTCAGCTCGACCGGGCCACGAACACTGCGCCGCGAAAAATACGTGACGCCCTTTTCTTCGACGTAATTCAACACCTTGGTCTTGCGAAACGCGAAGATATCCTCGGCAATTTCCGCATGCGACAGCTTGTTGAGAATCAGCTTTTTCTCGACACCAATCAGCGCTTCCAGATCGGCCAGTTCGATCAGTTCCAGCTCACTGTTGATAGAAATGTCGAGATCGTGATCCGCGACCTGTTGTGCGCGCTCGGTGATCCGCACGGGATCGAACGTCACGATTTGCCGGCTCGTCGCTCCGTCTTGCGCTGAATAGCGTGTCGATGTGGCAGGGCGATCGGACCGGCCGGGTTCGAACGAGACGAGGTTCAGTTTCTCCATCCGCTTGAGCATCGCCATCACATGCGGACGGGAATGGCCTGCAATTGCATGGCATTTCTTGATGACGTCCGGCAGCGGCACGGAGACCTCTTCGCCTTGCGAACGGCGCGCGCGTCCATCCAGCCGGTCTGCGTTATCGATACCCGCCATCAGCGACAGAACGTGAGCATACGAGAGCACACCTGGCAGAAAATCGGCGTGCGTATACGTGGCGAGGACATCGTCCTTCTTCTTCACCCGACGAATCATGGTGCGCACGATATGGCGGAGCAACGGCGATACGCGCTCAAGCTCGCCTTCCACCACGTTGGCGGCAATAACCGTGAGTTGACAGAAGCTAAGTGCTTTAGCGGTATGCGCGCGCGGCTCGGCGGGCAACAAGGCTGCTTCGCCGAAAAACTCGCCCTTGCCCAGCGTCGCGAGAATGACCTTCTTTTCGTCGCACTGCGTGGAGATTTCGACTTTGCCATCTGTGATCACGTAGATGACGGCGTCGCCCGCGAAGCCTTCGGAATAGATGACTTCGCCCGGAGCCGCAGTACGCGACCATGGCGATCGTTGGTGATTCAAGATGCTTTCCCCAGAAGAGCTATTGCCTCGTTCAGTTCGCGCCGGCTTGTGGCGCGAACATCATCGATGGTCCCAATTTGTTTCACGGGATAACGACATGCAATACGCAAATCTTTAACGGGTTATCAGCCCATCAATTCGTCAGGAGAAAGCGCAAACGTTTGGCGGGGCAAGGGCATATGCGCAGGACTTGAGAGAGTCCTGCGCCATAGGTTTCACGGAATCAGTGAAGGGTTTTCAGTTGCGACCACAGACGGTTTTCAAGGCGCACGATTTCAATAGGTGTCGGCTTCATCAGCGTCATCTTCTTGAGCACATCGTCAGGCGGGTACACGGTCGGGTCCTGCGCCACAGCGGGCACGACGTATTGACGCGCGGCGTGGTTCGCGGTCGGGTAGAAGACCTCGTTGGTGATCGCCGCGTTGATCTTCGGGTCCTCGATGTAGTTGATCCACTTGAGCGCCGCTTGCGGGTGCGGCGCGTCTTTCGGAATCACCATCACGTCGAACGCGAGCAGGCCGCCTTCCTTCGCGTTCGAGAACCTGATGTCGTACGGACGTCTGGCCTCGGCGCTGCGCCGGTGCGCTATGCCAACGTCGCCGGCAAAACCGATTGCCACGCAGATGTCGTTGTTCGCAAGGTCGTTAATGTAGCCGGAAGAATTGAACTCGGTGATAGACGGGCGGACCTTCTTCAGCATTTCGAACGCGGCCTGGTAATCGGCAGGATTGGTGCTATTGGGGTCCTTGTGCATGTACTGCAGCGCTGCGGCAAATACGTCGACCGACTCATCGAGAAACGATACACCGCAACCCTTGAGCTTCGCGAGATTAGCCGGATCGAACACCAACGCCCAGCTGTCGACGGGCGCGTTCGCACCGAGCGCCTTCTGCACGGCCTGCACGTTGTAGCCGATGCCCGTGACAGCAAATGCCCAGGGCACGCCGTACTGATTGCCGAGGCTGACCGATTTTTATGCCAGATATCCCGATCTATCCCTCTCAATCGAGACCGTTGCGACGGAAGTGGTGGACCCTTCCGGTAACTGCGACGCCTACATCCTTTACTTGCCCGAAGCGCGGGAAGATCCGACGCCGGAGTCTCCAACCTTCCTCACGCTGTTCGAGGAGGTTCTGGTGCCGATGTGCGCGCCATTTGCGGTCAATGACAAGCCGCTTCCGAAGTCTCTGGAAGAGTTGGCGGATCACACGCTCATTCACGGTTCCACGGGGCAGCACGAGTGGACGACCTGGTTGAAGGCGCAAGGGGGATCGACTGCCAACTACAAGCACATCACCTTCAATCTCGACGAGCTCGCAATGAATGCTGCGGCTCGCGGCCTCGGCGTCGCGATGACAGACTTGACTCTCGCACAGGAGTTGATCAATCGTGGCGATCTGGTTGTCCCGTTCGGCACGCCTCTGAAGACCACGGGGGTCTATGTGCTTTGGCTGCAGACCGCCGGCGCCCTGCATCCGGGCCGTCAACGCATCCTGCAGTGGCTTGCTCAACAGGAGCCTGGAACAATGGGCTGAATACATGCAACGAATGCCTCATGAACCCGCGCGCCATCCATCCAAGGTGAGACCCATGCTCAGGAATCTTTCGCAAACTGCCCTCGCAACCGTCGCCCTTTCCATGCTGGGTGCGTGCGCAACGCCACCCGCCGCTCCAGCCAGTACATCCATCGACCCGCCTCAAGCCGAGCGCGTGATGACACTGGCCGCATCCGGGGTGCAAACTTACTCCTGCGAATTCGATGCGCAGCATCATCTCGGATGGGTGTTCAGGAGCCCACAAGCCACCCTGTTCGACTCGAGCGGCCACGCCGCGGTCCGGCACGGTGCGGGGCCATCATGGGAAGCGGAAGACGGAAGCCGGATAGTCGGCCGAGTGGTCGCACAGCAACCCAGCGAAACCAGGGCGAGCATCCCGCAGTTGCTGCTCGAAGCGCATAGCACGGCCGGTAGCGGCACGCTTTCATCCATGCGGTACGTGCAACGGCTGCATACCGTCGCAGGGCTGATGCCGGCGACTCCGTGCTCAACGGAGCACCAACTCGGCAGCTCGCCCTATCTTGCGGACTACGTCTTCTATCGCTAGACACTCCCGCCCAATCCCGGCCCGAAGCAAGCAGGAACCGGACAGCTGCGCTCGGCATCATGCGTCAGCTCAGTGCCAGTCTGAATCCGTACACCGCGAGCCCTTGCTGCGAGAAGTCGAGGTCTTCGGCACGCACGAAGCCAAGCTTCTCGTACATGCCCCAGGCGAGTTGCATGGCCTTCGTGGTGTGGAGAATCACCTCGGCATGGCCGCTTTGGCGAGCAAGCTCGACGCACGCGAGCGTCAACGCCTTGCCCGCACCCGCATTGCGAAAAGCCGGATCGACGCCCAGCAAACGGATGCCGGATGCATTCCTGATCGAGGTTGCCGTTCCGCCCGATCCATATTGGCTCATATCGCCAAAGTAAACGACACCGCCGACCAGCTCACCTGATTCGGACAGCGCCACCAGCACTCGCGTGGCTGGCTTCTCGGTAAAGCGTGCGATGTTGGCAAGCATCTCGTAGTAGCCGGGCTGCTCATCCGGCGATGGAAAGCCCGGCAGCGCCGCATAGACCTTCACCAGCAATTGTCCCAGGCGTGCAAGTTCGTCGGCACTGCCATCGCGGACAGAAAGGTTCGAGGTCATGGGTCTCCTTCACATCTGAGAATGTTGACGCGGACGAATTCATCCGCACAACGACTAATACTGATTCAACGACACCTTATTCCGGCCAGTCGCTTTCGCGTTGTAAAGCGCCTCGTCGGCGGCTTTGATCATGGCCGTCACTTCGTCGTCGCTCATTGGCGCACAACTCACCGCACCGATGCTTGCCGTCACGCAGCCGTGCTCACTGCCCGCGTGTTCGATCCCGCGATCGCAGATGGCGCGGCGAATCCTTTCCGCGATCTCGCTCGCGCCGGCAGCCGGCGTATCAGGCAGGACGACGACGAACTCCTCGCCGCCATAGCGTGCCGCGGTATCCGCGGGTCGCCGGATGCTGTCGGTAATGCAGCGCGCGACCGCCGCCAGCGCGTCGTCGCCCGCTTGGTGGCCGTACGTGTCGTTGTACGCCTTGAACCGGTCGATATCGACGAACAGCAATGACATCACGCTGCGCGTGCGCTTGGCGCGACGCCATTCCGCATCCAGTATCTCGCCGAGACTTCGGCGGTTGTTCAGCCCGGTGAGGCCATCGGTACGCGCCAGAAGGCGTAACTCCGACTCCGCGCGCATGCGCTGGCGCAACTGGACACCCAGCAAGGCCGCGAGGCCGATGAACGTCGAACCGAATACGACCATGAGCGAACCGATCGTCAACGCACGGCGACGCCATGCCGCGTAGATGTCCTGTTCAGCGGAGGCGGCCATGATGATCAATGGTGCGTTGGGGAAATTCCTGAACCAGTAGAGGCGGCGCACGCCGTCGATCGACGCGGTGTCGCCGAAGCTGCCTTCCGCATCTTCCATGAAGTGCCGGAAGGTGCTGGCGTTTTTGATGTTGCGGCCTATGATGCGTGCATCGTAAGGCTGACGCATCAGCATCACGCCATCTTTGCCAATCAGCGACAGCGAACCATGCGGGCCAAGCGAGAGGCCCGCAAAGAGGTCGTGGAAGTACTCGAGGTTCACCGTCAGCAGCACGATACCGGCAAACGAGCCGTCGGAGTTCGAGACGCGCCGGCTCAGTGCGATGCTCGGCGTTCCTGCTCTAAGTCGCGATGTATAAGGGTCGCTCACGTACACGCCGACCGCCGGACTGTCGCGCTGTACCGTGAAATATTCTCTATCGGCAAAATTGGCCTGGCGCGGCGTATCGCTGCCGGAGTCGAGAATGATATTGCCCTTTGCATCGAGCACGAGCATCGCACCCAGGTATTTGGCGCTGGCCGCACGATCGAACAGCACCTCGCGGCGCAATCTGGGCGACAGGGACATGACTTCGGGGTCCTTGAGTCCATCCACTACCGCCTGCAACGACAACTCATAAAGCTCGAAATTGCGTTCAATGTCGCGCTCGGCGATCAGCGCAATATCGCGCAAGGACTCGCGAGTGTGATTCAGCGCGTCTTCCCGGCTCTGGTACAGAACCATCCCGCACAGACCCACCATTACGATCGCAATGAAGGCCCCCGACCCGGCGATGAGGAGCGAAGACGCAACGAGTTTTCGTTTGATAAGGTCGATCAAATTCATGATCAGACCGCTTCCCGTTTTTATCATCTCTCTCGGACGAGCCAATTCTGTCTGGCGATATGCCAGTTGTATTTTGAAAGGGCGCGCATCGCGCAGAACCGGGAATTTCTACCGCCAGCTTATCGCACAGTGTGTACGCCGGTCGTGCCGGCAGGCAGTAAGCCTACCTGAATTTCGTCCGATGTGGGACCGGTCCTGGCACGCAGCCTTCTTCATCGGAAAAGGAGCCCCCGCACGCAATGTACGGGGGCTCCCTGAACCGCAATGACCTGAATATCTGGTGCCCGCTTCTATTGCCGGTGACGCATCACGTCCCAGCACTGAATTGGGTCCATCTGCCGGAGCATCCTGCGCCGCATCAATTCGCGGCGATAGTGACCGACAATCAGCAGCGCAGCGGCGGCCAGACCAAACAGCCCCACGGCAATCCCTGCCCACAAGTCGCTCATGCAAAAACTCCGTGACTGAAGAACTGGATCAACCTGTTAGTGTCATTCGTCGTTGGAGATACGGGCGGCAGCATTGAGAAAGAGCTGTCCGTCGTTGGTGATGAAAGGGCGTCGTTGGCCAGATTCGAGTTGCTCCAGTGTGACAAGCTGACGTTCTAGAAGCGCTTCCAGATCGGCACGATCCAGATTCATTGGGTCCGGGGCATCCTTGAGCAGCATGAGGGTCGCGAATTCATGTGGACTGAGCATTTCGTCTCCTGGCTTCACCTGCGTTTCGCTGGGAACCTGATCCGTTGTACCCGCTTCGCGGGCAGGACCATCGGGGATGGCGGCTGTGGCGTCCGCTTCAGGTGGACTGTCTTGCGCGCCAACGTGTTCATCTTAATCTTGAGACAAGCGAAAGATCAATATGTGGGAAGCATCTTTTTTCGAAGTGCCTCGGACAACGAATCGTCATAAGAAATAGACCGCTCTTAAAGGCACGATCGTGCGATTGCTTAACGTGTCGTCCGCATTGAATGTCCCTCGCCATTAACGCAATCATTACAGCTTCCAGTTAAGGCCCTGCATAACCCTGCGCGCGCTTTTATATCACAATGAAATATAATCATGACCAGACATTTGTTCGTTTCGCGAGGGTTTGACCGTAAGGTGTGAGTCCGTTATACGCGATCCCTTTTACTCATACTCCTGGTCCAATTTTGTCCCGTTACGCAGTCATCCACTGGTTTTCCAGCTTTATCCCCAGTCCCATCGCCGTCCGGTGGCAGGAGCGCCTGAGGTCATGCCTCGGCGCACTGGTTGGGATCGCGTTCACCGGCGGGGCGATGCACCTGCTGCTCGGACCGGCTGCGACCATCCCCATGCTGGTCGCGCCCATGGGCGCTTCCGCCGTATTGCTGTTCGCGGTTCCCGCCAGTCCGCTGGCGCAACCGTGGTCCGTTATCGGCGGCAATCTCGTCTCGGCTACGGTCGGCGTCGCCTGCGCGAACTGGATCGCCGACCCGGTCGGTGCGGCCGCGCTGGCAGTGGCGCTGGCAATATGTTTCATGTTCGCGCTGCGTTGTGTGCATCCGCCGTCAGGCGCGGTCGCGCTGACCGCGGTTCTCGGTGGGCCGGCCGTTCACGCGCTGGGCTTCCGCTTTGTGGCGGAACCGATTGCGATCCAGTCCGTGCTGCTTCTGTGCGCCGCAATCGGGTATCACGCCATTACCGGGCATCGTTATCCGCACGCAGCGCACCATAGCCCCGGGAAAACCGCAACGGGATCGCCTGAAACGTCGAAGGAAGGTTTTACCCGCGCGGACCTCGAGGCCGTACTGAAGCGCCGCAGCGAATTGCTCGACATCGACCTGGATGATCTGGAATCCCTGCTGCGCGAAATCCAGATGCAGGCCTATGGCCGTACGCTCAACGAACTGACCTGCGCGGACATCATGTCGCGTCCCGCGGTTGCCGTTACAGCTGCAACACGCGCCTCGGCGGCATGGCGCCTGCTGAAGCAGCACGGCTTCAAGGCGCTTCCGGTCACGGACGAGCACCGGCACGTCATCGGCATTGTGACTCGCGCCGACCTCGTCGATAAACGGTCGTTCGGCAGAACATCGGCCCTACCGCTCTCAATGCAACGCTGGTTCAAACGCGATACCGCTCCAGCGCCGCTCGTTGGCGCATTGATGAACCTCGAGGCGCGCACTGTCGACGTAACGACACCCGTCAGCGAACTGTTGCCGCTGTTCGCCAACAGCGGGCACCATCATTTCCCGGTACTGGATAGCGCGAAACGGCTCGCCGGAATGATTACGCAGGCTGATCTCATCGCCGGCCTCTATCGCGAGACGGATGCGCAGCAACGGCGCGCGGCATAGTCACCGTTCTATCACCTCTGATCATCAATAAAAATACATATCATGTCGTGATAGAATCGCCCTCTTTACTGTTTCGACGGAGCTCCGATGAAAACACTTGCTCGCGGCTTGACCAAGGCAGACTTTGAGCAGCTATCCGAGTTTCGTTATCAGATGCGGCGCTTCGAGCGCTTCTCCGAACAGGCGGCTCAGGGCGAGGGCATCACGCCGCTGCAGTATCTGTTGCTGTTGCATATCAAGGGCTATCCCGATCGCAACTGGGCAACGATCGGCGAGCTTGCCGAACGGCTCCAGGCGCAGCATCACGGCGTGGTCGCGCTTGTATCGCGCTGCGAGGCTCTCGAACTTGTGCGCCGCAAGATCAGTGACACGGACCGTCGCCAGGTCGAAGTGCATTTGCTGAAAGCAGGCGAGCAAGTGCTAGCCCGTCTCGCCGAGATGCATCGCGCCGAATTGAAGTCGCTTGAAGGCGCTTTCAACGTTCCTCGAATCGATCTTGAGTGACCATGAATCACAATCTACATAAGCGCGATTTTTCGTCCAACGCGCGGCTCCCTGGCATTTCCCTGCTTGCTGCCGGCATCGGCGCGCTTAGCACGCTCGCAGCGTTCGTACTGCTCAGTCTGATTCACCTGTTCACAAACCTGTTTTTCTTCGGCGCGTTTTCTTTCGCGGATCGATCACCGGCGCAGAATACGCTCGGCGGCTGGGTGATTCTGATCCCCGTAGTCGGCGGACTGATTGTGGGCCTGATGGCGCGCTACGGTTCCGAAAAAATCCGCGGACATGGCATTCCGGAAGCCATCGAAGCCATCCTGTTCGGCAAGAGCCGCATGTCGCCGAAAGTCGCCGTTCTCAAGCCGCTGTCGTCCGGCATTGTGATCGGCAGCGGCGGCCCGTTCGGTGCGGAAGGCCCGATCATCATGACAGGCGGCGCACTGGGCTCGCTGATCGCGCAGTGTGTGAAGGTCACCTCCGCGGAGCGCAAAACCCTGCTGGTGGCCGGCGCGGCCGCCGGCATGACCGCGGTGTTCGGCACGCCGGTGGCAGCCGTGCTGCTCGCCGTGGAGTTGCTGCTGTTCGAATGGCGGCCGCGTAGTTTTCTGCCGGTTGCATTGGCTTGCGCGGTTGCGGGTTTCGCGCGCGCGGCGTTCTTTGGCACGGGCCCGCTATTTCCGCTCGAAACGGCGCCGCCCAGTGCGATGTCGCTGCTGTCCTGCGTGATTGCCGGCTTGCTGAGCGGCGCACTCGCCTCGGGGCTCTCGGCTGCGTTGTACAAAACCGAAGATCTGTTCGGCAAGTTGCCCATCCATTGGATGTGGTGGCCCGCCCTTGGCGGTCTCGTCGTCGGGATCGGTGGATTCATCGAGCCGCGGGCACTGGGCGTCGGCTATGACGTCATCGGCGATCTGCTTCATCAGCACATCATCTTGCAAGTCGCCATCGCCATTCTGGTCGTGAAGGCCGTGATCTGGGTAGTCGCATTGGGCTCCGGCACGTCGGGCGGCGTGCTCGCGCCGCTGCTCATGCTGGGCGCGGGGCTTGGCACGGTGCTTGGACACGTCCTGCCCGGCGGCGAACCGGCGTTGTGGCCGCTCGTCTGTATGGCAGCGACGCTGGGCGCAACGCTTGGTGCGCCGCTCACGGCTATCGTCTTTGCATTCGGACTCACGCACGACAGCAACGCATTGTTGCCGCTTCTGGCCGCGACACTGGTGGCGCACGGCTTTGCAACCGTCGTCATGCGGCGCTCCATCATGACGGAGAAAATCGCTCGCCGCGGGTATCACATCTATCGCGAATATGGCGTCGATCCGCTCGAACGCCATTACGTCGACGAGGTCATGTCGCACTCTGTCGAAACTATCGATGCGAACCTCTCCGTGCGTGAAGCGCTCGCGACCTTCTTTGGCGCCACGCAAACGCACCGGGCCTATCCGGCGGTCAAGGACGGCGTCGTGGCCGGTATCGTCGACCGCGCCACGCTCGAGCGGTTTCGCGAGGGCAGCACGCCCGAGGCGGACAACGCGCGCGTCGGCGATGTATTGCGCGGCAGCACACCGGTCGTGGCATTGTCCGACGAGACCTGCCGGCTGGTCGCCACCCGGCTCGCGGTTCATGGCCTTGAGCGTCTGCCCGTGGTCGCCGACCGGGACAGCCTGCGTCTGATCGGCATCGTCTCGCGTAGCGATCTGGTCAAGCCTTCCCTCGCTCACTTCGAGGAAGAACACAAGCGGGAGCGCTTTCGACGGGTGACGCTCAACCGTGGCGCAAAGCGCTTCCCTCCCGTGCGGCGAACCGGCTGAATTGCGGCGCGCCGCCGGTCACGCACTTGTGGCCTGCGGCGCGTGCCGAAAGCACCTGTACCCTCTGCACGCCTGCTCTGTAACCGCTGCCCGGTAGTCCGATAGACCGCATTGCAGAAATCGGGAACGCGGAAGACAGACGTGACATCTATCCCCACATCAAAAGTCGAATCGAACCGGTCCGCGGGACCGTAGCTGACTTGCGAATATCTTTGGGGAGAAGTTTCATGAAATTGATCCATGCCGCCTCGGCCGGCGCGCTGGCGTTCGCCAGCGTGATTGTCTCGGCGCAGACCGCGGGTCCGACCGACCCGCAAATTGCGGCCATCGTGGTGACCGCCAACCAGGTCGACATCGACGCAGGCAAACTCGCGGAGTCGAAGACTCAATCCAGGGACGTCAAAGCGTTCGCGCAACGCATGGTGACCGACCACAGTGCCGTCAATCAGGCGGCGACTGACCTTGTGCACCGGCTCAATGTCACGCCGGAAGACAACCCGACGAGCCAGAGTCTGGCGCAAGGCGGCCACGCCAACGTCGCGACACTGAAACCACTGAACGGCACGCCGTTCGACCGGGCGTATATTGATCACGAAGTGGCGTATCACGAGGCGGTTCTCGATGCGCTCGACAAGACCTTGATCCCGAATGCACAAAACGCCGAGTTGAAAGCACTGCTGGTGAAAGTTCGGCCGGCCTTCGTGGCGCATCTGGAGCATGCGCGCATGATGCAGGCATCGCTGGGAAAAAGTGGTGGCTAGCCGTTGCGTAAGCGCGGTGGGCAGGTTCCGGAGCGTGCTGCGTAGGGGCATTGTGGTGGCCCTCGCCGTGACCGGCAGCCTGTCCGTTACGGCGTACGATGCGGCTGCGGCCCCGAAGACCTACGTTGTCGCCATCGAAGGAATGCGGTTCAACCCGCCGACCTTGACGGTGCAACGCGGCGATCGCGTAGTGTGGACCAACAAGGATCTGGTTCCGCACACGGCAAGCGCGAATGCCAAGGTGTTCGATTCGCACAGCATCGCAGCGAATGCATCATGGACCTATCTGCCGGACAAGCCAGGCAGTTATCCATACGCATGCAGTTTCCATCCAACCATGCAGGCAGTACTGATTGTTCGGTAAAGCGGCAGCACGAGGCAGTCATGACAAACGTAGTTGCAGTACATGCGGCGCCTTGCGCGGACGACGAGCAAGCACTCGTGCGCCGCATCGTCGCCGGCGATCACACCGCCTTCGAATTGCTTATGCGCCAGCACAACCGGCGCCTGTACCGGCTGGCTCGTGCAACGCTGCGCAATGGCGCCGAAGCCGAGGACGCGCTGCAGGAAGCGTATCTTTCGGCTTACCGTTCGATTGGACAGTTTCGCGGCGACGCGGCGCTGTTCACCTGGCTATCGCGTCTGCTGCTCAATGAATGCTTCGCGCGGCAGCGCCGCTATGCGCGTCGTCAGAATGTGATCCCAATGGTCGATCTCGACAACTATACGGATGCAGATGTGATGACCACGCCCGAGGAAAACACGCCGGAGAAGGAGTTCGCACGCGCGGAAATGCGCACGTTGCTCGAGCGTAAGCTCGACAATATTCCAGACGCCTTCCGCACGGTTTTCGTGCTCCGTTCCGTCGAAGAAATGAGCGTCGAGGAAACCGCGCAGTGCCTGGGCATTTCAGAGGCGACCGTGCGCAGCAGACACTTCCGCGCAAGAAGCCTGCTACGCGAATCATTGGCGCGTGAGATCGATCTTGCGGAGCGTGACCTGTTCGAGTTCGGCGGCGCTCATTGCGACCGGATTGTCGCTGCGGTGTTGTCCCGGATAGCGACTCTCAAGTAACGCGATTAGCGCGATTGGTGCAGACGCGAAGGCGCGATTCCCCTCTTATTCAGGCAAAAATATTCCATTCGCATACACCGGCCTGAAACGCGACGCAAGTTGCACAGATAAGCAAAGACCCAGGTACTATACGGTTCACGGGAATCGGTTCGGCAGTCGCTTTAGAAAACCCACTATGTGAGCAGGTGCGAATGGCGCCGCGTATCCGATGAGAATATGCGGTGACTGGCTGGCAATATCTGGCAGAGGCAACGCGACTCAAGGTCCGCGAGCCGGCCGATTTTTTATGCTCGCGCACCTAAGCGCCGTGACAAGTCGCATGGCGCGGTGTTTTCGTGTGGTGGCTGCCCTGCCGCAGTTGTCGCCAGCGGCGCCATGACGAAACACGTGAAAATATGAACAACTTTATTCGACCCCCTGTTTTCTATCCTGCATCCGTCGTTTTCGTGGACGACAACGACAGCTACCTCGATGCACTGCGCCGATTCTTTCCGGATACTTCCACCAATCTGTTTTTCACGCGGCCGCAAACCGCCCTCGCTTTCATCCGCAGACATGCACGCGAGAACTCATTGGCGTTTGCATCGGCGTCGGCGTGTCTGAGCGAGACGGGTCTTGAACGGTTTGTCGAAAGCTCGGCGGAGCGGGACATCCTGACTCGTGATTCGCGGTTTTCGGAAGTGGCCGCCGTGGTTGTCGATTACGACATGCCTGGGCTGAGTGGAGTCGAATTCCTTTCGTCCATCTCCAACCTGCGTTGCGCAAAAGTGCTGCTCACCGGTGTCGCGGACGAAACCGTCGCGGTCAAGGCGTTCAATGCCGGAATCGTCGATCTGTATCTTCGCAAGACCGATCCGGATTCGCCCAGCAGACTGGTCCATTTCCTGAAGGACGCCCGCAGCAGGCACTGCTCGGAAGGCGGCTGGCTGGCCTTGGGTGAGAACGGCATGACCTATTGCGACCCGAGAACCAGAAAAGTCATTGACGATGTGGTCGCCGCGGAAGGAATCGTCGAGTACTACTGGCGCCCCGAGCAGAATGTGATTCTGATGTTCGACCGCGCTGGCAACCCGAGTGTTTTTCTTGCCTGGGCTGAAAACGACTGGATTTCCCAAGGCGAAATCGTCGCGGACGAGAGCGGGCCGGCGGAGTTGTTGAGGCGGATGGCGATCCGCGAGGCGATGCCGCTCTTCTGGCCGCATCTGGCCTTCCGTCCCGGCATGGACTTCAGAACGCTAACCCCGCGCCAGATTCCGGGTTGGGAAGACGCGTTCTATGGCTGGACCAGAATCGAGGCAAGCGAGTTGGGTGTAGACGTCGCGACCTTTTCGCAATGGCGGAACAATCGGGGTCAGCGGGCGCCCGGTTAACGGCGATGCACGAATAGAACAAGGCCGCCCGTTCAAGGGCGCTACGGTAGACACGCAGGAACAGACCAAAGCTTGCCGACACATTGAGCCACATGTACGCCATTCCGACTGCCTTCGTGTCTGCGATGTTCGTGGTGTTCGGCCTTTACGTACTCATCAGCCAAGGCGTCACGCGCCTCTCCGCGCCATTCCTGTTGATGTGCGCGGCCACCTTTGCGTGGCAGGGCGCGTGGACGCTGCTGTTCCAGACAGACAATCCCGAGATCGCGGGCTTGCTGGTCAGGGTCGGCTATCTCTTCATTCTCTTTCTGCCAACCACGTTCTATCACTTCGTGACGGAAGTGACATCCCAGCGCCGCGAGCAGCCATTGCTGCTCACCTCCTACGGCATCTGTCTGGTCTTCGCCGCGCTGCTTCCCGGCAACGAAGTAGTCGCCGGATACCGGCATTATTTCTTTGGCTACTATCCGGTCGCCGGCCCGCTGCATCCTTTGCACGTGTTGCAGACCGTATTGCTCGCGGCACGCAGCGGGCAGCTTCTATTCGCGGCCCGCAAGAAGACAGCCGGCGGTGAAGCGCGCAGGCGTCTCGACCTCTGCCTTGCGAGCCTGTGTCTTTATGCGTTCGCGGCGACCGATTACGCGGTCAACTACGGCTACCCGTTCTATCCGCCGGGCGTGCTGTTCATTGCCCTAAGCCTTGGGCTTCTCGCGATTACCATCGTCCGTTATCACCTGATTCACCCGTATGCACTCGCGGCAACCATCGCGCATGAAATCGCGACGCCGCTGGCGACCATTGCCATGCACGCGGACGAAATCGCCAGCGTCTGGACTCACGTGTTCAAAGGCTACCGGCTCGCCGTCACGCATGGGATCTATGACGAGCAGGAGCATTCCGGCCAGTCCGAGCGCATCAGCCAGCTCGCGACAGCGATCAGGCGAGAGGTATCGGGCACCAGTGCGATGGTCGAAATGGCACTCGCGTCGTTCACCCTCGATCGGCTGGACCGCAGCGGCTTCAGCGCTCATTCCGTGCACCACTGCGTGGTGTCGGCGCTGGAGCGTTATCCGTTCCGCGGCGATGAACGCGCAAGCGTAACGGTCCTGCCCATCGACGAGACCCTGTGCTTTTCGGGCTCGGACACGCTGATGATCTTTGTCCTGTTCAACCTGCTGAAGAACGCGTTGCACGCCATTCGCGTGAACGGCGATGGCGCGATCATGATCAGCGCCATTCGCGAGCAGGATTTCTGCGTACTGCGATTCCGCGACACCGGGCCGGGCATCGCGCCCGACGTGTTGCCGCATATCTTCGATGCCTTCTTCTCGACCAAGCGGCACGGCAGCGGCGCGGGAATGGGGCTCGCGTTCTGTCGCCGCGCAACGGAGCTTCTGGGCGGCAGCATCGAATGCAGTTCGCGACGCGGCGCGCATACCACCTTCACTGTGCGCTTGCCGGCACCAGGTTCAGCGGCGGATCGCGCATTGCACTAACCGCCGGCGCGGTCCTGACGCCGGCATGAAGAATGAAAATTAAGCGCTACGATCAGTCCGTCAGCGCCGACGCCGGCAGTTCATATTCCTTGACCCGCTCGATGATTCCGTCCGGGAAGCGCCTGATCTTCCGGTCCCGGCCTGCGTACAGGATCTGCTGGTAGCCCTGGGAAACCTTGCGGCCATCCACGCAGAAGCGGAACAACAGGTATGCCGAGCATTGCCTGACCTGCACCGTATTCAGATAGCAATCGACCCGCTGGAACGGGAAGGTTTCATGCACATATTCCTGGTGCGCGCGTTTGGTTACGAACATGCCGTCCGATCCCAGCAAGTCGTCATGGATGCACTCGTGAAACCACCGCTCGCGGCAAACCCCCTGCCACTCGAAGTAGCGCGAGAAATACGTGTTCATGAACGCATTCGAATCCTTTAGATAGATATCGAAACCATGATGGAAGGTTTTCAGCGAAGCCTCGGCCATCGGGTTTTCTGAAAGGTGAGCGGAACCACGGTTCAGGGCAGTAGGGATTACTTCACGCATCAACATATGACTTCCTTATTCAGGAACGCTGCAGGTGGCAGCTACACATGCCCTCCGATACGGAAGACACGCCTCATTCTGTTGGCGATGCTGGTCGTTTGGCTATCGAAGAACGAGCATGCGCCGCAGAGATAATGCGTGCGCCGTCGTATGCAGTGCGGTGCGGTACCGCACTTAAAGCGCTGACGAAAGTACGCGGCTTTAACAGAAGAGGCCGATTTTCGCCGGCCTCAAGAACTCACCTACTTTGGGACACTTGCCCATTACGCGCCAGTTCGGCTTAGCATGTTCTGATGTTCTTTTTCGCGGGCAAAGACATCACTCGAATCAGGCGTGCGCTGTCGCGGCCTTCACCGGCGCGCCACATTGAGCGCGGAACCTGGCTTGGGGTGCTAACTCAGAACCGCATTCGCAAGCGCGGTCCTTGATCTTTTGCAGCAGCTTCTGACGGATGGAAACGTGCGGTATTCGAATTGGTATTCGGCAAATGCGAGATTGAATTCCTTGGGCACATTGACGAGGCCGTTCACGAGAGCCTCGACGTCGCCAATGAGCAGTTCGCTGCTTTCACGACGCACGTCATAGAGCGCGGTTGCACGCGCCTGGAGTTCACGCTGCTTCTGGTTGTAGTTTTCCGCTGCGGTCTTGAGCTGATCGCGAGCCTTCGCTGCTGCGTCTCTGTTGAGCATATTGGTACCCCGTTCCTGACTGTTTTCTTTTCGACTCCAGAGCCCTTCTCCGAAGTTTCCAGTTTCAGCGAGCCGGCCTGACTCGCCTGTCCTCGTGCATTGCGAACCGCTTTACGACGCCAATTCGAGGGTAAACCCGATTAGGGAATTTGCATAAAAGTAAAATATTGACGTTAAATTAACAAACGACTACCTTTACCTGTAATGCGACGGATATCCGGGGCGCAGCAATCGCGACGAGAGAGTTGCCATGTCACACACCCTGTTTCGACGGCTTCGAGGATTGGTCAGCTGCGCCTTGGCGGCGACAGCATTAGTCATGTCAGCTCCGGTCTTTTCGGCGGGCGACACGCTGAGAGTCGCCACCGAAGGCACCTATCCTCCGTGGAGCTTCAAAGACGCCTCCGGCCAACTGCAGGGCTTCGATGTGGACATTGCGAATGCCCTCTGCGCACAGATGAAAATGAAATGCCAGATCGTCGCCCAGGCATGGGACGGCATCATTCCTGGTCTTCAGGCCAATCGATATGACGCGATCGTCGCGTCGATGTCGACCACACCCGCGCGACGCAAACAGGTTCTGTTCACCAACAAGTACAAGGAAACGACCTCCAGCTTTATCGCCGCGAAAGACAGCGGGATAAAGGACGTCTCACCTGCAGGACTCAAAGGCAAGCGAATCGGGGTTCAACGCGGCGCCTCCCAGCATCAGTGGCTAGTCGCTAACGGCTACGACAAGACGGCGTCGCTGGTGCTGTATGACGACACCCGCCAGCCGGAACTGGACCTCGTCGCGGGTCGCGTCGATCTCATCATCGGCAACAAGGCGACGTTCTATTCCGACTTTTTCAAACGGCCTGACTCGAAGGACTTCGCCTTCGTCGGCCCTGAATTCAAAGGTGGCGTACTCGGCGACGGCAACGCCATTGCAGTTCGTCTAGACGACGCCGAGCTCTGCAATCGCATTAACGCAGCGTTGGCCGCCATCATGGCGAACGGCACCTACGACCAGATCAGAAAGAAGTATTTCCCTTTCTCTCTGATGTAATGCGGGGGCCAGCATGGTCAGTTTCACTCTGAATGGTTATGGCGGACTCATTCTGCTTGGCGCCTTGACGACGCTGCTGGTTGCGCTCGCGGCCACAGCAATCGGCTCGGTAGTCGGGATTCTGATGGCGGCTGCCAAGTTGTCGCCTATGCGGATACTGAGGCAATTTGCCGGGGCCTACACGACCACGATACGAGGCGTTCCGGACCTGCTGGTCATCTTCCTGGTGTACTACGGCGGCAGCGCAAGCCTTTCTCATATGCTGGGCCGACCCATCGAAATCAACGCATTCGGTGCGGGTGCTGTGTCGCTGGGGCTGGTGTTCGGCGCCTATGCGACCGAAATCTTCCGGGGTGCCATTCTGGAAGTTCCGCGTGGGCAGTTTGAAGCTTCCGCAGCGCTGGGGTTGACCGGCATCAGGAGCTTTGTCCACGTCATTGCGCCACAAGCGTGGCGCCTCGCGGTTCCTGCTTTCGGGAATCAGTTGACCGTACTGCTGAAAGAAACGGCGCTCGTCTCGCTGGTGGGTCTGGAAGACCTGATGCGCCGAACAGGCTTCGCTGTTGAGGCGACAAATCGTCCTTTTTTCTTCTACCTTATTGCCGGCGTGCTGTACTTCGTCCTCAGCTTCGCCCTGACAAACGTATTTAGCACGGTTCGTCGCAAGACGTCGACCGCATTGGCGAGGTGAGGCATGTTCGACTTCTCATTGCTCATTTCGAGTTTTCCGCGTTTGCTTGCCGCGTTGCCTGTCACGCTTGAGCTATTTGTCGCGATTGTGCTAGTTGGTCTAATTGTGGGCGTGCCTACAGCGCTCATAGGATTGAGTTCGTCCAAGGTTCTGAGCGGCAGCGTCAAGTTTTACATTGGCGCGTTCCGTGGCACACCGGCGCTCGTGCAACTGTTCTTTCTCTATTACGGATTCGGACAGTTTTCTTTTATTCGACACTCCGTAGTCTGGCCGCTCCTGCGCGACCCATTCGCCTGTGCGGTCATTGCCTTGGGCCTGAATTCCGGCGCGTACACAGCGCGCATTCTCATGGGGGCCCTGGCTGCCGTACCCAAAGGGATTGTGGAAGCCGCCGAGGCGCTGGGATTGAGTCGGACCACCATCCTCAGTCGCGTTAAAGCACCGATTGCCATTCGCATCGCCATCCCCGCATACGCGAACGAAACGATTCTGAACCTGAAGGCAACCTCGCTCGCATCGACGGTCACCATCATGGAATTGACGGGAACGTCGAAGCTGCTGGTGAGCGAGACCTACGCACCCTATGAAATTTTCGTCGGGGCCGGAATGGTTTATCTCGCGATGACGTTCGTCCTGTCGCACGCGTTCCGGATTCTCGAACTGAATATTGCACGCAGAACAGGGAAAGACATCGGCCTCGTCAATCCTCGAAAGCCCAAACAAGCCGCGATGCCGAAGTCTTCAGATTCTGGAGACGCTCACATCGTCTAGCCCTCACATAGCGCATCTTTATAGGTGGACTCGTGCTTTCGAGCCCCTTATCAAAGTTAATGGAGAAACACCAATTGCTTCGGTTTCTGACACTTGGACCCAATGGCAGCAATCACGAGTTCGTGACTGCCCGATACATTCAACATCACGGCCTGGAAGGACGAGCGTCGATGGCGCTGGTATTGAGCTTTGACGACGCAGCGCGAATGGTGATTGCCGGAGAGGCCGACTACATCGTTCAGGTTGCGGTGCATCCTTCGACGGCTGACATTGTCGCGAAGTATCGCAAACAGCTTTTCGTAATCGATGCCTTCGTCTCTTCCAGCAAAGATATGGCGGTCGTGACCCGCATTGACGTCGACACACCCCGAACGCTCGCACTTCAGCCGGCCACGCGTGACTATGTCAATACCGATGGACTTACGCTCATTCCGGAGACATCGACCGCATCGGTTGCCAATGGACTCCTCTCGGGCAAATACGAGAGCGGCCTGACGTACTCGTCTCTTGCTACCGAGAACCCCACCCGGTTCAGAATCGACGAGCAGATCGGCACCGTCGACGATCCATGGATTGTCTATGGCCGTGAGCGGCTGTCCGACGGCCAGGTGGTGGCCTGGAAAGAGAGCCCGGCCGCTCAAGCATTTCATGCCCAGACACTCACGCGACACAACACCTGAGTCGCACGAAACTGCCCAGGATTTTTCGCTATGAATACGATACCGAACAACGAATTCGCGATATCTATCAAGGGACTCTCAAAGAGTTTCGGCGAGTTCAACGTACTCAATTCCATTTCGCTGAATGTCCGGCGAGGTGAAAAGATTGTTCTGTGCGGACCGTCCGGCTCCGGAAAATCGACCCTCA
Source organism: uncultured beta proteobacterium (assembly GCA_963738755.1). Taxonomy (GTDB): domain Bacteria; phylum Pseudomonadota; class Gammaproteobacteria; order Burkholderiales; family Burkholderiaceae; genus Paraburkholderia. The sequence continues at coordinate 125,158 of CAVTXZ010000017.1, forward strand.
TTCGCTGCGTGAACCGGCTTGAGAAGCACGATTCTGGGGACGTGCACGTCGATGGAATCGAGCTCACCGACGACGTAAAACACGTACGCCTGGTACGGGCCGATGTCGGCATGGTGTTTCAGCATTTCAATCTGTTCCCGCATATGACAGTGCTGGAAAACTGCACATTGGCGCCCATGCGGGTTCGCGGTCTGAAGCGAAAGGACGCCGAAGCACGAGCCCTTGAAATGCTTGAACGTGTTCGCGTTGCGAGCCATGCGAAGAAATACCCTGCGCAGCTTTCCGGTGGTCAACAGCAGCGGGTTGCTATCGCGCGGGCGCTTTGCATGTCGCCAACCATCATGCTGCTCGATGAACCTACATCGGCACTAGACCCGGAGATGGTCAGGGAGGTTCTCGACACGCTTACGCTACTCGCACAGGACGGCATGACCATGCTGTGCGTCACGCATGAAATGGGATTTGCAAAAGCGGTGGCCGATCGCATTCTATTCATGGACCAGGGAGAAATTGTGGAAGACAACGAACCCGCCAATTTCTTCAACGCGCCGAGAACCGAGCGAGCGAAGCGATTCCTCAGTCAGATGATTCAAAAATGAACGCGTCAAGTTGACCATGCGTGTAATCGCCACAATCGAAAATCGCAGATTTTTCAGGAGTAAGGTATGGCCACAATCAGGTTTGGCACCCTCGGTCCGTCCGGGACGAACCACGAGTACGTGACGCGTCGTTACATTGATTTCCACGGGCTCCAGGCTGAGATCAGCCTGTTTGATAATTTCGACGATGCGCTGGCCGCGTTTGACGCGAACGAAATCGACTACCTTGTTCAGTGCGCCGTTCATCCAGATACGCCGCGCGTGATGGGCAGCAACTTCCGCGAACGGTTCGTTGTCGACACTTTCATCTCGCCGAGTCAGACATTGGCGATTCTCACGAACAAGAACGTGGACAAGCCGGAATCAATCTCGCTTGTTTCCCCCGCTACCGATAACTACGCAGATCTCAGTTCATATTCCAGGCTGATTCCCGCGGTCTCGATTCCATTGGCATTCGATCGGCTGATGAAGGGAGAATGCGATTCGGCGCTTGTCTATCGATACTATTTCGACTCGCAGCCGGAAAAGCTGAGGTTGGATGCAACTATCGGTTCGCCCGACGACGCCTGGATTGTGTATGGCCGGGAACGTGTTGGAGCGGGAGAGATTGTCGCCAGCCGGGAAAGCGTCGTGGCAAAGCAATTCGCAGCATTGCAGCGATTGCAACGATAAACCAATACGCGCGATAGCTGCCGGCAGGGGCTGGTACGAGACCGTGTGACCTGTATTTTCTAGCTGTATTCCCGGATGTTGAAGAACACGGCGAGAAACTTGACTGGCACGCTTTCGATTTCTTCAGGACCATGCGCCGCATTCGGGTCAAACAGCAAGCTATCGCCGGGCTTCAGATCGTAGAGTCGATTGGCGTATCGGTATTTCATCGTGCCTTCGAGTACGTGAAGGAACTGAATTCCCGTTGTCTGATGGGTTGACCACGGCTGGGACTTTTCGTCGAGCGTAACAACATACGGCTCCACGGAAAGATTCCCTGACAATACGTGGCCAATGAGCCGATAGATGTGGCCGTAGGACGAACCTTCCCGGTCGACAGTCACGCCTTGTCCAGCGGGCACAAACGAGCAGTCGTGACGTTCGCTCTGATCGACGAAAAAGCGCGACACGGGTTTGCCCAAGGCATTGGCGAGCCGCGTGAGCGTTTCTATCGATGGAGTGGCCGTTCCTTTTTCGATTCTTGACAGCATCGAATGCGAAATGCCGGCCATTTTCGCGAGGGCGCCTGATGCGATTCCTGCTGACGTTCGGAATGCATGAATCTGTGCAGCCAGGGCACGAGACACTTTCTCTACCGCCGGGTCGGGCTGCTTCTCTGTTACCTCAACGTCCGCGGATTCTTCAACAGACGGCTGATTCTGAGATTTTGGCATGGTGCCTTCAATGAAGGAGCAATTCAAAGACGACTGCTTGTTGCCATTATATGAGGCATTGCTGCGGACAAGTATCAAGTCAACAGATTTGACAGCACCGTGCGAGCCAGCAAAGGAGATTGTCTTGACGCATATTCGCCCTGTTGCACCGACCGATGCACGTTCCGTTGCGCATCTTGTGGATGCGCTTCTGATGGAGCTTAACAACGGCGAACCTGAACGCACCGACCGGGTGTCTATCGCCGAGTCCGTTCTGAATCAAACGTCTCGCAACTTCGGATACCTGGCGCTCGAAGATGATCGTCCCGTCGGCGTACTTCTCATGACAGAAGGAATGGCAATATACGCGGGAGGCGCCTTTGGACAGATTACGGAGCTATACATCCGGCCGGAATGCCGGACTGGTGGCGTCGCTGCGGCGTTGATCAGCGAAGCTGTGAAGTTCGGCAAGGAACGAGGATGGAAGCGACTCGACGTTGGCGCGCCTGCTCAGCCGCGTTGGGCCCGAACGCTTGCGTTCTATCTGTCCGCGGGATTTGTCGAGGTTGGACCACGATTGCGTCTGGACTTGTAATGCTGCCCGTCAAGCAAATGGCAGCACAAAAACACGAACTCGCCGAGGCTAGAAATGAACAGGATTGAACGACTGAGATTACCCGAGAACGATGACACGTTCGGCGGCAACAGGATTTTCGACCTTTTCCAATATTCGCCCGCTGTGTCGGCAAACGGTCTGGTCTTCATCGCAGGCCAAGTCGGGATCCGAGCGGACGGGACCATTCCGGCGTCGGCTGAAGAGCAAATCGATCTGGCGTTCAAGCGCACCGAAGTCATTCTTCGAAACCTGGGACTCGACTTCACCGACCTCGTCGAACTGGTTTCGTATCACGTCGACGTAGCCTCACAGCTCGGTGATTTTCGCGCCGTAAAGGAACGCTACATCCGTTCCGACTTCCCCGCATGGACGATTCTCGGCGTGGCTTCTCTGGCGCGCCCCGAGTTGCTAGTCGAAATCAAGATGATCGCGGCAGTGCGGAAATGATGTCCAGATCCCGCAACGCAATTCGCCGGCTCGGCGCTCTTTACGCATCGAGAGAAACTCGGCATAACCGTACCCACGAACAATTCAAAAGATTGATTCCAGCAGAGAAAATATTGTCTGGAAGCCCGTTCTAGTTGACGTTCGACACGTGGTAAAAAAATTGCCGCGTGTCGCACGAGTCGCTTCATCTCGAGTACTGAGTTTTCCGCCTAGACTGCAAGACAGGGAAGCTTCCTCGGTTGGCTGCAGGAGTCGGTGGCGCATCAGCCGTGGTCTCTCCATTGCCACGCCTCCGGAGGCAGAACGAAATGGCGAAAACCTGTCTGATCAAGAGAAGTGGAACGACTGCGGTCGACGACCCGGCCTGCTTCAACCGGCTTCATTGGGCTCTCGAACCCGTGGCGCGAGCGGCCCCCGGCGACTATGTCGTATTCGAGACGCGCGACGCATTCGACGACCAGTTCGACTGGACCACGACGTCCGACCAGGTCCCCGCTTGCGACCTGAACCGCGTCCATCCGATGACGGGGCCGGTCCATATCGAAGGCGCAGAACGCGGCGATGTCCTTGCCGTAACCATCGTGGATATCGAGCCGGGGCCGTATGGCTACACGGTCGTCGTCCCTGGCTTTGGCTTTCTGCGCGACCTGATCCCTGGGCCGTTCATTGCCCATTGGAAGCTCGATCGGCTGGCCGCCGTCTCCGACCAGATACCCGGCGTCCGCGTTCCCATGTGCGGCTTTCCTGGTTCGATCGGTGTCCTGCCGGGCAAGGAAGAAGTGGCGGCTGCGCTCGAGCGTGAAGGTGCGCTCGCCGCCGCGGGTGGGTTTGTGTTGATGCCCGATCCCGGGCGTGCGTTACCGGCGGCGCTGTTCGGCGCTGGCTCGCCATGGGCCGCCGAAGGTCTTCGCACCGTTCCGCCGCGTGAAAACGGCGGCAACATGGACGTGAAGGCGATGCAGGTCGGCACGACCATCCTCTTTCCTGTGCTGTATGAAGGCGCCGGCCTGTGGACCGGCGACATCCACTTCGCGCAGGGCGACGGAGAGGTCTGCGGCTCGGCGATCGAAATGGCTGCGCGCGTAACGTTGCGGTGTGAACTTCGCAAAGGCGCAGGAAAGGCAATCCGCTTTCCGCAAATCGAAGGAGGTTCGCAGCTAAAGAATACCGAACCGAGCCGCTTCCATGCCGTCACCGGCATGCCCGTCAAGGAAGCCGGCTACGTGCCGCTCCATCTTGCGTATCTCGATAGCCCCAAGGTCGCGGCACTGACCAACCTGTCTGAAGATCTGACCTTGGCTACCCGCGATGCGCTCATTCGGATTATCGACTGGATGGTCGCCAACAAGGGCGTCACGCGCGAGCAGGCCTATGTGATCGCTGCTGCTGCGGTCGATCTGCGCATTGGTCAGATCGTCGACGTCCCTAACGTAATCGTTTCGGCGGTGCTGCCGCTCGATATCTTTATCAATTGAGCGGACTGCAGCAAACATCCAGACGCGCGCAATCTGACCTGGTTTTGACCTTTTCTCCAGCCATGTTCAATAGCCTCCTCGTTCCCCTTGACGGCTCCCCTCAGAGTGCGCACGTTATCGAACTGGCCAGCCGGATGGCGACGCCGGGTACGGCAGTCGTGCACCTTCTATGCGTCGTCGACCCATCCTACCTGCTGCCTCACGATGACGAAAACGGTGTCACACCCGATGGTATGACCTACCCGTTCGCGGAGGCGCAGACGTCCTTCGCACGATCCGTTCTGACTACCGCGGCCGCACAGCTTGCCGGCCGCAATCTGACCGTGGAACAACACCTCTGCCCCGGAAATCCTCCGGCCAACGTCGTCATCGAACAAGCCGAACTGCTGTCGGCAGAGATCATCGTGATGGGACATCACCATTTGTCACGGCTCGGTCGCTGGGCCAACCCGTCGACCAGCGGCGAAGTCATCGACCGGTCGCCTTGTTTGGTACTCGTCGAAACGCGGGACAGGGGCAGGCCGCGTGATCCGGTCAAGGGATAGCCGCTTTGAATGCCTTCCGGGATATGCGGCGATCCCGATGCCGGGCGATCCGAGTTAATGCAGGGCAACGATCGAGGAGCCGCCGCGGTCCTCATGGATGCCCTTCGGGCGGCACCATTCCTTGATCAGTAGCGCGGCCGCGGCGATCATTCCGGGGATCGCGATCACCGTGAAAATCCCGCTCAGGTTCAAGTGGCTAACCGTAAGCTGGGCTACCAGGAAAGAGCCGGCAATACCTCCGAAACGGCCCACACCGAGCATCAAGGCGACGCCGGTAGCACGGCCACGCGTCGGGTAGTACGTGTCGGCGAGTGCCGCCATGGACGCTTGCGCCGTGTTCATGGTGGTACCCGCGATGAACACTACTGCAACCAGCAGGCCCACCTGTGCAGTGGCTTGTCCGATGGCCCAAATGGCCACAGCGGTCAGCGCATAGCCGAGGGCAACAATGCGATTGGCGTTGAAGCGGTCCATCAGCCAACCGGCGAATATGGCGCCGCCACCGCCCAAGGGGAATAGCGCGGCGATCAGCATGCCGGTCCTCGGATCGAGGCCTGCGTCCTTGAACAGGATCGGCATCCAGTTAATGACGGCATAGAAGATCACCAGTCCCATGAAGTATGCAAGCCAGAGCATGGTAGAACCCACGATGTAGGGCGCTGAAAGCACCAGCCCGATCCCGCTGCCGGCTTTCGAGTTAGCAGCCGTCTCGGTCAGCACGAAGCGCTCCATCCGCTGCACGCTCGGCCCGACAATGCGAGCGAGCACCGCCTGGATGCGCACCGTCGGTTGACGGCGGGCCACCATGTAGCGCACCGACTCCGGCAATCGAAACACTAGCAGCAGCACCAGAAGCAGAGGCGCCACGCCACCCAGAACCAATACGCTGCGCCAGCCGAAGTCAGGAATCATCCAGGCGGCCAGAAAGCCCCCAACGGCCGCGCCTATCGGGAAGCCACAGAACATGGTGCTGGTTAGCGTGGCACGCAGCCGGTCGGGGCAGTATTCGCTTATGAGGGTGATCGCGCAGGGCATGGCTGCGCCCAAGCCGACGCCAGTGATAAAGCGCAGCACGCCGAGCGTGGTGAGATCGGGGGAGAAAGCACAGGCGAGACTGGCCACGGCAAAGATCAGCACGGCCACGACCAGCACGCATTTGCGGCCCAGGCCATCGGCCAGCGGTCCGGCCAACAACGCGCCTGCAGCCAGACCGAACAGCGCGGCGCTGAGTACTGGCGCTAACGCGGGCTTTGCGACACCCCATTCCCTGATCAACGAGGGCGCGATATAGCCTATGGTGGCCGTGTCGAAGCCATCAAGCAGCACGATGCAGAAGCACAGGGCGAAGATCACCCATTGGAAAGCCGAAAATGGATGCTCGTTCAACAACGTCTGTACGTTGATGTCTTCGAGTGCCGGGTCTGTCATGTTTTGTCTCTCTCCGATTCTATTTATTGCTGGTACCCGGAGGTGGGCTCTATCGCTGACCTCAGATTGCCGCAGACTTCGGAAAGCCGGGCACCTTTGGATGTGCCCATGCACTCAATCATGCAAGGGATAAAGGTTTGCTTGCGCTACTCGAGTTGTCGCGGATGCAAATCGGCTTATGACTGTGGTCGGCCAACTCCTTACGCATGGAGTCGCAGTGATTCTGATTTGCGCCGAGATCTTTCGCCAGCTACGTCATGTACTATCTCCTATGTCAAATTGATATGGTTCTGCGCAAGCGATGAATTCTTAGCAGATGGATCTCAAACAACTGGAATACTTCGTCCGGGTAGCCGAACTTGGAGGCTTCACCCGCGCCTCGATTGCCCTTGATGTGGCGCAGCCAGCGTTAAGCCGGCAGGTCCGGCTGCTCGAGGTCGAATTGCGGCAAAACCTCCTCGAGCGCACGGGGCGTGGCGTCAAGCTGACTGAGGCCGGCAAGTTGCTGCTCGAACACGCGCGCGGCATCTTGCATCAGGTCGACGTGGCGCGCCAGGAACTCACCTCGGTACGCGGTGCGCTGGTCGGCCGTGTGTCGGTCGGCTTGCCGCCCAGTCTGTCTCGAGTGATCACCGTGCCGCTAACACGCGCGTTCCGACAACATCTGCCGCACGCCCAGTTGACGCTGACCGAGGGCTTCTCGATGCACATGTATGAAGGCGTGCGGGTGGGTAACGTCGATATGGCGGTGCTCTACAACGCGAGCCGCTCGCCTGATCTGGAGATGACCACGCTGCATCAGGAGGAACTGGTGTTGATCTCGGCGCAGGAAGACCAGGCCGCTGCGGCGGACACAGGACCGTCTGTGGCGACTGCACTCGCCCTGCGCGATGTCGCCTCGCTGCCGCTGATCCTGCCCAGTTCACGCAATGTGTTTCGTATTCTTATCGACGGCGAAATGGCCAGACTGGGGTTGAAGCCCCACATCACTCTGGAGGTCGATGGGCTCAATGCCATCCTGAATCTGGTCAGGGAGGGCCTCGGCCACGCCGTCCTACCCGCCTATACGCTCAGCAACTTCAAGGACGCCGCGCCCTTCACCGTTCGCGGCATCCACACGCCTGGCATCATGAGCGAACTAAGCCTGGTGTGGTCTTTGCGCCGGCCCTCGACGCAAACGCACCGGCGGACTCTGGAGCTGATCCGGCAGGTAGTCGATCAGTCAATTGGGTGCTATGCAGTCGGTGCGCCATCCGTGGTGCCCTTCGGTTAGAAGTCTGCGTGAACTGCCTGCATTCGCGCAGGCTTTCCCGAATATTCGCCCCATCTTCACGCACGCTACTTCTGCCCGAATCCGCGCACAGCGCCACTAGCCCCAAACGGATGCTCCGACTTTAATAGTTGCGCGGCAACTATGCCGAGTTGCTATAGCAGCTAGTGCGGCACTTGTCTTCCAAAGACATGGCTTCGCCCACCAATATAGCGCGGCGCCAAACTGCCATTACATACCTCCTCAGGCACAGCGGCACGTCACACATTCGCTTTGAAACACAGTGCGGTAAGAGCTCAGGAAATCGGTTCTTCTCCGCATGATTCGACAAGCCGCGAGTCAATTCGCGGCTATGTGTTCTACCTTGTCCTTGTCTTTTATTTGCAACCGTAAGTTCGGCGCGCATAAGCCGAAGCGGTCGCACGCGTTCGCACTACACGACTAAAAAAATATCATCATGGAGACGACATGAGATTTGGAAGGATCGTAGCGCTTGGCATTGGCTTTTTCAGCGCATCGGCATTTGCCCAGAGCACTGTCACGCTGTACGGGTTGGTGGATACAGGTGTGGAATATATCTCTCACGCAAATCTAGCCGGCGACCCGTTGGTTCGGATGCCGATTGGCGGCGAATATCTTTCACGCTGGGGGCTGCAAGGGTCCGAAGATCTTGGTGGCGGACTGCACGCAATCTTTACCCTGGAAAATGGCTTCAATGTGCGAGGCGGCGATGCCGGACAGGGCGGCCGGCTCTTTGGGCGGCAGGCGTGGGTGGGTATCAATGGGCCGTGGGGAGCGATTACATTCGGCCGCCAATACAACATGGCGTATTGGGTGCTATCCGACGCGGAAGTTCTCGCCCCGGATACGAATGGCATTGGAGCGCTGGACAACTATCTCCCCAGCGCCCGAAGCGACAACACGATCGTCTACAAGGGCACATTTCACGGACTCACCGCCGGTGCTTCCTACTCCTTCGGACGTGACTCCACCGGCACGGGAAATTCTCCGGGGCAAGGCACGTGCGCCGGACAAATACCGGGCGATCCCAACCAGTGCAAAGACTGGAGTGTCATGCTCAAGTATGACGCGGCGAGCTTCGGTGTCGCTACCGCGTACGACGAACAGCGCGGCGGGACAAACGCAGCCGTCAACTTCTTCGACGGCGTCGCGCCCTTACCCATTACTTCCGCAAACGACAAAGACGCACGCTTTCAGGCCAACGGCTATATGAAGCTCGGCGGGCTGAAAATAGGCGGCGGATGGTTGGGAAGGCGTGTTGAAACAGAGTTGCCGATGGCTCGCGAAGTGCACTCGAACCTCTATTATCTTGGGGCTGACTACTACGCGACACCAACCCTTTCGATCGACGCGGAAGGATTCCGCATCACCATCAAGGAGCAGGACGCGCGAGCGACCTTGGCAACGGTGCGTGCGACTTACTACCTGTCGAAAGCGACCGCGGTATATTTAAAGGCAGCCTATATCTGGAATAGCGCCCACGCGCGCTTTACCGCGAGCGCAGGCGGCGGCGGAACATCGCCGGCACCGGGTGTCGGGCAACTCGGCGCGATGATTGGCATTCGCCAATTATTCTAGACACCGATCAGCTATTTCTACCTCTGAGTTCCCGGCACCAGCTCTCTCTGCCATTTACGGCTGCCGCCGTGTCGTCTGTCTGCTTTGACTTCAACCGGGCTCAAGCGAACCACCTCATCGGCGTGGTTCGCTATCAGCATGAGCGCCTCATCGAAGGCGGCGAGTTGAGCGGGCGTCAGAACGGAGAGCACGCTCCTGTTTAGCTGTACGGACTGGGGAAACAACTCCGCGTGTAGCGCTGCGCCCTGCTCAGTCAATTCCAGCGTAGCGCGGCGATGGTCGCTTGCCAAACTGCGCTTGACCACCAGCTGCTTGCCGGTCAGGTCGGTGATCAGGCGCGACACGATCGCGCGTTTTAGATGAGCCTGCTCAGCAAGTGCCGATGGCGACATGGCGCCATAGTCGGCTAGCAGCGCAATCAGCCGCCACTCGCGCCGCGTGATGCCATAACGCCCTTCGCACAGGCGCGTGGTCATGGCACTGCTCGCGGCTAGCAGGCTCGCGAGCCGGTAATTCAGAAGTTCATCAACTTTGGTTGGATTGCCGAGTGACATGGGATCCGCCAGGTGTATTCACCAGCAATGGTTGCTTTTTAGAACTATGGGGTTCGTCGATAGACTGGTTTCAACCGATAGCAAATTGTACGCACATTTGCCCATGGCAGTGTGCGCGACGCAGAAATGACAGTGAGCGCGTCGCGGCTATCGGGCTCCTGCATCAGCAACCTCATGAAGGGCCCCTTCACAATGAACCAGCAACTGGAACAGGCCAGCAAGATCGCGGACTCGCACGTGTTCGATCTGGCAATGTCATGGCGCGGCTACCGCATCAACAAGCTGTGCAACTCGCTTTCGGAAGCAGCCAACCGCGCGGCCTACAAGCTCGACGAGGAAGCCTGCCTGACGAAATTCGGATTGAGCGAAGCGGAAAAGGCGCTGGTGCGCGCACGCGACTTTAGCGGTCTGCTCGAAGCCGGCGGCAACATCTATTTCCTGCTCAAACTCGGCGTGGTCACGGGCAACGGGCTTTATCACATGGGTGCAAAAATGCGCGGCGAAAGCTACGAGCAATTTCTTGCAACCCGAAACAACAACGGAGCGGTGTAATGGGTTCCATCATTGCAGGTATCGGCACGTCGCATGTGCCGTCGATTGGCGGCGCCTATGATCGGGGCAAGCAGAGCAACCCGGCATGGAAGCCGTTATTCGATGCATACGTGCCGGTGCGCGAGTGGCTCACCGAGCTCAAAGTGGATGTAGCCATCATGGTCTACAACGACCACGGCGCGGATTTTTTCTTTGACAAATACCCGACCTTCGCCGTCGGCGCGGCCGAGAGCTACGGCATCGCGGACGAAGGTTTCGGTGTGCGTCCGTTGCCCTCCATTCGCGGCGACCTCGCGTTCTCGCAACATCTGTGCCGCTCACTGGTGTATGACGAGTTCGACCTCACGGTGTGTCAGGAAATGCGGGTCGAGCACGGTTTTCTCGTTCCCATGCACTTGTGCTTCGAGCATACAGCCGACAGTTGGCCCGTCGCGGCAGTGCCGATTGCGGTCAATGTGCTGCAGCATCCGTTGCCCACGGCACGACGTTGCTACCGTCTGGGACAGGCCATTCGTCGTGCGGTCGAATCGTATCCGCGCGATCTGCGTGTGGCGATCATCGGTACGGGCGGCATGTCGCATCAATTGACCGGCGAGAACTTTGGGCAGATGCATCGCGACAACGACCTCGACTTTCTGGAACGAATCGAACGGGATCCCGAGAGCCTGACCGGCTTGACCCATCAGGTCATGATGGAGCGATTCGGCGTTGAAGGTATTGAACTCATCATGTGGCTGGTCATGCGTGGCGCCCTCTCGGACCAGGCTCGCCGCGTGCATCGCAGCTATTACGCGCCCATGACTACGGGTATGGGCCTGGTTACTTTAGAGGAAACTGTTTGATGCGCACTCAAGTTGGTATCGTGGGCGCCGGACCCGCAGGATTGATGCTGGCGCATTTGCTGCATCTGGAGGGCATCGAGTCCGTCATTATCGAACGTAGCAGCCGCGAGCACGTGCGCACCCGATTGCGGGCAGGCGTGCTCGAGCAGGGAACGGTCGATCTGATGCGCGAGGTGGGGCTCGGCGAGCGCCTCGACAAGTTTGGCCTCGTGCAGAACAGCATCGACTTTCGTTTTGGCGGTGAATCGCATCGCGTGGACTTCACTGAAGCAACCGGCGGACGTGCCGTGGTCGTCTATCCGCAGCATGACGTCGTGACGGACCTGATGAATGCACGCGAGCGCGCCGGAGGCACGGTGATCTACAACGCACCGGTGAGCCGTATCGAAGGTCTGGAAAGCGAGCGGCCGGTCATTCACTACGCGGCGGAAGGCGAGGCGCGCAGCCTGTCATGTGACTTTGTCATCGGCTGCGATGGTTTCCGCGGTGTTTGTCGTGACGCGATTCCGGCGAGTGTGCTCAAGGTCTACGACCGGATCTATCCGTTCGGATGGCTGGGGATTCTTGCCGACGCACCGCCCGCGTCGCCTGATATCACCTGGGGTTGTCACGACAACGGCTTCGCCATGATGAGTCTGCGCACACCCACTGTCACCCGGCTGTACCTGCAATGCGCGCCTGACGAGAATCCCGACAACTGGTTCGACGATCGTATCTGGAGCGAACTGCATACTCGCCTGGATGTGCCCGGCATGCCGACCCTGCACGAAGGGGCGATTCTTCAAAAGGGCGTGACGGCAATGCGAAGTTTTCTCGCCGAACCCATGCAGTACGGCAGGCTCTATCTGGCGGGCGACGCGGCGCATATCGTGCCGCCAACGGGCGCCAAGGGTCTGAACTCGGCGTTTGCAGATATCAAGGTGCTGAGCCGAGGCTTGATCGAGCGCTACAAGCGCGCCTCGCCCGAACTCCTGCAACGTTACTCCGACATTTGTCTGCGACGCATGTGGCTCGTGCAGCGGTTTTCCGCGGGCCTGTGCACCATGGTTCATCGGTTCCCGGGGGACAGCGCTTTTGTCCAGCGACTGCAACGTGCCGATCTCGACTACATGACTGGAACAGTGCCGGGGCGCCTGGCGTTTTCCGAGAACTTCGTCGGGTTGCCGATCGAGGTCCCCCACTAAGCTATCAGGCAGCGTGCGATATTTGTTTGCACGCCTTGAAGAAGTCCCGCCCGCCTTGCGCGGGCGTTTTTCTCTCGTCCGCAACAGCACGGCTGACATGCCAATGAGTCACTGCGGTATGCGCAGCAAACTCCAATCGCTCCACAAACAGCCGCCCTATATTGAACCCAGATTCCGACCGGTTGCCCGCACGCCACCCGAGCGTCTCGCATGATCTGCTCAACCTCGCGCACCTGCACGTCTTCATCCGGGTTGCGCAGCAAGGCAGCGCGACCAGGGCCGCAGAAACACTCTATCGGGCGCAATCGGGCGTTACGCGTGCGATCCATGAACTCGAGCAGACGCTCGATATCCCGCTGTTCGAACGGCATCCGTCGGGCATGTTGCTGACGGCCACAGGCCGGGCGGTAATCGAACGCGCGAAGCGTGTCTTCAACGAACTTCAGCAACTGGCGGCATGGTGCGCCGCACGTCAGCCTCACAAACGACTCATCGCGCCGGGCGGCGTACCTTCCGCGTTCCTGAACACCCGCCGCCTGCAACTGCTAGTTGAACTGGCCCGGCACCGGCACATGCCGAGCGCCGCGCGCGCGCTTGGCATCACCCAGCCCGCCGTCAGCAGCGCGGTGAAGATTCTCGAGACCAGTGCGGGATCGCCGCTCTTTTATCGTAACGTGCGCGGCGTTCAGCCGACCCCCGAGGGCGAAACCTTCGTGCTGCATATCCGTCGAGCCCTCAACGAACTGCGACACGTGCCCGACGATGTCGCGGCGTTGCACGGCAGCGTCCAGGGTCACGTCGCGGTGGGCGCACTGCCGCTTGGCCGCACACTGATCCTGCCCGAGGCGATCGCGCGGGTCAGCAGCGCATTCCCCGGCGTGCGCGTCGCGACCGACGAGAGCGCGTACGAAATGCTTGCGGCAAGCCTGCGCGCCGGCGACATCGATTTTATTCTCGGCGCACTGCGGCCGACCGATGCCGGCAGCGGTCTGATCACCGAAGCACTGATGTCGGAAGACATGGTGGTGCTGGCACGGCGCGATCATCCTCTTGCCGGCGTACGCAACCTGTCGCTGAAGGAACTGGCCGGCGCTCGTTGGGTGCTGCCACGCAGCCATGCGCCGGCACGCACGATTCTCAACGCATTGTTCGAGCGCAGGCAACTCGCGCCACCCGTACCGATCGTTGAGACCGCCGATCTCGCGATGATCCGTGGCCTGCTGCTGCGCACCGACATGGTGGCGGCGCTGTCGGCGCATCAGCTGCAATACGAATGCGAGCTAGGGCAAATCACCATCCTCGATGTCCCGATGCCCGTCACCCGGCGCGAGATTGGTCTGACGATGCGCTCATCCGGCGAGCCTTCGCCTGCTGCGCGCAAGCTGATCGACGCGATCCGGGCAGTCGTTGCCGAGTCCATGCACGCGACGACTCCGCGCCGCCGCACGCACTCCTGAAACACGCCGCACAGACCACGCCTGCTACATTTCGCGGCCGGCACGTCACTGGACGCTGCGCCGTACCGCGATACGGCAAGCCTCAAAGCGGACTGAAGTCGTACAGGCGCTCCGGGTTGTCGACGAGCAGCTTGCGCAGCGTTTCACTGTCGTCGCAAAAGCCAAGCAGCAAATTCACCAGTTCGCCGTCGTTCGGCATGTCCTTCGAGATGTTCGGGTGCGGCCAGTCTGTGCCCCATAGCACGCGATCCGGCGCTGCATCGATCAGCGCGCGCGCGAATGGAACTGCATCGTCGAACGGTCGACGGCCGACGGAGACACGCTCCGAGCCGCATACCTTCACCCACGCAAGCGGATTGCGCATCAGTTCGAGCAGTTGCATGAACGGCTGCTGGTCGAGTCCGGCCTCGGCTCGCACGCGGCCCATGTGATCGATCACGAATGGGACGCGGATCTGGTTGATGAGATCCGTGTACTTGACGATGTCCTGTGCGTCGAGATGCAGGACGACGTGCCAGTTGAGCGCCTCGATACGGCGCAGCACGCGATCGAATACATCGAGATCCGGCGCGCCCCCGAGATGCGCAACAAAATTGAAACGCACGCCGCGCACGCCTTGCGCGTTCAGATCGGCAAGCTGTTCGTCGGTGATGCTCGCATCGACGATCGCCACGCCCCGATAACGGCCGTTGCCACGCTGGATCGCGTCGATCATCGCCGAGTTGTCGGTGCCGTGGCAGCTCGCCTGCACGATCACGCCGCGCGACAGGCCCAGATGATCGTGAAGTGACGTCAGCGTCTCGAATGGTGCATCCGGCGGGGTATAGCTGCGATCAGGCGCATAGGGAAACTGCTCGGCGGGGCCGAACACGTGGCAGTGCGCGTCACACGCGCCTGCGGGAAGGACAAACGAAGGTTTGACCGGATGCGGATCGGGCGGAAGACAGGATTTCATCGGTTGCAGTTGCAATGGATTGAGTTGAGCGACACGCAGCGAACGGCTGTAGTGCAACGGCACACTGAACCGCAGGTTGCGCCCCCTTTTGAATCAGTTGGACAGCGAATCAAACAGGTCTTGTAATCGAATCGTTCGATCACGATCATGTCCGACGCACTCCCGGTTCGTCGCGGGAGTTGGACCAGACTGACGCCGGAATACCTACGAAGCCGTCGAACAACCAGCGGGCGGTGCGCAACAACGCGGCACCGAGCACTTCGGGCGCTCTGCCGTCAGACACCGTCTCCAGTTCAACCGTGAACTCGCCCGTCGGATGCTCAACCGAAACGCGTTTGCGTTCGCCGGCCGGCACACTCGCGATCCCATCGCACACCGTGCCCGGCAGCACCGCTGCCGTTGCGACGCTGACCGCGCCCAGCACACCGATTGAGGCATGGCAACGATGCGGGATGAAACTGCGCGTCGTAATCGTGCCGCCACGCGGCTTTGCGATCAGACACATTTTCGGCACGGTACGCTGGCTGACGTCGCCCAGATTCATCATCGGTCCGACTTTCAGACGGATCGCTTCGACTCTCTGTTTCAGCTCCGTATCGGCATCGAGTTGTTCGCGGGTTTCGTAGCCAGTCCGATCGAAATCCGCCGCGCGCATCAATACGAGTGGCATGCCGTTATCAATGCAGGTCACGTCGATGCCGTCGATCGTGTCGCGCAGGCGGCCGGTCGGCAGCAGGGCGCCGCAGGTCGAACCAGCCGTGTCCCTGAATGCCAGCGGAACGGCAGCGGCCGTTCCCGGCACGCCGTCTATGCGCGCGTCACCTTCGTAGGTCACGTAGCCGCCGGGGGTCGGGACCGATGCCACCGCGATCTGCCCGGTATTGACCATATAGATCGCGACCGGCGTCACCTCGTCGTGGGCCGTCACAAGGCCGCGCTCGATTGCGAACGGCCCCACGCCCGCCAGCATGTTGCCGCAGTTCTGCCCGTAGTCGACGCGTGCTTCATCCACCACCACCTGGGCAAACAGGTATTCGACATCCGCATCCGCGCGAGCGGCGAGCGAGACAATAGCGACCTTGCTCGTCAGCGGATCGGCGCCGCCCAGGCCGTCGATCTGCCGTTTGTCGGGCGAGCCCATCACGGCGAGTAACACCCGATCGCGCTCCGCCGCGTCGGAGGGCAGATCATCGGCAAGAAAGAACGCGCCTTTCGACGTGCCGCCGCGCATCATCATGCAAGGCACACGAGTCTGCCGGCGCGGTGCGGGATTCGACATCGAAGTGTCCTCCATTACAGGTCGTCGGCGGAATTAACGTAACGCAGGCCTTTGGCCGCGAGCGTGTCGCGCATGCCGTAGTAGTCGAGGCCAAGTTTGCCGGATGCGAGCACGCTACGCGTTTTCTCTTCTTTCACGAGGCGGCCTTGCGCAGCTTCGGCGACAGCAGCAACCGTTTCGAGCGGCACGACGACCACGCCGTCATCGTCGGCGACGATCACGTCGCCTGGGCGCACCAGCTGCTGCGCGCACACAACAGGGATGTTGACCGATCCGAGCGTTTCCTTGACCGTGCCCTGAGCCGAGACGGCTTTCGACCACACCGGAAAACCCATCTCTTTGAGTGCCCGCACATCACGGCAGCCGGCATCGATGATCAACCCGCGAACACCGCGTGCGGCTAATGAGGTCGCCAGCAACTCGCCGAAGTAGCCGTCCTCGCACGGCGACGTCGGCGCGACGACGAGCACGTCGCCTTCCCGGCACTGCTCGACGGCGACATGCAGCATCCAGTTGTCCGAGGGCGGCACAAGCACCGTGACCGCCGACCCGGCAATCGATGCGCCTGCGTAGATCGGCCGCATGTACGACGCGAGCAACCCCAGGCGGCTCTGTGCTTCATGGACCGTCGCCGTGCCTGCTGCGTGCAGCACAGCCACGCTGCGCGGATTGGCGCGCGCGATATCGGTCACCACAACACCGCGCTTCATGCCAGATCTCCGACAACTTGCGGCGTAATGCGCTGATAGCCTTCCGCGTATTCGATGTTGCGGCTCGCCGCAATACCGATGTTGCGCTTGGCCTGCACGCCACGCTGCAGAGCGACCCGGGTGTAGTACTCCCACAGATGTTCCTGCCCCGCCATGCACTCGATAGCGCGACGCTTCAGATCCCAGACCTCGGTGATGTCGAGAAAGGTGTTTGGCGTCCATTCGCATTGTTCGGTCTGATGGGGCTCGAAAGCATAGACCGGCGGCGCACCGACAATCTTCTGCCCCGGCTTGTGTCCCTCCGCCTGCGCGATGATGCGCGCTTCCTGGGCGACGTGCATCGCGAGCGGATGGTCGAAGTTGTAAGGGTCTTTCAGCGAATGGCTCAAAACGAATGCCGGTTGCACGTCACGATAGACGTCCACGAGCCGCATTAGCGCTTCATCGTTCACACGCAGCGGATAATCGCCAAGATCGAAGAATTCGACTTCGGCGCCCAGCATGTCGGCCGCGCGTTGCGCTTCTTCGCGCCGCGACGCCTTCACCTTGTCGATCGTCATTTCGCCCTTTCGCCAAAGCTTGGCCGACTCGCCACGTTCGCCGAACGACAGGCACACGACTTTCACGCGGTAGCCGTTTTTCTTATGAAGCGCGATTGCGCCGGCGGCCCGCCATACGAAGTCCGCGCTATGAGCGCTCACCACCAACATCGACCGATCTTGCGTCATCTCTCGACCTATCCTTGATTCGTTGCGAAAATGAATTTGCCTGCAACGATTCTAGGTTCTGGGACTGACCGGAGGGTGCGCGATCCACCCGCTAATGCCATGTGGTTTGTTTATCGGTCGGCCGATTGTTGGCGCGGCCGAGGGTGGAGCTTCGCTTCGTGTTGGGAAGCCACCCGCTCCTTGAACGCCCTCAGGCAAACAATAGCTTTCTGCCCAATCTTGTCGCAACGGTAGCCAATTCGCTGGCGGCAACCTCAACGTAGTTCACCCTTCACGAGTAACCGCCCGCTCGCTCAAGTTCGCGACGTAGTTGCCGATACTCAGAGTGCCGTTCTTGCATTCAAACAGGAAAACTACAATGCGCACTCTGGCTTCCCTGGCCGCCGCCATCTCGGCGCTCGCCATCCTCTCTGGATGTTCGACGACTCAAAACGTCACCGCCGGTCCTCGCGTGAAGAACTCGCCGATGGCAACGGCGTGCTTTGCCGCACATGGTGGCAGGTCAGCAGATATGGATGCAGCGATCCAGCGCAACCTGGAAAACCATGGCGTGTCAGTGGCGCTTGCGCCGTCGTGCGACAAACCGGACATGAATGTCACCTACACCGATAGCTGGTTCTGGGACATCGTCATGTATCTGCGGTCGATGGACATTCGCTTCTACAAGGCACCGAGCGGCGGTCTTATTGCATCAGGGCACTGGAAGAATTCCGTGCTGCACCAGTTTCCGAATGCCGATGGCGTCGTTCAGGATTTGATGGACGAGATGTTCAAGCAGACAGGCGAACCCACGGCCATTGGGACGAAAGCGGCTTCGAACTAGAAGGTCAAGCATGGTGGTGGCGCTGAATGAAGGGCCTGCCGTTGCCTGCAGCCAAAAAGCAGAGTCCCAGTCCCTCAAGTACTTGCGACGAATGCGTGCGGGTTGCCCACAGCCTTGTCAACAAAATCTGTGGATAAGTCGGCTGCCGTCCGGAACAGGCGAATGCCAGGCTAGAGCCATCAACAGCAGTGAAACCCGAGTCTCAGGGCTGCACGCGCAAAGAAAAGGGCGCCGGAATGACCTCAGCGCCCTTTGTCCACCATTTCGACTTACGCCCCGCCTCATGCGGCGTTGACGAAACTACCGTCCGGCGAACAAAAGTTTTTCACGGGTTGCGCCAACAAGACCACTCAATGTCAGCATTCAAACCTCCCGCGACTCCCCCTCACTCCACAGTCACCGATTTCGCCAGGTTCCTCGGCTTATCAACATCCGTACCCCGCGCACAAGCTGTGTGATACGCCAGCAACTGCAGCGGCACCACATGCAGGATCGGCGACAACGGGCCATAGTGCTCCGGCATCCGGATCACATGCACACCCGCTTCGCTGACGATGCGCGTGTCCGAATCGGCGAATACATACAGTTGGCCGCCACGTGCCTTCACTTCCTGAAGATTCGACTTCAGCTTCTCAAGCAGCATGTCGTTCGGCGCGATGGCCACGACCGGCATTGCATCAGTGACGAGCGCCAACGGTCCATGCTTCAGCTCTCCGGCCGGATAAGCTTCCGCATGAATGTACGAGATCTCCTTGAGCTTGAGCGCGCCTTCCAGGGCAATCGGATAGTGCAGGCCACGCCCGAGGAACAGCGCGCTTTCCTTGCGGGAGAACTCATCGGCCCATGCGATGATCTGCGGCTCCAACGCGAGCACGCTGTTCAACGCCGCCGGCAAATGGCGCAGTTGCCGGACATAATCCGTCTCCTGTTCCGCGCTGATAGCGCCGCGAAGTTTCCCGAGCGTGGCAGCAAGAACGAACAGGCCGACGAGTTGCGTGGTGAACGCCTTCGTCGACGCGACACCAATCTCGCGGCCCGCATGCGTATGGAACGACAGTGACGTCAACCGCACCATCGCGCTCGTAGCGACGTTACAGACCGCCAGCGTATGAACATGCCCGAGCGACTGCGCGTGCTTCAACGCGGCGAGCGTATCGGCCGTTTCACCGGATTGCGAAATCACCACCACCAGCGTTTTAGGATTGGGCACCGAGTCGCGATAACGATATTCGCTGGCAATCTCGACCTGGGTGGGAATCTTCGCAATCGATTCGAGCCAGTACTTTGCTGTCAGTCCCGAGTAATAGCTGGTGCCGCACGCGAGGATCAGCAGGTTGTCGATGCCCGCGAATACAGCGGCCGCATTCTCACCGAACAGCGATGCATCGAATGAATCGCTTTGCGGAATCGTGTCGGTGATCGCACGCGGTTGCTCGAAGATTTCCTTCTGCATGAAGTGACGATACGGGCCGAGTTCCACCCCGCCGCCATACGCCGCCACCACGCGCACTTCACGCTCTGCGTCAGCGCCGTCGCGAGCGACGATCCGCACGCCTTCGAGCGTCAGCTCACAGACATCACCTTCTTCCAGGAAGATGAAGCGTTCAGTGGTACCGCCCAGCGCCAGCGCGTCGGAAGCGAGGAAGTTCTCGCCCTCGCCCAGGCCGACGACAAGCGGCGAACCCTGCCGCGCACCCACCACCGTATGCGGATGATTCTTATGTTCGACCGCGATGGCATACGCGCCTTCCAGCTGTTTGACGGCTTCGCGAACCGCCGCGAACAGATCGCCGCGATAGAGGCTGTGTACGAGGTGCGCAATGACTTCGGTATCGGTCTGCGACACGAACACATAGCCCTTTTCGCGCAGCATCTCGCGCAAGGGTTCGTAGTTTTCGATGATGCCGTTATGCACCAGCGCCAACTCGTCCTTCGAAAAAATCGGATGCGCGTTGTCGGTCACCGGCGCGCCGTGCGTCGCCCAGCGTGTGTGCGCGACACCCGTGCCGCCTTGCAGATGCGTGTCGCGCGCCTGCGCATCGAGGTCGGCGACACGCGCCGTGCTGCGCGCGCGGCGCGGACCGCCCTCGGCCAGCACGGCGACACCGCAGGAATCGTAACCGCGATACTCCAGACGCCGCAGCCCTTCGATCAGGACCGGTACGATGTTCCGTTGCGCTACCGCGCCGACAATGCCGCACATAAATTCGTTTTCCTACGATAGAGTTATTTCAATGACGTGAACTGCTTCAGTGCGAGGCGACCTTCAGGCGAACCCGGCCGGATTCGTCGACTGCCAGCGCCAGTGGTCAGCGCACATGCGTTCAATGCCGTACTGCGCGCGCCAGCCGATCAGCCTGTCAGCCGCGGCGGGATCGGCAAAGCACGACGCCACGTCGCCAGGACGACGCGCCACGATTTCATACGGCACACGCTTGCCGGAGGCCTTTTCGAATGAACGCACCACGTCCAGCACGCTATAGCCCTGGCCGGTACCCAGATTCACGACAAAGCTAGCGTCGCGTTTCAGCAGTGCGTCCAGCGCAGCGAGGTGCCCACGCGCCAGATCGACCACGTGGATATAGTCGCGCACGCCGGTGCCGTCCGGGGTGTCGTAATCGCCGCCGAATACACGCAGCTTCTCGAGCTTGCCGACCGCGACCTGCGCGACGTACGGCATCAGGTTATTGGGAACGCCACCCGGGTCTTCGCCAATCAGCCCGCTCTCGTGCGCGCCGACCGGATTGAAGTAGCGCAGCGTCGCAATGCGCCAGGCCGGGTCCGACACTTCCAGATCGCGCAGCACCTGTTCGGCGATCAGCTTCGTTTGACCGTACGGGTTCGTTGCCGAAAGCGGAAACGATTCGTCGATCGGCGAGCTCTTCGGCACCCCATACACCGTGGCCGACGAGCTGAACACGAACTGCTTCACGTTGCGTGCGCGCATGACCGCGAGCAACGTCAGCAGGCTGCCGAGGTTGTTGTCGTAATACTCGATCGGCTTGGCAACGGATTCACCCACCGCTTTCAACGCAGCAAAGTGAATGGCGCCAGTCATCGGATGGGCATCGAAAATACGCTGTAATGCGGCTTCGTCGCGCGAATCCGTTTCGTAGAAGGCGACCTGCTTGCCGGTGATCCGCTCGACGCGTTTGAGCGACTCGCGATTGCTATTGACGAGGTTGTCGACCACCACCACGTCGTAACCGCCGTTCAGCAACTCAACGCAGGTATGCGAGCCGATAAAGCCCGCGCCGCCCGTCACCAGAATCGTGCCCTTCGAGACCATGGAGAATTCCCCTTTATGTTGATTCATCGGACGCGCCGCGCCCGGCGGCATCGTTCGGCCGCCCGCACAAATGACCAGATCTGCTTAGTTCGACGTGTGTGCCGGGCCAACGCCGACCGTGGCGAGACCGCCATCGGTGACATAAGGCACCAGACCCGCTTCGCTGATGCGCGCCGCTGTAGCGGGCCCGCAGGCATCGTCGCCGGGATCGCAATAGTCGATCGCGAGCACCGGCAGCCGGTACTTGTCGCGAATCGTGGTCGCCTGCATCATCAGCCAGTCGCGATCGGCCTGCGGCACTTCGGTGTAACGCTGCTTGCCGGCATCCCAGCCGCGATACAGGGATTCGAACGCGACCACATAGGCCAGATCGTGGACCTGTGGCAGCACTTCGAAGCCGCGATTGAAGATCAGCCTGGCGTTCGGATAGCGCCTTTTGATCGCGCGAATCACGTTGACGAGACCCGCTTCCTGCGCGGCTCGCGCTGCATCCGTTTTGGCGATGAGTTGATACGAGTCGAGCGTGTCGAGGAAGAAACCGCGATAGCCTTTATTCCACAGCGGCGTAACCACTTTATCGACGAAAAATGCCGGCCAGCCCGGTGCGGTCTGATCGACCACCTTCGACGCCCATGCCGCGTTCGAACCGGATAGCCACGCGTGCGGCATCGCCCTGAAATAGGCGCGGTGCGGATTCACTTCGCCAACGCTCACATACGCAAACCACACGGCATGCGTGTCCGCATGGGCGCGCGGATCGAAGTGCGCGTCGGGTTCGACGACCACCACATCGAAAGCGGAAAGCTGTTCGACCGGCGGATTCGCGCCGTAGAACAGCGCGACAGAGGGCCCCGCAGACGCGCTTGCCGCGCCCTGCGCGTGGGCAACCGAAGCCAGCGCGCCGACCGCGACCACCCGAGCGAGTCGGCTGAAAAAGCGCAGCAATGCGCGCACTGAAAACTGCCTGTGGTGATCTTGCTCAGCCAAACCCGGTCCCTTTTATATGTTGTTCAAGCGAGCCGAACGATCAACCGCGCAACATATACGTTTCGTATTCCAGCGACATGAATTTCCGGTCGAGCACTTTCACGGATGCCACCACCGCGACGAGCAGCGCCAACGCGAAACCATACCCGTAGAAATCCGGACCGAGCTTGAGCGTGATACCGGTGAACAGTCCGTTCAGCACCACAAACGCACCGGTGAGCCGCAGCACGACGCGCCGTCCGTCCAGATAGAAGAATACATTCAGCAACCCGAGCAGCAGCACCTGCAAACTCGCCGACACCACATCCACGACGAGCAGCGGCAAATACAGCGGGGAAATGCCGAGCGAACCGAGCACGTGCTCACCAAAGGCGATGATCAGCAACAGCACGACCGCCTGCACCTTGATGATTTCGTACAGACCGGCCCGCACGCTGCCCACCATCATGTCGCGCATTTCGTTGATGTGGCGCAGCGTCGCGCCGCTGCGCACGGCGTCGCAGAACGCGTCGTAATACTCGACGAAATCCGCCTCGATACGCACGAGGAACGTCGCCATGCCCGGCATCACGCAGACGTAAGCGATGAAAATCGGAATGTCGTATATGACCGATGCGCGCAGCGGCCCAATGACATCCGTACCCGTGCCGGGCGCGTACCAGAACATGAATTTGTCGAGCCACACGCCGATATTGAACAGCAGCCCGACGAGCGCGAGACTCGGATACGCGAAGCGCCGCTCGAACACTTCAAACGAAATAAAACGCTCGCTGCGGTAGTTGCGGTAGATTAGTCCCGACAACCCCGCGAGCAGCACGATGTGTCCCGCCACGAAACCGCCGAGCAGCCCTACGAGGCCGTAACCGTTCAATGCGAGCGCGAGACCTACCACGCACGTGTAGCCGACGAAGAACACCAGCAGGATCTGCCAGTATTGCTTGACGCTCGACAGAAAAATCACGGCGATCCAGATATTGCTGACCACCACGAAGCCCGTGATCATCAACAACCGATAGGTCAGCGGCTCGTCGCGAAATCCCACCAGCATCGCGATCACCGCCACCACGCTCGCCAACACCGACGACACCAGCACCACGCCGTTATAGTTCGACAGAACGAGATCGTCGCGTTTCTCGAACAGCCGGTCCGAAATGAAACGCGTGAACGAGAGTTGCAAGGGTCCGGTCAGGATCAGGCTCAACGCAATCAGATAAGTGACCGACACCTGGAACTGGACGATCGCAAAGCTCGGTATCACCGAGGTGAGACTGATCAGCCCGATGATCAGAATGCCGAAGATCGACAGGATCAGCGGGCCTGAGCTGATCAAGCCCGCATAGGCATAAGCGCGCGCGACGCCCACGAGCGTATCGCGGCGCATGATCTTGCGTAATTCGAAGCCGATACCCGCCATCAGCGTGTCTCCTGCGACTGGACGTGCGCCGCGCGCGCCTGCGGCTTCGCGCCGTCCGGTTGAGTGCCATGGTGCATCGGGCAGCGGGCCGCGTCGGCGCCCGGCCCCTTGCGCTCGCGATCCGGCATCGCGGCCAGCCGGTCATACAGCGTGCGATAACGGTCGATCATCTGCGCCTTCGTGTAATAGCGGCGCACGCGTGCCAGACCGGCCTGTTGCGCGGCCTGCCAGCGGGCATCGTCGGCGAGCAGGGTCAGCACGGCCTGGGCAAACGCCGCCGGGTCCGCAAGCTGAACCACCATGCCGGCCGAACCCAGCGCGCGATCTTCCGCATCGACGCCTTCGATCAACTGACGGCACGAGCCGACATCCGTCGTGATAGCGGGCACGCCGGCCGCGAAGCCTTCCAGTACCACGAGCGGCAATGCCTCGCTGATCGACGTCAGCGCAATCACGTCGACTTGCGGCAGCATGTCGTCGATACGCTGGAAGCCGAGGAACTTCACGTTCTTGCTCAGCCCGAGACTCTCCACGAGCGCGCGGCATTCGAGCGCGTAGGCGGGATCTTCTTCTTCCGGCCCGATGATCCAACCCTCGAGATCCTGCATCGTGCGCGACGCAATGAAGATCGAGCGGATGAAGGTCTTGATGTCCTTGATCGGCACCACCCGGCCAATCAATGCCACTACCCGGTTCTCGCGCGGCTTGCGCAGCGCCACCAGCGGCGCAAGTCCGTCGACGTCGATGCCGTTCGGAATGCACTGGGTGCGTTCGGCGCGTGCGCCGTCCGCCACCTGGCGCAGACGGTTTGTCTCATACAGCGCGACGATGTCATC
This sequence comes from uncultured beta proteobacterium, assembly GCA_963738755.1. Taxonomy (GTDB): domain Bacteria; phylum Pseudomonadota; class Gammaproteobacteria; order Burkholderiales; family Burkholderiaceae; genus Paraburkholderia. The sequence goes on from CAVTXZ010000017.1 coordinate 150,111, forward strand.
CGCGGCGTCGTAAGCGAGCTTGCCGATCGCTTCGAAGAAACGCACCCACAGCTCGCGGAAATAGCTGACGCGTGAAATATCGCGCTCGAACACACCGCGGTTGTCGCGAATCCACTGGCTTTGCAGCAAGTCGATCTTGCGTTCTTTCGTATAGATGCCGTGCTCGGAGATGAGCAACGGGCGGCCCGTGCGGTAGTGCATCAGTGCGCCGAGAAAGCCGCCGTACCCGGTCGAGACCGTGTGATAGACGCGCGCCGGCAACACCGTCTCGGCCACGCGCACCAGCTGCCACAGCGGCTTGTGCATGATCCGCACGGTCCAGAAGTAATCGGTGAACGAAGGATCCGTGCAGTACTTCTGATACTGATCAACGATGGTGTCCCACGCCGCGCGGCTGGACAGAAACTGCTCTTCGTTAAGCGCGCCGTGTTCGCCGAGCATCGGAATCATCTCGGTCATCATTGCGCCAACGTCCGCGCCGTTACGCGGATCGCGCAGTGCGTCGTGCAGTTGCTGCGAGCGCGCGAACGCGGCAGCGTCGCCGGCGATGGCGCGCGGCTGCGGAAAATCGGCCGGCCCCTGCTCGTACAGAAAGTGCGTTTCGACGTGCACGACGTTGTCGGGCAACGCGTAGGCAGCGCCGTTGTAGTCTTCTTTGCGGCTGCCGATAAAAATGACGGCAAAACGCGTGTTCGGGTACGAGCGGATCATTTCATTGACCCAGCTCGACACGCCGCCGCGTACGAACGGGAACGTGCCTTCTAGCAGCAGGCAGACATCGGCATCAGCCGCACGGCGGATCGGGAGTTCTTTCATCATGACCAGTACTTCACAACCGGTTTGAGTGTGGGCAGCGCGGCAGCATTGCCCAGCGATGCGAGAAGCTGCGACACGCGCGAATAATCGCCTCGCAGGAAATCGGCTTCCGCCAGCCACGGTACGAGCCGCTCACGCGGGAAACCGAGTTCCAGTGCGCGCCCAATGTGGGCGTGCGCGGCATCGGGCAGGCCGTTGGCCAGCGCGAGACGGCCGCGAATCAGCCACAATGCGGCGTCGTTCTGATCGGTTTCGAGCGCCGCCTGCGCGTAACGATCGGCCTGCTGCAGCGTGTGACGGTACACCGCGCCCTGCACCAGGTTCTGGTACACGAGTTCGAAATAAAGTTCGGCCAGCATGCGGTTGAGTGCGTGACGCTCGGCGTCGCTATCGGTTGCTTCCAGGGTTTTGCTGGTCTGGAAGATCTTCTGCATGATCTCGTTTTCAGCGTGATCCAGCGTGCCGTAGGCGATCAGGCGAATGTCCTCGAGCGGATCGGCGAGCAGTTCGCGCAGCAAGGTGCCGGTGGTGCGGGTCGGCATATTCTGAATCGCCACCAGCGCGGACAGGCGGTCGGTGGCCGACACCTGGGTATTCGCGAGACGCGCCTGCAGACGCGCGCCGCCGCCGTGCGACACGCGCGACACGAGATAAGTGACGAATTGCGGCCGCGGTACGTCGGCGAGCTGATCGCTATCCTTGTTGCCCGGAAACAGCGCCGCCCAGATGCAACTGACCAGCACGACGAGGCCGCCAAATAGCGGTACGAACGTGCAACTGATCCACAGGAGCAGCAGCGACAACGCCCGCGGCTCGCAATAACGCGCCGGCAACAACGCGCGCAAAACGAACGCTTCAGCCAACCCCGCCACGGCCTGAAGCGCGAGAAAGCGCAGCAACGGATCGAGCGCGCCGGCCGGTTGCAGCAGGCTCGCGATCGCCAGGTATTGCACGACGACGGCCACCAGCGCCGCCAGCGTGCTCACGATGAGGGAAAGGGTCTTAGACATCGAGGCCGCTTCGTTTGAGAAGACGCAGCAGCGCCGCACCCGGCTCGTCGCTTTCCAGGTGGAGCGTATGAACGCCGACGCGCGCGTGTTCCAGATCGGTGTTGAACTGGGCCGTCAGGCTCGCTTCGATGCGGGCCAGATAGCCGTCGATACCGGTGGTGTCGGTGGCCGGCATCAGATTCACCAGCACGGATTGCTTCGCCGTTTGCACCGGCCACATCACGTCGAGCGAACGGCGCCGGCGAATCACGTGTTCGAACAGCGAGTCGCCCTCTTCGTCGCGCGGGAATGCCAGCGCGACCATCGACGACGCCACGCCCGCTTTTTGCTGCAGACGCGTGAGGCGGCTCAGATCCAGTGCGAATTCGTACGGGCAGTTCGGCACCTGGTCGAGAATGCGCTGCACGAATGCCGAGTGTTCGACGCCATCGGCGTAGTAGCCCAGCAGCACCAGCAGCAGTTGCAGGTTGTCGAAATTGAGCGACAGGAACGGCATGCGCTTGACGATCAGGAGCGCGCGCAATTCGCCGTCCGCCGATACCAGCGGCGCGCAGACCAGATACTGGCTGACCGCCGCGACCGTATCTTCGTTCTTCAGATGCGCGACGCTGAGCGTGCTCAACGCATGCGTGACGAGTTCGTCGGCCGCGTTGAGTTCGAACGCGTCGCCGATCTGCGCAATCGCCTGCGTGCCGAGCTTGCCGTCACGCACCGGATACAGCGCGGCGACTTCAATCTGGCAGGCCTGGGCAACGAATTCGAGCAGACTGCTTGCGCCGCCCAGCGGCTCGCCATCCGCCGCCGCTGCCGGCACGGTGAGCGCCGTATCGGTTGCGACCGACAGGCGACGCAACTCGGTGATCGAATCGCGCAGCGTCGTAGGACGCGACAGCAAATCTTTTTCGAGCCGCTCGTGCGACAGCCGCATCAGATAGTGGCTGTTGGTCAACGCGACGAGACGGTCGTTCAGGTAGTCGTTCAACGAGGACGCGCGCTGCGCCCGGCCGCCCCATGTATCGCCGAAGTGCCCGGCGAGAATCGTCTCGATCAGGCCGCCCGCGAAATACATCGCGGGAAACGGCGCGCCGGCCGGATAGAAGAGCGCCCATGCGCCCAGCATGAATGCGCCGGCCAGCAGGCCAAGCAGGCTGCCATAGCGCAGGCCCACCAGCAACGGCACGAGCCACAGCCACGGGAAACCGGCGTGCAGCAACAGCGGATCTTCCGGATGGAGCCAACGGCTCGCGGCCAGTACGATCAGCACGAGCACGACAGTTTCGACGACCGAGAACGGCCGCACCACCGCGGGCGCCAGATAACGGCGCACGCGTCCGAGATTGCCGAACGGATGCGCATGGCGCGGCTTCGATGCGCTTGAGGTGGTTTCCACGGCTGCGGTATTCACGGCCATTTCCTTTTCACATATCGGGTGGCGAAGCGCGGTCGACGTTCAGACCGTGGCCGGCCACCCTTGGGGATGAGCTTACTGACGCGCTTGCAGTGGCGACAGAACCTTGGCGATCAGCGACGTGGCCACGCTCGACAGACCCGAGCGGCTCCAGCCGGTACGCGTACCGGTCGCGCTCCACACCACCGCGCCGTTCGACACGTCGATCAGTTCGAACGTCACGCCGACCACCGGCTCGCCGTCCACGCCCGTCTTGTAGCGCCATTCTTCCACCGCGCCCGACAGGACATAGCGGGCGTTCTGTGAACGCGCCCATTCGAGGGCCTTGTCGCCGTCGGCGCGTTGGGTCGTGTCGAACAACGAATTGCGGTTGGAATCGGCCGGTGCAATGCGCACGTCCGCGATCCCGCCGGCGCGCAGCGTGTTCGCCGCGATCGATTCGGCGCTATGGCCGGCGTCCGGCGTTTCAGTGTAGTTGGCGATCGACACCACCGCCACTTTGTCGCCGCTCGACAGCGCGGGGCCCGAGGTCTGGCGCACCGTGCCGCAGGCGCTGACGATGAGTGCCAGCGCAGTGGCCGCGACACACCAGGCGCCCGTACGAGCCAATCTTTTAATGCCTTGCATGAAGAATTCTCCTTAGATGGATCCGAAATCCGCTTCAATAAGATTCAATAAAACCAGCTATATCGCGCGCCGATCTGGGTCACCGGTGTGCCCAGACGCGACACGCGCTGATGCGAGAAATAAAGCGCAGCGTGATCGCCGCCGAACACCGTGCCGGCGAGACCGAAACTGATTTGCGGCCCCCAGCCCTGGAACGAGTCGTGCAGGATGCCAAGGTCGAGGAACGGCCGCCATGCGCGCGTGTACTGGTCGAGCAGATCGTTGCCGAAGCCGAAGAACAGCCCGTATTGCGAATACGTCTGCGGCACGAAGCTCGCCGCGGTGGCCGGCCCGGCCGCCACCGGAATCAGCCGCGAAATCAGGCCGTCGGCCTCACCGCTCGCGCTGTAGTCGCCGTGCACGCCGATCAGGCGCAGTGTGTAGTCCGGATAGTTCGTGCCAATCCGGTAGCCGATCTCACCCGACGACAGCACGCCGCTGCCCAGGAAGTTACGCGCCTGGCTGTAAAAACGATCGGCCTCGACGCTACCCGACGCATAGAGGTGTTGCGTCACGCGGTACGTGAAGTTGCCGATCACGTTGTCCTTCATGCCCCCAACCTGCAGCGCCTGCGATTCTTGCGCGAGCTGATTGCGGCCCGCCTTGAGCCCGACCGACAACGACGAATTCCTGCCCCACTCCGCACTGACCGACACGGTGTAGAAACTGTCGAGCGCTTCGCGGCGGCCCGCCGTGACCATGAAGGCCGTGTCGTACGTTTGACGCCGTGCGAAAAACTGCACCGAGCGATCCACCGAGGGCACGTTGGTGAGTTGCGCGGAATCGGTCGAGTGCTGGAAGCGCTGGATACCGTTCACGCCGACCATGTAGAGATCGGCGACCTTGATGCTGCCGGCCAGCGTCTGTTCGATGTAGTCGAGCGGATGTTCGACGTAGCTCGTCACCGTCGCGTCGAGCGACTGCGGCCAGTTCAATGCGGTCTGCTCCAGCCGGCCGTGCATGTCCGAATCGAGCGGCGCGCCTTCGAGCCCGCGAAAGGCGAGGTTTTCTGCCGCGCCCGGGCGATCCACCACGATCGACGCGTCGATACGGTTATTGAGCGAGAGATTCGCGCCCTGCTGATCCAGCAGACGCTCCATCGCGGGCTTGTCGTTTTCGGCGAGCGCGATCGCAATCAACTGGTCCGCGGGCTGGGCGAGGACATCGGCGTACTGACGCGCCAGCCAGCGCTTTGCCAACGGGTTCGCTTCGTGCGACATCGCCCATGCAAGCGCGATATCGCGCGCCACCGACGAAGTCAGGCGCGCCTGATCCGCCGGCGCCACGGCGCCGTGCGGCTTCGCGGATTGCACGGCCGGCAGGCCGACGGTATCGCCGAGCAGCGTGCGGCGTGTTGCGGCGTTGTCGAGACGGCCGCCATCGGAGGCGAGCAGATCGGTCAGGAAAGCCTTCGACACGTCCGCGTTTTCGAAGATCGACGCAAGCGTGACGCGACGGCCAAGCGCCTGCTCACGCTCTTCATCGCCCTGCGAAGCGCGCCGGCGCAGCACGATCTGGCCTTGCGCCGTGTTGGCGCGAACTGCAGCTTCTTCCTGCTGCATTTGGCGCCAGACGTTGCGGCGGATCGACCAGGCGCGATCGCTGTGCCCCGCCATCTCCTGCGCTTCCGCGTAGGTCAGTTGCCAAAGCGGATCGCGCGACATGGCCGCCGACTGCAAGCGCAAATATTTCAACGCGGCTTCCGGCCGGTTCAGGCGCATCAGCGCGGCGGCCAGCGGATCCCAAAGTGCCGCCGACTGCGCCGGCGCATCGCGCCACTCGGCGACTGCTTCACGCAGTTGCGCATCGGTGCCGTAGTCCACCAGCGTCCAGAGCAGCGCAACGCGCAACTCGAGCGTTGCGCCAGGCATCGCTACCGCGCGCTGCAGGTCGTGCAGTGCGTCGAGTGGACGATCGATCTGGCGAAGGTATTCGGCGCGCACGCGCAGGAAGCCAGGATCGCGTTCGTTCGCGGCCAGTTCCTCGGGCGTCAGGCTCTTCAGCAACTCGGCGACGTGATCGTATTCCCGCGCAATGGTGTAGTAGTGAATGGCGCTCTGCAACGCGACCGGCGAGTGATCGCGGCGGTAGCGCAACTCCGCGGTACGGGCCGCGTCGATCGGATACGCGTCGTAGAAGTACGTCATCACGCTCAGGTCGTCGGGCTCCGCGTGGCCGCTGGCCAGCAGATGCCGGTACGCGTCGTTCGCGATGTCGTCGAGTTGCATGAGACGCGCAAGCTGCGCGGTATTGCGCCAGAACAGCACGTCGTCGTCTTTCGCGCCCTTGCGGGCGGCGAGCAGCACGTCGAGCGCGCCCTTGTAGTCGCCGCGGCGGTACAGCACGCTCGCCGTGCGCAGCGCGTACTGCGTGTTGCCCGGATAGAGCTGGTTCAGCTTGCGGTAGTAGCCCAGCGCTTCTTCGTCGTGACCGGAGCGCTCGGCGAGCATGCCGAGGCGCGAGTCGATCGCTTCAGCCGGCGACGTGCGCTGGCGGCTGCGCAGGAAAGCCAGCGCGTCGTCCGGGCGGCCGAGGCGCTCATACGCGGAGATCACCGCGTCGAGCAGCTTGAGATCGGCCGGTGCGGCATTCGATGCCTGGATCAACGCGGCCAGATAGGCATTGTCGTCGTTGAGCATCGGCGCCAGACGCATGACGTTCTTCCAGCCATCCGGATCGTGCGTGGCCTGAGCGTACGCGAGCCACATCTGCAAGGCGAGCGGCGACGCGTGGTTCCATTCGGCGACTTGCGCGAGACGTTTGGTCCAGACCGGCGAGCCAGGGTTCTTCGCGACCTGCTCGGCGGCGACGCGCTGCGCGTTGGGCAGATCGTTCGATTCGAGGAAGGATTGATACAGCAGACCCGGCACGTCGCTGCCCGCTGCAGGATTCGATGCCGCTGCGGCGGAAGCCGGAGCCGCGGTCGACACCGCCGCATGGCTCGAAGCCGCCGTGGCATTCGCACTCGCCGTTGTGGATGCGGCAACGCGGAGAAGGCGCATGTGCCGCGTGGCGCCCGTGCGCACCAGGCCGGACTCGGCTTGCGGCCCATCCATATAGGCGAATTGCGCTTGCGCTGCGTTTTCACCCGCGCGCTCGCGAAAATAAGCGACGAGGCGCAACGCGCCGTCTTCGTCCGGCTGCGCCTGCGCGTAACCCGCCAGCGCCTTCGCGTAACGGTCCACCCGATCCGGACGCTGCGCCGCGCGCGCGAGGTTCAGCAGCACGACAAGCGCTTCGTGATCGTGCGCGAACTCGGCGCCGTGCTGGTCGGCTGCCGCCAGCGCTTCGTCGAGCAGGTTGCCCGACTGCAACGCCGTAATGCCTTCGATAAAGCAATGGCGCCGTTCATCGAAGGTCGCCGCGTTGGCTTGTTGACGGAACCAGCCATTGGCCGCGCCGCGATAGTCGCCGCCATACATGGCGAAACGCACTACTTCGCGGTTCCAGCGCGCCTGCTGCGCCGGATCCTGGTCGGCCAGGCGTGCGTAGAGTTGACCCGCGAGTCGTTGCGCGTTCACCGAGGCAGCCGCTTCAGCGAGCATCTGCAAATCGGCATTCGACCACGACAGGGCCGCTGCATTCGTGAGCTGCGTGCGCAGATGCGCGAGCGCCGCTTCACGGCCCGGATCGTTAGCGGGCAGCGCGAAGGCCTCGCGCGTATCGACCGTCAAACGCAGCAGTTGCGCCGCGCGGCGCATCGGCTCGCTCGCGATGCCGTCCATGCGGGCGGCAATACGGCGCGCGTCCTCATTGCGGCCGAGGCGCAGGTACTGCGTGCCGAGCACCGAGAGGATTTCCGTGTTGTCCGGCTGCACGCGCAGCCATGCTTCCAGATACGCGATGCTGAGATCGCTCGGCGCGTTGGTCGACGTCATGCGGCTGCGCAGCCCGCCGCGCGGATGCACGATGTAAAGCGCGATCAGCACGACGCCGGCAAGCAGCAGGACGAGCCACGTCGGCGCGATACGAGGGCGGTTATCGACCACAGGCGACCTCGACAGACTTGTAGTTCAGTTTCTGTCCGACTTCGGCCGGAGTATCGAAACGCAGGAAATCACCGTCACGACGCGTGGCGACAATCTGATTGTTGACGCTGACCTTGCACTGCTGCGCGTTCGCAAGCTTGACGAACGGCTGGTAATGGCCGGCGAACTGGAAACGCAGGCCTTGCGGCGTGCGTTGGAAATTGCGCACGAAGCCGTTGGCTTCGCCGATATACGGCGCGGCCGGTGTCCCGCTCGCGCCGCCGATCGCAAAGCGCGCGCTGCCGCCGTCGATATGGATATAGGTACCGTCAGGGCCGCTCGAATAGCCGGTCACACCCGAGGCCTGATCCAGCGCCGGCTTGCCAGCCTGCGGCCAGTGCAGTTCGCGCACTTCGCCGTTGCCGCGCACGAGCCAGCCGTGCGCCTGCGGGCCCACCTCTTTCGCCACAGCGAAACTGCGCCAGTCGAGTACCTTGCGGATGTACTCGCTCACATAGACCGGCATGACCGGCTGCTTGAGCACCGTCGCGAAGATCTGGTCGAGCGCGCGCAGCGAGGCGACTTTGGTGCCGCTATACATGTGGTAGTAAATGTCGATCGGCTTGAAGCGCAGCGGACGATCCGTCATGTCGAAGGTTTCGAGCACGCGCGTGAAGCCATAGAACGGGCCTTGCCAGTCGTTCGTGTAGACGTTCTCGTCCTGATTCGGCGCGTACACCTGATAGGCGTCGGGTCCCTTGTCCACGCCGATAGCTGCGATATTGGTCCAGCTATTGGCCGACTTCGTGATAACCGTGTCGCCGCCGTTGAAGTTGTAGACGCCCGCCTCACCCACTCGGCGCACGACGAAAGCCGGCGGCTGGCAGTCGCCCGACCATTGCAGCACGACGGTCTTCTTGCCCGGCGGCGCAAGACGCGTGTCGATGTAATTGATCGAGCCCGTGATCTCGCGATCGATGTCGAAGTGATAGCCCGGAATATTCAGCGAGAACGCCGCGTCGCCGCCTCCGCGATCCGCCTGCACGCCATTCGCGCTGTCCACCTTCTCCCACTGGAACGGATGCGAGTACGTATGCGTGCCGATCTCGACGTTCGGCAGCGCGAACATCTTGCGGGCGATTTCTTCGAGACGCGGCGAGATGTCCGGATGCAGCCCCGCCGGACCCACTTCGCCTTCGATGACCGATAGCGTCATGGGTACCTGATAGCGGCTGAAAATCCGCTGGTACAGCGCTTCGCCGGAATAGTCGGGACCGGGGAATTCCGCGCGCGACGCGAAACCATCGCCATCGACGTGCGACATGAGAAGACGCCGGCCGTTTTCGGTCGTGACGCTCGGCGACGGCAGATCCTGAAGATGCAGTGCCGCCTTCATGAAAGTCATCGGCTGGATCGCCCAGCGTTCCTGCTGGATACCGTTGAGCGATACGACCGTGTACGGGCTCAGTGCATAGCCACCCCACGGCGTCAGCGCGACCGGGTCGACCGGAATGCCATTGGCCGACACGCGCAGCAGTGATTGCCCGCCCGGTCCGACGCGCACGCCGAGCAGATCGCGCGGTTGCGGCTTCGGATTGACTTCGAAACCAACCATCGGATCGCGCGTGACCTCGCTCACCGGCGTGGCCAGCGTGCCAGTGACAGGCTGAAGATCGAGCGCCGCGGCCGCCGGGCCCGTGGTGTCGAAACCGAACTGCCCCATGAACGCAACCGGCACATGATCTGCAATCCGCGCCATGATCCAGCGCTGCCATGCCTCGGGGTTCGGCGTATCGCCGTCCTGGATCCACGCGACGACGCCCGCGTAGCGATCCGGGCTGATCGCGTCGGGCAGGCGCGTCGAGAAATCGGCGTACTCGACGTCGTAGCCCATATAGTTGAGCGGCGCCGCCAGATTGCGCACACCGGGGCTCATGTCCAGCGGCTCCTTCATGTCGCGATCCTGCACGACGAGAATCTTGCGCGGCAGCACTTCAATCTTGCCGATACCGATCACGTCGCGTGCCTTGCTGGTGACGTACGGCACCATGCCGGCCGCCACGACTTGTGCGGCCGTGTCGCGGGCGCACTGCCGGTCGCTGCGCGCACAAAACTCCACCGACACCACGGCGACGCCGGTCTGCTGCGTGAACGCACGCGCGGCGGCGATACGTTCGGTCCGTTGAGCCTCGGTTACATCAAACGGACGACCGCTGTCGTCGAGGCCGCGAACCAGCGAATCGCCTGCCACCGCGTAAAACGTCTTCCCATACGGCAGGGCGAGTCGCAACGCATCCGCGCCGCCGGCGACCAGCCGTGCGTCCGGATGGGCCTGCCGAATCCGGCCCGCAGCCGCAATGGCTGCAGGTGTATCGAGCAGGAAGCCACGATAGCCGCGTTGCCACAACGGTTCGATCTGACTAGCGAGGAAGGCATCGGCCGACGGTGCGGATTCGGCGCCGGAGGTACGCGCAATCCACGTTGTGTGACGCAACGTATGAGCAAGCGGATCGAAGCCGGTGGCCGGATCGATCACGACGGCATCGAATGCCTGCAGTTCGCCGACCGGCGGATTGGCCGCGTAGAAGAATGCGAGGTTCGGTTCGGTGGCCGCGACGCCGGCTGCCACGGCCGCGGACGGCGCCGGTGCCAGTTCGGCACGCGTGACCAGCGGCACCACGCCCGCTGCGCTGAGTACGATCGCGATAAAGGTGCGTGTGAGATAACGCTCGCCTGCCCGGTTAGCAACCGCGCAAGGGTTCCCGCCGGCGCGTGTCCCGGTCCGCTTCTTCATGGCCAAAATCTTTCCCCGTTTTGTTCCGAAGGCGAGCGGCGTTATCTCCAGAAAGGGAAGAAATTCCGCTAGCTGATTTTTTGAGTCGGCCTGATGGCATTATTTGCGCGCCGCGGATCTGCTGTTGCAGCAATCCCGGCGCGAAACCGACTTTTGTATGTCCTGCATGTATGCACTACATGCAAGGCCGTGGAAGATAGCACATGGAAAGTGCCGTCTCAAGAAATCTTCGGCCATTGTCAAAATACCGATTGTTAAATATTCGCGAGACAATCTGGCATTAACCCCGCTGCAAACGATTGCGCGCCGACTCGCAAACGATTTCGCATTGTCCAATTACGGCTCGATTCGCTGCAATGTGTTGGAAAATCACCAAAAGCACGCTGCACGCTTGCGGAAAGCCCTCTGGCATGGGTGCCGTCAACGGCTAAAAATCAGACGATTCATCGGGTAAATTTACCGCTATTGCAGCGACTGCCGCATACCGCCGAAACCCAAACGTAAAATCGTCTGATCAATTAACGATGAAAATGTACCATCGCACTTCTTTTCATTTTGCTTTCTATTATTTCAAATAAATCCGGCGAAAAACAATGCGTCTCCCGTTGAAAGGAGCGAGCGGCTTCAAAAGCACCGAACACGTGAAAATCCCGCTCGCACCTACGCGGCTCTCACGCGAGGCTGGGAAATGGAGCGCATCGCAACATTGTCTTTGCCGCTTTGCAAAATAATCTGCCTGTTTCCTCTAAAGGAATTTCAGGCGCTGCCGTTAGAACAGTTGGGCAAACCCGGAGCGATCCGGCGACGCAAAGCTATAGGGACTCCCTTGCGGGAGTTTGCCAGTTGCCCGCCGAGTCCACGGCGGGCCAATCGACAGCGGTGTCAAAAAACCGCGTCAGGAGGCTACATGAAGATGGTTCGGGGAATGCGCGCGGCGTATGACGTCGCTTTGGAGTCGGCTAACGAAATTCATTTCCCGGCTCAGGCTGGCAGGCTTCTGAAAAAAGCCAGATGGCTGGCATGCACGCTGGCCGTTTGCGCGCATGGCACGGCATTCGCCGGCAGTACCGCAGTCAGTCTGGTTGTCCCCTCCTACTTCAACGCAACCAGCAGCGTTGCGAACTGGAATTCCCTCGCAACGACCGCTCGCACGGTGCCGACCACGGCCATTCTGAATCCGAACAGCGGGCCCGGCACCAAGACAGATCCGAACTACGCGGCCGCGGTGGCCAAAGTCCGCGCGGCAGGCGGCAAAGTGCTGGGCTATGTGTCCACATCGTATGGAAAGCGTTCGCTCTCCGCGGTCGTGACCGACATCAACACGTATGTGTCGCTCTACAAGGTAGACGGATTCTTCATCGACGAGATGACGGACGACAGCACGATCTCTCACATCCAGTTCTACCAGTCGATCTACAACTACATCAAAGGACTGAACGCGACCTACTCGGTGACCGCCAATCCGGGCACCAACATTCCGGAGCTTTACGCGAGCTTGCCGACGGCTGACCAGTTCGTCGTATTCGAAAGCAACGCGAAGAGCTATGCAAGCTATAAGCCCATGAGCTGGCAAGCGGGCTATCCGAAGACACGCTTCGTGCACATGGTGTACAACGTGAGCGCCGCGCAATTGCCAGGCGTCGTGCAATACGCGAAGACGCACGGTGCAGGCGCGGTGTACGTCACGTCGCTGGCGGGGTCCAATCCATACAAGGCGCTGCCGCCCTACTGGAACGATGAAGCAGCGGACGCACTGGCGCCCTGAAGAAAGCTGGCCGTTGTTCACGATCCCGATCGTGGGCTAGCAAACCGTCACGAGTACTTGCGGACGCGCTGGCCCGATGTGGGCCGCGCGGACAACAGCGTGACGGTGGTTGCGCACTGGACAGCGTGCAATCTAGCCATTCCGTTCATCCGGCCGGAGCGGGAAAACGAACGTGGCGGCCGCGAGGCCGAGCGCGCCGCCAAGCAGCGTTTCCCATGCACGAGCGGCAAGCAGCGGGATCGAATGCACACCGCTTGCCGCAAGCGTGACGATCAGCGCAAAGGCAAACGCGCCGCACGCAACGTCATAGCGCTCAGGCAAGGCCATCGAGTAGACGATCATCGCGAGCGCCGCCGCAGCCCAGATCAGCAACGGCACATGCTCCGCGACCGGCAGACACGCAAGACCTAAAGGAACGCCGATCAACGTGCCGATGATCCGGCGGCGCACCCGCTGTATCGTGCCCGTTGCCGAGCCGGCGACGACGTAAGTGCATGCCGTGATCGCCCAGGCCGATTCTTCGAGGCCAACCCAGGCGTTCATCACGACGATGATCAGCGCGCCAATGGCTGCCTGCAATCCCATGAAGAACTCAGGCGAACATCGCCTCGTGCCCCGCGCCGGACCCGCCGCGAGCGCGGCTACGGAAGCCGGGTGCTCGGAGGGCCCGCTCAGCACGCGTGGCACGATCGACGCCACCGCGGCAATCAACGCGGCAACGCCAATGCCCCACAGGTCAGCGGATTTCAGATGGAAGCCATAGGCAAGCAGCTGTCCGATATAGATTTGCGATCCGATTCCAGCGCCGAGCACGCCGAACCGCTTCAGATATCCGACCAGAAATGCGCCGGTCACGAGCGTCAGTTCCGGACCGGCACGACCGGCATATTGCAATAGTGGGGAAAATGCGATGAACAGAACGGCGCCCAGCGCGGCGGCGAAACTCAGGAGCGCCAGATCACGGCTCGACTCCGCGCGCGTCGTCTTTGCCTCCGATACGCTTGCCCAGAGCGCGAAGCTTCCTGCCAGTGCGCCGAGCGATACGCCGCTAGGCACGCTATGGGCAATGTCCTGCAGCGTTCCGAGTGCGGCCGCGATACCGTAGGCCGTCACAAGCCGTAGGCCCTTGATCCGGCGATGGGTGCCGGGGTCGACGTGCTCCAGCCAACGGATCGCTGCTTCGCCGGGCCGATCCGTTGAATTTCGCCGATCGGCGGCAACCTGCGGGTCGTCATCCATGGGTCTCACCGTTTGATTTATCGTCACCGACAATCTGTGCGCGGTTTACCTGCAACCCGGACATACTAACGCTCGGCGAGAAATGCCTGGCCGCCGGAGGTCCGGTCATTCGATATGACTCGCCGGAATTGCGCTCCAAAGTCGTGATGCAATTGAAAGTGAATTCACTTCGATCTGCGAATGTAGATGGTCTCGGCCGAGCATGCTAGCGCTCACGTGAAGGCGGCTGCGGGTTATTCGCCGGATTCGTATCGTACTTCGCCACGCTGTGGATTCCGTCGTCGCTAACCAGAGCAACTAGTTCGTTCTCCATGGCGTCGGCAACGGTCTTGCCATAAACTTCATTGCCATCCACGTAGACGCTGAACGACCGCAGGTATCGGGCCTTCTTCTCCGGCTTGCCGATGGTGTCTTTGGTCCATTGATACAGCGGATAGTTTTCCGTGCCGAGTTTCTCCGCTTCGCTCACGTAATCGGCGAATGCGTCAAACTGGCACTTCAATGACGCGTCGTGTCTGCGCAGGACCTCACCTAGCGCGGCATGCGCTGAGCACCCCGGATCCTTACGCAGCGCGTCAGCCAGTTCCGCTGAAACGGCGAGTCGCAACTGGCATTGCCATGTGTCTTCCATGTCGTCCTCGGGTCGGACTCGATGCGGCAGTGTCGATTATATGTTCACGTCCTGCATACCACTGCGCCCCTGCCCACCGATGCCCAACCCTCACCGTCACTCGCTCGCAGTCTGAGTTCAGCTCTTGCGGAAAATGGGGGCGCCCCATGGCGCGCCGATCGTGCCGCCATCCACCACAATCTCCGCTCCGGTCATACCGGAAGCATCGCCCGACGCAAGGAACAGCACAGCGGACGCCACTTCCTCCGGCGTTGCAAGGCGACCAAGGGGAATACGTGGCGCGAAGGCCTGTTCGGTGCCGTCGAGCGTGGCGCCCTCGCGTGCGCCGCGCGTCCAGATCGGCGTGCGCGTGCCGCCAGGGATGACGGTATTCACCCGAATGCCACGCTGCACCAGTTCGGACGCGAAGACCTTGGCCATCCCGGTGATGCCAGCTTTCGTGGCGGAATAAGCAGCCGAGCCCGGCGAGCCGAGCTCGCGCATCACCGAACCGTTCAACACGATTGCACCACCCGCGTCCATTAACGGAAGCGCGGCCTGGACCGTCAGAAAGACCGCCGTCAGATTCGTGCGAAGAATCGCCTCAAAAGCAACTGCCGTCGTGCCGCCAAGCGGTGTCGGCCCAGAAATCCCGGCGTTGGCAAACACGATGTCGAGCGCGCCATATGTGTCGCCGATCTGCTTGAACAGCGCCCCGATATCAGTCTCGTCATCCAGGTTCGCCTGCACACCCAACGCGTTTTCGCCGAGTTCGGCCACAGCCTGATCCAGCTTGGCGCGGTCGCGGCCGGTAATCACCACGCGCGCGCCTTCAGCAATGAGAAGCCTCGCCGTGACGAAGCCGATACCGCTATTTCCACCCGTGACGAGGGCTGTCTTTCCCGTGAAACGCATCATCCTTCTCCTTGACGGCGCCGCTCGTGCGCCGAAAGCCTCGGCCGCTGGACGCCTGAAACGGTTAAGCGGCGCGACGCCGCCAGCAAAAAAATCTGCATGTTGATCATCATGCACAAATTCAGTATTATACTCATCATGCAGATTGTCAAGGGCGATGAAACGAAATGGGCTACTCGCAAGCGCAAAAAACTGAAAGCCGGCAACGTGTTCTGGAAACCGCATCGCGGCAAATTCGGGAACACGGAATCGAGGCACTCGGCGTGGCGGACTGCATGCGCAGCGCCGGGCTGACACACGGTGCGTTTTACGGCCACTTCACGTCACGCGACGCATTGATTCTCGAGGCGCTGGAATACGCGGTCGCTCAGAGCGAAAAGCGCATCACGGCCCTGAGCACGGGGGCAGGTAGAAAACGCTCGAAGGCGAATGGATCGTTGCAGGCCATCGCCGAAGGGTTCCTGAGCGAGCGCCATCGGGAAAATCCCGGCAGCGGATGCGCGTTGTGTGCGCTCGCCGGCGAAGCGCGGCATGCGGGACCCGAGGTCAAGGAACGCCTGACACATTACGTGCGAAGGCTGACGTCGCAAATCGCCGAGACGTTGTCCGCTCATAGCGAAAGCGTGGCGCTTGGCATTGTCGCGACCATCGTCGGTGCGGTAACGATTGCGCGCGCGGTCGACGACGACAAGCTCGCGAAATCGATTCTCTCCGCTTCGCTCGCGCTTGTCATGGCGCAGAACACTGCGGCTGAATAGCGAAGCCGGACCACGCATGAATTCATGCGTGACATCATGTCAGGCGGCCCGGAATGAGCTTTCGTCTCCGCGAATGACGGCCGCATTCGCACGGCACGCACTGAGCCACAACAGGCGCCCTGCATTTTTCAATTCGATTCCTTGTCAGATTTTCGACACTGGCACGACTAAGCCCTCTAACAAGACTGATTCGGAGGAAAGTCGGCGTGAACGATATCGATTTTGAATGCACCGCGTGCGGCAAGTGCTGCCACGATTTGCGCCTGCCGTTGACCATCGGCGAGGCGGTCGACTGGCTGGAGCGCGGCGGGCAGATGGAACTCATTTGTGAAGCCATTCCGTGGCCGGTCGAACCCGAACCCGGCAACGCACAAGCCGATTACAGGAAAGCGCGCTCCGTGCCGGCAATGAGCGGATCGTTGCCCGTGCGCATTTCGATCATTCTTGCCGGCGCTTTCGCCGGAGCGTGTCCCAATCTGCGCGCCGATATGCGCTGCGGCATTTATGAAGAAAGACCGCTCGTCTGCCGTATCTACCCCGCAGAAATCAATCCGTTCGTTTCTCTGACGCCGGAAAACAAGGCGTGCCCTTCGGACGCGTGGCAAAACAAGCCGCTACAAAGGCAGGGAATCATCGTCGACGAGGCAACCCGCCAACTGATCGACCGGTCGCGCAGCGCGGCCGAACGCGAAGCATCGCTGCGCATGCGGATATGTCTCGCCCTGGGACTGAACGAAATTGCCCTTGCGAACGAAGGGTTCGTCATCCATGCGCCGGACAGCGCAGCGCTGCTCGCCGTGCTCGGCAAAATCCGAACGGCACCTGAATTCTCCGACGCGACGACACAGTGGGCGTTCATTTCGAATCGGGGCGCGACCGTGGACACCCTGGCATCGGTCGGCGCAACCGCTCTCCTCGCGGAGTCCGCCAATGCTACGCATTTCCGCTATCACGGATTTTTCCCTGCTGTTGCGTAATCGTCTCGTCGAGTCGGTCCATACCAGCGAATGAGCGCTGAGCGGTCGCGATGATGCAAGCCTTTCGACGCCGTGGGGACGTCGCCGAAACGCACGAACGCATCGGAGACTTAATTCACGTGGCTCGGATGACGAACTGGGTCGCACGCGCTGCCATCACCAAGGCTGACTAATGCCTGACTCCCGTCGGCACGGGCCGCGTTCTCATCCGTAAAGTCTTTCTCGCTGAAGGCAATCAGCTTGAATCCACCGCCCGTCGCGCGCGGGATGGTAATGCCCCAATGCCAGGCCCCGGCTTGCTCGAAAACATGCAATACGGGGACCGTTGGTGCGTGTGAAGCCTGAGAAGTAATCATGGCGCATTCTCCCGTCGTAACACGACTGTGGGCGCGCAATGGCAGGCGCATCGAAAGCCAGTCTACACACATTTTGCTGCATTGCAATATATCGACCGTGGTAATAAGGTCAAATGCTCGATCGTCACTATTTTGAAAGATATTGGCGTCCCCGTGAGGTATGCGACGATGAAACCGTGCAGTTTCTGATCCGCAGATCGTGACTACGGGGGCTCCATGAGTAGCCAATCGCTCATTTGGGCAGCGGTGCCTCACAACAGTGATGGCGTCGTCTTTCAGGTTCGTATTGTCCACGGACTTCAACGCTTTTATTTGTCGCGCGCCGTGCTCGAGGAAGTGTTCGATCTCGAGCGTAGGGCTTCGGATGCGAGACAACTCGAACTTTTTTATCTATCTCTCAACCACATCCTGGCTCGAGCCAGCGCGAAGCGTTCGATCGCGAGTTCGGACACGGTCCCACTTCGGACAAGCGACTTCAACTCACAGCGCGACGAGCAACCCAGCGCGAACCCGGATGAGATGGCGCGAAGTGTCGCGTAAGCAACGGCGCCGCGGGCCCTGTCTTGAGGCGCATTCCCATGCGCGACTACGCGAAGAGAAATTCGCGATCCCTTCGTCACGCCTTGAAAATCTGAGGTCTTTTCGGTTTATCTGAAAGTGTTAAAGCTACGACTAACGCTACTCAACAGACGGGCAGTGACAAGTCCGCCATTCGTCCGTTTCGTGTGAATGTCCGCGAAGCGGAACTGGTGGAGCGGCCTGCAAGCATCAGATCTGTGTCACCCGGACTTCAGGACTCGCGCCGCGTCCTGTCGCGCAGCGCGCTCCTGCGCATAGGCTGAACTCAATTCGGGTTTCAAATCTTCGCGTCTCAATGGTTCACCACACGCCTCGCAAACGGTGCCAATGCCGGCACCGTTGCCGCAGGTGAGATGCGTATAGCGCACCGCAATCTCTTCGTCCGGCGACTTGCACCACGTCTCGCCCCATTCGCGTAACGCCAGGATGACGGGATAGAACGCCCGGCCCATTTCCTTGAGTTCGTATTCGTAGCGGGGCGGCTTTTCCATATAGCGCTTGCGCTGAATCATGCCGTCCGCTTCAAGCCGTTTGAGGCGGGCCGAGAGCATTTGCGGTGTTGCCTGCGACTGTGCCAGCAAGCTGTCGAACCGCCGATTCCCCATGAACAGTTCGCGCATGATCAGCACAGCCCAGCGGTCGCCGATAACAGCCTGAGATCGTGCGACCGGGCATAGCGTGTCGCTCACTTCGGGCAATGCAGCCATTCAAACCTCTCTCGAAATCGCAACGTGCGTTCAATATGATAAGCATAGTGATGGTAGCACCATGCGGTGAGTTGCCGGCGGGGTCATGATTGCGCCGGGCGGCATGCCGGCGAGGAGCACGCAAGATTGCGGCACGCGTGGATCACGTGCTCCTTTCACGTTACTGTTACGGCGATCGTCGATCAGGCTTTGGACAGTTCGCCATCGGTGAGACGCCAGATGCCGCGAGGATTGTCCTGCTGCAAGGCTTCCGGCAGCAGTTCGTCCGGAAAGCCCTGATAGCACACAGGTCGCAGGAAACGCTCAATCGCACTCATGCCAACTGAAGTGAAGCGAGCGGCGCAGATTTTTCGACGGCCTAAAGACCATCGACAGCGGCGAGATGTCTTGCCGGAAGGCAATCTGGCGGGCTTGAGCCGGTGCGAGATGCGGTGATGACCGCAGCCATCGGCGCCTGACGCTCAGCGCGTAGGCGCCTGCGGCATAGGACAGCAGCGTCCAGCACGCTCGCAGCCCGGTTCAGAGCGGTCAATGCAGCCTCGCATTGGCGAATAGCCTGCTGCCGTCACGCAGGTCAATGAGCATCTTTCGATGGCCACTTCAGACGTGCCGACCTTCTGACGGATGACAAAGTCGATGAGCGCTCGGCGGTGCTCACCGACGAGCCGGCAATTGCCATCGCACAATTCGATGCCGAGGGCTCAAACCTCGATCAGGATGCGGCCGTCTTCCACCTTCGCGGGATAAGTCCTGAGCTTCTCGCAGACAGGCGCGCACAGCGGACGGCCATCGCGGATGTCAAAGCGGCCGTTGTGCTTCGGGCATTCAATCACATGATCCATCACGAAGCCCTCGCTCAGATGAACCTGCTCGTGCGTGCACAGGCCATCGCTTGCGTAGACGTTGCCGTTGACGCGGTAGATCGCGTAGGTACGTTCAGCATGGTCGAAGCGCATGACGTCTTCATCGTCGATGTCGTCCAGCGCGGCAGCATCAATCCACTGTGACATGGTGTGCGTCTCCGATTGTTGTGTTGAGTCCGCTCAGGCCTGCTCCGCGCCCGGCATCGGGCGCACGACGTGGTATGAGGGGTCGCGCGTCTGGCGCACCAGCGCCGGAATGATTTCGGCATATGCGGCGAGGCTGCTGCGATACGGCGGCGGCATATCGGCCTTGACCGTCTCGTGCAACTGCGGCAACGCATGGAATGGCACCATCGGGAACATGTGGTGTTCGACGTGGTAGTTCATGTTCCAGTACAGGAAGCGGAAAAGCGGATTCATCATTACCGTACGGCAGTTTTTTCGGTGATCGAGCACGTTCTCGGGCATGCCCGCGTGCTGCGTGAGTCCGAAGTACAGATAGAGCCATCCGCCATACAGGCTTGGCAGTCCGATGTAGAGCAGCGGCAAGATGCTGCGGAAGTAGACACTCGCGGCAATCACCGCAGCGTAAATAGCCACCGAGATGCGGGCCTCACGAAATACTTTTGGCCATTCTGAGGGCGGCACGAAAGTCCGCTCGTCTTCGTTGATGCGGCCGAACGCGGCTGCAACCATCTTCGGCAATTCAATCGAAACGTGCTTCAGCGCGAACACGCTCAGCGCGAGCGCTACCCAATCGGTCGGCCGTGGCGCGGCGATCTCCGGGTCGCGTCCAACCACGAGGGTATCCGTGTGATGACGGGCATGACTCCAGCGCCACACCGTCGCACGGCGAAATATCTGGAACGAGGCGACCTGGTACAACACGTCATTCATCCAGCGGGTTCTGAATGCCGTGCCATGACCGGCCTCGTGCCAGCGGGAATCGGCCGGGCTGCAATATAGCGTGCCATAGACGAAGAACGCGGGGACCGCCCACAGCGAATGCGCGGTCCAGGCAAACCATGCAACGATGCCACTGCCGACGATCGCTCCGTACCAGATCAACGTATCGCGAACCGCACGGGCGTCGCTACGCTGCAGCAACTGCTTCATCACCGGGCGCGGCACGGCGCACCGGTACCAGTCAGCATTGACGAGGCCGGCAGCCTGCGCGCGCTCGCCCGCTCCGCCGACGAGCCGATAATCGTGATGCCGCCTGGGCGGGAAACCCTCTGGCAAGTGATCCTTCATGTTCGGCACCTTCATCTGCTGGACTGCATTCGCGTGCTCGTGGCGTGCTGCACCGATCTAGTCGCCCCCAATGTTGATTGACGCCATATCGTCAATTTCCTGGCGTTCGGGGGGCAACAACGACAATGCTACGCGCAAACAAGGAGACAACCGTCGGAAATCCAGCGGCCCCACGCCGCTGCAAGCGAGCCGCCCCAATGTAAAAGTCCAGGACATCTCTCCCGCGTAGAATCGCACACTCACTTCGAGATACGCGCTACTTACTGCACATCATAGGGATCCGACATGGAAATCAAGTGGATCGAGGACTTCATCGCACTTTCCCAGTACCAGAGCTTCTCGCGCGCGGCGGAGTTCCGGAATGTCACCCAGTCAGGATTCAGCAGGCGCATTCAGTCACTTGAGCAGTGGGTGGGCGCAGACCTAATCGACCGAAGCAGTTTCCCGCCAACGCTGACGCCTGCCGGACAACTATTTCGGGAAGCAGCCGTCGACATACTCGGGAAGCTATTCGATACGCGAGCCATCATTCGTATCGAACAGCGTATGGAGGGCAAAGGCCTGCAGATTGCAGCGGGCCATACGATCGCGTTAAGTTTCCTGCCTGCCTGGTTGAAGGCGCTCACTGCACGCTTCGGAGAGGTACGCGCCCGGGTGATACCCACCAATGTCCACGACTCCATCCTGATGCTCGTGAACGGCAACTGTGAATTGATGTTTGCCTATCACCATCCGGAGCTTCCCCTCCATCTCGACCCGATCAGGTACGAGCATCTCACCGTGGGCGTCGATGTACTGCTGCCTGTGTGCCGGCCGAATCTGCGTGGTGCGCCCACTTTCCGCTTGCCCGGAACAGCGGCCCGTCCATTGCCGTTGATTTCGTATACAGAAACCAGCTATTTCGGCCGCTGCCTCGCACTTCTTTTGAGTCGGGTCGATACGAAGCCAGCGTCGCGGCCTCATTACGAATCCGACATGGCCGAGGTTCTCAAGAAACTGGTCCTGGAAGGCGAAGGAATCGCGTGGCTTCCCAAAAGTTCGATCGTCGCCGAGCTCGACGCAGGCGAGCTGGTGCTGGCGGGCCGCGAGGCATGGACGCTTGAAGTCGAACTTCGCGTCTACCGGGACGCGTCAAATCGCAATGAATTTATCGACACGCTCTGGCGCCACCTTCGCGCCGAATCGCCGGCCGTCGGTTAGGGGTTATCCCGGGTTATGCGAGTCTCGCATACCTCCATGCAGGACCCGCATTGAGTCGGTTTCGATCATCTCTATCATCCGTTCATACACAGAAGCGGCCCGCTAACGACGCTTTTGCCTCCTGCCAGCGTACGCTGGTCATGCCAGACCTTTGTGCGCATTCCCGGACTGATGGAAATGAAAAACCGCCTTACTTTCTATATCGTGGCCGGCATGGCGCTCGGCGTGATTGTCGGTTACGTCTGCCATAAAAGCGTCGCTAATGCCGCAGAAGCGAAGGCCATCGCGGGCTACTTCTCGATCGTTACCGATATCTTTCTGCGGCTTGTGAAGATGATCATCGCGCCGCTCGTCTTCGCGACGCTGGTGTCCGGTCTCGCCGGCATGGAAGGGACGAGCGACGTGCGCAGAATCGGGCTCAGGTCGGTGGGATGGTTCCTGTGCGCCTCGCTTTTCTCGCTCGCGCTTGGCCTCGTCCTTGCAAATGCGCTGCAGCCCGGTGCCGGCTTGCATATGACACAGACCAGTTCCGACGTGGCCACGGGACTCAACACCGCGGGCCTGAACTTCAAGGACTTCGTCACACACGCGTTTCCCTCCAGCATCATCGACGCGATGGCTCGAAACGACATCCTGCAAATCCTCGTCTTCTCGGTCCTGTTTGGCGTTGTCCTGAGCGCCATCCGAAAGGACCCGCGCGTCGCGCCGCTAATCGCCTGTGTCGATGCGCTCGTCCCTGCAATGCTGAAGCTGACCGACTATGTAATGCGGCTCGCACCCATCGGTGTTTTCGGTGCCCTTGCATCCGCGATTACGGTGAACGGCCTGGATGTGCTGGCCACGTATGGCAAGCTTGTCGGCAGCTTCTATCTCGGTCTCGTTCTGCTGTGGATTGTCCTTATCCTCGTCGGCCACGTCTTTCTGGGCAAATCGATCTGGAGGTTGCTAAGAGCCGTGCGGGAACCCGCGATGCTCGCTTTTTCGACCGCGAGCAGCGAAGCCGCTTATCCGCGTCTGACCGAAAAGCTTGAAGCGTTCGGTATCGACAAGAAGGTTGTGGGCTTTACGTTGCCGCTCGGCTACGCGTTCAATCTCGACGGGTCGATGATGTACCAGGCGTTCGCGGCGATTTTCATCGCGCAGGCTTTCGGCATCGACATGCCTCTTGGCGCGCAAATCCTGATGTTGCTCGTTCTTATGTTGAGCAGCAAGGGCATGGCCGGTGTCGCACGCGGTTCCGTCGTCGTAGTCGCTGCCGTTGCGCCCATGTTTCATCTGCCGCCGTCTGGCGTGGTGCTTATCCTTGCCATCGATCAGATCCTCGATATGGGGCGCACCGCCACGAACGTGATCGGCAACAGCATCGCGACGGCCGTTATTGCGAAGTGGGAAGCGAAGCGGGTCGTCAAGCAGATTCGCGGCGAAGACAGCGTTGCCCTGGGCCAACTGCGAGGCGAAACGAAATGATCAGCGCAAGCGTGCTGAGTGGGAAAAAGTTCGGCGTGGTGGGCGGCCTGGGCCCACTGGCGAGTGCCGACGTCTTTTTCAAGCTCGTCAAATCGACGCCCGCGTCGAGCGATGCCGAACACGTCGATGTGATTTTCGAACAGCATCCCTTCCGAAGCGCAGCGATTGGCAGCGAAGCGACGACTCAACGCAAGCTGTACATTTTCGACATGATCAGCGGTTTCGCGAAGCGAGGCGTGACGACAGTCGTACTCCCGTGCTTTCTCAGCCATACGTTCATCGATGAGTTAAAGGCCAATTCGCCCTTGCAGATCGTCGATATGGTCGAGGCGGTCCGCTGCCACGTGCGCAGAAAATTTCCGACCGCGCGGCGAATCGGCGTCCTGACCTCGGACTACACGCGAGAAAAAGGCCTTTTTGAGAAGTATTTCGCGGCGCCGGAATTTGAAGTCATTCATCCTCGTTCACATGACGGCATCGATCTCATCACCGAAGCTGTCTATGGCGCGCACGGCATCAAGAGCGGCAACCTGTCTGGCCGGCCCGTTGCACTTCTGCGCGAAGCGTGCGAGGACCTCATCGCGCAAGGTGCGGATGTCATTGTGCCGGGCCTGACGGAAATTGCGCTCGTGGCGGAGGAAATGGGCCATTTTCGAGTACCACTGATCGATTCGAATCTTGCCTATGCACAGTACGTCATAGCGGGCAATTACGGTTCGCCCGAGTCCATTTTCAAAGTGGGCGTAGTCGGTGGGGTTGGGCCCGCAGCCACGGTGGATTTCATGCAGAAGATCGTGCGCAATACGCCGGCAAATCGCGATCAGGACCATATCAGGCTCCTGATTGAACAGAATCCGCAGATTCCCGATCGCACGGAAAATCTGATCGGCGACGGCCCCGACCCCACCATTTCGCTTTACGCGACGTGTAAGAAGCTCGAGTCGGGCGATGCGGATCTCATCGCTATTCCGTGTAACACCGCCCATGCCTTTGTTGAGCGCATTCAACCGTACCTGGGCATACCGATCGTCAATATGCTGACGGTTACGGTTCGCCATCTCCGTGACATGTATCCGCAACTCCGCTCCGTTGGTGTGCTGGCGACCTCGGGCACGATCGCGAGCGGCGTCTACGAGAAAGCCCTGGAATCGGAGGGGCTGCGGCAAATCGTGCCTGACGCGCAATTGCAGGCTCGCGTGATGGATGCGATCTACGGCAAGGAAGGCGTGAAAGCGGGATTTACCACCGGGCAATGCCTTGACGATATCTGCGCTTCAATCGATGGACTCATCGCGCAAGGCGTTGAAGTCATCATCATGGGATGTACCGAATTGCCGCTTTTGCTGCCGCACACGAGTTACGTAGGCACAAGCGGCGCACGCGTCAGCCTGGTCGATCCGACAGACGTGCTTGCGCAGCAGTGCGTGGCCCTCGCAACGGCCGTCGCCGCACGGCCCGTTACCCGCATCGCCGATTGACCCGCTCGAACATGTGACGTGCTTCTTTGCGCTGTTGAACCCTCTTAGGAGACAGAATATGAATACCATGACTGCCCTCCCGCAGACCACCTGTGGGCGCAGGTTGAGTACAACGCTTGCCGCAGTGCTTCTCGTATGCGCCGGTTCCTTGTACGACGCCAGTGCTTGGGCAGCAGACGCAACGCCCGGAAACGCGACCGGTACCGAGGCGGCGAGTCCAGCCGCCGGATCACCGCGTATTCTTGTCCTCGCAACAGGCGGCACGATTGCCGGCACCTTCTGATCTCGAGCCAGAGCGCTCTGAAGAGCCGCTGTCCGACGTTGATCGGACAGCGCAAACCATGATGACTGGAGGCGTGCGTCACGAGCCGCCACAACCGGCGCAAAAAAATGCCGCGTCACATTTCCACGCGTGCGCCCAGTTCGATCACTCGATTGGCCGGCAACTTGAGATACGCAGCAACATTGCCCACGTTGTGCAGCATGACCGCGAACAGCCGCTCGCGCCACATGGCCATGCCGCTATCACGCGTCGGCACGACGGTGGCGCGGCTGAGGAAATACGAGGTTTCAGCGGGTTCGAAAACAAGGCCCGACGCCTTGCATATTTCCAGTGCGCGCGGCAGATCGACTTCATCCATGAAGCCATACGTGATCGTGATCTGGTAGCACTCGGAGTCGAGCGGATGCACGGTCACCCGCTTGCTCGCAGGAACCCACGGTATCTCCTCGTTATTGACGGTCAGGAAAACGACCCGGTCATGTAGCACGCGGTTGTGCATCAGATTGTTGATCAGCGAGTGCGGCACGCCATCGGGATCAGGCGACAGAAAGATCGCCGTCCCGCCGACCCGCATCGGTGAGCGGGCCAGGAGCGTCGCGAGGAATGGCTTGAGCGGCGTCGTGCCGGCTCTCACGCGCGCTTCCGCGCGCATCATCTCCCAGCCGCGTCCCCATGTCGCCATGATCGTGTAGATGATCAGGCCGACCAGCAATGGGAACCAGCCGCCTTGCACGAGTTTCAGCAGATTCGCCGAGAAGAACGTCGCGTCGATGATGAAGAAAAACACTGTCGCGAAGATGCACAGCCACCAGTTGTAATGCCATGCATAGCGCACGACGAAGAACGTCAGGATCGTCGTGATGAGCATCGTGCCGGTCACGGCAATACCGTACGCGGAACCGAGCGCCGTCGACGAACCGAACCCGAGCACAGCGGCCACCACGGCCGCCAGCAGCGTCCAGTTGATGCCCGGCACGTAGATCTGTCCCATTTCCCGTTCCGACGTATAGATGACATTCATCCGCGGCAGGAAGCCGAGTTGCATCGCCTGCTTGGTCATCGAATACGTGCCCGAGATCACCGCCTGGGAGGCGATCACGGTAGCGACGGTCGAGAGCGCGATCATCGGATACAGCGACCATTGCGGGAACATCCGGTAGAACGGATTCTGCAACGCGCCTGGCTCGGCAAGCAGCAGCGCGCCCTGCCCCAGGTAGTTCAACGCAAGCGCCGGGAATACCAGCCCGAACCACGTAAGCCGGATCGGCTTCGCGCCGAAGTGGCCCATGTCGGCATAAAGCGCTTCCGCGCCCGTCAGCGACAGCACCACGGCACCCAACGCAACGAAGGCCAGCCACCGGTGATGCAGGCAGAATGCCAGCCCGGCGAATGGGTTGAGCGCCGCCAATATGGCGGGCGCCCGCATCATGTTGATCACGCCTACCACCGCAAGCACGACGAACCAGAGCACCATCACAGGCCCGAAAATCGAGCCGATGCCGGCCGTCCCACGCTTTTGCATCAGAAACAACGTAACGAGCGCGACCAGTGTCACGGGTATCACGCACGTCTTCAGAAACGGCGCGGCAACCTCCAGACCTTCGACTGCGCTCAGCACCGAGATTGCCGGCGTGATCACGCTATCGCCGTAGAACAGGGCAGCCCCCATGATGCCGACGCCCAGCAGTGCAGCGCGCAGTCGCGGCCGGGCCGACACCGAAGAGGCGGCGAGCGCCAGCAGCGCCATGATGCCGCCTTCGCCGTGATTGTTCGCGCGCAGAATCAGCGCGACATATTTGAGCGACACGACCACCGTCAGCGACCAGAAGATCAACGACACGATGCCGACGACATTCAGCGCATTCAGCGTGAGCCCATTGAGCGGGTCGAAGACAGTCTGCAGCGTGTACAGCGGGCTGGTGCCGATGTCGCCGTACACGACACCCAGAGCCGCAAGCGCAAGCGCGGGCAATGCCGGCCGGCGGTGTACAGGTTCGCCGGAATGGCCACCCTCGGACGCGGTGGGTGCTGTCAGGCTCATGTCTCGCTCCAGATTGGCGCTCCTGCGCCGCGACGCATCCCGCATGCCACTGCGTCGCGCGGAACAGCTCGGCGCCTGTTCGCTCCCGATCGATCTTCAAGCCAGATCAATGATCAGTTGATTGGCTTGTTGCCTTCGTTGTTCAAAGTATAGGGAAGCAATTCTGGAAAAGCAGGTTCGATGTGGCGGCCGGCAAAAGCGCCGCACTGCCTCAAGGTCCTCGCGCGTTGCCGGTGCGGTCGCCCTCGGCCTTACGCTCCTGCGCGTGCGTGACTTCGGCCCTGGCCTGTTCGTCGGCGCGCAGCAACGCGGGGGAAAGGAAGCAGCCCATGACCGCCGACAGGATAATGAAAATCGCGGCGGCATCGACCAGCAGTCCGAAGCGCACGAAAATAAAGAAGCAGCATAGAAGATTCAGCAGATGCAGGGACACGCCCAAGGCGGCGACACCCTTAGGGACGACTCTTATGAAGACCGCAAACCGCGATTGAGGCCGAGGCACATACCAGATGATCAGCAGCCCGAACGTCATGATGAAAGCAGACTCTGCCCATTTCAGCCAGGTGGGGCGGCGCAGGAAACGTCCCTCGAAAATCGTCTCGATGACCTGCGCCTGAATTTCGATACCCGGCACCAGCTCTCCCAACGGGGTCGTGCGCATGTCAGTCACGCCCGCGCCAGTCAGCCCGACCAGCACCAGTTTGTTCCGGATGCGTTCGGGGTCGACCGTGCCCTGCAGAATATCGCGGGCCGACACGTAGCGGCTCAGCGTCGAGCGAATGGATGCGAAATGCAACCAGATATCACCGCCGGGTTGCGTGGGCACCTGCGCATCGGCGACACCCACCGCCTGCACACCCGATGAGTCGGCAAAGACGTCGATTGCCGAGGAACCCGTGGCGAGGCGCAGCATTTCCATCGGCAGACTGGGGACGAGCTTCTCCCTCAAGCCCATGATGAGCGGAATATGCCGGACCACGCCCTGTTCGAGCGCCACGCTCAACATCGCCTGCCCGTGGGCCGCCGCCTGCAACTCCGGCAAGCTGGCGAGCACATAGTCATACCGTTGTACGCTGTCGAGCGGGTCGGCGCCATGCACGAGGATCGGCGCGCTTCGCAAATCGGTGCTGGCGCCAGGCGTGGCGTGATCGAGCGGCGCGGCGCCCAGTATGGTCGGCGCGGCGCGCAACGCGCGGGCGAGAATGGCTTCGTGACTCGGAAGGGCACGCAAGCCGGCGGCGAGCGCCGCAGCGGTGTCCGGCAGGTTGCCGGCCACCTTGTCAGGAGAGGTCTGATCCGGCTCCGGCATGTAGATGTCGAGACCGATAGCCAGCGGTTTGCGCGCCGCAATGGCATCAACGAGGCCGGCGAGCCGATTTCTCGGCCAGGGCCATTGCCCGATTGTGGCGAGTGTCTCCTCATCGATCTCGACGATCGTCACGGGTTGAGCGGTCGGAACCCGTGGGGAATGACGTTGGTACTGGTCGAACAGAATTTGCCGGGCCGTTTTGAAGGAGTCGGGAAGCGACTCTTCAAGCATGTTCACGAA
The DNA here is from genome assembly GCA_963738755.1 of uncultured beta proteobacterium. Lineage (GTDB taxonomy): Bacteria > Pseudomonadota > Gammaproteobacteria > Burkholderiales > Burkholderiaceae > Paraburkholderia. The sequence goes on from CAVTXZ010000017.1 coordinate 178,814, forward strand.
AGCCGGACGTGGGATGTCGCTCGGCCATTCGCTGGACAGGTTGAGCAGGCTCAGGCCGAACAACACCACCAGTGCCACCGGGCGCCCCTGGGCCGCCCTCAGCAGACGCTTGATGCGGGCAATCCACGGGTCGTAAAAGCGCTTCATCGACGGAAAGGCCCTTCAGCGCCGATGAGTGGCGCGGGTCATTGGATGGTAATGACTGCGCGTCGGTTCATGCGATTGGGAATGCCATCTGCCGTGGGGACCAGTGGCTCGCGCTTGCCCCGGCCGGCGGTCTCTATTTCCCGGGCGGGAATGCCTTGCTTGGTCAGGAACGCAGCAACGGTCTGCGCCCTCTGCATGGACAACTTGTCATTGAAATCCTGAGAGCCCGCCAGATCAGTGTGACCGACCACCACGAGCTGGGGCGCCGGCCAGGTCGCCAGCACGGTTTTCAACTTCTTGACTGTATCGGCGGATTCCGGCGCCAATTCGGTGGCGGAGTCGAACAGAAAGAAAATCGTAAACGTCATGGGGCGCGGAGGCCGTGCCGCGAGTAGCTGGCCATATCGGGTCTCCACAGTGGCCTGGCTATCCATGGTTTTTTCGATGGAGCCGCCCTTGGTGACGTCGACGCCTTCGTAGGCCTTGTTTATGGTCTGCTCTCCGGTGGCGCTATGGACAACGACCGCGCCTACCTTTCCTTCGGGATCCGGCAATAAAATAATCTTGTCCGGCGTGCTACAGCCGGCGAGGAAACCCAGCGCGACGAATGCCGCAGCGAATGCCTGCCTGTAACCTCGGATCGCAACTGTCAACGTGCACTCTCCCCTTTGTCGCCGACCTCGATGATGAATTCGGTACCACGCACACCCAGCGTGGTGGTCGGCGTACTGAAACGGACGGAATCCGGATTTGCCTTTGCGAGCTTTCCGGAGATCACGGCCAGCGATCCGCGCTTGACGGTGGCGTCGAGCACGCCGTCATGGGTTGTCGTATTGAACGCGAATTTGTTGAGCTCGAGGATCGTATTGGCGCCGGCCGAGAGTTGGGTGGTATCGCGCAGCGTGATACCAACGGAAGACTCCGCGCCGGTCACGATGCGGTCGCTGCCATAAACCTGGCTGCCAATGGCCGCGCCCGAATTCGCCCCGGCCCGCTCGATCTGCACGGTGCCCTTGACGGTCTTGACGACCCCGGCGGCATCGGCTGCATCGGCAGCAAGTGCATTGGCGGCAGCCATGCACCCGCAGGCGAGAATCAACGCAAATTTGACGGCTTGGAGACGCATCGGTGGCACCTGGTGGCTTGGACGCTGCATTCCGCGGACGGCGCGGCTCCCCGATGTCGACCTCGTATTGTCGTTGTGAGCGACCATTCCCCGAATTGCCGCTAGAGCTGGGGGACGTGCGAAGGATGTACGGAAAACACCGCGCCTCTACGTCAGACGGCGATGTTTGCGCGGTACCCGACAGACTATGCCCCCGACATGCATGACTATGTGCGCTTCCGCGCACAACGTCACCAGATACTTTTCTGGCGGGCGGTTCGGATTCGCGGGGGGAACGCTGCCTAAACTGGCACAGTCATTGCGTTATCTGGTGCGTGCACCCGCACATTCACAACACGCCGACCGGGGACACCCGGTCAACGTATCGATCAATCTGAGGGAGGAGCACGATGACCACCCTCACCATCAAATACCGGGCGATCACTGAAGCTCCCGATCACCAAGCCATGGCCGCCGTGCGCCGAGGCGCTAAGACACTCAACGAAGTCACCGGCGATACCGTCGCGATGCTGCATCAGATTGGCTCGGGGCAATGCGAGTTTTCCGGCACTGGAAATTCGTACGTCTGCTATTGATTGGCCTCAGTGGATGGCTTCCCCCTTGGGCGGACGCCATCGCTGATTAGTCCAGCAGCGCGAGCACGCCGCTTATTCACTTTACTTTCAATTCGGAATACACTGAATTCGACATATCGCTTCACCCTATCCCCGCCAGCTTTCGGTAACAGATGCTTTTGTCGTGCTCCACGAGCCGAAGCAAGCCGAGTCGGCCCGTGTCCAAACACCATTTGAACGGGACGACTCATCATGGCTGATACGAGCTACATGGCGCGGAAATCTGTCGCCGATATCGTGGGAAGTGCCGATGCGGAAGGAGGCCACGCGCTATCAAAAACGCTCGGCGCGACCAGCATCACGGCAATGGGAATCGGCGCCATCATCGGTGCCGGCATCTTTGTTCTGACCGGCACCGCCGCAGCGCAATTCGCCGGGCCCAGCATCATTCTGTCCTTCGTACTCGGCGGCATCGCCTGCGCGTTCGTCGGCCTCTGCTACTCGGAGCTGGCCGCCATGTTGCCGGTGTGCGGCAGCAGCTATACCTATACCTATGCCACCCTGGGCGAGATATTTGCGTGGATCATCGGCTGGGATCTGATCCTCGAATACGCGATGGGCGCCGCGACCGTCGCGGTCGGCTGGTCAGGGTATATCGTGAGTTTGCTGCGGAACGTGGGTATCGATGTCCCGCCCGTTCTGGCCGCCGCGCCAGGCACTGTCATCAAGCTCGCCGACGGCACGACGGCGACGGGCCTCGTTAACCTTCCAGCAGTGCTGATCATTGCGATTCTCACCACCATGCTCGTGCTTGGCACGAAGGAATCTGCACGCCTGAACAACATCATGGTGGCGGTCAAACTGGTCGTGGTGGTGGCCTTCATCGCGCTCGGCGTATTCTTCATCAAGCCGGCTAACTGGCATCCGTTCATTCCGGCCAATACCGGCGAGTTCGGCAACTTCGGCATGAGCGGAATCCTGCGTGGCTCGGCCGTGGTGTTCTTCGCGTTCATCGGTTTCGATGCAGTGTCCACCGCCGCGCAGGAAGCGAAGAAGCCGCAGCGGGACATGCCGATCGGCATCCTGGGATCGCTGATCATTTGTACCGTGCTGTACATCCTCGTCGCGGGCGTCCTTACAGGACTCGTGCCGTACACGGATCTGAACGTCCCGGATCCGATCGCCAAGGGCGTCGACGCCATCGGCCTCAACTGGTTCTCCATCCTCATCAAGATCGGTGCGCTGACGGGACTGACCACCGTGATTCTCGTGCTGCTGTACGGCCAGAGCCGCATCTTTTTCACGATGTCGCAGGACGGCTTGCTACCGCCTCTTTTCGCGCGGGTTCATCCGCGTCTTCAGACGCCTCACCTGAGTCAGATCATGATTGGCACGATAGTCGCGATCGTGGCCGCGCTCACACCGATTAGCGTGCTGGGCGAGATGGTCAGCATCGGCACACTGTTCGCGTTCATCCTCGTCTGCGGCGCCGTGATCTATCTGCGGCGCAGCGACTCCGATGCGTCACGCCCCTTCCGCGTTCCTGGCGTGCCGGTCATACCGGTGCTGGGGATCCTGTTCTGTCTGCTGCTGATGGCGGGGTTGCCGCTCGTCACGTGGGTACGGCTTGTCGTGTGGCTGGTGATCGGGATGATCATTTATCTTTCGTACGGGCGGACTCACTCGAAGCTGCGCTATCCCGATCGCAAGTGAGAAACAGATGGCGCCGGTTTGGCGCCATTGCAATCTTTCTCACATATCGATGAAAAATGCTCGTTAAGCGCATCAGTTCCGCTTGCCTACACTGGTCAAGGTGAGCTGTCGCCATGACGGCGTACTGTTTTCAATTCATTTTCGTCGTGGCGACTCCCCAGACCGTGAGGAGTTTTCCCGTGGATATGACCTGGCTTGAGATTCCGGCTGTAGTGATTATTTTGAGTGTCGTCGGTATTGTGGTGATCAGGGCGTTTGCCTCGTCGCGAGTGGATAACATCGGGCTTTTCATACGACGAAGCTTTGCGGATGAGCGAAAGAGAAACTAGCAGGAGACGAGTTTCGCCAGTGTGTCTACCTGGAAATGCATCGCCCATTTCACCTTTGCGATCGACGTGCTTGCGTGGCGCCGCGCCAGAAAGCGCGTGCTATGCTTGAACCGGCAACGGATTTCCACGAAGCAGTCCTACCTCCGTCTCGACAACGAAGCACGTGCCGTCCAGAAGACGTTGCACCGGTCGGCACAGGACTGAGCCGGACACGACCGCGATCGCTGACCATGGACTACCGTCATCTGCAACAGCGCAAGAGCCTGCACGGCCGCATCGTGCAGGAGCTCGGCATGGAGATCGTGAGCGGCAAGGTGCAGCCGGGTCAGCGATTGCCTGCTGAAGCCGTTTTGTGCGAGCGCTATGGCGTGAGCCGCCCCGTCCTGCGCGAGGCCACCCGTGTGCTCGTGGCAAAAGGGCTGGTCGTGTCGAAACCGCGTGTCGGCAGTGTCGTGAAGCCTCGCGCGGACTGGCATATGCTCGATCCCGATGTGCTCTACTGGACGATCAACAGCGTTCCGGAAGGCGAGTTCTTCAGCTCGCTCCTGACCGTGCGCCGCATTATCGAACCCGCGGCGGCCGCACTCGCCGCCACTGCGGCGACAAGCGACGATCTCAAGCGAATCGCATCGGCATATGACCAGATGGAGCGCGCGGAAACCGCGAGCGCGCTCCTCGATCCCGACCTCGAGTTTCATCGCGCGATCATGGCCGCCACACACAACGACTTGCTGGCCTACATCGGCAACATGCTGACCTTGGCGCTATCCGAATCGATCAAGCTGACAAGTCGCCATCCCGACACGCATTCGCTTTCGTTGCCGCGCCACAAGGCCATTTTCACGGCGATCCAGAGCCGTGACCCGTTGGGCGCGCGGCATGCGAGTCTGGTCCAGCTCGACAACGCGCGCGCCGACGCCGAGAGCGTTCTGGAAACCGTTAGCCAGTACCCGGCGTAGCGCTATCGCTCACCGAAACACGGCGGCAGCGCCTGCGCCGCTCCATGCGAAATGACGCGGGACCTTCACGCCACGCATCGCAGATCCCAATAGTTGGCCAACCGTGAAAATCATGCTCGGAGATGTCCTGGGTTTTCGCCTGGCTGCGACTATTCACGTCTTTTTCCTTTCGTCCGCTAACTTGATAGTAATACTATTAAAGTGGCCCATAGCGCAGATCAAATCGACAACGCATGAGCGACGGCCAGGGAGTGAAACCCGTCCTATCATTGTGTTGTGCCGCGCCGCTGAAGGCGAACGGGGAACGCTGCGCTGCACCGCAAAAATTAATTAGTCCGACTAGTTAAGGGTATACATCGATTAATAGGTAAAAGGGGGTGATATAGCATTTTCTGCAGGTTAGTCATGCGTACGCGCGTGCACGCGGGCATCATGAAAAGATGGATGCCCGGCTCCGGCGGTGTTCTTGCCGGGGCTTTTCCTGCCTGCGCCGTCATGAACAGTAAAGTGTTTAACAACTGAGAGACGGGAGATCGAGATGGCGCAAGCAAAGGATGACAAGGACGAAGTACAGGGCATGCGTCGGGGACTGCTACAGGGCGCTGGCCTGTCTGCAGCACTGGCGCTAATGGGCGGCGGCATGATAACGCCGGCCCAGGCTGCGGAAGGCGGTTCATTCCCGGCGCACAAGCGGTGGAAGATCGTATTCGTCAACCATGTCACAACGAATCCGTTCTTCGTACCCACGCAATACGGCATTCAGGACGCGACCGCATTGCTGGGGATGGACTATCAATGGACCGGCTCGGCGAATGCCGACATCGGCGAAATGGTAAATGCGGTCAACGCGGCGATTGCCGCGAAAGCCGACGCGATCGCCGTACCCATCGTCGATCCCAAGGCGTTCGACAAACCCATTCAGGCCGCGCTCGACGCCGGCATTCCCGTCTTCGCCTATAACGCCGACGCGCCCTCGGGTTCCACGAATCCGCGCCTCGCCTACATCGGCCAGGATCTTTATCTGTCCGGCTATCAGATGGGCGAGCGAATCGTGAGCCTTATCGATAGCGGCCTCGTCGCACTCTTTATCGCCACGCCAGGCCAGCTCAACATTCAGCCCCGGCTTGACGGCGCGGCGGCTGCGATCAAGAAATCGGGTAAGAAAATCGACGTGCAGACCATCGCAACTGGCGCGACCGTCAATGAAGAACTTTCGAAGATCAAGTCCTTCTTTCTCGGCCACCAGGATCTCAAAGGCATGTTCGCCGTGGACGCGGGCAGCACTCAGGGCGTCGCCGAGGTGATGAAAGAATCCAACCTGCCGTCCAAAGGTGTCCACGGCGGCGGCTTTGATCTGTTGCCGCGCACGGTCGACCTGATTCACGACGGCTTCCTCGACTTCACGATCGATCAGCAGCCGTACGTGCAGGGCTTTTATACGGTGGTGGAGGCGTTCACCTTTCTCGCCTCAGGTGGGCTCGTTGGGCCGGCCAATGTCAACACCGGTTTGAAGTTCGTCACCAAGGGCACGGTCGATCCATACCTGAACACGTCGACGCGCTATGAAGGCAAGAGCACGAAAGCCCAGATCGTGCCGCGCACAGGTGCGATCAAAGGGTGACGTCTTCCGTGACGGATGCTCAAAAAGCCGCGAAACGCCCGAGGCGCTGGTCAGGCGCGCTCGGGCGTTCCAGCGAGATTCGCATCTTTGCGGTTGCGCTCATCCTGTGCATCTACTTCGAAACCGTCAATCATGACTTCCTGCTGACCAGCGCGAGTCTTCAGAATCTTTCGCAGTTCATCGCCCCGGTAGCGATCATTGCTTTCGGCGAAATCATGCTGATGATCGGCGGGGAAATCGATCTCTCTGCCGGGATGGTGTTCGCGTTTGCGCCTTTTATCATGCATTTCGCGCTCGAGGCGGGCTTGCCGCCATGGCTTGCGATGCTCACCGGCGTCTTCGCCGCAGGCCTCGTGGGGCTGATCAACGGCGCGGTGACGGTGTACCTGCGCATCCCATCCTTCGTGACGACGCTCGGTACATTGTTCTTCGTGAATGGCCTCACGTTGACAATCTCACGTGGCACGCCGGTTTCGCCACCGGAGAATTCAATGTTCGCGGCCTTCATGGGGGAATGGGGCTATAGCGAGATCATCTGGACACTTGTCATTGCCGCATGCATGCACGTGTTGCTTCGACACACACGTTGGGGCTTGCATACGATCGCCTCGGGAGCGAATCAGTTAGGCGCGAGCGAAGCGGGGATCCAGGTCAGGCGCCTGAAGCTCGGCAATTTCATTATTGCCGCGCTGCTTGCCGGCTTGACCGGAATCCTGGAGGGTTTTCGCATCACGTCGATCGATCCGCAAGCGGGCGGCAACCAGATCATGTTTCTTGCCGTTGCCGCTGCCGTGATCGGCGGCACACCGCTCGCCGGTGGCTCCGGCACAATCATCGGCGGGCTGATCGGTGCAGCCGTGCTTGGCATTCTCAACGACGGCTTCACGCTGATCGGCATCAACGCCTTCACCTTCAACATGATCCTCGGTGCGGCGATTCTCGGCGCCATGATCTTCAACATCCACGTAGTTCGCCTCGCGCGCAAGGGAGAGCTGTAATGTCCGAGGTGCAGGAAGCGCTGCGTGGCGAAGATATTGTCAAGCGTTTCGGCGCGGTCACCGCGCTCGATGGCGTGACGCTGACGTTAAAGCAGGGCGAAATTCTTGGCGTCCTTGGCGACAACGGTGCAGGCAAATCGACGCTAATCAAGATTCTGACGGGCTTTCATCAACAGAGCAGCGGCAAGCTTTTCGTCGGCGGCGAGGAAACAATGCTTCGCTCTGTTGACCACGCCCGTTCGCTCGGCATTGAATGCGTCTACCAGGACCTGGCGCTTGCCAATTCGCTGAGCATCTATCACAACATGTTCCTGAACCGGGAAATCATTCGTCGGGGGCCGTTTCGCCTGCTGAACAATCGCGCCATGCGTGAGCGCGCCGCCGAATGTCTCGAAGAAATCGGCGTGCATGTGCCGTCTGTCGATCTGCCGGTCGAACAGCTTTCCGGCGGACAGCGTCAGGCTATCGCGGTCGCTCGTGCGGTCAATTCGAATGCAAGGATATTGTTGCTCGACGAACCGCTCGCCGCGATGGGCGCACGCGAGGCCGGACTCATTATCGATCTGATACTTCGCCTCAAGCAAAAAGGCGGTCTGTCGATCATCATGATCATGCACAACTATGCGCAGACACTCGACATCGCGGATCGCGTGATGCTGATGCAGCGCGGACGGGTGACTTACCAGCGGGAAGCGGCCAGCACCTCGGTCGAGGAACTGATGGATATCGTACGCCGCGAATATCGGGCAATGCGCGCGACGACGCACTGAAACCAGACCGCCTTTATTTTTTCGGACCGCAATTCCTTCACAATGCCGGGGAAGCATCGCTAGCGAAGCAACCTGCCGGCGCCTACGGGTTTTTCCCGACCTCAACTTATGTCGATAGCGGCGACGCCGAATCGTCGTTGGAGTGTGTCCAACTTCTCCAGTGAAAGGGGAGCACATCATGACTACCGGAACAATCCGTCTCCACCGCGTCTTGCGCGCTGCACCCGAGCGCATCTATCGCGCCTTCCTCGAACCCGATGCGATAGCGAAGTGGCTGCCGCCCTACGGGTTCACCTGTCAGGTCCACCACATGGATGCGCGCGTGGGCGGCACTTATAAAATGTCCTTCCGCAACTTCGGCACCGGCAACAGCCACTCGTTCGGCGGCGAATACGTGGAACTGGTGCCGTTCGAGAAGATCCGCTACTCGGACCGATTCGACGACCCGAACCTGCCCGGCCAGATGCACGCCACCATTTCCTTGCGGCAAGTGTCCTGCGGGACCGAGCTGACGATTGTGCAGGAAGGCGTGCCCGAGGTGATTCCCGTGGAAATGTGCTACCTCGGCTGGCAGGAGTCGCTTGTTCAACTGGCAAAGCTGGTCGAACCCGAGATCCCTGACTGACGACGCCGGCACAGGCGTGCATCGTTGCACGAGGTGCCGCCATCTACACGGTGCCTTGCGCGCCGGCGCGGTTCGAAAACCAGGGTTAACCCATTCGAAACGAGGCGGCAAAGCACATACAGTTCTACCTATCAGTTGGCTTCAGACGCGGGGGCATCTCCATCTGGGAGTGTCCGGCGGTGTTTCCTTAGTTCCACGAACTCAAAGGAGATGACAGATGGAAATCCGCAATCCCTCCCCCGGCCTCTACAACGAAGATCTCGCGCCTTCCAGGGTACGCAACTGGGGTGCCTTCAGCATCTTCAACGTCTGGACCTCGGACGTGCACAGCCTCTGGGGTTACTACCTCGCCGCGAGCCTGTTCCTGTTGTGCGGCAGCTTTATCAACTTCGTGCTGGCAATCGGGCTGGGCTCGCTGGTGATCTTCGCGCTGATGAACCTGATCGGCTATGCGGGCGAAAAGACCGGCGTGCCTTACCCGGTGCTGGCGCGCGCCTCCTTCGGCGTATGGGGCGCCAATCTGGCGGCGCTGGTGCGCGCCGTCGTGGCCTGCTTCTGGTACGGCGCGCAAACGGCAGCGGCTTCGGGCGCGATGGTCGCCCTGCTGATCCGCAGCGACAGTCTGATGGCTTTCCACAAAGGCACGCAGTTGCTCGGCCACTCGGGGCTCGAAGTGATCTGCTATGTGGTCATCTGGGCGCTGCAACTGCTCATCATCCAGAAGGGCATGGAGACGGTGCGCAAATTCCAGGACTGGGCCGGACCGGCCGTGTGGGTTGCGATGCTGATACTTGCGATCGGCCTGTGCGTCAAGGCTGGTGGCTTCTCGTTCAGCCATGGCATTCCGATGGACGTGTTGCTCGAGAAGACCAGGGACGCCGGCGTCAGCGGCGAGCCCGGCTCGTTCTGGGCGCTGATGGCCGTGGGCGCGACCTGGATCACGTATTTCGCCGCGCTGTACCTGAACTTTTGCGACTTCTCGCGCTATGCGAAGAACCGCGACGCCGTGAAGAAAGGCAATTTGTGGGGCCTGCCGATCAACCTGATCGCGTTCTCGCTGGTGGCCGGCGTCACCACCATCGCCGCGTTCAAGGTGTACGGCGAAGTGCTGCTCCACCCCGAACAGATCTCGGCCAAGTTCGACAGCTGGTTGCTGGCGCTCATCGCGGCGCTGACCTTCGCGGTCGCCACGCTGGGCATCAACGTGGTGGCCAATTTCGTCTCGGCGGCGTTCGATATCTCCAACACGTTCCCCAAGCAGATCAGCTTCAAGAAGGGCGGCTACATCGCCGCGGCCATCGCGCTGGTGCTCTATCCGTTCGCGCCCTGGGAAGGCAACGCCGCGCACTTCGTCAACGCCATCGGCGCCACGATGGGTCCGCTGCTGGGGATCATTCTGGTGGATTACTACCTGGTGGCCAAGGGCAACATCAACGTCGCGGCGCTCTACCAGGAACACGGCGAGTACCGCTACGAAGGCGGCTGGAATGTTAATGCGCTGGTCTCCGCGGCGGTCGGCAGCGTGTTCTCGACTTTCCTGCCCAACTTCACCAATCTGCTGCCGGTCTGGTGGAATACCTATGGCTGGTTTTTCGGCGTGGTGATCGGCGGCGGCATCTACCTGATCATGGCGACACTGCGGCCACGTGCTGCGATTGCGCCAACCCGAGGTTAAGGGTTTTCCTGGAGCGCAGGCAGGCGTATCTCCCGGCGTCTGGCGCGCGGAACAGGCACGGCAACAATGCCGATGGCTAGCCGTCGGCGGCCATGCTAGGATTTCTTCAAACAACTCCGGAGACTGCAATGCCGTTCATCTGCGAAAACGTTGAATGTCGCGCCGTGCTGGCCCGCGGGCAAGTCAGATCCATTCGCGAGAACGATGGGTGGTGTTTCTACTGCCCAGACTGCAAAGTAAGCAACAGGTTGGTCGATATCGGCGTTCCGGGCGGCCCGGTCGAGTTGATTCAGCCGGAGAGAGCCGATCTCCCGCATAAGGTGATTGCCACTGCCAGGCCACTGGAAGACGGCAAGTACGCGGCGCAGTTGCGCGTACAGAGGGCACTCGGTACGAGAGGGACTTACGCGGCCGAAGAACATTGGGAGCAACTCGGTGTGTTCCCGGACGCGCAGGAAGCCGTCGCGCATGCGAAGTCCATTGCGGCAGACCTCCTGGACCGAAAAGCATAGCGCTGAAGCGCAACCTCACTCACGCACCGTCAACGGCAGCGAGCTTCACGAATAGTTTGGCCGCTTCGTTGCCTTGGGACAAAGCGCGCAGTGCAAGCGAGAGCGCTAGTTGCGCGTCGTGGGCGACTGCGCCGCGGTCCTGATCGAAGAGCTTGACGGCGTGGCGCATATGCTGCGCCGCCTGGTCGTGAAGCTCGGCTGCCGTTGCGTGATGTTTTGCCGCGTTGGCGCTGTGCGCGGCGTTTGTGCCGGCGCCGCTCGCTGCAGGCGTCGTTGGCGGCGCACCGGTGCTATGTGCACCGGCGTCGTGTGCCTGATCGATTGCGTGCAACGTGTGGCCATGGGCCATCATCGCGTCGTGTGCGGCGTGCGCATAATCCTGCCCGCCTTCGAAATGCCGCGACGCCGCACGATGATATCGCGCGGCCTGCTCATGATGTGACGCCGCGGCTTCGAGATGCGCTTTCTTACTGTGCTTCGTATTCATACCGGCTCCTGTACGACCGTAGGACTGACCCCGATGACGACCGACGCGAAGACGCAGTGGCGGGTCGGAAACCACTTAGCCCGAATTTACACGCACTTGCGCTCCCGATGAGATTTTCGTCGCGCGAAACGTTACGCCGCTTCCGCTGGTGGCGGTGTACGCGTTCCGTGGGGTATGCGCTGCGTTTCAATCCCATTTGCTGCAAGTTCATCTTGCATATCTTTCACCGCGAGCCGCGATTTTTCTGTGCCATCATGCCCATATCATGTACACAGATATTCCAGACGCCGTGGAGACCGGCCCTCACATGCATTCGGATGCCTATATAGTCGATTCTGTTATTCGGTCACGCAAAGCTGTTCGAGTCTTTCGACCAGACGCTGTTTCCAAAAAAGACATCACAGACATTCTCGATGTCGCACGTACCGCCCCCAGCAACGCGAACACGCAGCCATGGCATGTTCACGTGCTTGGCGGCCGCTTCAAGCGACAACTCAGCGATGCGCTCGCGTACGCTCACGCGACTGAAGCGCATCCGCCCTTGCAATACATGCCGGATCCGTTGCCTGAGCGCTGCCAGCCAAAGCAAGAGGAGTTTGGTGCGAGATACTACGGAGCACTGGGTATCGAGAAAGGGGACGTAGTCGCGCGTTCGCTCGCGACTGGCCGAAACTTTGATTTCTTCGGCGCTCCGGTCGGCATGATCTTCACGATCGATACTCGCCTGAAAAAGTACAGCTGGCTCGACTACGGCCTGTTCCTGCAGAACATCATGATTGCGGCTCGCGCGCGCGGTCTCGATACCTGCGCGCAAGTGTCCTTCGCCCGTTATCACCGCGTCATTGCCGACCATCTCGAACTCGAACCCGACCACGAGGTCGTGTGCGGAATGTCCTTGGGATATGCGCAAGAGGATGCCGTGGTGAACCGACTCGATATGCCGCGTGATCCTGTCGATCGATTCGCAAGATTCGCTGGATTCGACGAATAAGCCAACACGGCGCTCGTCTATCGCGAGTTGCATGGAGCAGCGCTATTGGCGTGCAGGGCAAGCAGAGATAAGGGTTGGACCTCTGCCTGGCAATCCCGCAAAGCGGGCATAGGGATCCCTCTTGATTGAAGTCTCCCTATCCCCGAAGCACGCTGACGCGAAAGAGCGCCAGGTCAGAACGAGTGCCGCAGACCCACGATCGCACCGAGTTGCCCGACGCCTGGCGCGGGCGTTGTCCCGCCACCGCCCGCGCTGACCGAGTAACGCGCGCGCTCGCTGTTCCACAGATACGCGACATTGCCGTACACGGCCGTACGCTTGGAGAGGAAGTACGTCGCGCGCAGGCTCGCCATGGTTGCGCGCGCATCCTGCTGCTGGACAGTGACGTGATACGCCTCGCCATCGATGGCGAAGGCGGGCGTCACGTAGTACTGCGCGCCCAGGTAGAAGAGATTGGAACGAACACTGCCGCCAGGCCCGTCCGATTCGACCCGGCGACCAATCCAGCCCGCGCCGACCTTGACGCCAGCGACGTTGACGTAGCCGTTTGCCTGCAGGTGCGCGTCCTTGTCGGCACTGGCCGTAATCGGGAACGGTGCGCTACCGTCAAAGAAGTTGGCAGCCGCATTAGTGCCGCCGCGCTGCTCGTCGTAGGCCGTGGCTACCCCGAAGTACGTACCGTCGTACTTGAGCATCGCACTCCATTCACGGCACTGGCTCGCATCGCCAGGCACCTGTCCTGCACAGGTGCCCTGCCCCGGCGAGTTGCCGGTGCCTGTGCTATCGCGTCCGAACGAGTACGTCGCGCCCACGGTGAAGCCGTAGAATTTGCCCTTGTAGACCACGGAGTTGTCACTACGCGCGTTCGGCAGAAAGGCATCCAGTGACCCGATGCCGTAGATGTCCGGCCCGAGAATATCGGCATCGGACATGGCCCAGTATGTCATCGTGTACTGGCGGCCAAAGGTCAGTGAACCCCACGGCCCTTCAAGCCCAACCAGCGCCTGACGTCCAAACAGCCGGCCTCCCTGCCCGGAGTCGCCGCCGCGCACGTTAAAACCGCTCTCCAGAATGAAAGTCGCCTTAAGGCCGCCACCCAGGTCCTCCGCGCCACGCATCCCCCAGCGGGAAGGCAATTCACCCGTGATGCCCGGCATGCGAATGACGTGGTCGCCGGCGGCGTTCGCATGGCTCACGTACTCGACGCCCGTATCCATGACGCCGTAAAGCGTAACGCTACTCTGTGCGAATGCTGCGGTGCTGAACATCCCTGCGGCCACTGCCGCAATCCTGCCGTATTTCATGAAGTCTCCTTACCTACGATTTATTAGTTCGCACTACCGATATGACCAGCGTTTGTGAATCTGTAGCGGCGAGCTTAAGGAGCATCAAAAAAACCAACAACAGGGAAAACCTCAAGGCTATAAAGCGGCTTGAAGTTGCGAAAAAATCGCAAAGGAATTTCAGAATCTGGATATCCACCAGAACGGGGAAAAGATTTCTGAACCGCGTTATTGAAAAGAAAAATCTACTGAAACTAGCTAGCGTTGGCAGTCAACGAAGCAACTCAAATCGACGATGAAATCTATTCAATTCAATCTTGAATTGCGTGAAACCCGGCAGCGATTTGCTCATCGCCAGCGACTTTCGCGCAAGCAATATTTGACATGCTTCTGCTCATTGGCTTCACCGTGTTCAACGCGCATGGCCGGATTGTGCACGCCATGCATTATGGTGTTGCAACACTTTCCCTTCTACAGCCCGTGCCGTTATGGCATCGTCATATTGCGCGGTCGCGAGTCCGGCATCATCGAATCATCTTCCAATACGTGAGCGCAACGCTTTACATGCCGGACGTGCAGGACGCTTAATGCAAGGAGAAAATGAAATGTCTCAGACCCAATTCACAAGTACCAGGGACGAACTTGTCGCCCGTTGTATTCCCTTTCTGCAAGAGGTCAAAGACATGACCACGAGCACCGAGATCGAGCAATGGCTGAATACGAAATATGGCGTTGAAAGCGAGTTATACAAGGACTTGTCGCGATTGATCACTCTCGGCGTGAAGGAGGGCTGGGCGGCCGACGTCGAAATTTCTGGTCCGCGTTACCGCCGCGCGCGACTCGTTGTGCCTTGCGCGGAGACGTTCTTCTTCAGCATCACAGCAGTGCTGATGGACAGCACGGATAACGCGCAGAACAACCCCGAAGGCAGTTTCCGTGGCGACTATCACTCGCACCCGTATGGCGAGTTCAATCTGGTGGTACCGCTCGACGAAGGCGCTGCGCTCGCAGGTCCGAACGGCTGGTGTTATGGCGGCTGGACGGCACCGGCGCCCGGAAGTCATCACTATCCAGAAGCCAAGGGCGGCGCTGTTATCGCACTGTTCTTTCTACCCGGCGGACGGATTGCGTACGACGTCAAGCCGCCGCGGCATTAAAAGCAACGTCACTTCGGTTAAGGGATCCCCTGACGCGGCGCATCAGGGGATTTTTTCTGCTGTCCAAAACAAAGACGCCGCTGGCTCACGGCCGGCGGCGCTCGGAAACTACAACGTTCAGAGCCGGAACAATGCAGCACACGCGCTGCCGCACCTATAAACGAACCCGCCTGGCTACTACTCGCCTAGTGCGCGAGCGATTCCCCTTCCGGTGCGTCGGCGATGACCGCGTGCGAGCTGGTCGCCTGCTTCAGCATCAGCGCCGCGCACGACACTCCGCCTGCAATGGCCACGACCATGAAAATGCCAGGCAGGCTGACCTGTTGGCGTGAAAGCTCGGCGACGAGGAACGAACCCGCAATCCCTCCAAAGCGGCCTACGCCCAGCATCCATGCAACGCCCGTGCCCCGTCCGGCTGTCGGATAGTACGCAGCGGCCAGTGAGGGCATCGAGGCTTGCGCCGTATTGATGAGTACGCCGGCAACAAAGACTGCGCACACCAGCAGGCCGATGTTGCCGACCGCCTGACCGATTGCGAAGACGCTCAGCGCGCCCAGTGCGTAAGCTGCGGCGACCACGCGGTTCGGGTTGAAGCGGTCCATCAGCATGCCGCACAGCACCGTGCCGGCACCACCGAGCGGGAACAACGCGGAAATTAGCGCGGCGCGTTGCGGGCTCATTCCGGCGTCCTTGAGCAGCACGGGCATCCAGTTCACGAGGCCGTAGAAAATGACAAGGCCCATGAAATAGCACAGCCACAGCAGCACAGACCCGAGGATGTAGGAGCGCGACAACACGATTCGAATGCCGCCGCTAGCGGGAGCGTGCTGCACGGTTTCCTGCATGACAAACGCCTGTGCAGAGCGGGCACGATCGCTGATACGAAGCAGAACCTTGCGAAGTTTTTCAACCGGCTGCTGTTTAGCAACCATGTAGCGAACCGACTCCGGCAACTTGAACGCGAGCATGACAGTCAACAACAGAGGGACTGCGCCGCCGAAATGCAGAACGCTGCGCCAGCCGAGTTGCGGAATCATCCACGCGGCCAGAAAGCCCCCGAATGCCGCGCCTAACGGAAAGCCGCAGAACATCAGGTTGACGATGGTCGCGCGACGCTTGTCCGGGCAGAATTCGCTCATGAGCGTCACTGCATTCGGCATCGCCGCGCCGAGACCCACTCCGGTAATAAAGCGCAGCACGGTCAGTTCCGCCAGATTTGACGCATAGCCCGAGCCGAGACACGCCACGCCGAACAGCAACACCGCACACGTCAGAACGAGGCGTCGCCCCCAATGGTCCGAGATCGGTCCGGAGAGAAGCGCACCACACGCGAGTCCAAATAGCGCGGCACTCAGCACAGGTGCCAATGCGGCTTTGCTCAGGTGCCATTCCGTCAGCAGCGAAGGCGCGATGAAGCCTATGGCGGCCGTATCGAATCCGTCCATCAGGACGATGATGAAACACATCGCGAACACCAGCCACTGATAACGCGAAAAGGGGTGCTCATTGATGAGCGTTTGTACGTCGACAGTCCTGGTCTCTTCCATTGCATCCTCACTTATTGGATTGAAACGAATCCGATACAGCCTGAATCGCCTGTTTCATCGGCGGCCAAGCTTAAAAGTGCAAATTTCGGGCAACAACCCGGCAAAGTATGGATACCTGATTGATGATGGTGCGTCACACGGCTGTCCAACCCGCACTACCTTCCCATTCGCATCGGGAAGCCCTGTGTTTGCAGGCTATTTGACGAAGTTGATGCGATCGCGCACAGAGACCGTGCCAAAGTGAATTGTTTGCATAACCATCTTGAAGCGCGTGATTCAGCAGGTGCGCACCTGACGCGCCACATCGCCGATCTGATGCCTGAGCCATTGCAACGCGGGGTCTGCGTCATTGCGCTCATGCCAGACCACGCGAACCATTGCGTTCGGACAGTCATAGGGCGTCGGGTGCATCTTCAATTCGCCGTACCTGTCCAGTTCGCGTCCGAGCGATGAGGGAACCAGCGCGAGCATATTGCTGTGCCGAAGCAGCGTGGGCATCGCGAGGGAATGCGCCACCGACATGCGCACGCGTGGCGCGTCGCCTTTATCCGCAAATGCTGCGTTGAGCGCGTCGCGATTGAACATCTCCGACTGCCGTGCGAGGCCACGTTCCACGATAAAGCCGCTCACCGCCCCCTCCTCCTCGCCACCCTGCGAGATGGCGATAAGCGGATAGGACAGCATGTCCTCACGGGTCACCGGCCTGCCGGCGATAGGATGCTCACGATGCAGGAGCACGACATCCGTCTGCTCCCAGACTTTCATCGACCTGAAACGTGACGGGATGTCTGCAAATATGCCCACCGCGATATCGATGCGGCCGACGTCGATTTGCCCCGCAAGATCGAGTCGCGTCGAGGGCCGGATGACCAGATCCACCAGCGGCGCTTCCGCGCTGAGCCGCTGGCTCAGTCGTCCGAGTAGCAGAGAGGTGATGTAGTCGTTCGCGGCCACAACGAATTTGCGTTGCGCGCCGCCGGGGTCGAATGCATCCACGCCGAGAGCCGCCTTGATTTGCTGAAGCGCACCGCGCACCTGCATTGCCATGCCGTGCGCACGTACGGTCGGCTCCATCCCTTTTCCGGTGCGCACAAAGAGATCGTCGCCAAGCACCTGTCGAAGGCGCGTCAGCGCGTGACTGATCGCCGATTGACTAAGATTCAGGCGCTTGCCCGCCAATGCAAGGTTGCGGTCTTCGAATACTGCGTCGAACACGCGCAGCAGGTTGAGGTCGATGCGATCTGCGGACATGGGCCTAATCCTTCTTCTGGATGTCGGCCTGTTGCGCGGCGTACCGACGGCAACTGGCGCCGAACGCCTCGAAGAGCGAGCGCGACATGCCATCACTGTCCACTGTGACCTCCGGATGCCATTGCACTCCGATTGCAAAGTCGTGGCCGTCCAGTCGATACGCCTCGATCAGTCCATCTGGTGCGCGAGCTTCTACCGCCAGCGGCGGCGCAAGCTGGGCCACGCCCTGCCTGTGGAGCGAATTCACACGCACGCGCTGCTCTCCCGTGAGCGCGGCGAGCTTGCCGCCGACACAGAGGTCGATGGTGTGCTTGCCCGGTAGCGGGCAGCCAGGTCCTCGTCGGGGTCTTCAAGGTGGTCCGCCGCGTGCCCGGCCGCATGGATGTCGGTAAGAAGCGTGCCGCCGAACGCCACGTTCATTTCCTGGAAGCCGCGACAGATGGCCAGAAATGGCATCCCGCGAGCACCAGCGCCCCGCATCAGCTCCAGCGCGACATGGTCGCGGTCCGGATCGACCAGCATGTCGACGTCAGTCGCGCCGCCATACCGTCGCCCCTCGACGTTCGAAGCGCCGCCCGGAAACAGCAAACCGCTCACGCCGTCGAGATAGCCTTCGAGGCTATTCATGTCCTGCGTAGCGGGAATCAGAACCGGACTCACCCGCGAGCAGGACATCAATGCCCGGATGTAGCTGTGCTTTGCGCTATGCAGGTCGTGCTCACCCACGAAGAATCGGTCACAGACCAGCCCAACCAGTGGCCGACGGATTTCATCCGCACGCATCATGCGACTCCCAGCGCAGCGCAGGCAGGTTGACTCGCGAGTGCCTTCAGGTCAAAGTCGGGGTCGGCGATCTGCTGCGGCGTCGGCCGCGCGCCATTCGCCAGCAGTTTGCGCGCGTGCATGTGGTCCTGCGGACGGTTGATGCTGTCGACGGCGATGAGCTTCTCGCCACGAAAGTAAAAGAGGGAGAACTTGCGGGTTTCGATCGAGCCACGCGGCACGAACTCGGTGAATCCCGTATTCACGCCTGCTATCTGCAGCTTCAGGTCGTATTGATCCGACCAGAACCAGGGCAGCGCGCGGTACGGATCCGATCGCCCGACGATGGAAGCGGCAGCGGTTCTTGCCATGTCGTTGGCGTTTTGCACCGACTCGATACGGCAAGCCGGCGAGCCGGCCGGAGCCCAGTGGGGAAAGAACGAAACGCAGTCACCCGCAGCGACAATCGAGGGATCGCTAGTGCGTGCGAACGAGTCGACCGCAATGCCTCCCGCCACCTTCAGCCCGCTGTCCGCAGCCAGCTCCACGTTTGGAACGACGCCGATACCGACAACGATGAGGTCGCACATGAGGCGCGTGCCATCCTCGAGTTCGACAAAGACGACATCGACGGTGCGATGCAGGGCCACGACTTTGCGGCCGAACTCGAATGCAACACCTTGGTCCGTATGCGCATGCAGCATGAATTCAGATAGCCACGGCGAAGCGACCCGCGCCAGCAGACGCGACTCCGTCTCGACGACGGTCACATCGAGCCCCTGCTGGCGCAGTGAAGCCGCTGCTTCGAGACCGATGTAGCCGCCACCGATTACAACTGCGCGGCGCGCGGTCCGTGCCGATCCGGCTAGCCGCCTCGCGTCGCGCAGGTCGCGCAAGTAGTGCACCGCATCGTGCGTCGCGCCCGGACAGTCGAGCTTGCGCACGCGCGCGCCCGTTGTCAGTGCAAGATGGTCATAAGCGATTCGCGTGCCGTCATGCAATTCGACCTCTTTGCGCTCGCGGTCGATGTAAGTTGCGCGCGTGGATGGCATCCACTGAATCTTTTCCTCGTCGAGGAACGCCTGCGAACGCAGGGGCAGACGGTCCTCCGCATAACTGCCCGTGAGAAACCCTTTCGACAGCGGTGGGCGGTGATACGGCGCATCGGCTTCATCGCCAAGCAGCACGATATGGCCGTCGAAACCAAATTCCCTTGCGGACGCGGCAAGCTGGATGCCTGCATAGGATGCCCCGACAATCACCAGCGACTGTTTCATGATGTCACCCTTGCTTCTGCGGAATCTGCACGACGAGCCCGCTCGTGGCGGGCGTCATGACGAGCTGGCAGCTCAGCCGGCTTTCGGGGCGGCGCTCGGCCGCCACGCCGTCGAGCAGTTCCATTTCGGACTCGTCGGGCGACGGCAACTCCGCTGTCGACGAAGTGTCCACATAGACGTGGCAGGTCGCGCACGAAAGGCAACCACCACACTCGGCATCGATGCCGCGCAGGTTGTTGTGAATCGCGGCTTCCATCACGCTGGTGCCGGCGGACACCTCGACTTCCCGACGCTCACCGTCGCGCAGGATGTAAGTGACGATAGGCATGACATCTCTCCATGCAAATTTGTTGCTAACGATGGAACACCATCAGAACGTTTCGAAATACTCCCGGTGTTCCCACTCGGTGACTTCCAGGTTGAAGCGATCGAGTTCTGCTTCCTTGAGCTTGCAGAAGTAGTCGACGAACGCACTGCCGAAGCCTTCGCGCAGACACTCATCGGTACGCAGCGCGGCGACAGCGTCGCCGAGCGTGCGCGGCAACGATTCGGCCTTGGTTTCGTAAGGCGTGTCCGCGGACGGCGGCAGCTCGAGGTTGCGTCGCAAACCATCCATGCCTGAGAGCACCTGCGAGCCGAAGTACAGATACGGATTCGCGGTCGGCTCGCCGACACGGTTTTCGACGCGGCTGGCCGCATCATTCAGTCCGCCGAGCACGCGCAGCATCACGCCCCGGTTGTCGCGCCCCCAGATGGCCCGGTCCGGCGCATTCGAATACGGCCGGTAGCGCCGGTAGCCGTTGATGGTGGGCGTCGACAAGGCGGTCGCGCCCTGGGCATGCGCGAGCAGCCCGGCAAGATACTTCTGGCCCACCGGCGAAAGCGGTTCGTCAGCGCGTGTGGGCATGAACGCGTTCCTGCCGTCCGCCGCATGCACAAGCGACTGATGCAGATGCCATCCGCTCGACACCACATTCGGAATCCGCGGGCGACACATGAAGGTCGCGTGATAGCCGTTGCGCTGGCAAATCTGCTTGACGGCGCTGCGAAACAGAATCATGTCGTCGGCACTGCGAATGCCCTTGGTGGGCGCAAACGTGAACTCGAACTGGCTCGGCCCATACTCGACCTCCAGCGAGCGCACCGGCAGATCGAGCGCATCGATATTGCGACGAAGCAGTTCCATCACGTCGTCGACGGCGTCGTACCGTACCTCCGTCAGATACTGGTAGCCGTGCGAGAGCAGTTCGACGTCAGGAGGCGTGCCCGGCTGCCCCGAGTGTTCAGGCTTCATGTTCGGGTCGGTCACCTTGAAGACATGAAACTCGACCTCGAGACCGGACACGAACTCGTAACCATGACTCGACAGCTGATCGAGCGCGCGCCTGAAAAGATGGCGCGTGGCAAACGGCACCGGTTTGCCATTGGTGAAGTAGACGTCGCACAGCACCCACGCGGTATGCGGCGCCCAGGGCAGGATGCGGAACGTCTCGGGGTCGGCGACCATCAGGGTGTCGCAAGCACCCTGCATTTCAGGCATATCGAAGCCGCCGCCGGCGGTGAATACCGGAAACACCGTGCGGTGCGATGTATCTTTGGCGAAGAGCGTGGTCGTGAGCGTCACGCCGCTCCTGAATGCCTTGATGGCCTCGTCGACGACGAGGGTCTTGCCGCGCAGAAGTCCATGCTGGTCGGGAAACGAAAAACGCACCACCCGGACATCACTCTTTTGCAGGCGCTCCAGCAACGCTTTGTACGCAGCGTGCTGGGCGTCCGTCCACAAGCCGTGGGATTCGACGAAAGACATTTTTTGATTCGCGCGGCAGCAGGACGGCCGCGCGCTCCATTCAGGTTGCGGGAAGGGTCGTCAGGCTTTCGGCGCCGGCCACGGGGCGGCCCTGCGGCGCTTGATGTCCGACTCCTTCCAGTACTCATCCCAGCGGTCCGCCGGGCCAATCCCATCGATAGATGCGGGGCCCGTGAGGTGCGCGGCCTGCTGCTCGTCGATCATCATCAGCGCCTTCTCGCCCGCCTTTGTCTTGTCAATCGCATCGACCAGCAGACGGCGGTACGCGATGATGCCTTTGTCGGTGGTGCCCAGGTGCTCGCGTGTGCGGTCCTGAATAGCGCCCTGCGATTCGACAGCCCACTGGTCGTGGACGTTGATGTCGAAACCCATGCCGGTGTACGTCTCGGTCAACTGCTCCTGCGGGTTGAAGCCGTAGTTGTTGCGCTTGTTCTTGCGCGACGTGTAGTCGGGCAGTTCATACAGTTCGAGCCGCTGTTCGCGCATCTGCTGCTTGTTGGTCGGCGCACTGAAGCTCGTGAAGATGGCGTACCAGTAGCAGTTCTCGTCGTCGATGGGCACGTGCCATTGCGAGATGGTCATCTCCGAACTCATCGGAATCACAAAGGCCTGCGGGAACACGACATTGGTCACGCGAACGTGCGTCTGCCCGTCGTCAATGGGACGCCTGGCGATGAGGCGCAGGCCGTAATCGGCCAGACTCACGAGAATCTCGGGCGATTCATATTCACGCAGCACTTTCGTAATCGGCATGTCCGAGTCGGCCGACGCGCCGCGGAACTGCTTGCCATAGCTCGCGCTCACGTCCTCGTCTTCGAAGAAGCGGTGCAGGAAGGATGCGTGCGCAGGGTCGATGCCCACTTCGAGTGCCTGGAGCCAGTTGCATTCAAAGAGGCCCTTGAACGCGAATGTGTATTCACCCGGCGCGGCGAAGCAGTCGAAATTCGGGAATGCGGGCGGCTCGCCCTTGCCGATGTAGGCGAACAGGATGCCGCTGCGCTCCACGACCGGATACGCGCTCTGACGGACCTTCTTGCACAGCGTGCTGCCGACGGGTTCGCCCGGTGTCGACAGGCAACTACCGTTGACGTCGAACAGCCAGCCGTGAAACGCACAACGCAGGCCGCCAGCCTCGAGGCGACCCGCCGCCAGATCCGCGCCGCGGTGTGGGCAGTCGCGATCCAGCATGCCGTAACGGCCCTGCTCGTCCTTGAATACAACGAAATCCTGGCCCATCAGACGCACCGCGCGCACAGGGCGTTCGGCGGGCAACTCGTCGACCAGCGCCACGGGCTGCCAATAGTTGCGCAACAGCTCGCCGGCAGGCGTGCCCTTGCCTACGCGCGTTATCAGGTCGTTTTGCTGGGAACTCATCATGGCTTTTCTCCGGTGGAATGGAATGCAACGGCAGAATTCATGTATGCAATTCGCCGCCTGATGAGAGCGAAGGATATGTTACTGGATTCATAAATTCAATCTCTGCATGCAATACCGCCGTATCTGACGAATAGCACATGCCTCTTTTTCGCGCCATATTTTCATTCAAAACATTGATTTTTATATGTTTATGACGATTTACCAGGACTTTCCCCAGGGAGACGGAGTTTTGTGAGTTTGCTCGTTCACGGCTCACACTGCATACATATGCAAACCGTTGTTTCGTCACCAATAAACATCTATCGGCAAACACCGTAGCCATGGTCTACAATGCTGTACAGGCAGAAAACAGCGCATCTGCCGCGTACATCCGGCTTGTCTAGTTACTGGAGAAAGAGAATGGAGTCCCAGCAAGAGCGCGTACTGGTCTATCTGCGCGACCTGATTCTCAAGGGCGAATTTGCACCTGGTGAACGGCTCGCCGAGGTCGCGCTCGCCGAGCGGCTGCAGGCGTCGCGCACCCCGGTTCGACTCGCGCTCACCACGCTCGAACAGGAGGGCCTCGTCGAGCCGTCTCCGGCAGGCGGATATGTCATGCGGCGCATCACCGCCGCGGAGATTTCAGATGCCATTGCGGTGCGCGGACACCTCGAGGGGATGGCGGCCCGCCTCGTCGCGGAACACGGCGTACCGCGGCAGTTATCCAACGCGCTGAACGAATGTCTGCGCACCGGCGACAAACTGCTCGCCAAGTCCGAACTGACGCTCGACGATTACGCGGGATACACCGACATGAACAATCGGCTCCACCACCTTATCGTTGAAGGCTCCGGCAATGCGGCGCTGATCCGCGCCATCGAAATGAACAATCGTCTGCCGTTCGCCGCCGCCAGCGCGATGCTGCCGATGCAATCCGCTCTTGACGAGGGTCGCCAGTGGCTTCTCATTGCGCATCAGCAGCATCACAGCCTCGTTGGGGCCATGGAGCGCGGCGAGGGCACCCGAGCGCAGGCGCTCGCCTCCGAGCATGTGCACATTGCCCAGATGAACCTCAGCTATGCCCTTGAGCGCCCGGAGCTTTGTATGAAGCTCGCTCCCGGGCGTTACCTGCGCCGCTACACGGCGGCCGACGCGGTCTTCTACGCAGGCGACGACGTGACCGACGAGGATGCCTTCGCGGCCCTGATGCCCGACGATCTGGGCGTGAAGAGCGGGCCGGGCCCGACCGAGGCGGCGTTCCGCGTCGCGGGGCCGGACGAGATCGCCCTGGTGCTGTCGACTCTCGCGACCTTCCGCGAGGGCGATGTTCATGAGCAATGTACGGAGCTCCCTGGCGTAGCGACCGTCCGAGCACCGTCAGCGTGCACAGCCGAGCGTTACCCTCGACACATGCCGGAAACAACGCCGAAGATCGACCACAAGCCGCGGTCCCGCACGGTCACCGACGGCATCGAAGCCACCACCTCGCGCGGGCATGCTCCGCGCCGTCGGCATGGGCGACGCCGACTGGGACAAGCCGCAGATCGGCATCGCGAGCTCCTGGAACGAGATCACGCCGTGCAACCTCAGCCTCGACCGGCTCGCGCAGGCGGCCAAGGAGGGCGTGCACTCCGGCGGCGGCTACCCGCTGCAGTTCGGCACGGTCAGCGTCAGCGACGGCATCTCGATGGGCCACGAGGGCATGCACTTCTCGCTCGTCAGCCGCGAGGTCATCGCCGACTCCGTCGAGGTCCGTCATGCAGGCCGAGCGGCTCGACGGCTCGGTGCTGCTCGCGGGGTGCGACAAGTCGATCCCGGGCATGCTGATGGCGGCCGCCCGGCTCGACCTGGCATCCGTCTTCCTCTACGCCGGCTCGATCGCGCCCGGCTGGGTGCGCCTCAGCGACGGCACCGAGAAGGACATCACGATCATCGACTCGTTCGAGGCGGTCGGCGCGTGTGCTGGCCGGCACGATGAGCGTCGAGGACGCGCACCGCATCGAGTGCGCCTTCGCCCCGGGCGAGGGCGCCTGCGGCGGCATGTACACCGCGAACACGATGGCCAGCGTCGCCGAGGCGCTCGGGATGTCGCTGCCCGGCTCGCGCGAGTCCGGCCGCGGCCGATGCGCGCCGCGACTACTACGCGCACCGATCGGGCGAGGCGGTCGTCAACCTGCTGAATCTGGGCATCACGAGCCCGCGACATCCTGACCAAGAAGGCCTTCGAGAACGCGATCGCCGTCGGCATGGCGCTCGGCGGCTCGACCAACATCGTGCTGCACCTGCTCGCCATCGCGAACGAGGCCGAGGTCGAGCTGACGCCTCGACGACTTCAACCGGATCGGCGTCGAAGGTGCCGCACGTCGGCGACCTCAAGCCGTTCGGCAAGTACGTGATGAACGACGTCGACCGGCGTCGGCGGCCTGCCCGTGCTGATGAAGGCGCTGCTCGATGCCGGCCTGCTGCACGGCGACTGCCTCACCGTCACCGGCAAGACGATGGCCGAGAACCTGGCCGAGCTCGACATCCCGCCCGCTGGACGGCGAGGTGCTGCGCACCCTCGACAACCCGATCCACGCGACCGGCGGCCTGACGATCCTGCAAGGGGTCGCTCGCGCCCGACGGCGCCGTCGTCAAGACGGCCGGATTCGACGCCGCGACCTTCGAGGGACCGGCCCGCGTGTTCGAGCGCGAGCGCGCCGCGATGGACGCGCTGACGGCGGGCGAGATCAAGAAGGGCGACGTCGTCGTCATCCGCTGGGAGGGCCCGAAGGGCGGCCCCGGCATGCGCGAGATGCTCGCCGTGACCGCCGCCATCAAGGGGGCGGGCCTCGGCAAGGATGTACTACTCTTGACCGACGGCAGATTCTCAGGCGGCACAACCGGCCTGTGCATCGGCCACATCGCTCCCGAAGCGACGGACGCAGGTCCGATCGCCTTCGTGCACGATGGTGATCTGATACGGGTCGATATCGCAGCCCGGACGATCGACCTACTTGTCGATCCGGCCGAGCTGGAGAACCGGCGTTCCGGCTGGGTTCCTCTTCCACCGCGCTATACCCGTGGCGTTCTCGCGAAGTACTCCAAGCTCGTGCACTCCGCTGCGGAGGGCGCGGTCACGGGGTAGTTCTGCTCCCACTCACCGTCTTGCTAGGAACATCCATGACAACTGCACCTCCCGCCGCCAAGCCCGGCCGTCCAGTGCCGGCGCCGGCACGCCGCCCGCTGCTCACCGGGTCCGGCGCGATCCTCGCCACGCTCGAGAAGCTCGGCGTCACCGACGTCTTCGGCATCCCCGGCGGCGCGATCCTGCCGTTCTACGACCCGCTGATGGCGTCGACCGCGATCCGCCACATCCTGGTCCGCCACGAGCAGGGCGCCGGGCACGCGGCCGAGGGCTACGCCGCGGCGTCCGGTCGGGTCGGCGTCTGCATCGCGACCTCGGGCCCGGGCGCGACGAACCTCGTGACCGCCATCGCGGACGCCCACATGGACTCGGTGCCGCTGGTCGCGATCACCGGCCAGGTCTTCTCGACGCTGATGGGCACCGACGCGTTCCAGGAGGCCGACATCGTCGGCATCACGATGCCGATCACCAAGCACTCCTTCCTGGTGACCGATCCCGGACGACATCCCGCGCGACGATCGCCGAGGCGTACCAGATCGCCACGACCGGCCGCCCCGGCCCGGTGCTCGTCGACATCACGAAGGACGCGCAGCAGAACACGGCGCCGTTCATCTGGCCGCCCAAGATCGACCTGCCCGGCTACCGCCCGGTGACGAAGGCGCACGGCAAGCAGATCATCGCGGCGGCGCGAGCTGCTCGCCACGGCGCGAGCGCCCGGTGCTCTACGTGGGCGGCGGCGTCATCCGCTCGCGGCGCCGAGAAGGAGCTGCTCGAGCTCGCCGAGAAGACGCGGCGCGCCGGTCGTGACCACCCTGATGGCGCGCGGCGCGTTCCCCGACTCGCACCCGCAGCACCTGGGCATGCCCGGCATGCACGGCACGGTCGCCGCGGTGCTCGCGCTGCAGGAGAGCGACCTGATCGTCGCGCTCGGCGCCCGGTTCGACGACCGCGTGACCGGCAAGGCGGCCGACTTCGCGCCGAACGCGAAGATCGTGCACGTCGACATCGACCCGGCCGAGATCGGCAAGATCCGCCACGCCGACGTGCCGATCGTCGGCGACGCGCAAGGAGGTCATCGTCGACCTGCACCGAGGCCTTCGCGGCCGCGAGCACGCAAGCACGCAAGCCCGACCTCGACGGCGTGGTGGGCGCCAGCTCGACGCAGTGCGCGCGCGACGTTCCCGCTGGGCTACGACGAGCCGGACGACGGCCTGCTGTCGCCGCAGACGTCATCTCGCGCATCGGCGAGCTGTCCGGGCCCGGAGGCGATCTACGCCGCCGGCGTCGGCCAGCACCAGATGTGGGCGGCGCAGTTCATCAAGTACGAGCGACCGAACGCCTGGCTGAACTCCGGCGGCGCCGGGCACGATGGGCTACGCCGTGCCGGCGGCCATGGGCGCCAAGGTCGCCGAGCCCGACCGCGTCGTGTGGGCGATCGACGGCGACGGCTGCTTCCAGATGACCAACCAGGAGCTCGCCACCTGCACGATCAACGACATCCCGATCAAGGTCGCGATCATCAACAACTCGCTCGCTCGGCATGGTGCGCCAGTGGCAGACCCTGTTCTACGACGGCCGCTACTCCAACACCGACCTGAACACCGGGCACGGCACGGCCCGATGCGCAGATCCCCGACTTCGTGAAGATGGCCGACGCGTACGGCGCGCTCGGCATCCGCGTGACCAAGCCGGAGGACGTCGACGCCACGATCAAGCTCGCCCTCGAGACCAACGACCGCCCGGTGGTCATCGACTTCATCGTCGAGCCGCGACGCGATGGTGTGGCCGATGGTGCCGCAGGGCGTCAGCAACTCGCAGATCCAGTACGCCCGCGATCAGCCCCGCGTGGGACGAGGAGTAGGCGCATGAGCCACCACGTGCTGTCCCTCCTCGTCGAGGACAAGCCCGGTCTGCTCACGCGCGTCGCCGGCCTGTTCGCGCGCGCGGCTTCAACATCGAGTCGCTCGCGGTCGGCGCCACCGAGATCGAGGGGCTGTCGCGCATCACGGTGGTCGTCGACGTCGAGGACGCCCCGCTCGAGCAGGTCACCAAGCAGCTGAACAAGCTGATCAACGTGATCAAGATCGTCGAGCTCGACCCCGCGCAGTCCGTGCAGCGCGAGCACCTGCTGGTCAAGGTGCGCGTCGACAACGCGAACGCGCAGCCAGGTCCTCGAGGTCGTCAAGCTCTTCCGCGCGCACGTCGTCGACGTCGCGCCGGATGCGCTCGTCATCGAGGTCACCGGCGACAGCGGCAAGCTGCAGGCCCTGCTGCGCGTGCTCGAGCCCTACGGGATCAAGGAGATCGCGCAGTCCGGCACTGCTGGCGATCGGCCGCGGCGGCAAGAGCATCACCGACCGCGTCTTCAAGAACTGACTGTCGGTCGCCCGAAGGGCGACGTCAACTGGCACCAGCACCAACAGAAAGAGAGACAGCAATGACCGAGATCTTCTACGACAACGACGCCGACCTGTCGATCATCCAGGGCAAGAAGGTCGCCGTCATCGGCTACGGCTCGCAGGGCCACGCCCACGCGCTCAACCTGCGCGACTCCGGCGTCGAGGTCGAGCGTCGGCCTGAAGCCCGAGGCTCGAAGTCGGCGCCGAAGGCCGAGGAGGCCGGCTTCAAGGTGCTCACGGTCGCCGACGCCGCCAAGTGGGCCGACGTCATCGTCATCCTGGCGCCCGACCAGTACCAGCGCAGCCTGTACGCGCGCCGACATCGAGCCGAACCTCGAGGCCGGCAACGCGCTGCTCTTCGGCGCACGGCTTCAACATCCGCTTCGGCTACATCAAGCCGCCCGAGGGCGTCGACGTGATCATGGTCGCGCCCAAGGGCCCCGGCCACACGGTGCGTCGCGAGTACGAGGCCGGCCGCGGCGTCCCGATCATCGTCGCCGTCGAGCAGGATGCCACGGGCGACGCGTGGGACGCTCGACCTGGTCGTACGCCAAGGCGATCGGCGGCCTGCGCGCCGGCGGCATCAAGACCACCTTCACCGAGGAGACCGAGACCGACCTGTTCGGCGAGCAGGCCGTGCTCTGCGGCGGCATCTCGCAGCTCGTCCAGTACGGCTTCGAGACCCTGATCGAGGCCGGCTACCAGCCGCAGATCGCCTACTTCGAGGTGCTGCACGAGCTGAAGCTCATCGTCGACCTGATGTGGGAGGGCGGCATCGCCAAGCAGCGCTGGTCGGTCTCCGACACCGCCGAGTACGGCGACTACGTCTCCGGCCCGCGCGTCATCGACCCGCAGCGTCAAGGAGAACATGAAGGCCGTGCTGGCCGACATCCAGTCCGGCGCGTTCGCCGAGCGCTTCATCGCCGACCAGGACGCCGGCGCCCCCGAGTTCCTCGCGCTGCGCGAGAAGGGCGAGGACCACCCGATCGAGGCCACCGGCAGGGAGCTGCGCGCGCTGTTCGCGTGGAAGCAGCAGGACGCCGACTACGTCGAGGGCTCGGCCGCGCGCTAGCGTCTCGACGACACAGACGCGAAGGGCCGGGGGCGATCCTCCCGGCCCTTCGTCATGCGGGAGCTGGGTCGCGCGATGAGGAGCGCGTGACCGCCGACTGCCCCCGTCGGAGCTGGGTCGGCTTGCCAGCTGTGGCGGTGGCCTCGGTCGTCGTGACCGGGTCGGGTCTCCCGCCTCGGCTGCGGGGAAGTGACCTGACTGGTCGAGTCATGGTCGGCGGCTCCACGCCCGCCGGTGCCGGGGAGGTGCGGGTGCCTCCGACATCGCGAGCCAGTCGCGTCCAGTCTCGCCATCGGTCGAGACGGTGCTGAGGGGACTTCACATCGTTGGTGA
Source organism: uncultured beta proteobacterium (assembly GCA_963738755.1). Taxonomy (GTDB): domain Bacteria; phylum Pseudomonadota; class Gammaproteobacteria; order Burkholderiales; family Burkholderiaceae; genus Paraburkholderia. Next base: position 208,692 of record CAVTXZ010000017.1, read on the forward strand.
CCCGGGCCATCAGCCTGTCTCCAAGTCACCGGAGCCGAGTCGATCGCTCGATGTCGGGGCGGGCCACGCTGAGCGACTGACGTCATCGACGCGACTTCCGACGTCGGTGGGCTGATATCGCGCGCCGCCTCGCGCCGTTGTTCGGGTCAAGTGAGCTGGGGCCCAGGCATCACCTCGTCGCGATCACGTTCAGTCTCCGTTTGGTCGGGGGACGTCATATCTATGATGGTGTGTCGCGCCCACGGGTGCCGACGGCCGTTTCTCGGTCGCCTCGATCCCGGCTCTTACATCTGACGTTCAGTGCGCCTGGCTATCAGACGAGGCGGCCGACGGGGGACCTCGTCCGCCGACAGACGTCTCTGCGTCACCTCACGCTGCCTCGATCTTATCGATCAGCGGCCACGTGGCGGTGGCTCGTCCGACTGGCCTCAGCCGGGCAGGTCAGGTGACGTTGCGACGTCGGACTATCCCGATCCACAGGTTCGGCGCTCACGGACTCGACGGCACTATTCGATTTCCGGGCTATCCAGCGGTGAGTCACCTCTATTTCACGACGCGGCGGATCACAATTTCCAAGCGGCTCAATTGCGGGCGTCGACGTGACCGACGGCGCTTTGACGCGATAGTTCCGACCGTCGTCTTGGCGACGACCGGGTCGATCTCCGGCACATTTTCCTCGGAGGCGACACGATCCGGCTGGAGCCGGCGCTGTTCAGGTCTATTTCGACGGTCCAGACAGCAGCGGCCAGTTGCCAACCGATTGCGACTACGGACGCAACGGGCCACTACTCGATCACGGGTCTCGCTCCGGGCGCGGTGAACTCTACTCCACTACACGGGGACGGACGGGTGGGCGGACGAGTACTGGAGCGACGCCTATGGCTATGACACGCCACCCCCGTCAACGTGCAGTCGTCCCCGCTCACTCGCCGTCACTCTTGTTGCATCCGGATCGTTGTCCGGGACGATCCTGACGCCATCCGGCCAGGCCGCTGTTGAGCTGATGACGGCCTATCTGACGACTCCGCAGGGGAGACATCGGCAGTGTTTTCGTGCAGGGTCCGCGGACGGCGGATTCTTATTTCCGCGTCTTCCCCCCGGCGATTACCACCTGTACTTCCAGGACTTCAGCACGACGACCAGTGGTTCGCCAGGCGTCCACCGAGCCACACGGAGGCTGTGACAGTCGTGGCAGGCGCCGAACGCGGCTCGGTCAATCAGGGCGGTCCGACCGTCTCGCTGACGGGGTCGGTCACCTGCAGCGGTGTTAGCGGTTCTGGCACCCTGGACGTTGCTGACCTTCAGGCGCGAGCCACACCAGATCGCCCTGGGTTCCTGTCTCATCCGAGTGGACCGGCCTCGATTCAGCTTCGCGGGGCTGTTGCCCGGCGAGTATCGCGTTGTTCTTGATGGCTCCTCGGATTACGGATGCCAACCGACGACCTCGGACCCGATCGCCATCACCGAGGGACACGTTTCAGTGCCGCTCACGGTCCGCTGCGGCAGTGGAGGCCTCCCGACTGGGTCGCCGATCGGAGCGTGGGACGTCGTCCCCCGGGGACGCGGGATTCGTCCACGTGAGCGGTTGGGCGCTCGATCCTGATGACATCGCACCGATCAGCGTCTACCCGTACATCGATGGCGTATTCGAACGGATTCTCGGCCGACACTGCGAGGGCGGATATCGGCACCAGCTATCCCAACTACGGGTCGGACCACGGCTTCTCCCTGACGTTGCCCGTGCCAGCAGGAGCGCACCAGCTCTGCCTTGTTGCACAGAACTTCCCGTCGGACTCGTCGAAGACACATCCCTCGGGTGCAGGACATCAGTGATGAGCGATACGTCACCGCGCTCTACCAGGACTACCTCGGCCGAGTTCCGGCACGGCGGACCTCAACTTCTGGTCCAACGCGCTCGCGGCCGGGACCCCGCGGTCGGCGATCGCGAGCGGGTTCGTGGGCAGTGATGAGTATCGATTGATCCGGATCGATGACGCGTACCAGACTGTTCTGGGCGATTCGCCGGACCCTTCTGGTCGGCTGTGGTGGCTCATGGGATGAGGCGGGCGCTCTGTCGACGGACGACGTGTCGAGGCGTTCTATGGCTCGCTCGAGTACTTCCAGAGGCTCAGACAGGCAAGACCGATCCAGATCCGACCACTCGATGGGTCCAGCAGTTGTACATCGATCTGCTTGGTCGGAGTGTAGGGTCCGACCCAAGTGGCGTCGCGTTCTGGGTGGGCGTCGCGACTCGAAGGGGCGGCAGTTCGTCGTCAACTCGTTCTGGAACTTCCCCGACCCCGCCGCTATTCGAGTCGCGGCGATGTACCAGAGCTATCTCGGCCGGGCTGCTGACGACGGCGGACTGAAGTTCTGGCAGCAGTCGACGTGGCTCAAGGTGAGACCCCCACGGCGCGTGTCGCGATCAGCAGCAGCGACGTTCCCGGGACTGCGAGCCGTCAGGCCTTCTTCGCGACCTCGATCGCGCTGACGCCGGCCAGGCTCAGCCAGATGGTGTCGTCGGTCTCGACGATGGTCGCCAGCACGGCGCCGCAGTGCGGGCAGCGGGCGACGGTGCCGGGGGAGGCGACGTAGACCATGGCGGCCCCGATCATCCCAGAGATGCCGCAGTTGACGCAGCGGCCGATCGCGGTCGTGAGGTCGAACGCGAACAGGTCGCTCAGTTGCCCGGCCAGAGCGTTGCCGTCGATGTGGGTCATGTCGCTGCCTTGTCCATTACTTGCCTCCGAAGCGTTCGGTGCGGATGTCGCCGGCCGCGTGCCCGAGCTCGATCAGCCAGCCGGCGATGAGTTCGACGAACCCGGTCGACCCGCAGATGTAGATGCGCGGCTTGTCGGATGCCGGGATCGCGAATCCGGCGAGCGCCTCTTTCGTGATGCGCCCGGCGGGCACCGGCCAGTCGTGCGGTGCCGTGCGGGAGTAGACGTAGTCCAGCTGCAGCCCGTTCGCGGCAAGTTGCGCGAGCTCCTGACGGTAGAACATGTCATCGGGCTGGCGCACCGCGTACAGCAGGCGGAACGGGGTCGGGTCGCCGGCATCCGCGTGAGCTCGAACCATGGCGAGGAACGGCACAACGCCCGAGCCGCCGGCGATCAACTGCACGGGGCGGGGGTCATGCGTGACGGCCTGCGGCATCCAGACGAAGTAGCCGCCGAGCGGGCCGTGCAGCTCGAGCTTGTCGCCGACCACCACGTCTTCGACCAGGAACGGGGATACCTCGCCGTCGGGCAGCTCGTCGACGGCCAGCTCCACCCGTGTGCCCGAGCCGGCCGACGCGATCGAGTACGAGCGCTGGGCCTGGTAGCCGTCGGGGGCGGTAAGCCGGACATCCAGATGCTGGCCGGCATCGTTGCCCGGCCACCCGGCGACCTCGATCACGAGACGGCGTGCACTGCTCGTCTCGGGGCGCACCTCGACGACGGTTCCGGTGTACCAGGCGGTGCGGGCTGGGCGGTCGCGGTCACCAGTAGCGCTCTTCTTTCCATGGATCGCCGTGCAGGTTGTAGCCGGCCTGCTCCCAGAAGCCCGGGTCGTCGGTGTCCATCAGGGTCAGGCCGTTGACCCACTTGGCGCTCTTCCAGAAGTACAGGTGCGGCACGAGCAGTCGGGCCGGTCCTCCGTGCTCGGGGTCGAGCGGCGCGCCGTCGGCCTCGAACGCGACCCAGGCCTGGCCGTTCAGCAGCTCGTCGAGCGGAACGTTCGTCGTGTAGCCGCCGTAGCTGTGCGCCATGACGTACTTGGCGTGCGTCGGGATGCCGGCCAGGATCTTGTCGATCGGCACGCCGCGCCACGGCATCTCGAGCTTCGACCAGTGCGTGACGCAGTGGATGTCGGTGGTGATGTCCTCGATGCCGAGGGCGCGCAACTCGTCCCAGCTCCAGT
>CAVTXZ010000018.1:0-230494 GCA_963738755.1 uncultured beta proteobacterium
TGGTTCCCGTCGCGTTCATCACTGGCGAACTGGTGTCTCCTTACGCACTTCGCGATTTCGCCGAGCCGTTCGTGCTGTTGCGGAAGTCTTCCGCGCCGGAAAGCACGCTCGTTGAAGTCAGTCGGTTCGTGGCTGCCCAACGGCCGGCGGGTTCCGATCATGTGCGGGATCCGTGACGGGCGGGACGCCGAGTTTGATCCCTTTATCCGCCAGCATGACGATGAGTTCCGTACGGCGCCGCAGATTGAAATGCGCGAGCAGATGACTGACGTATTTTCGTACGGTAATGTCTTCGAGCCCCATTCTCAGCGCAATTGCCTTGGACGGAAGCCCGCGTACCAGCCACGCCAACGTTTCGAACTCTCTCGGAGTGAGTCCCAGCCCGGATGCGCTGCTCATTTCCGAATGACCGCTCGGCTGTGCGTTCCCAGGCCCACTTGCCGGAGCCTCGTCTGTGCCCATGTCACGCCTGAGCCTCGCGATGCTGGCGGCGGGCAGAAACACGCCCCCGGCAAGCACGGCGCTTATCGCTGCATGCAGCGCTTCAGGAGGTGACGACTTGGGTACGTATCCCATCGCGCGAAGTTCGATGCACCGGCTGATGGTTGCCACGCTCTCGTCGGCCGATATCACGATCACCGGTAACGACGGGCGCGACTCCTTCAGTTTGGCAAGCGCGCCGCAACCGTGGCCGTCGGGAAGATCGAGATCGAGAAATACGATGTTCAGGAGCTCGCCAAGCGCATGCTTTACGGCTTGAGACAACGTACTGGCGTGCAGCAACTCGATGTCCGGAAAGAACTCTCTTAGCAGCAGCGCCAATCCGGCTCTGAACAGCTCGTGATCATCGACGATCAGGACGCGCATCTCATCGTCTCCCGGGTACAGACGCGGTTAGTGCACATCGGGCATTTTCCTTTCCTCACTTCTCGCGTGCCTCTTCTCCGCCCACCTGTTCCCTGACGACTCCCGCCATTACGCGCCAGCGTTCGGTTTCCAGAACGGTATTGGCATCGACACGTCCGAAAAGGTCGAGGAGTGGCGCGACGAGACCCGTCCAGCCCGTCTGGTGACTGGCTCCGAGGCCCGCGCCATTGTCACCGTGGAAGTACTCGTAAAACAGGATCAGGTCGCGCCAGTGCGGATCGTTCTGAAACTTTTCCGTTCCTCCATAGACCGGCCGTTTGCCATCGACACCGCGCAGGAACGTACCGGTCAGACGACGGACGATCTCCTGCGCAACTTCGAAGAGCGTCATGTGCCGCCCGGAGCCAGTCGGACATTCGACCGTGAAATCATCGCCGAAAAAGCTGTAAAGGTTCACCAGCGCGCGAATGATCAATAAGTTGACCGGCATCCACACCGGCCCGCGCCAGTTGGAGTTGCCGCCGAACATGCCGGTATTCGACTCGGCCGGCAGGTACTGCACCTTGTACTCCTGTCCGCCGAGGTGGAGCATGAACGGATGTTCCAGGTGATAGCGGGAAAGCGAACGAATGCCGTGCGGCCCGAGAAACTCATTCTCGTCGAGCATGTAACCGAGCACGCGCTCGAGCTTGCGCTTGTTGAGGATCGACAACAGCCTGCGCTCCCTGTGGCCGATGAAGCCCCCGTCAGTCGGCGCCACATGGGCAACCAGTTCGGGGTAGCGCTTGCGGAACTGCGCGATCAGCTCCAACAGCCTTGGATAGTGAGTGACAGCACTCGCTTCGAACACCGACGACGCGCACAGCGGCAACAGTCCCACCATCGACCTTACCTTCAGGCGCATCGTCTGGCCGTCGGGGAGTCGCAGCAGATCATAGAAAAAGCCATCCTCTTCGTCCCACATCTCGTCCTGATTCACGCCGATACGATCCATCGCATACGCAATCCACATGAAATGCTGGACGAACTTGAAAGCGACCTCCTCGTACATCGGATCGTACTCGGTCAGAATCAGCGCCATCTCAAGCATGCACTGGCAATAGAACGCCATCCACGCCGTCCCGTCGGCCTGCTCCAGCGATCCGCCAGTCGGAAGCTGCGCGCTGCGGTCGAATACACCGATGTTGTCCAGACCCAGAAAGCCGCCGGCGAAGACGTTGCGCCCCGAGGGATCCTTGCGATTGACCCACCAGTTGAAATTCAGCATCAACCCCTGAAACGAGCGTTCGAGGAAGCGCGGATCAGCCCGGCCCAGTTCTCTCTCATACTTGTAAAGCCACAGCGTGGCCGCGGCATGCACGGGCGGATTCACGTCGCTGAAGTTCCACTCGTAGGCGGGGATCTGCCCGCTTGGATGGAAGTACAGGGTGCGCAGCATCAACAGCAGTTGCTCCTTGGCGAAATCGAAATCGACCAATGCCAGAGAGATCGTATGGAACGCCAGGTCCCACGCTGCGTACCACGGGTACTCCCACTTGTCCGGCATGGAAATCACGTCGGCGTTCAACATGTGGAACCACTCCGTGTTGCGCACGTCGTGACGGGCAGCCTCGAGCAACGGATGGCTGCGATGCTCGCGCAGCCAGCGTTCGAGATCGAAGTAGTAGTACTGCTTGCCCCACAGCATTCCCGCCAACGCCTGACGGTGCACCCGCCGCTGATCCTCGGTCAGCGAAGCGGGAGCAATCCGCTCGTAGAATTCGTCAGCGTCGGCAATACGGCTGTCAAAAATCTCCTCAAAATCGTCGAAGGCATTGTCCAGCCGGATTGCTGTCAGGCGTAGCCGAATGGTCGTGCTGCCGCCCCCAGCGACATCGCAGATGTAATGGGCGGCTGCCTTGGTTCCCGTTCTCGCGGGATTCACCGCGTCGCCTCGCCCCGCAACGACGTAGTCATGGAACGCATCCTTGACGTAGGGCGACGCGTTAGGTTGATTCCACAGATGCCGCGCATTGCTCTCATTTTCGGTGAAGAGCGTCTCTGGCGTGCCATCGTAATGCAACCAGTACTCGCCTAGCTCATGGTGTTCAGCCAGAATGGCTCCCTGACCCGCATCGCGCAGCGAGGGCTTGCGATCGTCGTCACCCCACGACCATGTATTGCGGAACCATAATGTCGGCAAGAGCCGCAGCCGTGCCGGTTCTGGTCCGCGGTTGTGCACACAGATCCGCACAAGAATGTCTTCCGGGCCTGCCTTGGCGTATTCCACGAACACGTCGAAATACCGGTCATCAGCAAACACGCCCGTGTCGAGCAGTTCGTACTCGAATTCCTCCCGTGATCGCAGCCGGTTAGTCTCGACCAGATCGCGATACGGATATTCTCGCTGCGGATACTTGTAGAGATACTTCATGTAGGAGTGGGTGGGGGTGCTGTCGAGGTAAAAGTAATACTCCTTGACATCCTCACCATGGTTGCCCTCGCTGTTGGTGAGGCCGAACAGGCGCTCCTTCAAAATCGGGTCGCGCTCGTTCCACAACGCCAGCGCAAAGCACAGCCGTTGCTTGTCGTCGCATAGTCCGCCGAGTCCGTCTTCGCCCCACTTGTAGGTGCGTGAGCGCGCCTGGTCATGGGTGAAGTAGTTCCATGCGTCGCCATTTTCGCTGTAGTCCTCCCGGACCGTCCCCCACTGACGCTCACTGAGATAGGGTCCCCACTTCTTCCATTGGATCTGAGCCTCGCGCGCGTCGTTCAAGCGCTTCTGTTCCGCTACGTCCACGATGACGGGGCTCATGCTTTTCCTCCGTTACGGCTAAATAAACTCGACTCGACGCAAAGCGGACGACCTCGTCATGCGCAGGAAGACGTACTTCAACTTCGACGTCTACGGCAAGTAAGGAGACGCGGTTTGAACGCATACAAGCGGGCTCCTCGCGGAGTCCGCTTTGTTGCGCGTGTGGGGCGCGATACGCGCAGCGAGTACCGGACAGGGCGCTGGCGCGCCGGCTACGAGTCGGCAACGTATGCGCGTTAAGCATTCCATGAGTTCACGCTTGCACTTCGCAGGACGTGAACACAAACCCTCCTGGCTCGCTTCAAGAATGCACGCGCCGCGTGTGTTTTGCGTGAAAAAATTCGTGCGCTCCTTTGGCGAGTCGTCTGCGACTCAATGGCTCATGCACCGGTCACATACATGGTAGGTTATCCGGGTGCAGGCGAGGCAGTTCCGGGTTCCGCCACACTCCAATGATGCAGCTACGGCTGTTTATGCGCCTTGGTCTTTCGCGCAATATAAGTCACGCAATCTGCGAGCGTCTCGCGCGAAATCGGATTCGCAGCGGCTTGACCCGCTGGCGTTTGTGGACCCATGGATGTGGATGTCGGGATATGAAGTTTGAATAGTCCCTAGAACAGGCCGCGTCGGCCGGGGTCATATTTCGGATCGGGCATTTTTTGCGTCTGCCGCAATACGCCCTGATCGTCGAAGGAGAAGTGGAAGATCAGGTGATCGATGTTGTTCTCCATATACCGGTATGACCAGACCTCTCTATCCATGCGCTTGAAGTAGGCTGTCTCGAAGGGCTTGCCGAAGTTGATGAGCACGTCATTGCGCGTCCATTTTCCAACCACGGCGCGATGGAACTCGGCTTCCTGAAGCACCTGTCGCACGCTCACCACTTTGCCCGATGCATCGACGTCTGCCGCTGTCGTCGTCGAACCCATGGGCTGGGTCGGCCACATCAGGCGTTTGCCGCCATCGGGCAGATCGTAGGTTTCGCGTGGTGGTCCGAAGCGCGCGGTGAGGGCAGACTGGTCCTCGCCGGGCGAGACCTGTGTATGCGGCTGCGCACAGGCGAGAAACGCGAGCACCGAGGATGCGACCAGCATGCTTGCCAATCGAATTGACATGAGCGTCCTCTCGCCTGTTGCAGTGGGAATGCAGGCGCTATCTTCGCCGATTCGCTGCATTGCAATATGAATGATTGCGACGGACGAATCAGACCTGGACGTATCGCGTCTGCCGCGGAGCACCGGCCACCCAAGGCGTATTGTGAAATCGACCCGCCTTAGACAATCGCCAATGTATTTCATAAAAGCATTTCTATACTGTTTCTAGATTACGCGAGGTATAAAAGCAAGCGGCCTGAAAGGTGATGGCCACCGCCGAACCTGGCGTAGCGCAGCCGGTATCGCCGTACATGCTCTAAACATTGATTACACCCAGGCCGATAATCAATCCGATTGTGCATGGCCATGACGTCAGCCACCCGACTCTCCTGCGCAATACCTGGCAACGGCCAGATCCATATTGAAGAACATCCTGTCGTACCCGAGCGTCTCCCCAAGGGGCGAGTTCCGGACCATCGCGAGTACGCCGGGGTTCACGCCAACGAGCCAGACCGTTACCTTGTCTTCCTCGCGAAGCTTCTTTTCTGCTTCTATCAGCATCTTCAATGCGGTGTACTCGAGATCGAACACTCCCGCGAGATCGATCGCCACGACCTTCGGTTTCGTCGCGGTAATCAGCAGCCTTATCTTCAGACCGACCCGCTCCGCATTGGCAAAGAAGATCCGCCCCTCAGGCCTCAGCATCACCATGCCGGGGAAGGTCTCATCGCCGGGATGCTCGCTCGATTGCGGGACGAAATACATTCGTGCCGGGCTTCCTGCCCAGGACATAAACCGGTGGATCTGACACCTGGTGAGCGAGCGCCACCATCGACACAATGATGGCGACGACAATCCCCTCGAGCGTGCCGACCAGCACCACGCCGACCAGCGCGACCAGCGCCCAGATGAACTCCGTGCGCCGGACTTTAATGATTTCCCGGAACTCCGCCGGCTGGATCAGCCCGACCGAATAGACGATGACCACTGCTGCCAGCGTGGCTTCCGGCATCAGCCCGATAAGAGGCGCGAGCAGTAACATCGTGCCGAGCGCGGCCAACGAGGTAACCAATCCGGAGAGTTGGGACCGTGCGCCCGACAGGCGGTTCACGGCGGTCTGCGTAGTCCCTCCGCCAGCGGCCATGGCGCCAAAAAGCGCGCCACCAACGTTCGCCAGCCCCGTCGCGAGCAATTCACGATTGGGTTGTGGTGCGGGTTCGCCACTCTTTGCGAACGCCCGCCCAGCCGCAATGGTTTCGGTAAAGCTCATCAACGCAATGCCGAGGGCTGGCGGCCAGAGCGCCATCATCATCTGCGGATCTGGCAGTGTGATGGGAGGCAGTCCCGTCGGTACGTTGCCCACCGTCGCCACCCCATGCGCCGGCAAGCCGAACAGGCTCACGCCAGCAATCCCCGCTGCCACCGCGATCAAGGGTGCGGGCGCACGCGGGACCAGGCGTTCCAAGGCGATCAGAATAACGATCATGGCGGCGCCCACAGCCACGGTAACCAATGACGCTTGCGGAACCCCCTGCACGATGGCGAGCAGGTTGTGGAAAAACGAGCCTTTGTGGAAATGGATGCCGAGCAGTTTCGGTATCTGGTCAACGACAATGACGATCCCAACGCCTGCCTTGAAGCCGATCAATACCGGTTCGGAAATGAAGTTCGCCACGAAGCCCAGCCGCAGCAGTCTCGCCACGATCAGAATCACACCCACGAGGCATGTCAGCGTCGCCGAAGCCGTCAGCAGAGCGGCCGAGTCATTCGCGTTCGCAGACACCACACCGTCCAGTGCTGTCGCGACCAGGATCGCGATCGTAGTCGTAGTACTCACGCTGAGGACGCGCGACGTTCCCAGAAAAGCGTAGATCAGCATCGGCGTGAATGCCGTGTAAAGTCCGATTTGAACCGGGAGGCCAGCGATAGTCGCATAGGCGAGCGCCTTCGGGATAACGACGGCGGCCACGGTCAGACCGGCGACGATATCGAGCCGCACCCACTCCTTCCTGAAATCGCCAAGCCAATCTGGTAGGGGCAGGCGGACGCCACCCGCCATATGCCGCAATGTCCGGCGACCAGGTTGGCTATGGAGTTTTCGTCGGTGGGAAGAACGTTCTGGCTTCATGGATCATGGCCGGGAGAGTGAAGGCACTTGATGTCGCGCCGGCTGCCAAATGAGGATTCGCGCGAACTGGCCGCTCAGCTTGGGCAGAACACGGGCTGTGCCCCCAGCATTCGTGAATCCCACCATCTGCAGGCGACGCCATGAAGGACCGATTGGCGATCGTCAATCGAAGTGCATTGCAAAAGGAACAACGTCGTGCGGTACCCCTTGTACGACAAGGTCTTGTCTTTAACGGATGGTCGTCTTCGCCTCATTCTTTGCCATTCCGTGTCTGCGTCAAGCCGCCGATCTTAGGGAATTTCTGCAGTTCATTTCATAATGTAGGCTGCTGCACGAAGAGCGGCAATAGACCTTTGGTCCAATTCCGTGACCATAAGGAGCACCCTACGCTGATTGAATCCACTCGCGAGTCAATCAATCCGTTGATCGTCGCAACGACGCCCAGAGGCTTTCAGCTATCCACGAAAGGAGGACCCATGAACGCTACTGGTTTGCCGCAACCGGAAGATATCGAAACGCGCGAGCCGGTTCTCGATACGGTAGATCGGGTTTCGGAATTATGCTTCGGCTTGTTCATGGCACTGACTTTCGTGGGAGCTGTGTCTGCTGCGACTGCCGGAGAAGATGCCGGACAAAAAATGCTCTACACGGCACTAGGCTGCAATCTCGCGTGGGGGCTCGCCGATGCGGTCATGTTTCTCGTACGCACGCTAACGAACCGCGGGAGGCAACTCAGGCTTGCGCTGACTGTTAAACACGAACCAGACGCGGCCACCGGGGTGCGCGCGCTCCGCAATGCGTTGTCAAAGCCGATGAAGACTCTGGTTGCCGATACTGAGCTAGAGCTTATCCGGGCCCGTATTGTCGCGACGACGGCTCTGCCTCACCGTCCGCGGCTGTTGCTTCAGGACTATACCGGTGCGGCAGGGGTTTTCGTCCTCGTCGTATTGTCCACTTTCCCGGTTGCCTTGCCGTTCGTCCTGTTCAAGGACACCTCAACTGCTTTGGTTGTTTCGCGTGTGCTTACGCTGGCAATGTTGTTCTGTTCAGGTATTGCGCTGGGCCGGCACGCCGGATTCGGCGGATGGATAGCAGGACTCGCGATGGTGGCTCTCGGTGTCGCGCTGACCATGGCGATCATTGCTCTGGGCGGATGAGCCTGATGACTGCTACTGCCCACACCAGGAGTGAGCAAAAAATACTTAAACATGACGCGCTACATTAGGCAATCCGTGGTGGAGGCGACGTTTCTGCGCAATTTTTCTCGGATCAGTTTAATACTTACGAACTCAAAAGACCGATCGGACCATGCGTGAATTGGCATCTGACGCATGATTGGTGCCATTTCAGCATATGGCGTATGTCGGCGGCACGCCGGTATTGGACCATAGTCCAATACCGGCGTGCCGGTTGATCGCCTAGTCTGCCAGTGACACATTGTTTTGATCTACGCCTGCGTGAACCACCGGCCGATCATCGCGCGCTTCATCATGTCGTGCTTGCGACGCGTCGGCGCGCACTATTGGTTCACATTCCGCAGTAACCGACTACGACAGAACGGGGACGATCGTCCGTCTGCACATGCAGACCCGCAGTGGAATAAAACCGTAGCAGTGGAAGGGGACGCTTGATTTGGCGGCTTAAGGCTGGGTTCGATCGCACCTGTATTCGCGCAGCCTCGCGAGTAAAAGGGACCGCGTCCTGCCAGTAGCGTGTCGAACTCCGTTTCAAAAGCGCTCATGGAAATGTCCTCTTGTGGATCACCCAAAGGGAGTGCGTATGTCATGGCTTACAGCAACGCTACGCAGTTATCCGGAGATCGCAGTCTTTCTTTCGCTGGGAATCGGGTATTGGGTCGGAGGAAAAAGTTATAAGGGATTCAGCCTTGGCGCGGTGACGGCCACGCTGCTTGCCGCCATCGCGATCGGGCAGCTCGGCATCACGATCTCCTCGAACGTCAAGTCAGTGTTCTTTCTGATGTTCCTGTTCGCGGTCGGATATGGGGTCGGCCCGCAATTCGTCCGTGGAATCGCAAAGGACGGCCTTCCACAGGCGCTGTTCTCCGTCGTGCAATGCGTATTGTGTCTCGCGGCGCCGCTTGCGGCGGCGAAGATCGCAGGCTACGACCTGGGTTCGGCGGCCGGGCTCTTCGCCGGCTCGCAGACCATCTCCGCATCGATGGGCCTCGCGACCGACGCCATGAACCGCCTGGGTCTTCCCGCCGGCGAGACGAAGGCGCTGCTCGACGCCATGCCGACCGCCTACGCGGTCACATACATCTTCGGCACGATCGGCTCGGCCATCATCCTCGCGATGCTCGGCCCGAAGCTGCTCGGCATCGACCTCGTCGCGGCCTGCAAGGAATACGAAGCGACGCTCGGCGGCGTGGCGGAACTGGGCGGCGCCGGCCAGGCCTGGCATCGTTACGAACTGCGCGCGTATCGGATCACCGGAAGGCGCGCCGATCGTCGGTCAGGACGGTGGGGCAGGCGGAAACGATGGCGCCGACCGGCGCGCGGCTTTTTGTCGAGCGCATCAGGCGCGGCGGCACGGTGCAGGACGCAAAACTCGATGATGTGATACAGGCAGGCGACGTGGTCGCAATCGCCGGACGCCGCGAGCATCTCGTCGAGTTCCTCGGGCCGAGAGGCCTGGAGGTCGAAGATCCGGAATTGCTGGCGGTGCCGGCGGAAGGCGTCGATGTCTATCGTGACGAGCAAGGACGTGGACGGCAAGACGCTGCAGGAACTCGCGGGCTTGCCGGCGGCGCGCGGCGTCTTCCTGCGCCGGATCAAGCGCGGCGCGACGGAGACTCAGATTCCGGTCCTGCCGAGCACGAAGCTGCATCGCGGCGACACGTTGACGCTCGTCGGCCGCACCCAGGACACCACGCGCCGCCGCGAAGTCGCTCGGCGTGATCGACCGGCCGAGCAACGCGGCGGATATCGCGTTCGCGAGTCTCGCCATCACACTCGGCGCGCTGGTGGGCGCCGTGGTCATCAAGGTGGCGGGCATCCCGATCACGTTGTCGACGGCGGGCGGCGCGCTGATCGCGGGCATCGTGTTCGGCTGGTTCCGCGCGATTCATCCGACCTTCGGCCGCATTCCCGAGCCGACCATCTGGTTCATGAACTCGGTCGGCCTGAATGTGTTCATCGCGGTCGTCGGAATCACGGCGGGGCCGGGGTTCGTGAAGGGCCTCCAGCAACTGGGCGTGAGCCTCTTTCTATGGGGCATCGTCGCGACCTCCGTGCCGCTCATCATCGGGATGTTCGTCGCAAAGTACATCTTCAGGTTTCATCCCGCGATCCTGCTCGGCATCTGTGCCGGCGCGCGCACGACCACGGCCGCGCTCGGCATGATCTGCGACACCGCAAAGAGCCAGGTGCCGGGCCTCGGCTACACGGTCACCTACGCGGTCGGCAATACGTTGCTCACGATATGGGGCATGGTCATAGTGATGCTTCTGACCTGACGCGCCCGGTCTGCATGTCCGGCTTACGCTTAGGCAATTTACCAATGTCTGGAGGTGTTGGATGACGAAGTCCGCGAAGGCAGGCTCCGAGGATCGCTCCAAGATGGCGTCGCTCAGCCCGTTCGAACTAAAGGACGAACTCATCAAGGCTGCGGGCGGCGGTGCGGTGGCGCGTCCTGCGAACGCGTCGATGCTCAACGCGGGCCGTGGCAATCCGAATTTTCTCGCGACGATTCCGCGCCACGGCTTCTGGCAGCTCGGTCTCTTCGCGATGCGCGAATCGGAGCGCTCGTTCGCGCACATGCCGGAGGGCCTCGGCGGCTTTCCGAAGCGCGAAGGACTGGAGGAGCGCTTCGAGATCTTCGCGCGCGACAACAAGGGCGTGCCGGGCATCGACTTCCTGCGCGGCGCGGTGTCGTATGTGCGCGACCAGATCGGCCTGAATCGGCAGGCGATTTCCTCTATGAGATGTGCGAAGGCATTCTCGCCTCGAACTATCCGGTGCCCGACCGGATGCTCAGGCTCTCGGAGGTGATCGTCGGGCAATATCTGCGGCGCGAGATGATCGGCAAGCATCCGTTCATCGGCGAATTCGACATCTTCGCCGTGGAAGGCGGCACGGCCGCAATGACATACATCTTCAACACGATGCGCGAGAATCACCTCATCAAGGCTGGCGACACCATCGCGCTCGGTACGCCGATCTTCACGCCGTACATCGAGATTCCGCGGCTCAACGACTACCGGCTGAACGTCGTCAATCTCGAAGCCGATGTCGCGAACGGCTGGCAGTACTCGAAGAAGGAACTCGACAAGCTGCGCGACCCGAAGGTGAAGGCGTTCTTCCTCGTGAATCCGAGCAATCCGCCTTCGGTGAAGATGAACACGGAAAGCCTCGAATACATCGCGGAGATCGTGAAGGAGCGGCCCGACCTGATCCTTCTCACCGACGACGTCTACGGCACGTTTGCCGACGACTTCGTCTCGCTCTTCGCGCTGTGCCCGAAGAACACGATCCTCGTGTATTCGTACTCGAAGTATTTCGGCGCGACCGGCTGGCGCCTCGGCGCGATCGCGACGCATCGCGAGAACGTGCTCGACGAGCAGACTCGCAGCGCTGCCGAAGGACGTGAAGAAGGAATTGCACGAGCGCTACGAATCGATCACGACGGAGCCGGAAAATCTCAAGTTCATCGACCGGCTGGTGGCCGACAGCCGCACCGTCGCGCTGAATCACACGGCGGGCCTGTCGACGCCGCAGCAGGTGCAGATGGTGCTGTTCTCGCTGTTCTCGCTGATGGACACGCCCGACGCGTACAAGAGCGCGCTGAAGCGCCTGATCCGCAGCCGCAAGCAGGCGCTGTATCGCGAGATCGGCATCAGCTTCGACGACAACGACGAGAACAAGGTCGACTACTACACGATCCTCGACCTCGAATTCCTCGGCGAGCGCGCGTACGGACGCGAGTTCGTCGACTGGCTCATCAAGAACACGGAGCCGTCGGAGATGCTGTTCCGGCTCGCGAAGGACGCGCGCGTCGTGCTGCTGCCGGGTCGCGGCTTCGGCACGGCAAGCCGGAAAATCTCAAGTTCATCGACCGCCTCGTCGCCGACAGCCGGACCGTGGCGCTGAACCACACGGCGGGCCTTTCCACACCGCAGCAGGTACAGATGGTGCTTTTCTCGCTTTTCTCGCTGATGGACACGCCCGACGCGTACAAAAACGCGCTGAAGCGCCTGATCCGCAGCCGCAAGCAGGCGCTGTATCGCGAGATCGGCATCAGCTTCGACGACAGCGACGAGAACAAGGTCGACTACTACACGATCCTCGATCTCGAGTATCTCGGCGAGCGCGCCTACGGACGCGAATTCGTCGACTGGCTCATCGGGAACACCAAGCCGTCCGAGATGCTGTTTCGCCTCGCGAAGGACGCGCGCGTCGTGCTGCTGCCCGGTCTCGGCTTCGGCACGTTGCATCCGTCAGGGCGCGTGTCGCTTGCGAATCTGAACGAGAGCGACTACGCGCAGATCGGCCGCGCGATCCGTCATCTGCTCGCGGAATATGTCGATCGCTACAACGCGGAATCCGGCAAAAAGCTCGACAAGAACAGGGTGCTCTAGCCAGCTTCCCGCGTCTCATCCGCATCCTCAGGAGAAAGGCAATGGCCGTATCTGTCGAGAAAGTCACGCCGTACGACGAATTCAATTTCGAGGTTCCGGAGAACGAGTTTCCGAAATCCGGCATTTCGGCGCGCGCAGCGGCTGCACTGGTAGTCAGCGAAGAATGGACCGACGCCAATCCGATGCTCAACATGTCGTCGTTCGTGACGACCTTTGCGGAGCCGGAAGCGGTCGAGGTCGCGAAGCGCAACATGTATAAGAACTACATCGACCATGACATGTATCCGCAAGTCTTCGCGATGGAGACGCGCATGGTCAAGTGGCTGCATCAGTTGTGGAATGGCCCGAAAGGTGTCGAGCCATACGGCACGGCCACGATCGGTTCTTCGGAAGCCTGCATGCTCGCCGGGCTCGCGCACAAGTGGAACTGGCGGCAGGCGCGCGAGAAGGCGGGCAAGGACGCGACCCGGCCGAACATGGTGACGGGTGGCAACGTGCAGGTCGTATGGAAGAAGTTCCTGCGCTATTTCGACGTGGAGCCGCGCATCGTGCCGCTCAAGCCGGGCAACTACCGCCTCACCGCCGAACGTCTTGAGCAGTTCGTCGACGAGAACACGATCGCGGTGGTGGCAATCGCGGGGCAGACCTTCACGGGCGAAGACGACGACATCCAGGAAATCCACGACTGGCTCGACGCTTACGAAAAGAAGACCGGAATTTCGATTCCAATGCATATCGACGGCGCATCGGGCGGCTTCGTGAACCCGTTCCTCTATCCCGACTACAAGTGGGATTTCCGCCTGCCGCGCGTGCAGTCTATCAACGCGTCGGGTCACAAGTTCGGGCTCACGCCGCCGGGGCTCGGCTGGATCGTGTTCCGCGAGCGCAAGGTGTTCAACGAGGACCTGATTTTCTACGTGAACTATCTCGGCGGCGAGATGCCGACAGCGACGCTCAACTTCAGCCGTAACGCCGCGCCGATCGCGGTCCAGTACTACCAGTTCCTGCGCCTGGGCTTTGACGGCTACGAGCGCGGGATGAGGCACACGCTGGCGAATGCCGTGGCCCTGCGCGACGAACTGGTGAAGAGCGGCTACTTCACGATCATGAACGAGACGCAGCGCATACCGGTGGTGGCCGTCACACTCGATCCGAAGGTCAAGAAGTTCAACGAGTTCGACGTCTCGAACAAGGTGCGCGAGAAGGGCTGGGTACTGTCAGCCTATTCGATGCCGCCCGATGCGCAGGAGGTGAGGAGCCTGCGCGTGGTGGTGCGGCCGCACATCAACCGCAATGTAGCGATGATTCTCGCGGGCGATATCGTCAACGCGTGCAAATATCTCGATGAGCACGGCGGCAACGCGACGGCGCCTGAACTGCACGGCCACCCCGACGAGAAGAGTTCGGCGGCGAAGTGCTGAACGCGTGGTTTGAACGCATTCAGCTTTTGAGATCTCGCTGAAAGGGGCACATGGTCATTCAATCCAGGTCTGGAATAGACGAGGGCGTCATTTTAAAGCGCCTGTTGCTCATCGGCGTCTGCGCATGCCTCGTGCCTTTGACGGGCTGTCCATACTATGCCGCGCCTGCCGGAGCCGTCGTCATGGTGCCGGCAAGCTTCGACCGGTCCTTTGCCGCCGCGTCGGGCGCAATGAGCGACGAGGGCCTGGCGATTACCGTCCAGAATCCGGCAACCGGCACTGTCGTCGGAGGACTCGACGGCGCCACCGTGACGGCGAGCGTGCGCCAACAAGCCGACGGCAGCGTAGTGGTGCAGTTCAATTCAAGCGACGCACGCGACCCCACACTTCTCCAGCGCATCTCACGCAGCTATGATCGGCGTATGGGGCGCTGAGCGCCTTATTTGCCAGTGCGACGCCTCTTCCGTCAGGAATCGGGTTCGATAGCCCGGCGCATGGGGCCACGGCTTAAGACCGCGTTGGTGTGCCATTCACGCGCCATAAAAGCAGAAGGGCAGCGCGGTGTCGTTGATGCCGAAGGAATTGCCGGCCGTGGCGGAGGTAATACCTCGACGCCCACGGCGCTTGCGAAATCTGGCCAATTACCTGTCGCTTGGACTACGCTCCAGAATAGGGCGGTTGCAGAGCAATTGTCATAACGAATTTGTCAACCGTGTATTTTTCTGGAAGCTATCTGACCGATGAGGAGGACGTAGATATGGCTGATCTGTGGATAGGCAATGTCGAAGACAGCGTGAGCGATGATGAAATCCGGCAGTTCCTGTGCGGCTACGGCTTCCCGGCGTTCGACACGATCGAGCGCGTGGCTGGAACGGGAACACATCCGGCCGTGGTCCTCGGCTTCAATGATGTCAGTTCACATGCGCTGCGCTCGTTGCAGCCACGCGTGCACAACATGTTCTGGAAAAACCGTACTCTAGTGGTTCAGGTCATGCCGGAGCGCGACGAAACCTGAATGTGCTCATTGCGTGTGTCGACGCACCCGGTTGAGTGCTTTAAAGCGGGAGCGCGGGCAATCTGCCGGTCGAATCCGGCTTGGCCGCGCCGCCAGGGACGTGCCTGAGAGTTGTCTCTTTTGATGCGGTTCAATCTGGCGCTGGCGAAGCTACTGAGTTAACTGCATAGAAACATCGACGTGACGACGCGTCGATGCCCCAAATGTCATCGCTACCGCTTTCACGCGCCGGCGATCCACCATTCCAGTGGCTGGGCCCGGATAGAGGCGAGTCACAGACGCTTGCCGGACGCTTAACGTCTTGCGTGAAATCCATATGCGTGTCGAGGAGGGGGGCGCAGTTGTCGTGCACGGCAACATCTTATGGTCGCAGCAGCTTCGCTTAATGCTTTGGGCAATCGCTGCAGAACGTCTATAACACATGAGCGGGTTAGTTCGGTCGATTCAATCGGCGCAACAAGGAGACCTTTGCGTGCAGCATGACCGCCTCGAAGAGGACCCTGGGAGATGATCCGGCTCAAATAGGCCCGAGGTCGAATTTCGATTGAACACGCAGCCTGTCAGATACACGAAGAAGATTGCGCCTGTCAGCGCCGTGAGCAGCAGAGTAGAACATCGCGGCTGCCATGTTTCTGTCGTAACAGCGCACTAGTGTTATGTCGAAAAGTTGTCTATGTCGTCACGCAGCGAGTCCCAACTCCTTGCATGGACGTCGGGCCCGCTGACGCAGTACCCACCTTCTTATCACCGCCTGCAACGCGTTGTTATGTGGAGGTTCATGCCATGATGGACGCAAGTGATCGGCTCACGCGCAGTCAGGAGATCGGCACAAAGGTTGCGCGTGTCTTTCAGAAACGCTCGCAAATCGCACAGCAGGGCTTCAGTCAACGCGTACGTGATGCGGCGACCGATCTTGAAACTGATGGCGACGCCACATCGGCAGGCAACGTATGGCTCGCCGCATTCGACCCATGGAACAGCTACCGCCATGCAGTCGATCTGATGCAGCGCTCGG
The DNA here is from genome assembly GCA_963738755.1 of uncultured beta proteobacterium. Classification (GTDB taxonomy): domain Bacteria; phylum Pseudomonadota; class Gammaproteobacteria; order Burkholderiales; family Burkholderiaceae; genus Paraburkholderia. Next base: position 15,931 of record CAVTXZ010000018.1, read on the forward strand.
TGCTTTTCTGGGATACGTTGCGCCAGCGCGGAAACAACTTTGTCGCTCAGGCGTCGCGCGGACTACAGCCGGTGCTGCACTTTGAGTACGAAACCTTGTTGGACGCCCGCATGTTCGCGCGCCCTGTCAACTACGCGTTGCTGCGCATCCGGCCGCCCGAAGGCGTGGCGATCGACGTGCGCAAGCGCCCGTATGTGATCATCGATCCCCGCGCGGGACACGGTCCCGGCATCGGCGGTTTTAAGGATGATTCACAGGCCGGGGTGGCGCTGAGGGCCGGGCATCCGGTGTATTTCGTCGTCTTTTTTCGCGACCCGGAACCGGGCCAGACGATGCTCGACGTTTGCGCTGCCGAACAGCAGTTCGTCAGAAAGGTGTGTGAGTTGCATCCCGACAGCCCGAAGCCCGCGATCGTCGGCAACTGCCAGGGCGGCTGGGCCGCGATGATGGTGGCGAGTTCCGACCCCGAACATACGGGGCCGATCGTCATCAATGGCGCGCCCATGTCCTACTGGAGCGGCGCGTGGAGCGAAGGGGAAGGCGACAACCCCATGCGCTATTCGGGCGGCATGCTGGGCGGCACCTGGCTCGCGTCACTGACTGCGGACCTTGGCAACGGCAAGTTCGACGGTGCTCATCTGGTGCAGAACTTCGAGAGCCTCAATCCCGCCAATAGCATATGGGACAAGTATTACCACCTCTTCGACAACATCGACACGGAGCCGCCGCGTTTCCTCGATTTCGAACGCTGGTGGGGTGGGTACTATCTGATGAACCGCGAAGAGATCCAGTGGATTACGCGCAATCTGTTCGTTGGCAACAACCTGTGGTCCGGGGAAGTCAACGGTATGGGTGGCATGGCGTTCGACCTGCGCGCGATCAGGTCGCCGATCATTCTGTTCGCCTCGCTCGGCGACAACATCACGCCGCCGCAACAGGCGTTCAACTGGGTCGCCGACATTTATGGCAGCACGGAAGAGATCAAGGCGCGCGGCCAGGTGATTGTCGGGCTCACGCACAAGGACATCGGCCACCTTGGCATTTTCGTGTCAGGCAAGGTGGCAAAAAAAGAGCATACGCAGATCGCGTCTGTGCTCGAGGCGATCGAAACATGTCCGCCCGGACTATATGGCATGGAAATCAACGAACGCGAAGGAGCGAATGGCAAGATCGAATACGACGTGGAGTTGCGTGAACATCGGCTCGAAGAAGTTAGCGCGCGTTTTAACCGGTTCGAACGTGCGGATGAATTGCCATTCGAGGCCGTCAAGCGTGTCTCGGAGCTGAATCAGCAGGCGTACGAGTTCTTCGTTCAGCCACTTGTGCAGACCATGTCGAACGAGACGACGGCAACCTTGCTGCGACAATTTCACCCGCTGCGCGCGCAGCGGTGGGCATTCTCCGACCTGAATCCGTGGCTCGCCTGGCTTGGACCGGCCGCCGAAGCCGTCAGGGAAAATCGCAGCGCGAACCCAGAACCCGAAAATCCGCTGCGGCAATTCGAACGATGTGGCGCCGGAATGGTCAGCGCATCACTTGACTTCTATCGCGCGATGCGTGACGCCGCGACGGAAAGCGCGTTTTTCTCGCTCTACGGCAACATGCACTTGGCCTATCAGGGCGAGCAGAACGATGCGCGTGAAAAGGCTGCAGCCGTCGAGGCGGATCCGCGAGATTTGCCGTTCGTCAAGGACGCGCTGTCATCGATGACGGAAGGCGGCTACAACGAAGCCGTTGCGCGGGTCGCATGTCTGCTTGCGCGGCGAGGCGAGCCGCTTCCGCTCGCGCGGCTCATATTACGACAGGAACTCGCACAGGACTACGCGGAATACGTGCCGCAAGTTCCGCCGGATCAGTGGCGCCGCATTCGGGGCGAACAGGAAATCATCGTGCGCTATGAACCGGATCAGGCGCTCGCGACACTTCCCGTCCTGCTCGGTGACCGCGAAGATCGCAAGAAGCTTCTCGGGCTGATCGACAAACTGCTGGCCGACAGCCGTGTGCAAGGCGCAGAGCCGACGACCGCTCAGTTGAGCATGGTGGAGACCATTCAATCGGCTCTGCCGGTGAAAGCCGGGCGTGGACCTCAACGATCTGCGTCCGTGCATTAGGTTTCTGACAGCGGCACCGGCTAGCCCGTGTCCCGGAAGGAAGGAGATCTCATGGATCGCGAGCATGACAAGTACGAACGGCTCATCGACTTTTGCCGTACGCATCCACCAGTCACGACCGCAGTGGCGCATCCATGCGATCGAAGCTCACTGGAAGGGGCGATTCAGGCAGCGGAGCTTGGGCTGATCACACCGATTCTCGTCGGGCCGGAGGCGCGCATCCGCGCGGTCGCCGAGCAGGCAGGCTTGCACATCGCAGACTTCGCCATTGTCGATGCAGCGCACAGTCACGCGGCCGCTGTGAAGGCAGTCGCGCTGGTGCGCGAAGGCAAAGCGGAGACGCTAATGAAGGGAAGCCTGCACACGGATGAACTGATGGGCGCAGTAGTGAGCCGCGAAGGGGGGCTGCGCACCGCGCGTCGTGTAAGCCACTGCTTCGTGATGGACGTGCCGCGGTACGAGAATGCGCTGATCATCACGGATGCCGCCATCAATATCGCGCCCACACTTGCAGAGAAAGTCGACATTCTGCAAAACGCCATCGATCTTGGGCACGCACTGCAGATGCAGGAGGTGCGCGTGGCCATTCTGTCGGCGATGGAAACCGTGAATCCGAAGGTGCCGTCGACGTTGGAGGCCGCTGCCCTGTGCAAGATGGTCGACCGCCATCAGATCACGGGAGCGCTCGTCGATGGTCCGCTTGCGCTCGACAACGCAATCGATCTCGAAGCGGCACGGACCAAGCAGATCGACTCTCCCGTGGCAGGCCGCGCGAACGTGCTGATGGTGCCCGATCTGGAAGCGGGCAACATGCTGGCGAAGAGTCTGTCTTTCCTTGCAGGTGCAGATGCCGCAGGCATTGTGCTTGGCGCGCGCGTGCCGATCATTCTGACGAGTCGGGCGGATTCGGTGAGAACACGACTGGCGTCCTGCGCGGTTGCGTCGCTGGTGGCGCGGATGCGGAAGGAAGAAGCCAGACTCATGGGGTAAAGCGATGGCGGACGTCATTCTCGTACTCAATGCCGGCTCGTCGAGCATCAAATTCAGCGCCTTTGATGCCCAGTCGGAGGATCTCGCCCTTGTGCTGCGCGGCCAGATCGAAGGTCTCTTCGCCGCGCCGCGCTTCCAGGCGTTCGACCAGTCCGGCGAACCGCTCGCTATCAAAGAGTGGGACGATGGCGCGCGGCTCGAACATGAAGAGGCGATTGCCTGCATCGGTGAGTTCTTGCGCAGTCATCGCGGCGGCAACCGCCTCGTCGCCGTGGGCCATCGTGTCGTCCATGGAGGCCAGCGTTTCTCCCACCCGGTGCTTGCGACCTCCGACGTACTCGACGAACTTGACAAGCTTGTGCCGCTCGCGCCGTTGCATCAGCCCCACAATCTGAAGCCGATCCGCATCGTCGCCGCGCAGAATCCGACGATGCCTCAGGTCGCCTGTTTCGACACCGCATTTCACGCGACCCAGGCAGAACTCGCACAGGCCTTCGCGCTACCCGAGTCGATCACATCGCAGGGTGTCCGGCGCTATGGATTCCACGGTCTTTCATACGAGTACATTGCGAAAGCCTTGCCGCAGATTGCACCGGACGCCGCGAAAGGGCGTACCGTGGTCGCCCATCTGGGTAACGGCGCGAGCATGTGCGCAATGCTCGCAGGTCGTAGCGTCGCGAGTACGATGGGCTTTACTGCTGTGGACGGACTGCCGATGGGCACGCGCTGCGGCAATCTCGATCCCGGCGTGATCCTGTATCTGTTCGATGAGCTGAGAATGAGTGCGCGCGAGGTGGAAGACGTGGTGTATCGCCAGTCTGGACTGTTGGGCGTGTCGGGCATCTCAAGCGATATGCGCACGCTGCTCGCGAGCGACGATGCCCGCGCGCGTTTCGCAATCGAACTGTACACGTACCGGATAGGGCGCGAACTAGGGTCGCTCATCGCGGCGCTTCAGGGACTCGATGCACTGGTCTTCACGGCTGGCATCGGCGAGCATTCGGCGGACATTCGCCGGCGCGTCGGCGGGCACACGCGCTGGTGCGGCATCGAGATCGACGAGGATGCGAACGCTGCGGGCGGTCCGCGCATCAGCGCTTCTTCGAGCAAGGTCAGCGTGTGGGTCATCCCGACCAACGAGGAGTTGATGATCGCGCGGCACACGCGCGATCTGATCGGCGCCGCGTGAACGGAAGTGAGAGTTTGAGGAGGACGGCGATGAGTCTGGACATACCGCATCCGGTGTTGAAAGGCGCGAAGGCCCTCGTGACGGGTATTGCGAACGAACACTCGATTGCTTATGGCTGCGCGAAGGCGTTTCGCGAACTAGGCGCCGACCTGGCCATGACTTACGCCGACGACAAGGCGAAGCCTTACGTCGAACCGCTTGCCAAAGGTCTGGACGCGCCGATTTTCATGCCGCTCAATGCGTCGAACCAGGAGGAGCTCGAAGCGGTGTTCGCGCGAATCGAGAGCGAATGGAACCGTCTGGACATCATGGTGCATTCGATTGCATGGGCGCCGAAGGCCGACCTTCAGGGCGGCCTGCTCAACAGTTCGTCTGAAGGGTTTGGGGCCGCAATGGATATTTCCTGCCACTCGTTCGTGCGCATGGCGCGGCTTGCCGCGCCCTTGATGAAGGACGGGGGCTCGATGTTCACGATGAGCTATCACGGTGCGAACAAGGTCGTCGCGAACTATAACCTGATGGGCCCCGTCAAGGCTGCGCTTGAAGCCTGTGCGCGTTATCTCGCGTATGAACTCGGACCGCAGCGCATTCGCGTACATGCGATCTCGCCGGGTCCGTTGAAGACGCGCGCGGCCTCAGGCCTCAAGGACTTTGACCTGCTGCTGACGGAAGCAACGGAGCGCGCACCGCTCGGCGAACTGGTCGACATCATGGACGTCGGTTTCACCTGTGCTTTCCTCGCGACGCCGTATGCGCGACGCCTAACGGGTGAGACGTTATATATCGACGGAGGGGTGCACATCATGGGCTAGGGGTGACCCATTGATCGCATCAGGCGTGCGACGCTTACTGAACGTCTGACGCCGGTGTGGCTTTCTTGTCGTTCTGGGTGTCCGAGGCTGGGCGAGGGTTGCTTTTTGCCTCGCGAGCCTTTTGCTGCGCTTTCCGCTGGGTATCCTGCATCTGCTTCGTTGCCGCGGCGCCAGTTTGAGCGAACGCCACAGGCGCCGACAGGAGCGAAAGGGCCACATAGGCGACGAAGGCAAAAGCAGGTGCGTGGCGTCTGTTCATATTGATCTCCAGAAGTGGCCAGATTCATCGCATGAACCGCGCGAGCACATAGACGTAGACTGTGGACACGGCGAGCTGCGCGATTGTGACAGGCAAGCCGTAGCGCATGAACCTGACAAAGGTAACAGGCTTGCCTTCGCGGGCGCAAATACCCGCCGCCACGATGTTCGCCGAGGCACCGACAAGCGTGGCATTGCCGCCGAGCGTCGCGCCGAACATCATGCTGACGAACACCGGAATGGTGGCCGGAGGCCACTGCGTAAAGTGCTCTGACAGTGCGGAGTCGGGCACGAACTCGGCGGCCACGAGGTATCCCTTCACCATCACAATGGACGCCGCCGCTACTGGAACGTTGGCAAGCAGGGACGAGAGCACGCCGATTCCCACAATCATTGCCAGCGCGACGAGCGACAGCCGCGTGCCGAACAACTGGTAGAGCTTGAGAGACATCACCTGAAGGAGACCCGTCTTGGTCATTGCCTGAACCAGGCAGAAGATGCACGCGAGGAACAGGAGCGTCTTCCAGTCGACGTCCCGCAGCACACTGTCGGTCGGCTCGACTCTGGCGGTGTACCCGACCAGCAACGCGAGCGCACTGGCGATCAGGGCGACCGCTGGCGGAACAATCCGTGTAGGCAGATTTTCGCCGAATACGAAGAGCGCCATCATGACGGCCAGCACTGCGAGTGAAAGGCCCGCGTACACAGGTCTTGCGATCTGCACACGATGCGCGGCGGGCGGCAAGGTCTTCCGCACCCGCCACACGTCGCGCATCAGCACCGGCAGCAGCGGCACCACCACGAGTAGCGCGACGACCCCGCCGAGACTCACGCGCCGCAGGTACTCGCCAAACGTCATGCCAATCGAGCTGCCGACAAGGAATGTCGCCGGGTCGCCGACCAGCGTCAGCAACCCGGCCGCATTGCTGACGATCGCGGTCAGTATCATCGGTGGGACGATGTCCACCTCAAGCGCCACTGCCACGCGGATGACGATCGGCGCTAGCAGGATGACGGTGGTCGCATTCGGAAGGAACGCGCACAAGGGTGCGACGATCGCAACCAGCAGTAGCAGAAAGCGTCTGCCGCTGCCGCCTGTAGCCCGCAGGTACAGGTCGCCCATCATGTCGAAGAGACCCGTGGTCGACAGGATACGCGCAACCACCATGCCGCCGAACAACAGGCTGATTGGGCCCGCAGAGGTTCGAGCCGCAGCGAGTAAGTCCTGTTCGTCCAGGATGCGTAGCGCGATCAGCACGCACGTGCCGATGAGTGCGGCCACGGCCATGTCGATGACGTTGAAGGCGATCGAAAGGATGACGGTCGAGAACACGCCGACGACGATATAGACCTGCAGTTCGCTCATGACAAGCCTTGCCTGAACTAACGAATCGGCGGCGCGTACATCAGGCCGCCGTGCGTCCACAATCCGTTGATCCCGCGCTCTAGTCCAAGGCGACTGTGCGCACCGACATTCCGATCGAACATCTCTCCAAAATTGCCGGCGCTCTGCAAGGCCCTTAGCGTCCAGCCGGCTTCGACGCCGATGGAGCGGGTGATCGTGTCGTCCGGAATGAGTGCTTGCCGAACGGCCGGATCGCGCATACGCGCCTGCAGGTTCTCGCGCGTCACGCCAATTTCTTCAGCTTCGATCAGCGTGAAAAGCACCCACCGCACAAGAGTCAGCCATGGGTCGTCGCCGCCCCGCACAACGGGTCCGAGCGGCTCTTTCGATATCCGCTCTGGAAGGATCACGAAGTTCGATCCGCCGTCTGGTGCGTTCAGACGCAGCGCGCCAAGGTAAGACGAGTCCGCCGAATAGGCGGCGCAACGGCCCGCGAAGAATGCACGGCTCAACTCGTTCGGGGAATCCATCACTAGCGGCTTGATGTTCAATCCGTTCACCGTCGAGTAGGCGAGTAGATGATCCAGGGTGGACGTGTCTTTCTGCACGCACACCGTCGCACCCTTGAGCGACGCAACGGACCGTTGTCCACTTCCCGCTGGCACCAGGAACGCCTGACTGTCGTAGAACAGTACGCCCGCGAACTGGACTTTGAGCGTACCTTCACGAAGCAACGTCCATGTTGTGTTGCGCGAGAGCACGTCGATCTCGCGCGTTATCAATGCCGGAAATCGCGCCGACGCCTTGAGCGGAACGAACGCGACCTTGTTGCCGTCCCCGAGCGCAGCCGCGGCCAACGCGCGGCAGAAATCGACATCGATACCCGTCCACTGTCCGGAAGCGTCGCGAGCAGAAAAGCCGGCAGTACCCTCGCTGACGCCGCAGCGCAGCACGCCACGCGCCTTCGCGTTGATCAGGGTTTCCCCATCCTCAGCCTGAGCGCCAGAAGGGAGGCCAATCAGAGCGAACAACACGGCAAGCATTAGCGCGCCGACGATCCGGCCTGCGTCCATCATGACCCCGCCCTCTGAAATTGACGTTTCATGTATGCAATTAATTGAACGCGTCGGATGACCCGGCCTGGTACGTAATTTCCTTCGAAGTTTAGACGTCACGGGGCAGCATGTTCGAAGTTTCCATGAAATAAGTTAGGATGACCAGGAGGAGAAGAGGCCACGCGCCGACAGCAGGTCACTCACGAACGGTACGAGACACTGGCTGGTCACCGCGTCGGCCAGCAACAGACCGCCGATCCTGGTTGACGACGCGATCACGTCAACGAACGGGAGTGACCATGACGATAAGGATTGCACTACTTTCAAGCACCGGCCTCGTCGTCCTGCTGGCGGGTTGCCCATCGAAGCAACCGGATCAGCAGACCCCGACCCAGGCCGCTTCAGCCCCGGCCTCTGCCCCAGCCGCAGTTGCAGCCTCTGTTGCGGCTGCAGCGTCTGTTGCGGCGGCAGCCTCTGTGCCGCTTCCGGCTTCAGCGCCCGAACCTCAGGCCCAGCAATTTCCACCGGAGGAAATCGAAGCGCTGGTCGCGCCGATCGCGCTCTATCCCGACTCGCTGCTTTCGCAAATCCTGATGGCGTCGACCTATCCGCTCGAAATCGTGCATGCCGCCCGCTGGGTGAAAACGCACAAGGACGTGAAGGGTGAAGCTGCCGTGAAAGCAGTGCAGGACGAGCCGTGGGACGTCAGCGTCAAGTCATTGGTGGCATTTCCTCAGGTGCTGGAACCGATGAACGACAAGCTCGACTGGACCCAGAGGCTCGGCGATGCGTTCCTTGCAAATGAAAAGGACGTGCTCGACGCCGTGCAGCGCTTGAGGATGCGTGCGCAAAAAGCCGGACACCTGACATCCAACTCGCAACAGAAGGTGATTGTCGAAGCGCCTGCCCCGAGCGAAGGCGGGCAGCGTGCACAAGGTGGCCAGGCGCCGCAAACCATCGTGCGCATCGAGCCATCCAATCCCCAGGTCGTCTACGTGCCCTCCTACAACCCGACCGTCGTGTATGGCGGTTGGAGCGCTCCGGCGTACCCGCCAACCTACTGGCCGCCGTATCCGGCTTATTATCCGGGCGCCGCTCTCGCGACCGGCTTTGCATGGGGGGTTGGCATCGCGGCAGCAGGCGCCATCTTCGGCAATTGCAACTGGAATAACAATGATGTCAACATCAACGTGAATAAGGCCGCCAACATCGACCGCAATTTCGACCGTACCAAGGTACAGGGCGGCACGTGGAAGCACGACGCGGGACATCGTCAGGGCGTCGCCTATCGCGACAACGCGACGCGTGACAAGTACGCGAAGGGTACGCAGGGCGCCGACTCGCGAGGCGACTATCGCGGCCGCACCGGCGGCGCAACCGAGCGTGCGGGCGTCGCCAATCGGGCGGAAGCCGGAAATCGCACGGGTCGCCAGAACGACCTGAGCGCCGCCAACCGCGCAGGCCGAACGAATGCCGCGGGTGTCAGCGATCGGTCCAACAAGTCCAGTCGCGATGCTACAGCCGGCAATCGGGCACAGACCTCCAATCGCACTGCTTCAGCCAACAATCGCGCCCAGACGCCCAACCGCACCGCTTCAGCCAATAATCGCGCACAGACCTCTAACGGCAACGCCGCAGCCAGTCAACGCGCTCAGACGTCCGATCGAAATGCGGCGGCGAGCAATCGTGCGCAGACGGCCACTCGCGCTGGTTCGTCAAACGCACAACCCGGCGACAGAAGTGGCGGCGGCTACTCGGGAGGCGGCCGCGACTCGGCGTTCCAGGGCGTTGGCGGAGGCAACACCGCGCAGCGCGACTACAATCGCGGGCAAGCGAGCGCTCAGTCCTCGAACTTTAACCGTGGGAGCGGCGCAGCCCGTGGCGGTGGCGGTGGTGGTGGTGGTGGCGGAGGCGGAGGCGGAGGCGGCGGAGGCGCACGCGGCGGCGGCCGACGCTAGCTCTTCAAACGCTGCGAATAGGGGAAGTAAAGCGGATGGCGTCGACCGGACACGCGGCGGACGTGTTGTTCGCCGGATGACCCGCGATCGCTCGCCGCGGGCTTTAGCCGTCAGCGAGCAACGGGTGCGGTTACACGTTTGCGTGTTACGGCTGCGGTTGCACCTTCGCCCAGCCTGGACCGGGATCGAACGACGACATCGCTTTCGCCTTCGCTTCGCTTTCCGGGCCGAGATCGCGCTCGTAGACCTGACCGGCGTGACTGACCATGAAGCTCTTGATACCCGTGTCGCCGTACCGAACTGGCCATGCGATGACAGCGAAACCGCCGAACAGCTTGCCATGGGCAACGTAGTCATAGGCGCCGCCCGGCGCATGTGGGCCTTGTGACTTCAGCAGCCTGTAGTGGTACCCGTGATATCCCGCCTCCTCGGTGTGACTCGAGCTTGCCTGGATGAAGGCGGGGCCGAGGGGGCTGGGCGGTCCGTCGGGTTGCGTGGGCCAGTACAGACCGTCGTGCTTGCCCGGTGAACTCGACAGTTTCGACGCATACGTGAGCAAGCCCACCCCGTCGTGATCGTGCAACGCGTATTCGCGTTGTGCGTCGTAGATCGCGAGCATGGTCTGAATGACGGCGAGTTCGTTTCGGCCGACGCGGCGCAAGCGCATTTCCTCGGCGCCCGCGCGCATATCGAAGTGCCACCCTTTGGCGCTCCTCACGAGTGGAATCGGGAAGGTCCAGCCGTCGTTGCCGACTGCGATGCGCGCATGGTGGTCGTCAATCTGCTCGACCTGATGCGACTTGCCCCATTCATCGATGAAGCGGCTGCGCAATTCGGCGCCAACGGGCGGGATCAAGGTGCGAAAGTCGCTTCCCAAGATGGATTGCAGCGTGGCCTCGTCGTCATTGTTGACGGCTTTGGCAAACGCGTTCATCGCGGCGTTGGGCGAGCTGAAGTCCTGCTCGGCGTGCGCCGCGGGCAGGGCGCAAAGACACAGCGCGCACGCGACGGCGACGGTGCGGAGTCCGCTCGCCAGCGAGCCCGAAGGAAACCGTGACGATGATGATTTCATATTCCTGTCTCCCTAGCGTCTTCCGCCGCGTCCGCCGCCTGCGCGCATGCCGCCGCTCGGTCGGTTGAAGCCCGAGCCCTGCATGCTTGAACGTCCCCGGTCGGAATTGCGTTGCGAGGTGTTGCCTGCGCCCACACCCTGAAATGCGGTGTCGCGGCCGCCACCGACACCGCCGACACCGCCGCCACCGCCGCCCACGCGTTCGCTCGCGCGCGACACGTCGCTGGTGCCCGCCCGGTTCGGGCCGCCACCGCGATTGGCGTCCGCCGACCTGTCGCCGGCCCCCGCGTGATTGCCCGGATTCGACCTGTCCGCGACCGATGCGCGATCCCCGGCATTGGCCCTGTCCGCGGTTCCCCCGAGATTGCCTGCGCCCGCCCGGTCGGCTGTGCTCACTCGCCCGCTGCCACCCGCGTCGCGGCCACGGAAATCGTTACGCCCTTGCGCGCCGCCGACATCGCGCGAGTACTTCTCGCGGGTCGCATTGTCGCGGTAGGCCACGCCCTGCCGGTGGCTCGCATCGTGCTGCCAGCGGCCGCCGCCCTCAACCTTGGTGCGGTCGAAGTTGCGATCGATGTTGGCGGCCTTGTTGACGTTGATGTTAACGTCCCCGCCGCCCCAGTTGCAATTGCTGAAGATAGCGCCGGCGGCAGCGAGGCCGATGCCCCAGGCAAATCCCGTCGCGAGCGCGGCGCCCGGATAATACGCAGGGTACGGCGGCCAGTAGGTTGGCGGATAGGCCGGATAGCTCCACGCGCCATACACGACGGTCGGGTTATAGGCGGGCACGTAGATCACCTGCGGGTTGGCGGGCTCGATCTTCACGATGGTTTGCCCGCCGCCAGCCGGAGGCTGTTCGACGGTCACGTTTTGCTGCTCGTTCGACTTGAGGTTGCCCGAGTCTTTCGCGCGCGCGCGCAATCGTTGCACGGCGGCGAAAACATCTTTCTGCTGCGCAAGGAAAGCGTCACCGAGCTGCTGGGTCCAGTCGAGCTTATCGTTCATTGGTTCGAGGATTTGCGGGAAGGCTACCAGCGACTTCACGCTGACATCCCACGGCTGGTTTTCGACGGCCTTCACGGCGGCGTCACCCTTGGTGTTCGGATTGGCCTTGACCCAGCGCGCCGCATGCACGATCTCCAATGGATAGGTCGATGCCATCAACACCTGCGACAGCACTGAATCCGGATAGAGCGCGATTGGCGCGACCAGTGCCTCGATCTCCTCGGGCTTGAGTGGTGGGGACTGGGGCGGTTCGGGCTGGGTTTGAGCGCGGGCGGCGCCCGCCGCAAACGTCAGCGCGACAAGCAGCCACAGACATAGGGCTGCGGCCCGTTGCGGGATCGACACGGACATGGCCGCTCCTTCAGACTGGATGACAGGGATCCGAACTAACCGGCCTGCTAGGGCTGATGGAAAATTGCAGAACTGTTTACAGGAGCTTGCGGCGTCTACTCAATATGATGTTAGAACATCCTTCGTCTTTGTGATGCAAATACGCAGTGCATTGTTAGTACATCGTCCTGGAGGCGACACCCGGCAAAATGTGACGACTGTCTGTTTCGCGTCGAAATAGGCTTTCACTGAAGCCGGACTTGGATGCAAGCTGCCGCCCAAAGTAAAAAATGCTCGGCTCGATGGCAATGATGGGTAAAAAAACCACATACGCTATCGAATACAGTCGCGATGCCAAAGAGCGCGCCGCCAGATTCGGAGTCTCGCTATTGCCCTACGGCAGGATTTGTGACGGATGGCATTGCTGCGCGTAGTACGCTACCCTTTGCGCGGGAGTTGAAGGGCGTCACTTGTGGCGATTGAACCTTTCGTGCCTGATCCCGTAACGAAGCGCGGACTCAGCGCAACGAGGCCTTGACCACAAGCGTTGGCCGGACTAACGGCTCTCAGCGGGGTGACCGTTCAGAAGGGGGCTCCATGAACGCAATCATGCTGCGTCAATCCAGCCATGCCCTGGTCTTCGCCAGCCCATTGACTCGCGCTGTCTTACTCGCTGGTCTGTGCGGTGCAGTGCGCATTGGCGTGGCGCGCGCCGTGTCGTGTGCTTACGCGCGACTGGCGGTGGCCTGCATGCTCGTTGTGTCTACGGCGTGCATCGACCCGTCGGTCGCCGCACCTCTGCCAGCCGGGCTACAAAGCCTCGTCAACACGTCGACGGGAACAGCATCACGCGGATCGCAAGCGCAGGCCGCATCGGCTCCTACGCCCGCCAGTCAGGCTGAACTGGCGCGCTCTCTAAACAACGTGATCAGCACGCTCGATAACGATACCCAACGCGGAGTGCTGGTTGAGCAGTTGAAGGGGCTTCGCGACGCCACACAAAATGCCGCACCGGCGCCGCCTGTACAGTCGAATAGCGATCTGCTCGGCGCAATTGCGTCGGGCATCGCGTCCGTCGAGACGAATATGGGCGCAGGTCAGACACCGCTGCATTTCTGGGCGGCCCGCTCTAACGCGGCAGCCGACGAACTGCGAACGATTCTCACTGGCGCAAGTGCCGAGTCGTTCGGGCAGTTTCTGCTTGGCTTGACCGCAACGCTGGCCGGATGGGGCGTGTGTGCTGGCTTGCTGATCTATATACAGCGAGGCATCCTCGTGCTTTATGGCTGGAAGGTCGCGCTTGGGCCAGATCCTACGTTGGTCGGCCTGTCGAGCTTCGCCTTGCGGCGAACGGGGCCATGGATTGGCTCGTTTGTCGCCGTGCTGATATTCGTTCGGGGAATGCCCGATGCGCTCGGCCGCACGTTGGGAATCGTGATCGCCTATGCGATCGTCGCGGGCGCCATTTTCTCGGCGGTCTGCATGATCGTCTTCTCGGTATTCTGCACCGCACACCGGCGTGTCGCGGTACGGCACCTGCTTGCGCGCAGTCTTTGGCCGCTCTTCGCGATCGGTGCATGTTGCGCGCTCAGTGACGCGACCGCCAACCAGGATGTCACGCGCCAGCTCGGTGTGAATCTCGCCGGCATGGTATCGACGTTCGCAAACATGGCGGCGGCCGTCATGAGTGGCTACTTCGCGCTAGCTTTCCGACGCCCCATCACCCATCTGATTCGCAATCGCCCCTACCTGCAAAGGCGTGATCACAAGCTCGCCACGGAAGCGCTCGATATCCTCGCATCACTGTGGCACATTCCGATCCTGCTGATGGCGATTGCGTCGGTCGTCGCGATCGTCGATGGGCGCGGTGCGGAAGGGGACGTCTTGCGACCGTCGCTTCTGAGCGCACTGTTGCTCGTGCTCACGCTGTTCGTGTCGGCGCTGCTTCTGCATGTGACGCGCCGAAGGGACACCCGTGCACAGCGCCGTGCGCCGAACCTGATGCGACTTTCGCGCTTCGCCAGCACCCTGCTCACTATGGTGATGTGGCTCGCGTATATTCGATTCGAGCTGGAATTGTGGAGCGGCCCGATTGCGCGGCTGATCAGGCACAGTGCGATGACACCCGGATTCAGGCATGCGCTGATTGCGGTCATCGCCACTGTTTTCGGCGCCTGGTTCATCTGGATTCTCATTGATACCGTCATTCTCGAAGCACTGGGCCCGAGCAGCTCCCGCAACAAGGCACTCAATCCCGGCATGCGCGCACGTACGATGTTGCCCCTCGTGCGCAATGCGATTTTCGTGACGGTTGCGAGCCTGGCCGTCATTGTCGCTGCCGCCAGTCTCGGCATCAATCTGACGCCCTTGCTCGCGGGCGCGGGCGTGATCGGCCTTGCAGTCGGCTTTGGTGCGAAGTCGCTCGTCATGGATCTGATCACGGGGCTTTTCATCATTGTCGAGGAGACGATCTCGGTCGGTGACTGGATCGACGTCGACGGCGGCCATTCCGGCACCGTCATGGACCTCACAATCCGTACGGTGCGGTTGCGCGACGGACAAGGCGCAGTTCACACCATCCCGTTCTCGCAGATCAAGATCGTAAAAAACCTGTCGCGCGACTTCGCCAACGCGATATTCGAGGTAAGGGCGCCGTTTTCCGCGGACTTGAATGAAGTCACGCGCATCATCGTGGATGTGGGCGCCGAATTGATTGAGGACTTTCACTTCCGCAACAACATACTGGGGCCCGTCGAAGTGTGGGGGCTCGACCGCTTCGACGCCAACTGGATGGTAGTGAAAGGGCAGATCAAGACCCAGCCGTTGCAGCAATGGAGCGTCGCGCGCGCTTTCAACGCGCGGCTTAAGCTCAAGATGGAGGCCGCGGGCATTGAGATCCCTGTCCCGCTGATGCGGCTTCACCCTTCATCGAAGGAGCGCGAGCCGGACAACCGCGCCGAGGACGAGAGCCGACAGACGAGCGCTCCAGACAGGGGGGCGCGACGCAGGCCTGATCCTGCCGTGCCGCCGGACCTGCGCGCGCTCAAGGAGTAGCGCCGGAGCGAACCGGACGGACGAATACCGGCGCTCGAGTGAGGACCCTCAACGGGCCGGACACGGCGCGACTGATCGATATCGACATGCGCTAAAAGCTCGCCAAAGCAGTATCTCGCACGTACACCGTCTCACTTTCCGGATGTCGCCAGATCCTCTTCTACAAAGCGCAGAATCGCTTCCAGCAACGCCTCACGGGGGTAGGCGTTCTGCGTGACGAACAGCGAGCCAATCGTAGGGTGTGATCGAGCAATAGGCACGGCCAGTGCCCAGTGATCGGCATTCACGTAGCCAAGGAGAGCGCTGCCGGGCACGATCTGATCATAGAAGATCACCTGGCTGTCGTTGCGCGGATCGACCCGCGAGAGTTTTTCGTAGCTCGATTTGAGTATCGACGAGATGCGCTCCGGTTGAGGGAACGTTACCAGCGAGTAGTAGCGCAGCTCGGCTGGCAGCGGATTCTGCGCCAGCCATGCCTGGCGCGTTGCGGGTCGCAGACTTTCCACGGCGCCGCCGTCTCCAGGAGTACAGGTGGCACCCGGAAAGTGCCGCAGCATGTCAGCCTGATATTGCTCGGCATCGTTAGCGAGCGGCGATCCGCCCACCGCTCCCGCTGCGCTGACGACAGCCGCCACGCGGTTACGGATCTCCGGATACGCGACGACAGCCTCCAGGATGTCGGCGGCACCCTTCGAGTAGCCGACCAGCACGAGTTGCGCTGCACCAGCGGACATGTGCATCGCCATGATGGCATCGCGGATCTGGCGTGCATTGTTCGCCGAGCTCGACAGCCCATCGACGTCGAGCATGACCGCGTCGTAACCGAATTGCTGCAAGTGTTTCACGACGATGTTTGGCGGATTCAGCCAGGGCCTGAAGCAGTCGTACGCGATGCCGGGAACGATTGCGGCGATGAGGTGACGCGTCGATTGACCCAGATCGACGGCCGCGCCGGTGCCGGCCGGTTCGGTGCCGACGCGCGTCATTGCGTCTTCGCAAGCACGGTAGTCA
This sequence comes from uncultured beta proteobacterium, assembly GCA_963738755.1. Taxonomy (GTDB): domain Bacteria; phylum Pseudomonadota; class Gammaproteobacteria; order Burkholderiales; family Burkholderiaceae; genus Paraburkholderia. The sequence continues at coordinate 32,121 of CAVTXZ010000018.1, forward strand.
GGGAGCGCCGGGCCGTGCGCTTCGAGTACCGCACAGTAGATCTCGCGAAACCGCGCCCGCTTGTCCTGCACACGCGCCTCGTACGCAGGAACGAGAACGAGCGGCGGCGTGTCCGTCGAGTAGGGGACCAGCGGCTTCGTTGCACACGCAGCGAGTGCAACACAGGCCGCAAGGGCCACAAAATGGACTGGGCCGTTCCTCAATGCGTATCCATGCGGGATCGGCTGCGGCGCTGCCCTACGTTGCCGGTCGAAGGCGGGGCTACTTGCCGGCATCGCCGCTCTCCTTGCGTGCAGTGGATTCATGCTGTTCCAGGTAAGGAACCCAGTCAAGAATTTCCACGTTCGTTAAATTGAGTGGGCGCGTGGCAAAGAACATGACGGCGCGCAGTCCGTCAGTGTAATAAGGCGCGACGCCCAGCGTTGTGCGCGGGTGTGTCTGCGTTGCTGGACCCACGCCGTGCACGAAGCCGAGTTTATCCAGACCGCCCGAATACATCATGTCCTGGATCAGAAGGTTCCTTGCCTCGTCGATATCGGCATGGAGCGTGCCGCCTTTCATGTCGTGGTGCGTGAAGCGGCCCCCGACGGGGCGCCCGACCTGAGCCAGGTACACTGCGTTATCGTTGAAGCGAATGGGCGCGAGCCACGCGCGCAAGGAGGTCGACGGCGCACCCGTTTGCGCTTCCTTGCGCAGGACGACGTCGGGTGTGCGTCCGAATACCCACTGCGCGAGGTCGTTTTCACGCATGTCGCGCCGATAGCTACGGCGCACCATCGCGGCCCCGATGTCCCCCAGCGTGCCGATGACAACCACGTTCAACGGATCAGCTGCGGTTGTCGCATGTTCATCAGTCGCACAGCACGGCATTCGTTCAAGGGCAGCGCGCAACGACGCAAGGTCATGGTAATTGGTGACGACGGCCTCGGGATACTGGAACGGAGTCAGCGCGAAGCGGGGGTCGGCAACATCGTCCGGCACGGGCAGAAACAGGGAGAAAGGGATCAGTGTTCTGCTTCCGAACAGATCGATATTGACGAGCTTGATTTGCCGGTCGGGGTTGGCGAAAAGAAACCCTGTGCGGGTTTCCCCGGGGGGAATGGGATTCCTGAAGCCGAGCTTGTTCAGGTGGCTGTCGATGCCCGCATTCGTCGCGCCTCCGAGCAGCGTGTGCATGGACCACGCGACTTCGAGTGGCGAGAAGTAGTCTGGGATCGGTTCCGGAGTGCAGCAACCATAACGTTTGCGACGTCCCGTTCTCGACTTCGATCCAGAGCGGCTGGATGTTGGTCTTGCCGATGTCGGCGCCGAACATACGCTTGCTGTCGTCGGATCCCAGTACGGCCACGCTTACCCGTGCGTTCTGCCTGGTCAGCACTCACCGCGCGCTCGCGAAGCGGCGCGTCGTCGATGCTGGACGGGGCTTTCCACGTCGCACAGCCCGTAAAAATGAGCGAGAGCGACAATGCCGCAAACAGTATTCTTCAACCCACGCCGCAGCGACGACCATGCGCTCATTGTTTTGCTCCCGAGGGCAGGGCGTTGAACTTCGCGGCTGCCTCCCAAGGCAAGAATTCGATTCCTGAGAGCGAAGTGGGTTGCCGATCGAATACGAGTACCTGGCGATAGCCGTCGGTGTAGTAAGGGTCGGTGGTGAGATTCTCGCTCGGGGCGCCTTGCGAGGCGGCGCCGACTCCCTTGACGAATCCGATCTTCTGAAGGTTCTGGGAATAGGCCATGTCCTCGGTCAGTGCTGTGCGCGCCTCGTCTACGTCCGGGTCGATCTTGTGCGTTGTCAGCGTTGGGCGAGTGAAACGTAAGACGGATACCGATATCCCGGCTGATCTGGCCCACCCACACGGGCTTGCCCTGGTAGCGCATCGGGCTTAGCCAGAGTCGCAGGTGATTGCGCTGGTGAATTGTGTCGCGCGCTTTCTGCAAAGCAAGGTCCTGCGCCCGGCCGAACAGGTAAAGATCGCTGACAGGTGCATTGACGTAACGGTCGCCGGAAAGCGCGGAGACGATCGTCTTCATGATCGCGCCAGACCATTTTTGTTCGGTCGGGCTCCAGCCTCGGCGCACCAGTGCGGGAAACGCGTCGTCGAGGCCTCCCACGATGACGAGATTGAGCGGATCGCCGTTCTTCGAACCGTCCTCGTTGGTCGCACAGCAAGGAAGCGCTTCGAGCGCCAGCGCGAAACGCGTCGTCCTCCGTGTAGTTCGACGATTTTTTCCGGCGGATAGATCTCGCGCCGAAAGACCGCGCTGACATGGTAGTCGGCGTAGAAGCCGGGCACGACCATCAGGAACGAGAAACGTCTTCGCCTGCCCGCTCGCCACGAGATCCAGCTGGACGAGCTTCGCGCCCTCGCTGAGGTTGGTTAGCACGTATCCGGATACGGTCTGCTCCCGGCAAGCACTGGGTTGCGGAAGGCGAGCCCGCGAAAGCGCCGGTCGAGTTCGTCTCTTCCGCCAGGGCGCATTGCTGTCAGCAAATGCCTCGGCCGCTTCCGAAGCCGGAAAGAAATTTGGGTCGAGGCCCGGCGACATCAGGAAATAGCTGACCGTGTCGTTGTTCTGCACCTCGATCCATACAGGCTGAATCCCCTTCTGCGCGAGCGGCACGCCATAAACCGCCTCGCTTTCTTCAGCCGAAAGCACCGACGCGGAAACCTGGAGCCCGCCTTCGACACGCGTCACGGCGCGGCTCTTATAGTTGAGTCCGTCGGCACTCGGCAGCGTAGCGGCGCAACCGCATAACGCGAAGGCGATGACAACTGCAGCCAGCAGTCGATTCACGATGCGGTCCATCGCGTCACCTCTTTGCCGCGATCTGCGGCAGCGTTCCTGTCAGTGGGCTAGTTTGAACGGTTCCTTACGGCGAATTCAGGTTGCGCGCGGAGTAACCTTCCTCGACATGCGTGTGAAATTATAGATTGCAGGCTTGAGCGCGAGATTCGAAATCCGCGGATGTTTTTGCCACGACGGTAACGGCGCGCCCGCGGTCCCACACAAGCATGATGCAGTATCCGTAGAAAAAATCTATCTGTTCATCCAGTGGGGACGCGTGGCGGCCGAATTCAGGAACACGTGCTCAGAATGCTGTTCGTTGTATCAGGTTGTCCTTAGAAAAATCCAGCCACGCGCCAAATACTGGACTCGTCACGGACACATTTCATATAGCGTAATTGCGTCCCCTCTGGTTCGTGGCCGAATCGTGGAACAGGATAGGAGGCGCTGGCCGGTCCAAATGCATTGTGGAAAATCGCGCGCTTAAGGTCTATATTGCTTCAGGAGATAAGGGCACGCTGATCATAAGTCAGCTTGAATTCCGCGCGCGCCATGCTAAGTTGATCAAGAAGTCCCACCAGGCTATCCCGGCATCACCGTCCTGTGAGTAGAACGCAAATACGACTCGATCAAATCCAGGAACGGGTTAACCTGCTTGATATCTGCTACAGGAGGTCTGCCACAAACTCCAGGAGAAAATCCACCTCAGGCGCGGAGTCAGAGCGAAACGGGCACTTACAATCAGGCCTATTCCGCCGGTATGAGCAGCCGTGGATACACGACGCAGTGAGTAGCGGTCTGATAATAATTAGTAGGTCTGCCTTTCGCAAAATACAGTATGTTTGGTGCGCTGGGTCTTACGCGTGTAAATGGCTTGACAAGAAAGGAGCGCGTCAATGAAGGTCAAAAAATTACTGGTCATCGCTGCGCTCGCCATGATGGCGTGCCCGGCATTGGCCCAGCCGCAGACGTCGGTGGAGGTCACAAAAGGTACGGACAAGGCCACTGTGACCGGAACGACAACTGTCAAGGCCACGGTCGTTGCAATCGATCCCACTACCCGGACCGTCACACTGAAGGACAAGAGAGGCCGGGTCGTCGAGGTGCAGGTGGGCGAAGAGGCGCGAAACTTTGACCAGCTCAAGGTTGGCGACCTGGTCACTACAGAATACCGCGAAGCGATGTCGCTGAGTCTCACGAAAACGACCGGTGTGCGTTCCGCCACGCAGCGTCAGATGGAGCAGCGGTCCGCGCCAGGGGCCAAGCCCGGCGGCACAATCGGTCGGGAAATAACGGTAATGGCCGATGTCGTCGCCGTGAGTGCAAAGGCGAAAACCGTCACGTTAAAGGGACCGCAAGGAAACATAGTGGATGTGATTGTGGAAGACCCGGAGCAGATGAAGAATATTCACAAAGGAGATCAGGTTGAGATCGTGTACACGGAGGCCATCGCGATATCGGTCACGCCCAGCACGGACAAGTAAGGGGCCACTCACGCGTACTCAGCTTCTGACTGTCGGCATCATGCTCTCTCTGCTGCGGGTCATTTCGGTTCACGCTGCAGCATGTTGCGCTAATGTTGATCATGAAGTAACCGTTGGCATGCCGTACGGATTTTCCGTCGCCTTTGATTGCCGATGCATTGACTGTTTTTCTCCGTTTGCGAGAGGTTGATGTACTCGGCGGCATGGCGCCGGTTCGAGTTCCATGATCACGAAGGCCACCGTGACGACGATGTTCCAGTAAGGCATGTCATTGAGAAGCTGAGCGACGAGTATCGTCCCTGACTTGCGCACTTGCGATCAGGATCGTTGCATCAAAACGATGGAAATACGAAATCCAACTGGAGGGTGAAAAAATGAAGCCGTTATCGATTCTCGTTGTAACCGCCGCGCTGTCAGCTTGTGCAAGCCAACCCATGCCGCCGAGCGCGCCGTCTCTCGGAGAAAGCCAGCAGCCGGTCTCCGTAGTCGCACAATGCATTGCGAAGAACTGGGCAGACCGGTCGCAACAACAGGTCATATCGCAGGTGATTGTGGCGAACAACCAGGCGATGGATGTCTACGTTCCGGGTCAGCAGCCTCCAAATGGCGCAGCAGCGCTGGTGCGGCCGTCGTATACGGGTAATAGCAAGACGTGGGTGGGCTTTCGCGCCGGTAGCGGGGCAGGCGGCAACAGCGGCGGCGATATTAGCGGCTGCCTCTAGGCAGCGTGTCAGTCTGCGTTATTTCGTTGTTTCGATGGAAATGGACGTCAATCTCAGGTGCGTCAGGCCCAGGTTTCTAACAGTTCGATCGAGGAGAGTCTCATGAACCGTCGTACTTTTTTTTCGCTGACCGCCATCGCTCTGGCCAGTTCGCTGGTAGCTTGCAGCACGACCACGGATCCGCAGGAAGCGGCCGTCAAGCGGCATGAAATCGATGCAGGCGTCGATGGCGCACTCGGCAAGCTCTACAGCACAACGCCGGGCGCGCAGGCGCAAGGCAGCAAGGCCAAGGGCATACTCGTGTTTCCGTCGGTGTTCGCCGCGGGCCTGGTGGTCGGAGGCGAATATGGCGAAGGCGCACTCCGTGAGGGAGGCAAGTCCACCGGCTACTACAAAACCAGTACGGCCTCGTTCGGCTTGCAGATAGGCGCCCAGTCGAAGGCGGTCATCCTGATGTTCATGACCCAGGACGCGCTCGAGAAATTCCGGACGAACGACAAGGGCTGGACAGCCGGCGTAGATGGCTCGGTAGCGGTGGCGAAGACGGGGGCCAACGGTACGCTCGACACCGCAACGACGGATGCGCCGATCGTCGGATTTGTACTGACGAACACCGGCCTGATGGCCAACCTGAGCTTCGAAGGCACCAAGGTCAGCAAGCTCGGCATCTGATGCTGGCGTTGCAGCGCGCGACTATCGAGGTGTCATGCCAGCCCGTGCGCAGGCCAACCGCTGGCCTTTCGCATCAGCTGAAGTGAAGTTCACGATCCGCAAGGGAGATCACGTTGAAGTCCTGTACACGGAGGCGCTCGCGATATCCGTCAAGCCCGGCATGAACAGGTGACCGGTCGACGATTCAACTTTTTCGCAAGTCGACGGACTCGGAGGCATGGTTCTATTTCGACCACCAGCGTTATGGGCGTGCCCCCGATTATCGCCAGCAGATCCTTGAGGTGACCTGTCAGGAGACAAGTTATGCTGCTCACACCGATTACCCAACGGGTGTTGTCCAGAGAATTGCTTGACGTTCTGATCCGTGCTGGACTCGTTGCGGTTCTGGCCGTTTTTTGTTTCCGCATCTTCGTCCCGTTTCTCAACCTCATGGTCTGGGCGCTGATCCTCGCGATCACGCTGTATCCGCTTCAAGTCAAACTCCGGAGCACGCTCGGTAACAAGGATGGTCTGATCGCCACGCTGATCATCCTCATCGCGTTTGGCATCATCCTCGTGCCGACCTATCTGCTGGGCGTCGCGGTGGCCGGATCGATCGAGCATGCGATGGCCATTTTCAAAAGCGGCAGTTTCCGCATTCCACCGCCAGCCGACTCGGTGTCCAACTGGCCGATCGTTGGCCAGCGTGTGTTCGACTTCTGGCAGCAGGCCTCTATCGACCTCACAGGTCTTGTGCAGAAGTTCGCTCCACAACTCAAGGAGACTGCTCTCGCTCTGCTCGGAACGGTTACCGGTCTCGGCGCCGGGCTGCTGATATTCTTCGTCGCCCTGATTGTCGCTGGCATACTGATGGCTCATGGCGAGAAAGGCCACCGCAGCGCGGTGCAGATCGCCTCGCGCATCTCCGGTCCTGAGAATGGCCTGCAGATCACCGGCCTTTGCACGGCCACCATTCGTGCGGTCGCTCAAGGCGTGGTCGGGATCGCGTTCATCCAGATGCTGCTGATTGGCGTCGCATTCGTCGTCATGGATATTCCCGGCGCGGGTCTGCTCGCGCTCGCGGTGCTTCTGGTCGGCATCATGCAGTTGCCCGCCACACTGATCACCGTTCCGGTGATTGTCTTCGTGATTGTCACGGAAGGCGTTAGCACGATGACGATCATCTTCTCGGTTTATGTGTTCGTCGCGGGGCTTGCCGATAATGTGCTCAAGCCATTGCTGCTGGGTCGCGGCGTCGCCGTACCCATGCCTGTGGTGCTGATTGGCGCACTCGGTGGCATGGTAACGGGCGGCGTCATCGGCCTGTTCATCGGCCCCGTCATGCTCTCGGTCGGCTATCAGTTGTTCTGGCGATGGGTAAAGGACCAACCCCAGCCCGAACCGGCAAAAGATGAGCGGCAGGCCTGACGCGGCCTGGGCCGAGTGGTGTCCCTTAACATGCGCCCATACTGGCCGCTGCTGGCATCCAGTTGCCTGAGTGGGTGCATGCGTGTGGGGCCCGATTTTCATCCGCAGCATGAGAACTAGGCCGAACCCTGGAGCAGCGCATCAATCGAACAGGTCACACAGCAGGCAACACAGCCTGACATTCGGCAACGATGGCAGATATTCGCGGATCAGAACCTCAACTCGGAGCGCGGCGCGCGATCTGATCGGCTCCGCGCTGCTCGATGGCCTGCTTGCCATAGTGTTCTGGTTTTCACTCAGGCGCTTTGTGCATCTTTCGATGTTCTTTCTGTGAATGCTGCTGTTCGGCCCGTCGGTGGGGCGCAAGCTCTATGGCATCAGCTCAACGCGTTACTCACCGGGCTTCTGGCAGACCAGCCTGGTCATCGTGATCATTCTGCTGGACCAATCGGTGCAGGATAGCGCGGCGGGGAAGGATGTCTGCACAGCGTCCGCAGTGCGTATGGGGGCCCTTTGTGGCGATTACGATCTACGCGTGTCTGATGTCGCTGATTTTCGAGCAACGCCGGCGTGCGCGATGACGCTCAGCACGGCCGTGCCTCGACCCAACGCATACATTGAATTTCCTGCTGATGGTGTGCCAAAAAGCGGAATGGGACTGACGTTCGCGCACGTTTGACAGGGCGAGCGAAGTGGAGGAGGTACCTGCAATGGGAAATGCGACAAGCGACGCGGCCGTCCGCCTGCGGGCATGTGAGGTCTTGCGGGAATCAGGCAGGACCCTTTGGTACCTGCGTGCAATCCTGGTTGGCCTTCTGGTGCTGTTTGTGCTGCTGGCGGTTGCAATGTATTACCTCGGTGATCCCGTCGAGACGGTTAAAAGAACGCCTTCGCCGATAGGGGAAACGTTGTACTTCTGCGCAATCACCGCGATGACCATCGGGTACGGCGACGTGGTCCCAACCTCAACGTTTGGCCGGATCGATGCGATATTGCTTGGCCTGATCGGCATGGTGTTTACGGGGCTGATCGTTGCTGCAGCTGTCCGAGGCGTGCAGGAAGCTGCGCGCCGGGCGGGCGTTCGGGATTAGTCGGGCCGCACTGCTGAGTGGGGTGAGTTTGCTGCTTGGCTGTGATTTTAGATAATTAGTGACCGATCTTTTTTACTTCGATGTTGAAGCGCAAACGCGTAGACGTAGGGTTGGAGCCTCGTGGAGCTCATTGACTTGCCCGTGCCTGCGTCCACCACGACGATACTCGCCCGACGCCGATCGATCGACCATCGCTGGTATCAGGTAATAGACGGCTGAGTCGCTCATCAGGGGCATTGCTTCTCCATGAATCGGAATTCACGCTGTTGCTGACAAGAGGGTCGCCGAGCAAAGAGAATTTCTGTGCGCTCGCGGAGGGCGAAAAAATGGAGAAGCCTCCGATACGAAGGTGTACCCCCAAGAATGCACAACGCGTTGGGCGATGCGCCAGCGCCACGACCAGGTTATTTCACGCGGCGCGCAGCCAGGCAATAGGACCAAAGGCCCATTGCCACGCGACACGCCGACGTCCAAAATTCAACCGCGTGAATGCCGCACGGCAAGAAAGATCGCCGGCTCGAAGTCTGGAGCCGCTCTCATCATTGTTCAGTTCGAGGTTGATATGAAGAAAGCTATCGCAGCGTTCCTGCTCAGTTCCGCAGCATTTGCATCGGCTGGTTGGGCACAGAATGCATCCGAACCCGCGGCGAGCGCTGCATCAAGCGGGAATACTGACGAGATCGTAAAGATGCACCAACAGGTTAGAGCAGCCAACAGGGAGTATGACAAGAAAGTCGCCGCCGCGAAAAAGGTCTATGACGCGCATAAAGCGGCAGCGGCAAAAGCGCGCGATCAAGCCATTGCCGCGGCGCATAACGGGACCAGTCAATAGAATAACCACTGAGTCTGCAACTCACGCTTGAGGACGCCAGATCCACGCGATAAAACAATCCGAAATCCAGTTGATCCTGCGAGTTCTCGCCTATTGTTTGCGCCAGCGCATCGTCAGGCTCAGCCATACGCTGCTGGATTTCCGCGAGTCCTGGTCGCGGCGTAGACGATGTACAGGTGCAAAATTGCGCGGTGTCGTACTGGTTCGCAACTCAACCGCTTTGATGGAAAGCACGACGTGTCGATTTCCATCGAATTCCTATCCACAGTTTTCATCTGGATTTCGCCTCCCCGCTGACAGCGTGGTGAATCTGTTCTGATGTGCATGGAGTTTCGCCGTCTGTCGTCTTTTAATTCTCTGGTCCTGAGTTGAGTGGGCGACATTGTTGCGGACGTGGCAAAAGAATGAATGACCTGGTCACTTGTTCCTGCCAAATTGGCCGGGCAGGATAACCACATGGAGCTTGGAGATATTGTTGCCGCACCGTGAAAAATAATCGTTAGCGATCCTTAGGCAACCAGATCGGTTATCAGGTCAACCTTCTAGTGCGTAGCGCGGAGCGGCATAGTAATCAACATCGCCGGCAGGGCGCTTTGGTTGTTTGTTCTGGCAATCACGACCAGGAAAGAATCAGGTGCACTTGTTATTTGGTGGATATGACCTATCAAGTTGAGACTTCTATCCTCTACAGCCGCGCCATGTCAGATTGATGGTCGATGAGCAGTCGTTCGGGTTGTCGTCACTGTTTTTCCATCAGCGCTTCGCGGTGTCGCATTTCTCTGTTCATAGAGAAGCTCTTACGATCTGTAAGCGGAAATGCCACTTTAAAGAAAAACTAACTGATGGAATGGCAGCGCACATCGGTGTGGATGAGGATTTATGCGGCTTCTATACTGGCTCGCATATCAGTCGAGGGTTAGGCGTCGTCGTGTCCAGTGCGGCGGGCCGTTCCACCAGCAGCGTTGGGAACAGCGAGCGCAGCGCGGAACTCATGGTGGCCGGAGCTGCACCGATGCGCAGCAGGCCCGCGTGTCCTCCACCAATATCGCGCGCTTCCTGCAGCGCACTATCGAGTTGCATCGATACGCCCGATACCCGTGTATGGAATATCTTGCCCGCCTCGGTTAATACCGAGCCACGTGCAGTGCGCTCGACCAGCGTTACGCCCATCTTGCGCTCCAGCCGCTGTATGGCCTTGGTCACGGCCGGCTGAGAAATGCCAAGCTGTTCGGCGGCGCGTGCCAGCGTACCGGACTGAGAGCCTGGAACCCCTATTCGCCGTGGTAGTGCCCCATCTAGGACGCCCCGACACCACCGAACGGCAGCGCGCCGAAGACGTGAGTCATCGCATCGTTCACGACCATCGCCCCCAATTTCATCTGCGTCGTGACCTGCTCGTATATTGAAAGCTAAACCTAACCTTTCCGCTGCGCAAACACTCGTCGCCGCAAATCCAACGCCCGCTTTCTGCGCTGGAGCCGCTACCTGAACGTCTGGAGAACCGTGCCGGCGAATGACCTTTCATAGCCGAACCCGGGCCCATCCTGAATCGACAGCGAGTCCGCCGTCGACTTTCCCGCATCGAGAGAAGTCGACTCACCCCCCCTTTCAGAGTGCCGCATCGCGGCCGTTGGACATTCACCCTTCACAAACCGTTCCCCCGGGCAGCCAGTTGAGCACCTCAAGAGGATAGGCTCCCAGGCGTGCCGATCCGCTGATGAATGGCCTCGCAATGGCGCACGAGCGCCGGGCGCGAGAGCACGTACCGCTTCAACGGCGTGTCGATTTCGTAAAAGTAAATATTGGCGACGAAGCCATAGATCGCTGCGTCAACGGCGGCTGGAGCGGGGCCAAAAACATAACCGGTGTCGCCGAGCAGGTCCGCCACGACGCGCAGATCGTCAATACCCCTCGCATAGATCTGCTCCGGCTCATAGCGGCCGATGCCCTGATAGTGATACCGCAGCCGGTTGTATTCGCGCGCGGCTTCAAGATCGCTCGCGCTTACGTTGGAGTGCGCAGCGAGGAGGGCGTCGCGAAAGGACGGCCAGAAGCGCTCGTCGCGCCAGCGTGAAAAGCTCATGGTCCAGTACAGGTCGTCGAGCGTTCGCCGGACCATGAAGTCGAGATTCAATTGTCCCGGCGAAAGCGCATGGTCGATTTGCAGATCGCACCGACGCGTCAGATGGGCGATGATGCTGTCGCTGTCGCCGATCGTATCGTCGCCATCAACGAGGTATGGCAACTGCCCGCGCGGCGCGAGGCTTGTGTCGAGGACGTGACGATGCTCGAAGTTCAGCTCCAACAACCGCATGAACGCGAACACCTTCAGACCGAACGGATTGTTGTCGGCGACGCCGAAGAGGTCCGGATAGGAATAAAGCGTCAGCATGAAGCACTCCTTTTGCGGCACGGGGAACAAGCACAAGCGCTGGAGCAAAAAATATCCGAAACCTGTTCGGGACGCTATATGCCGGCTGCCTGCCGCAGACAGCGCTCGGCGCGCGATGCCAGACAAGTCCCCGATCGGGCGCAGCTCCTTTCCTAACCTCAGCGCGGTAAGTTGTCAGCGATGTGACCGAGGGTGCCGAACGTTCGCTCGTGGCCGACGGCTTCCCGACGCGGCCGGCCGTGGCCAAGCCACAAGGGACAGTGGTACTTCTCTGTAGCGGCCATTCGCAGCGAGGCGTCCCGTACTCTGGCAGCACATTCGGCCGTGGACTATTACACTTTCTTGTCTTCGCGTTTCGCGTCCGCCATGGCCTCCGGCTCTAACTCTTCCGCGGACCGATTCATGCGCACGAACAGCCCCCAGGAGGCGAGAAGCAAGGCTGTCGAAGCAATCAGCCCGGCCGCATACCGAAGCTGCGATGGATCTTGGTGCAGCGCTTTGAACGTTGCCACGAGCCCTTCGATGGCAAGCGCGACGACGACAACCACTAAGAATCGCGACATGAAACGACGTACCCGCGTCGGCGCGCTCACGTCAGCCTCCCGTATGACCTCTTCCTCTACGATGGTCTCGGCGATCTGCAAGGCGACAACGGCGCCAGCCAGCAGCCCCAAAGCTTCAATGATGGATTGCGCGCTTGCCTCGTCCCATTGACTCGCAAATGCGATCGATCCGACGCGAGCAGCAATCGCAATCAACATCAGCGCCGCGCAGGTGAAGAGAACAGCCATCAGCCCATGGACGATCGTAAAGAAGCGCAAAAGGAACTTCATTTTTCGGCTCCCTTGATTGCAAGTGGGTGATCCATGCCGTGTTCCATCAATTCCTGAAACGCGCGGCGATGAGGGCTGATTTTAGACGCGAACCGGACGAGCCTGACAATGGGGCCAAACCCGCGTTTGGCAAGCTATCGTTCCGGGGCGCCAGTGTCTGACACAGGTCTCGGGCCGTTCTTTGCGCGCTCCCGATACAAGCCAGAGTCGACGATCAAAGTAAAACAGGATTTCAGTGAACGGATGACCGGAACGGCGCCTGATGGAGTCATGTGTCGAATGTAAAGTTGCTTTGGTCGAGACAACGTCGAGAGTCCGAAAGTGGCCGACGTCAGGCCTATCGCACAAACGGTGGCATCTTTCGCATGGTCGATCGACTCAGACAGACCGCAACATCCCACCGTCGACGAAATATGTCGATCCCACGCTATAGCTCGCACGCTCGGAGCAGAGAAAAACAATGAAATCCGCCAGTTCCGCGGGAGTCGCGAAACGTCGGATCGGCGCGAACTCATCGGCTACCTGTTGGAGGTGCCCCTCCCAGTCGCCGCCGGTGTCCAGCGTAAGCTCCTTCGCGGTTTTGATCCAGTCGGGCGTAAGAACGAGGCCTGGATTGATCGTGTTCACGCGGATGTTGTCTTTGACCACTTCGTTCGCGAGATTTTTTGAAAACATCATCAGGGCCGCTTTGGTCACGTTGTAAATTGGCTCGTAACCCAGTGGCTGCGCCGCACAGATCGACGCGTTATGAAGAATCGCTCCGCCGCCTCGTTGTTTCATCGAAGGTACGAGCCCACGCGCAAGCCGCACCGCTGCCATCACATGCAGATCCCAGTACGCCTGCCATTTCTCGTCAGGCGCCTCCATGATCGTCTCGTTGCTGCCGGTGCCTGCGTTGTTGAACAGGATGTCTGCGCCGTCGAACTCTTGGATCGCCGCGCCGACCAGAGCATCGACGCCTTCCGAGGTCGCTACATCGCACGCCACAGGCACCGCGCGCACGCTGTGACGTGCTGCAATGTCTGCCGCAACCTGCTCGAGACGTTCGCGTTGCCGGGCAGCCAGGACGAGATGCACGCCTTCGCCTGCAAACCCTTCCGCGACCGCCAGTCCGATGCCGACACTTGCACCCGTAAGAACCGCAACTTTCCCACGCAGTTTCAAATTTATGATTCGTCTCCGTTCCGTGTTGTGTAAGGTCCCGTACCGAGTGACGGCCAAGCCTCGGTAGCCTCAGTTTGTACATGCTCTTTTGAGGAACTGCTAGAGCTCCTAGGCGATAGGCGGCCTTTGCCCGACGCCAGTCTACTGCCACTGTGATTGCGCAGAATACCGGCGAGCGTGCTCGAGCCTCGATGCGCTCGTGTGCTGCGCGCCGTTGTGAGCAAGGCGTGATCATCTGCACAGGTAAAACGGGCCAACGGAACCGTCAGGGGGAACTGGATGGCGCATCTTCTTTTGCTTGGGGCGGGCTTCACACGGAACTGGGATGGCTGGCTCGCGGGCGAACTGGCCGATGACCTGATCAGCCGTCTCGCGGATAACCGGGACCTCTGCAAACGACTCACCGACAATCCGAACTTCGAAGAGGTTCTTGGAGAACTGCAACGCGATTGGCGTCAGCATCAGCAAGCCGCGCATCGTGAACGTCTCGATTTGATGGAGCGCGCGGTTAGGGCATCCTTCGACGACTTGAACGCCATGCTCGCGGAGCGCCCCAGTCTGGAGTTTCAGGACGCCGTCGATACTACGTCGACGTACATCTCGATAGGTATCAACAAAAAAGCCGCGTAGAGTCACGGGTTGGCTGATTCGAAAGTAGATTTCTCAGCGTACGGCGTTCCTTATTTTCACGGAATTGGACCAAAGTCGCATTGCCGTTTTTCGTGGCGAAGCCTACATTTTGAAAGCAATTCCCAAAAATACCTCAGGATCGCCAGAGAGTCAGTGTGGTGACTCTGAGGAGGGACAACTTTACGTGGATTGAACCGCGTGACCGTTCACAATGATCGACCACACCACCAGCATCGTCGGTTTCCAATTGTTGTCACGTGCAAACCAGCATTCGCCGTGGGAGTTATCGCGGTTCAACAGGAGCGAGCAATGAAAGCAATCAGGGCATTCAGGCTGATGGGTGGCGCATTGATCGTCGTGGTATCCATCAATGCGTCGTCGCAGACTAGCGAATCTGCCGCGCCGTCGACTCAATCCAGCATGGCGCCGGCAGGCGAAGGAAGCGCCAAAACCACCAGACAGGCGAATCGCGCACTCAGCAAGAAAGTGCTTCGCGCACTCTCGAAAGGCGGTGTCAACGCTTCCAGAATCAGCATCATCGCGAAAGGCAGTGCAGTGACGCTTGCTGGATCTGTCACTGACGCGAGCCAGATTGATAAGGCAACCGAAATAACGAAGGGTGTGCCCGGCGTTTCGTCTGTGAAGAATTCTCTGACATTTAAAGAAGTAGGTCAGTAATGCTTCTTGATTGCTTGGGCCGGATCGCCCCTCCCTGACATCGCCGATCACGCGATGAGCATGTTCGTCGGGGAACGTCGATTATCTGTGAGAAGCCCCGGCACGCGTGAATGCGTCGACCAGACGTTCCGAGTCCGCACGATAGCTGTCAGGCACGAACACCAAGGGCCGGACGGCGCGCCAAGGCCGATCGCGGCGTGCGTGCTCGCCAACAATCTTGGCTAGCGTGACGATTCGTCATGCAAAAGTACAATCCGCGGCGCGAGCCGGCCAGGAGGAGGCGAGCATGGAAACCATGGTGAAGGCGCGTGGGAAGGCCAGGACCAAAGTCAATAACGTCGTGGAGGATGTCCCGGTTCTTCGCTCCCGCGCGGAGCGTCTCGCCGCCGGTCAGGCCTTGCGCGATAGGGTGCCGCGCGGCAGCCACGCGGACTGGACACCGTCGGCACAACGCCGGGACCCCATCGAGATCCTGGAGGAATCGAATCAGGATCGACTGCCGGAATTGGTTCCGATCCGATATGGCCGGATGCTCCGCAGTCCCTTCACGTTCCTGCGTGGCTCGGCCGCGCTCATGGCCTACGATCTCGCCACTACGCCAGGCACAGGTCTTCGGGTGCAAGCCTGTGGCGACTGCCACCTGTTGAATTTTGGCCTGTTTGCCACCCCGGAACGCAATCTGGTCTTCGATCTGAACGACTTCGATGAAACGCTGCCGGCGCCTTGGGAATGGGATCTCAAACGGCTGGCCGTCAGTTTCGTCGTCGCAGGACGCGATAATCGGTTGCCGGATGCAGATTCCCGGAAAGCCGTACTGGAGTGCGTGCGCACCTATAGGGAGCACTTGCGCGAGTATTCCCGGATGAATCCTCTCGAAGTCTGGTACACACGCCTTGACATGAGAACCCTCATTGCGATGGCACCCGATGAAAAGGTGAAAAAGGCCCGCGAGCAATTGGCAGAAAAAGCTCGCCAGCGTGTTGTCGAAAACCTCTTCCCCAAGATTGTCGGTGAAGTGGCGGGGCGACGCCGCCTGGTCGACCAACCGCCGCTTCTCTTCCATGTCAGTGAGCCGGGCTTCGAGGAACGGGTTCATGAGGCACTGGCCGACTATCGGCAGTCACTATCTGATGAGCGCCGTGTCCTCCTGGATCGCTACCACCTGGAGGACTTCGCCGTGAAGGTCGTGGGTATTGGCAGCGTCGGCACCCGCTGTTTCATCGGGTTGTTTTTCGACGAGGAAGACCATCCCCTTATTCTCCAGTTCAAGGAAGAGCGCAGGTCGGTCCTCGAACCCTATGCGGGAAAGAGCCAATATGACATTCAGGGGCAGCGTGTCGTCATGGGACAACGGCTGATGCAGTCTTCCAGCGACATCTTTTTGGGGTGGTTGCGGGGGCAGCGGGGCCGCGACTTTTTTGTGCGCCAGTTGCGCGACATGAAGATGTCGGCTCCCACCGAGGAAGTCACCCCCGCGCAGATCAACCGCTATGCCGGGCTCTGCGGCTGGACGCTGGCCCGCGCCCATGCCAAGTCCGGGGATGCCACGAGCATCAGTGGCTATCTGGGCAAGGGCGATGCCTTTGACGAGGCCATCGGCGCGTTTGCCATCGCTTATGCAGATCAGACCGAGCGAGACCACGCGGCGCTGGTGAAGGCGGTAAGCGCCGGGAGGCTGGAAGCTCTCGTTGAGGAATAGCGTCGTGCACCACCCACATGCCTTGGTTGTCGCTATTTATACATGGGATTGCCAGCGTGCTCGATTTCAGCGATGCGACAGACTGCGTTGGACGACCTCGCGGGAAAGCAGGTGTATGTACGCAAGGCGCTGTCGAAGGAGCCATCGACGCGGCCATTGTGAACCCGCCTCAGTCCGCATCTTCGGCGAAGACCCCACGAACGAAAAGGGCCGGCGCGCCGACCATTCAATAACAGCGCTTGCTGTCGGAGATCCAGTAGATAAAAAGGCTGACAACGTGCGGGACCGAAATCGCCCCTCTTCGGCTGTTCGACGTTTGGTAGACCGACGTCCCTTGACGAAGCGGAACGGTCAATCCTCCGCGAGATCGCCGCCGTGCAACTGGCATAAAGCGATCCGTTGCCGTCATCCAGTTCGCCGCAACGGAAATGGCCGTTCTCAAAGGCCAACGGCCATTCGCTCACGTCAGATCGCCTTTCACATGTCGGCCGCGGCCAACATTCACGAAATAGTGGCGGAGGGGCGACAAGAAGCCGTTTTCCGGACTTTGGCCTGACCCGCCGGCGTGAACGTTCGGTTTCGAAAACGGCAAATTTCGTGAACGTCATGGTGGCGAGCGCAGGGTAGACGCCTGCGCCGGCCAACACCGTGATGCCCGGTCATGACGATGCGCTATTCCGCCTCGCTGCTTCGATTGCAGACGAGGGAACCGATAGCGCAGGCCACCGGTTGCCCTGCCAGACCCGCCAGGCGACCGCGGGGCTGAGCAGCGACGACGGTGGCATCATGAGGTTGACGACCTCCAGAAACGCTGTCGCCAGCGTGCTGTCGCGTGTCGCGGCAAGATGAAGCTTGCCGATGTACCAGTTGATGAAACGCAGCATCAGCGGACGGGCGCCCTTGACTCGTGGATGGCGGAGGTCGTTGCCAACCGCAATGTCCCACGGAATATCGACGATCTTCGCGGCCGCCCCGAAGAATCGACGCGCAAGATCGTTCGAACCTGCCCGCAGGCACCGCTGTAGCGCCAGCGCTTCCTCTGCCGCGACCGTCATGCCCTGCCCGTAGACAGGATTGAAGCTGCAGATGGCATCACCGAAAACCAGGTAATTTTCGGGGAAACGTGCGAGCTTCTCGTACCGCCGACGCAGGTTGGAGACGTAGCGGTAGCGCCTGTAATCGGTTAGAGGCTCCGCCCTTGCGACAACGTCGTGAATCTCCATGGTCGGCAACGTCGCAAGATACGCGAGAAAGCCTTCGTCGTTGTCGGGCGCATCGTCGCCAAGATAACCGCCGGTACTGACGATCCAGCTGTCGCTTTCCTGCGCGAGCATGACGCCGTTGCGCCAGTTCGGCGCACTACCGGCGACAACGATACCGTGCTTGCCATCGAGATCAGCAGGTCGACGTCGATAGGTACGAGTCATGTAGCTGATGCCGATCTCGACCTTCTCCCTGGCGGGAGGTTGGTAGCCCAACTCTTCCAGCCACGCCGCACTGGAAGAGCCACGGCCAGTCGCATCGACGACAAGGTCCGCGTTGATGGTCTCTTCTGCCTTGCCCTCGGCATAGGTGCGCACACCGGTCACGCTCCTGTGAACGGGGTCGGTCGCAAGACCCCGCACCGCGCAATTTTCGATGGCGCGCACGTTCGGCAACCTCATGAGCCGTCGGCGTAGATGGCCTTCGAGCACGGGACGGCTTGCAAGCAGACCGATCAGGTCGCTCGCGCTGTTAGCAAGCCTGACGTTGTGGCCTATCCAGATCACGTCGTTGGCTACATCACCGATCAAGCCGCCGCTTTGCGCAACGACTTCGCTGTTATATCCGGGGAAGAATTCCTCGAGTACCGCGCTGCCGCGCGCAAGGAGCCCATGGGTATGACGGCCTTGTGGCACGCCCTTGCGCGGCGCGTCTGCGTCCGGAAACGCGTCGCGTTCGAGCACGGTGACGATGGTGTAGAAATCCGACAGTACGCGGGCAGCCAGCAGCCCGCTCATGCTGGCGCCGATCACGATCGCATGTTCACCCAGTTTCTTCATGGCAATCCTCCAGTTCGATCCGTCGCAATAAGTCCAGCGACCCTCATTTGCAGGGAATGGTAGGATTGGTTCGTCCCCTGAGCGTCCCTTGGACGCCGTCATTGAGGGTCGCCTCGCCATGGCTCTGTTCAGCGTGCGGACGCTTGGATTTCCGGAGATTCGTCGGGATCACCGGCTGTGCCAGCTGCCCTTGCGCAAAGGCCTGGCTCTGTTGGTCTACCTGGCCGAAGCGGAGGGCTCAGTCGGGCGCGACGTCCTTGCCACCATGTTGTGGCCGGAAGACGATGAAGAGGTTGTACGGGCGCGGCTGCGGCGTCTGTTGCATCGCCTCCAGCACGCGCTCGGCGACGACACTCTTACTATCGATCGGTCTACGGTTAGATGGTCGGCAGCGATCGACTCTGCAGGTGGATTCCCAACTGTTTGAGCAGGCCTGCGACCGCGGCGAGTTCGAGCGGGCGTGCCGACATTATCCCGGCGACTTTCTCGCGGGTTTTTCGCCGGGCGACTGCCCGCAGTTTGACGAGTGGGTTTTTTTTCGCCGGGAGGCCTTGCGCGGCCGGGTGATTCAAGCACTCGAGCGAGTAGTGCACGACAAGAATGCGGCGGGCGACTATGCGGCCGCGGCCGCGCACGCCGGCCGTCTTGTTGAGCTCGATCCGCTCAGCGAAGTGTACGGCCGGCACCTCGTCCGCAACCTTCTGCTCGCGGGAGACCGGGCCACGGCCCAGCGGCACCTTGAGGCCCTGACGCAGCGCCTTCGTGACGAGCTGAATGTAGCCCCCGAATCCGAGACCCGCGCGCTGCTTGATGCCGGCGCAGCGTTGCCCATCGAGGCCCCCCCGTCGACGCGCTACGTCAGCAGTGGCGGCGTCCATCTTGCATTTCAGACTTACGGTGCCGGCCAGATTGATGTTCTGTTGCTGCCCGGTTTCGTGTCTCACGTCGAACGGGTGTGGGAGGAGCCCCGGTGCCGGGCGTTCCTGTCTTCTCTCGCCGGGATGGGCCGTCTCATCCTGCTCGATCGTCGCGGCGTCGGGCTTTCCGACCGGGTCGGGTTCAATCCCAGCGTCGACGCGACCGCGCAGGACATCGGCACTGTGCTAGACGCCGCCGGCAGCCAGAGGGTCGTGTTGTTCGGCGCGTCAGAGGGTGGGCCAGCATGCATCAAGTTTGCCGTTGATCACCCCAACCGCGTTGCTGGTCTCATTCTGTTCGCCTCGTTGGCGAAGGGAACTGCAACGCACGACTACCCCCACGCACTTCAGGCGAGTCAGTATGACATGTGGCTGCAGCAGCTCGTCGCGCTCTGGGGCGGCCCTGCAGGCATTGAGACATTCGCGCCGAGCCTGTCCGGCGATCCTCAGGCGAGAGCCTGGTGGGCAGGCCTGCTGCGCGCCGCGTCGAGCCCGGGAGCCATCAAGGGAGTGCTCGTGGCGTTGCGCGACATGGATGTGCGGCATCTCCTGGGCCGAATTTCAGTGCCGACCTTGGTGCTGCATCGTCACGACGACCGCGCCGTTCGCATCGGCGCCGGCCGGCATCTCGCCAGCCATATCGCGCAGGCGCGATTCGTCGAGCTCGACGGCGCCGATCACTGGCCCTTCGCGGGCGATCAGCAACCCGCTCTGGACAAGATCAAGCAATTTGTAGGCAGTCTCGCGGGGTAACTGTGACCGAGAGATGCTGCACAACTCGGCTTGGGCAGAGTGAGATTCAGAGGAAATCCGCCGCATCGACGCGCGGGTCGGGACTATGTGATAGTCGAGTGAAATCCATATCTGACAGGCCATACGCCTGTCATTCCGCCCCTTGAACTAGCGAACAGTTTGGATGGAAGGCTGGGCGCCGCGACCTCCGCTGAGAATTCGCGTTGGGGTTTCGATGTCGACGGGCTGGTCAAAATTTCATCAAAAAGACCGCATTCAATTTCCTCGGATGCCGCGCCTGTGAGTGCAACCCACGAGCACCCAGGCAGGGGCGACTCTCGGCGCAACAGTCGGCACAAGTCGCGACCGTCTGAGTCACCCAACCAAACATCCATCATCACTAAATCCGGCACCCAACTGTGGATCTTTTCACAGGCCTCATTTGCAGTACGTGTTATCGCGGCCTCGTGGCCTGGCATCCCTGCCAGATCCGCTAGCCATTGCGCGGTGTCCTCGTAATCGTCCACAAATAGCACTTTCATGATTGTCCGGGCGCACCCACATAAAGTATGGAACGCGGGAATGGCTGTTGCTCCTGGCAGTATATTTCTCAGCGGTGCAATCGCCTGTGAGTTCGTGGCGTGGCTAAAAAGAGTGTTTGTTTGCGGTAGGTGATTGATGTTGATGAATAACCAGCGGCCTGCAAAGCCGCTTAGGCCGGCCGACTTAACCTGACCTTCGCGCCTGGAAAAGTGCCTTTGAGCGGTTCAGATCGACCCTCTTCGGTCCTTCGACCCAACGCCAGTCTAGGGCAGCTTCCGAGGTACAACGGCCATTCGTTTGATCACACAGGACGGCGGGCGACCAGCCTTTGCCGTCATTCGCTAAACCACAAACTGAGACCAACGCGAACAGCCGCTTTCAAAAAAATCGAACATGGCCGTTCGACCCGTCGAACATTCAGGTTGTGGTCAGCCACACCTGCACGGTCTTATTGAATCGCTGCGACTCCTCTCGCGTTACCCAGTGCTCCGTATCAAAGGCAAGCACCTGACATCCCGTTCGCGCGGCCAAATCTTCGGCCCATTGTCGGGAATGGAACATAAAGGGTTTGCGCGATCCGTAGATGAACAGCATCGGGCAGCGCGGTACAACTTCCGCCAAGTGTCTGTACGATCCATGAACGCCCGTCCATTGGATATAGTAGGGATAGTTCATGGACGAACGGATGAGTTGTGGATCCGCAGGAACTCTCAGCGAGTGCGCCATAGACCTCGTCATCCGGTCACCGAGTCTCCCTCCGATACGCCATGCAATGGCGAGCCACACCTGGTACCTGACGATCATGGCCTTAGCCTTTATGGTCAATGACTTGACGTACCGACGTGAAGGCGCGTCGCCAATGTCCACGCCAATGATCTTCGATACCAGTGACGGATGCTTCATGTAGAACTGGTAGCCGAACACGCAACCCCAGTCATGCAGCATCAGGATAACTTTCTCGCCCTGACACGTCTTCTCAACTACTTGCTTGAACGTGCCAATCAACTGAGCCAACGAAAACGCTTGGCGAGATTTGTCGATGTCGAAACCGGGTAGTGTGAACCGAACACAGCGGTAGTGCGTCCTGAAGAACTCGACCTGCTCGTCCCATAGTCGATAGGTGTCGGGCCACCCGTGGATCATGACGATGGTTTGGCTCCCTTCACCTTCCACAAGAACATCGATTCCATCGATCTTCAGCGTTGTGTCCATGGCGCGTCCTGTTTGCGGTCTGGAGCTATTATTCGGAGATTGGCCGGGGGCCACCTGAGGACACAACGGACCAAGATTCATCAACGCCGCTCTTCCCTGAGCACGTGCCCCTCATGGGGACGCCGCAAACAGCGCAACGGAGGAGTTACACCGACTATCCATAAGGTAACAGGATACAGACAGATGTCTGATCTCGGGTGTAGCTGTCGATCGACCGCTACACTGGTCGATAGCGCCAGCTTACCCAACATCCCTTAAGCTGACCTTTGCGAAGACCCGGGCGATGTTCGCCAACGTCTGCCTTGGCCGATGACTCGTCGCACATCACTGGAGCTCGAACGGCCGCTCGCACGGTAATGCTGTCGCACGAATGTCCACGCGGCAGTCTTGCCGAATGATGCTTCTTGGGTCGACCCGAGACGATGGCACCTACACGTGCTTACGAGACTGGGTCCCGGTGGCAATCCAGGATTACAGACGCCGTCCGTCAATCTCCACCTCCGCTTCGCATTCGACGGGCACGTTCAGAGGGAGCGCCACCCCGACTGCTGAGCGAGCATGCATTCCAATGTCCGGCCCGAATAGTGCAAGGATCAAATCGGAGAAGCCATTTGCAACCCGTGGGATCTGGTCGAAACCGGGCGCCACGTTGACCATTGCAAAGACGCGTACCCAAGCCGTAATGCGATCCAAGTCCCCGAGCGCCTTCTGAAGGCTCGCCAACTGTGCAAGCGCCACAAGGCGTGCTGCCGCGTAGCCTTCGTCTGGCGAAACTTCCGCGCCGACTTTACCGACCGGTTGCGCAATCGTTCCGTCGAGGTTGAGCGGCACGTGTCCTGAGACAAAAGCTCGTGTGCCGCTCACGCGCACCCATGCAAATGGCAATGACATGTTTACGTTTGCAGGCATCTGTAACATCTGCGGTAACGTCAATCCCATTTCCGCCAGCTTTGCTTCGATTTTTGCCATGAACGTCTCCTCGGGATCCTGCGAAGAACGTTAGATGTTCGCGGTCGGCTTTTCAAGTCGTGACGCGCCGATCACGAAAACCAGTGGAACCGATCATCAATGTCCCAAGTTGCCATGCGAGCAGTCGTCCGAACACAATAATCCACCGACCGTTCCTGGCCGATCACTGCCTCATGCAAACCGCATGAACCACGCGAATCTCGCAGGGACGCCATCGGCGGCACGCGACCCTGTAGCCCTTCGGCCCAGTGCAACCTCAGTGGCAGGTTACAAAGACCAACGGCCATCTACGGCTCAGCACGGCGGGCGATTGACGCGGGGATCGACATGGGTGCGCGGTGCACACTGGGCCCACCGATAACGACGACGGACTCAGCATACGTCGGGACGGCCGTCCCGCGATCCGTCGTAGACGGCACGGAGGGCGGGTTGGCCGCCGCGATCAGAATTTCGGGACGGGGCGGGCGCCGAGAGAGTAATCATGCGTATATGCGTAGACGTTTTGGATGTAGACGGCTAGGCGCTGGTCGATCATGCCACCCGTGATGGCAGACATGGCGACGCGATCCAGGACTTCGACATCAGGTAGGTCACTAATCGTAAGGGTCGTCATGGCAGTTCTCCTAAAAGATAAGTCAGTAAATAAAAAGTTTGGCGACATACCGCTCGCGGTGCCGCTAACTGACTTAAAGCACATGCCGCGCCAGTTTTGGCAGAGCGCCGAGAGACGGCTCGTAACGGCCTGAATATAGCGATATATCGATCGCGGCCGGTTCTTATGAGGGGGCGCGCGCAGCACCAGATGGTGGGCTAGTATCCAACACACCGCAACGTACTGTTGGATCGCGGACGCTCGAAGGGCCGCTCTGCGCTGGCGAGCCGCCGCCTGATCGGCCAGTCAGGTCGGTCCCTGAACGGTGGCTTGTGGTCGAAGCCTGTCTCACGGCGACGGGCTCAGCTCGACCCACAAGCGGTTAAGGCGACTTGGGGAAAGGGAACGGCGTACCCGGCGAGGCGAGGTCTGTCATCGTTGACAAGCGTGTGTCCGGGGTGCACGCGTAATCAATGGTACGTCGTCGTAGACGACTGCAGCTTCGTCAGCACGCCGCGTCTGAATCGGAACCAGCCTTGCGAGCTTTGCATCACGACTTCATCGTCTTGCCAGAACACGCGCTTGACCGTCATGCGCTTACCCGTGCGCTGCACAAGTGGCGGAATTTGGCGAAAGTCGTACACCACCGCACCAGAATCGGTCTGCACGAGCATGCGCGTGACGGTGTCATTTGCGTTGCCGACATCATCGAAATGCGTGAGTGTGTTCGCGCCAAAGCGATCGAAAATTTCATTGTCGAGCATCCCCACGAAATCGCGGTCGACGCGCACGAATTGCAGTTTGCCCGAGGGCGTGGCGAGCGGGCCGGACGCGTTGCTTTGTGCATGAACGCAAGTCACGAAAGAGGTGGCTGCGAGCGCAGCGAGGAATAGTCGTCTCATGCTTTCGTTTAGATTCAGCGGTGTCTCCGACGACGGAGCACGACCCGCAATCGCTCCTAGGTCACATTGTCGCCAATTTTACTCGCCACGTCGAAGGTCATTAGCTGGCACCACCCCGTCCCACAGTGCCCGGCTCAGGTCGACCCGCTGCGCGGGTCGCGGCCGCATCGACGGTACGGCGGCTTTCGAGTCGCATGAGACGTACCTTCATGCGTGCGGCCGTAACCACACCGGCTACGCGAGTGCCACTGAAGAAATCGCTGTATGGCAGGGTCAACTTTTTATTTTTTGTTCACTGACTTTCCGAACCAAAACCCAAGCACGGAGGTCAGCGCGTAATCCAAAGGCTTTATAGACTCCGTTTTTCCGTCACGCCACAAGAAATAGACCACTGCCCCCACGATGATGATGCTGATTACCGAGATGACGATCGTGCTGAAGTTAATCGATGTGACTCTCCGGGTCCACATAACTGCTTCCCGAAGGGCCATTTCGTGGTCGTAAAAAACCTGGGTCTCACCATCGCGAATCAGCACTGACCAGTATTCCTGCTCCTGAGACGGGGGCGTCACGAATTCCACCAGATAAAGCGTTCCGCCCGCGTAGTCTTTGATGCGGTTGTAGATGCGCGGGTCGCTCGCTTGTTTGTTGTATGCGTAAAGCGCCTTTATGGCGATTTCGTCCTCCGAAAGACGAGAACCGCCAATCATTTTCCGGCGGGACTTCCCAGTTGGTGCGGCACTAGTTACTACTGTCATTTTATTCACCTCTCAGGAAGACTTTGGCTGGATCTAGGCCCATGTTTGGAAACAGGCAATTCTCAGTTAAGTGAAGAAACCTGAGAGATTCAAGGCGGCGCCTCGTTAGTCGCGGACTTCCAGTGGCGGAATGTAGGGCGCGCTCCAACCATGAGCCTCTGGCATGCCGGCAAGAAAATGGCGAATTGTCTCCTGTGCCAGCCCCCAGTCGCACAGAAGCTGAGGATGAAGATAGACCGGAGGCGACGCATCTTCCCCGGTCAGCGAAAGGCACATGAGCAGGCTGTTGCGTCCCAGCTCCGATTTTTCGCGCCCGAGCCGGTCGATTTGTTCGAGCCACGCATCGGCGCCTGCCCCCTGCGGCCCCCTCTCTAATGTCATCGATTCACGGATCGATGCATCGTGAAGTTCCAGCACACCAGGCGATTGAATCAAGAAATGACACGATTCCTCGAAGACAGTGGATATGGGGACCCTAATGAAGTCGTCGTCCTGACTGATGGAGCTAGGGACTTGGCAGGCGTCGCCAATGACCCCCATACGATAACGAGTGGATTCTCGATTGGGCGCACATCGGACGGATGTTGCGACGCGTTGAGCAGGCTATCGCGCCTCTAGCATATGGACGACTAACGGACAATGGATCAACGTTTGAGTTGTGGGATCTGTTTGTCCGCTTCCACCACTACATTTGGGTCGGACGCACGGTCGCCTGGCAGCAGTTTGCAGCTAGACTCGCTCGCTTGCTTGATCTGCGTGAGACACGAGATCCGGCAGTGAGCAGCCACGTCAGGAAAGCGAGCCATAGCCTCTCGAATGTGGTCACGTTGAATCGCTGATCGACCATCGCACATGGCATTGTGCGGGAGGGCGGATCTCCACTGGCTTCGTCGAATCATCAATTAACCGAATCGTTGGCCGTCGGATGTGCAAGAGCGAGCATATGCGCTGGAGTCGAGTGGGGCACAGAGTGTCGTGCAATTGCGCGCCGCGTTGTTGAACCAGGAATTTCACGTGCTCGCACAACGCCAGTTTCCGTGCATTGGAAGGCGACGTGTTACGTGGCTTTGGCAACGAACATTCCGGCCGTTTCTAACGGCTTCCTTCAACACCAGTTACCTGACAAACAACGCGCCCACGTTGGTCAACTACGGCGCCCGGCATCGCAAGGGCCCCCCGATCAGCAGCAGCATTGCCGAGTCCGCGGTGAACCAGGTCGTCAGCCACCGTATGGCCAGGAAGCGACGGATGTGCTGGACTGGCGAAGGGGCGCACTGCATGGCACAGGTCAGAGTCGCGGTTTTGAACGGGGAAGTCTCGCCCCGTCGCATTTTGGCGCTCAAAATTGCCGACTCGCGTTACGGGAAAAGCATGGGGCCAACGTTGGCAGGCTGGTGCCGGCCAACGGACAGAACAGACAGTGCAGTCATGTCATAAGCCAGGATGCCTGACGATATGCACCTCGCCAACTTTTGCACGCTCTCAAATGTGATTGGACACCGGATGCAGTATTTCGACGCGCCAAAGCACCGTTGCACTCCGTGGCTGCTTGAAAAGCGAAACGGTGTACGACGACAGCGACAGTTCAGCATGAAGCCCTGACCAATTCTGGCAGGGCTCTTTGCGCCTGTTGCAAGCTTAAAAAACGATCGCAATTATCTATGCCAACCCTGTGTGCCCACAGGTTGTCCTATTCGTTCCTCATATAGGAACGACATTCTTTCATAAGTAACACGCAGTAGGTAAAAACCCGTATAACGGTTTCCATGGGTTGCCTGGTGCTGCCGCGCTGGTGCTGATGCGTCGTTCAAGCGCCGACAGACTTGGGATCAAGCCTCTCGCCACTATCGTCGGGCACGCCACCCACGCTCAGGAGCCGAGACTGTTTACCACCGCGCCCGCGGGCGCGATGGAGAAGCTGTTGTCCAGGATTGGATGGGCGACGTCCAGCGTAGATTTGTGGGAAATCAACGAGGCGTTTGCGGTCGCTGTCATGGCCGCCATGCGGGACATGGCTCTCGATCACGACAAGGTCAACATACACGGCGGCGCCTGCGCCCTCGGTCACCCTATCGGCGCTTCCGGAGCGCGCATTCTGGTCACCTTGCTTGCGGCGCTCAGATTGACGGGCGGACGCCGCGGAATTGCCAGCCTTTGCATCGGCGGCGGCGAAGCCACTGCCATGGCCATCGAGATGATTTAGCGCAAGCGCCGGTCGCCGGCGCACACTATTGCGCCGGCAAAGGGATGTAGCGACACGCCATTTATCGCGTTTCGCCGTTTCGACTCGCATCTGGAAATCTGCATGGACATCCTTCAAAGCATGCGCATCTTTGCGCGCGTCGTCGAAGCCGGGAGCTTCACCGCGGTGGCGAACGGCATGGACAGCACACCTGGTCAGGTCTCACGCGCCGTTTCGGATCTGGAGGAACATCTTCGAACCCGACTGCTCAACAGGACCACACGACGTATTGCGCGGACCGAAGCGGGGGAGCGATATTACGAGCATTGCATGCAGATCCTCGCCCTGATCGAAGAGGCTGAGGCGGAAGCGGGTGACGCGCATGGGCGTCCGTTTGGGAAGCTGAGGGTCCGCACGCCCGTCGGGTTTGGACAGCACTACCTCATCAAGGCGATCGGCGCGTATCAAAAGCTATATCCGGAAGTGAAAGTCCGGCTGACGCTTGCCAATGGCATGCCGGATTTCATCGAAGACGGCTGCGACGTTGCAATTGTCGGGTCATTGGCATTGTCAGATTCAGAGTTCATTTCACAGAAAGTCGGTAGTGCATTCAGCATTGTTTGCGCATCACATACTTACATCGAGGCCCATGGCGTCCCACACACGCCAGACGACCTCGAGGCGCATTCTTGCATCCACCTGAACACACCCGAATTTCCAATGAACGTGTGGACCTTCGATGGGCCAGGCGGAAAGGGGTCCGTTCGATTCCGGCCAGCCTCGCTGGAAGTCAATACGCCGGAGGCTCTTGCCACTGGAGTACGGGAGGGACTGGGAATCGGCCTGATTCCGATCTACTCGGCGATCAGTGGCTTGCGCAACGGTGAACTTGCCTGGGTACTACCCGAATACAGGTCGCAGGAGATGGGTCTGTACGCGATGTATCCATCGCGACTATTCGTTGACGCAAAGATTCGCACCTGGGTGGACTATCTGAGGGACACGATGCCGGCGACACTGGCGGCTGATCAGGAAGCCGCTCGCAGATTTTCTCAGCGTTGATTGACTTCGCGCACGTTTCTCCTTGATCTCTCAGGATACCGGTATTCAGCAGTGATCTGGCGGGAGCGCGAGTGGCCGTAAAGGCACGGATTGCTCGCCGGCCAGTTTGATTGGTCGAATGGCGGTTGCACCTTCGAAGCGGCCGTTGCGGTAGCGCGATCTCGAACGGCAGTCCGGGGTCGGCTACGGTCGCCGGTGCGATTCGCTGCTGAGGAGTTTTGGCGTGCGGCGTCATCGGGCAAGAGTCGGCCATGAGGCGTCATTCGCCAGTCTGGTCCCCCGGACGTTCAGACGTCCCTTCCTCTTGACAAACGGCCATTCGGTTCAGGTACCCGGCGGCAAAGCCCCTGATCCCCGAACTGAGCAAAGTCAAACGCGTCTTCGTCAGAGCCAGGGTGAACAACCGGGCCGAAAACAGTCATCAACCTACGCGGGAAACCAAACCTCGGCAGCGCATGTCTAGCAAATATTGGAGTCTTTTGGCCCTCCCGTGGGTCTAAAGAAGCGAGGTGCAGAAACGGATGAGACGCGAGCAACTTGCTGCGCAGAATCAACCGCCCATGCTCTGAAGATAATCGCCCCAATCCTGCATCATCCTCAGCCTCTCAGGAAAAAAATCGGCCTTGTTATATGCGCGACTCACGCGATTTCTCTCTAGGTGAGCCAACTGGCGTTCGATCGCCAATGGAGCAAATCCCTGTTCGTGTGCCCATGTGCTAAACGTGCCGCGTGCGCCGTGCGCCCTGAATAATCGCTCGTCATTGAATCCGGCGCGGATTAGCGCCGCATTGATTGTAGTAGGTGCCATGGGGCGCGATTTGTCTTTGACGTTTGGGAATAGGTAGTCGTCAGCGGCTGTAGCCCCAGTGATTTTCTGAATTTCTTTAAAAATTTCAATTGCCTGAGTACTCAGTGGTACGACGTGTGGATGGCCCATCTTCATGCGCTCTCCGGGAATGGCCCATATTGCAGATTTCAGGTCTATCTCCTTCCAGGTCGCACCCCGCAATTCGCCAGTTCGCACCGAGGTAAGCAACAGCAGACGCAGTGCCAAACGTGTGAGCGCAGTTCCCACGACCGACAATGAATCCAGCATGAGTTTGAGATCTTCGGCCTCCAGCGCCCGATTGTGGCGCGTAGGAGGGAGCGTCACCACGTCCGATGCTTTGAGCGCCGCAACAGGATTCGCGTCGGCCCGCCCCCGGATAATCGCCCGCCTGAATATCGCGTCAAGGTGCTGACGCAGACGCACTGCAATATGGGGAGCGCCCCCAGCCTTGCGTTCATCACCTGAAAGAGTTTTGCGCTTTGCAATCGATTGCAGCAAATCGTAGACGTGAGCCACCTTGATATCGCGTACTGGCATCTTCCCGAGTGGCGAATCTTTCACGTAGCGCGAGAGAAAGCGTATGGCCTGCCCGCAGTAATACTCGCTCCACCTGTCGCGGTTGTCTTCAATCCAGTCCTCGCAGACGTCCCAAAAGGTGTTCTTGTTGTGTGTGATCGTCTGCAGTTGCAACTGCTGCTCATGGGCCTTGGGATGGATGCCGGACGCCACGAGCCTGGCCGCATCGTTGCGGCGTTGGCGGGCGTCACTTATCGACAGGTCAGAGAATCGCCCAAGGGTATAGCTGCAGTCCTTGCCATCCAGCCGGTAGTCAAATTTCCATACCTTCGAACCCGAGACCGACACCCGCAGATACATGGAGTCGCGGTCACGGATCTTATAGGGCTTGGCGTGCGGTTTGGCGTTCAGCAGAAGCGGGTAGGTTAGCTTCACGGAGTTCTCCTCGACGGACAACTAACATGAATTTTACCCGCAATTTACCCGCAAAACTGTCGGAAGCACGCGGATTACTCTTGATCAAACCGGATAGATCCCCATAAACCGGAGACGCAACCGAAGCGAACGCATAGAGCCTCAGCCATTCGCCGTAACCCTTTACCAGAAAGCCTCCAGAGCGTTCAACGTACTGCTGCTTCGACGCTTCATAGACGCCCCGAAGCGCAAACCACGGCACATGCGGCAAGTCATGATGAACCAGATGATAGTTGTTGTTCAGAAACAGTAGGCGCCAGAACCAGCCCGCTTCATTGAGCACGGTGCGATGCTCGTGGGCATGCGCCGCGCGATGCTCCTGAAATGAGCGTATCGAACCCAACGACAATGATCCGTAGCCCGCGCCGACGATAAACACCCAGGCAGGGATGCCGCATGCCCGTTGCAGCCACACGGTCAGCGCGGACAAGGCCGCAAAATGCGCGAACCACACCGGCGCGTCGCGCCAGTCACCGCGCCGGAACCGGCCGAGCGCGTCCGCGCCGGTTGCCGCGATCGCGAACGCCGGTCCGACCATCAGGCGGCCAATAAACGTATTGCGGAAGCTGAGCAGCGCGCGAATCGCCGGACCCGCACGTTGCCACGTACGTTGGCTGACGAAATAACTTTCGGGGTCGCGCACGGGATGCGTCAGATGCGGATCGTCGTGATGCCGAAGATGCGAATCACGGTAAATGCCATACGGAAACCACACGGCCAGCGGTGCAAAGCCGAGTAGCGCGTTGACGAGCGGTGAGCGGGTTGGATGACCGTGCAGCAGTTCGTGCTGCAAGGACATGTACCACGTGCCGAGCAACGTGAGCAGCACCGTGGTCAGCGGCAAGCCGAGCTCGCGCGCATGTATGGCGACGGTGAACCATCCGCTGTAGATCGTGATAATCAACGCCCACGTCGGCCATTGTGTGCGCCAGGTCCAGCTTGCCGCCAGCCTGGCGAGCGTATTGCGTTGCTTTTCGTCGAGGTAAATCGCCATCGGGTGACCGGTCGGAATACATATTCAGACCGATCCTACGGAGCAATCCACGGCACCTGAACCAATTTGTTCGGCAATGCATCTGCCAAATTGTGCATAGGTGGGGGCCACATCGGCCATGTCCATGCAGCGTCGGTCAGTTGCTGTCCGCTACATGGCAGGCATGGTCGAGCAGGCCTTCCGCCGAACCGCTGCCGTTGTCGACGTCGGTGCCGCTATTCACGACCAGCCAGCCATCTTGTTTGGCCGATGCTCCCGCACCCGTCACGAGGATGGTTTGCATGGCCATCGCGCTGCCAGTCTGGTTATCGCGCGCGACCAGACGGAATGGATTGCTTGCCCCGGTGAGGGTCGTGACCCGCATGATGCGATAGCGGTGCCCATTGAGCGTGTCCCAGCGCCACTCGCCGGGTGCGTCCTGATCGTGACGCGTGAGCGCCTCGCTCACGTCGCTACGCATGCAGTCGATGTGAATGTGCAACTGTTCCTGCGAGCGCCGGTAAGCCGAGTTGATTTCGAGGCCGAGCAGATTGTCGGGCAAACTTCGCTTGACCGACTTCTCTACATAGAGCCGCGATGCCCACGCGTCGACCCAGTAGTCCTGCGCATGCGGCGCCAGCACCAGCGGGCTTTCAATACCGGTGATGCGGTCAGTCGGAATCAGCAGATGTTGCGAGCGCCCGACGATGTCCTTCAGGATGACGTAGCGTTTTTCGAGGTTCACCGTCGTGCATTGGCCAGGTGTGCCGGTGGCCTGCTGCGACGGCACGCAACGCAGATCGACGATCTTCCAGAGCGCGTTGGAGTCGACCGCCGCAAGGCGCGCGCACGCGGTGACGGCGAACGCGATCGCCAGTGCGGCGGCGCTTCGCAAAAGGGCCCGCCTTACGCGGGCTTGAGCCGGCATCAGAGCACTGGCGCCGGCAGCACGCCGAGCACCTGCTCGAACGCGACGCCGATCGCCAGCAGCCGCCGGTCGCTGCCTAGCGGTCCGTCCAGTTCGAGGCCGACCGGCAAGCCGCCTGCCGTCATCCCGGCGGCCAGCGAGAGCCCCGGAATGCCGGACGTGCTGGCCGGATCGGTATTGCGCAGGAAGGCGTCCATCGTATCGAGCGGCGCGGCGCCGTCGATCGATACCGTCGACGAACCGTTGACGTCGTCGATCGGCACCGCGGCGAGACGCGTGGTGGGAAACAGCAGGGCGTCGAGGCGTTCGTCCGCGAAGGTGGCGGCAATGTAGTGCTGCAGACGCGGCCGCCACTCGTTCAGCGCCGCCTCGTAATGCGCGCCGAGGACGTCGTCGAGCACGGCGTCGTAGATCACACGCACGTCGGGGCTGGCGATGCGAGCGGCCAGTTCGGCCACGGTGCTCACTGGCGCATGGTTGGCGAGCAGCCACGCGAGCACATCCTCGCGCGCCTCGTGAATTGCAATCGGGCCGCCGACCGGCTCGTTCAAGGTCTCCAGATCGATCATGTCGACCGGCACGAACACGACGCCCGCCGCTTGGAGCCGGCGCACCGCCGCGCACGTGACGGTTTCCACCTGGCGTTCGAGTCCTTCCCAGAGCGGCGCCGGCAGGCCGATGCGCAAGCCCTTCAGCGTGAGCTCGGGCAATGGTCCCGCGCCGGTGATCACGCCATCGAGCAAGGCGATGTCGGCGACAGTGCGGGCCATGGGTCCCACCGTATCGCGTGTGTGGCTGATCGGCACCACCGCATCCGGGTCGTGATAGCGCCGCTCGGCGCCGCCGTTGCCGACTGACGGACGAAATCCCGCGATGCCTGTGAGGGCGGCAGGAATGCGGGTCGAACCGGCGGTATCGGTACCCAGACCGGCGGGCGCGATGCGCGCGGCGATTGCGGCGGCGGTGCCGCCCGATGAACCGCCGGGAATCAGCGCCGGGTCGTACGGATTGCGAACGGGTCCGGCATGCGTCGCGAAGTTCGTGCTGGTGATGCCGAGCGCCAGCTCATGCATGTTCGCTTTGCCGAGCACGATTGCGCCGGCGTCGAGGAGCCGTTGCACTGAAGGCGCGTTGGTGGACGGCGCGAAGCCTTCCAGTGCCGGCGTGCCCGCCGAGGTCTGCAAGCCGGCCGTATTGATGTTGTCCTTCACAACCACCGGCAAACCGGCGAGCGGTAATTGCGCTCTCGCTTCAGGCGGCAAGGCGTCGATGCGCTGCGCGGCGGCCAGCGCGCCGTCGAGATCGAGTGTGGTCAGTGCATTCAGGGTGGCGAGCGCGGCGGCGCGCGCCAGCAGCGTGGCGATATAGTCGGCGGCCTTCAAACGCCCGGACTGGATCGCGGCGACGGCTTGCGTGGCGGTCAGCGCCAACTGTTCATCGACAGTCCATGTCATGGCCGGCGTCTCCTCATGGCGGATTGGATGCGCGCGAGGACGGATCTTTCGCGGGCAGCGCCGCGCAATATCGAATGGCGCAGCCCGTGGTGTTCGGCAGCATCTATCAGTATGGCGGACATAGTGGGCGTACAGAAAGCGAACTGATGTGTCGCCCATTCTGGCACAACCTTTTGAAACCCGATGCCCGGCGGCGCAGGTACGCCCGCGCTCGCCGTGCTGCTTTACCGCTCTGCTGCGTTATTGATGATTATCGATCCACATGCGTCCCCAGCGGAACGCATAGGCGAGCGCGTGTTCCTCGTCGAAGAAATAATCGAGTGCGTCGAATGAATAAGCCTGACCTTTATTTGCGGTGGTTTTTTCGATGGTCAGGTTCGCCGCAAAAAGGCCGTTGGGCAGTTGTTGCGCGGCCGGGGCGACGTCGTAGCCCTTGTAGCGGATATGTGAATTCATGATCGTGGCAGTGAGTATGCCCGCGTGTATTGCTAAAAAAACCGGCGTGAGGCGCACCCCTGTGCGTCAGGCATCCGGTGGGTGTGCGGGCAGAAACAAAGCGTAGGCCGCGCCGCGCAGCGGGTGAACCAATCTTTCGTCGTTAGCTAATTAGCGCAGTCCTGGAACGGTCTTCAGGAGACAGGATCGGACCATTGTCGCTGCGTGCAAATACACTATCCGGCGTTGCAGGCGCACGGTCTGTTATGTGGCGCACGGTTTGGCGGAGCGTGCCGCGTTCCGCGGACGTAACGGGTGCGATCGCGAACGGATCGGCGCGGGTTGACAATGTATGGAAAAGCGCGGCGCGCCGTGGACGCTGGGTTTCAGTCCACGGCGGCATGCGATGCCGGTTTACACCGCGTGAAGCAGGCGTGCCGGTGGCGCGTCCTTGAGTGCGCCGGCGAATGGGGCGGCAACCGGTGCGGCAACCGGCGCGCGATGCGCGTTGAAAGCCAGCGCGAATTGCGCGGCCTGCTGGCCGACGGTGGCGAGCTGATCGACGACCTTCGTGTCGGAGCAGGTGTCGACGGTATCGAAGCGGGTTTCCAGCGTATTGATGCCGGCGCCGAACGGCGTGGGCCAGCCGCGCAACGCATGAACGATCGAACGCAGCGAAGTCAGCACCGAGCCGGCGGCCTGCCAGCCATAGGCCGTGACGATGCAGCCGACCGCGCGGCCGTCCAGATACGGGCGCTCGTCGGCGCGCAGTTCCTCCAGCGTATCGAGCGCGTTCTTTACAAGGCCTGACACGCCGCCGTGATAACCGGGCGTCGCAATGATCAGCGCGTCCGCGTGACGCACGGCTTCGATCAGTTCGAGTTGTTCGTCGGTGCGCTGGGGGTTTTCCGGTGCGTAGTGGGGCAGACTATGCAGGAACGTGCCGCCGAACAGACGGGTGTGCGCGCCCGCGGCTTGCGCGCCGCGCAGCGCGAAGCCCAGCGCGCGCTCGGTTGACGAAGCGGCGCGGGTCGTGCCGCCGATGCCGATGACAAGCGGACGGCGGTGATGATCGAAACTGGTCAACGAAATGCTCCTTCGGTAGCGGCTGGCGGTGCGTCCGCGCGGGGCTGCGCAAGCGACGCACCGGGGCGAACCGGACTTTGAAGTGTCATCTTAATGACGGCCGGGAGCAGGGCGAAGCGACTTTTTGTTCTAACGATATAACCGCGCGGGGTAATCGGCGCGCGGCAGCGGTGCCCGCAGGCGCTCGTCGTGACCGTAGCGGCATTACGCGCACGGTACTTTGCAGCTGATGCCACGCTGGATAAGCATATGGCGAAGCATTGTTTGGGGGCGCGATGACGCACCGCTATGATGGAATCGTCTCCTCCATGACATCTCCTTGACATGGGATTCGGCCTCGCTGCGCCAGCAGCGGGGCCTTTTTTTGTCGCGTGCTGCCGGACGCAGGCGCACGCCGCGTCACCATAAAGCTGTTTTTTGCATGCTACGATGCTCCGCAAAGCCATTCCCGGCGAGCTCGAGCAAGCAATGACCACCCTTTATGACACGCTTGGTGTGCCCATGCACGCCACCGACGACGAAATCAAGCGCGCCTACCGGAAGGCCGCGATGAAATGGCATCCCGACCGCAACAGCGGTGCCGAAGAAGTGGCGCGCGCCACCTTCCAGGAGATCAAGGACGCCTACGCGATCCTGTCCGATGCCGCGCAGCGCAAGGTGTACGACGCCGTGTACGCCGAGCAGATGCGCGGCTGGGAAGCGCAGCGCACTCGCCACCAGCGGGCGGCTGCCGAGCGCGAGGCGGCGGCGCGTGCCGCCGACGAAGCGGTTTACGCGGAAATGGTGGCGCTAGCCATGCGTTTCGCCGATGACGGCCACAATCGCGATGTCCTGTTCGGTGTGCTGCTGGGGCGCCGATGCGAGGCGCGGCGCGCGGCGCAGATTGCCGATAGCGTGGCCGCACTGCAGGCAGCGCGCCGCGAGGCCGAGAAGGCGAAGCCCGCTGCGCAGACTGCCGCAGCACCCGCGGCGAGCGACCTCAACGACCTTAACGACGCGGCGCCGGTGAAGGGCGACGCCGCCAGTCGCGGCACAGGTCATCACGCCGCGCCTGAAAAGCGCGATGAAAACGCGCACGATTCCAACCCGGCCGGTGTGCTGGGCGGGCTCTGGTATCAGTTTTTGAGCGGCCTGCGGCTCTGACTCATCGTGCGGACGGCGGGAGGCGCTATCAGGCCTGCCGCGCCTGTTGCGCGTGGGCTGTCATGCGCGTCAGCTCAGACGCGAGTTCATCGATATAAGGATCGTTCAACTCGCAGTCCACAAGGGCGGCCCGCAGTTTGAACACATACTCCGCGTTGGTGCCGAACAGGCCTGCTGCCACGGCCATCAACGGTGCGATCGCCGATGGGTTTGCATCGGCTTCATATTGCGTATCTTGTGTGTCGGCGACGAAGGCAATCGCGGATACAGCCGTGCCGTCGTCGAGCGTCACCGGCGCCCACGTTGGACGATAGGCGCCGGTCACCATCTCGCGAATCCACAGAATCCGGAGTTCCTCGTCGCGCGTCGACCGGCACAGCCGCAATGCGACGCCTTGCGTGCTGCCGCCGCGTTCCAGTGCGAGCATTCGTCCCGGTTGCTCCGGCGTGCCGCGGCCGGCGATGAGCCGGATGCAGAAACTGCGATGCCAGTCGTGCAGCGTGGCAATCCGCCGGCTGTCGAAATCGGAGATCGGATTCCACATCAGCGAGCCGTAAGCGAACACCCACACGTCGCCTGCGTCGGGCCGTTGCAGCATGGTTTGCGCGAGCGACTCGTCGATGCGCGCCTGAGTCCACAGCATCTCCTTGGGCAGCGAGTCAAAACTTTCGAGGTAGGCGCCAGAGCTAATGGCGTTTCTATTCAGCATCCGATGATTCCCGTCGTGATCGGTTCCGTATGGACCGCCGCCGCGTACGGGCGGGAAGTCGTATCCAGTATGAACGGGAGACCCCAACGGATAAATCCGTCTGAAGGAAATAGTGCGTCGCTCAGAGCGTCACAATCGACGACGGCCTTTGGCCGCCAGGCCATAGACCTAGGTCGAATTGATATAGAAAGCTGCCTTTAGCGCGGGGAGGGCGGCTTCTAGAATCCGTAGCAGGTCCGTCGTAGTAAGTCCGTGACAGGTGCTGTTTGAACGGCGACTCCATTCCCCCGCGAAAGACCCGCTTCGCCTGACTCCCAGGTTATCCGTTCTGAGAGGCACCACGGGGCCATGTTCACTTTCATTTTTGTCGTTGCGGTGGCGGCGTTTATTCCGTACGTCGCGGCACCCGGCATTGCGAATGACGTCAAGGCGGTCGCGCAACCGGCCCCGGCTGCGGCGGTGCGCTCCGAAATCCCGCCGGCGGCCGCCGGCGCGGACTAAGGCGGCAGTGACGCGACCAACCGGATCGTATCCGGCCCGCGCGATAGCGAAGCATCTGTCTGATGCAACGCCGCGATTAAATGAAGGGCTAATGAAAGTTTTATGGTGGTGCCGGCTTGCGTTGCCACCTATGTGACGCGTCCCGCACGCGGATGGGCTGTGCCTGGTAGAAATTCTCGTGGCGCAAAAAATTAAGACATCGTAGTGTCACGGCGGTGCAAGACTGGCTCGGCACAATCGCGGACAGAAACAAAAAAACACGGGTACGGGGTAAGCGTGACCAGAAAATACAAGGTGCTGTTTCTCTGTCGCGAGAATTCGGCACGCAGCATCATGGCCGAAGCTTTATTGCGCGAGCTGGCGGGACACCGGTTCGACGCCTTCAGCGCGGGGCCGGAGCCGGCCGCGCGGACGCATCCGCTGACACTTGCGCAGTTGCGGCCGGGCATTTCGGACCTGGGTGTGCTGAGCCCCAAAAGCTGGCTGGAATTCACGGGCGAATGGGCGCCGCGCATGGATCTCGTCGTCGCTATGGACGAGTGCGTGGCCGGCGAGCACGCACCGCTTTTCCCGGGCAACCCTCGGGTCAGTTATTGGGACTTCGCCGACCCGTTTGCCGAAGGGATGACCGAAACGGAGCGAACCCGCTCGTTCGAAAAGGCGTTCTGGCAGATCGTGCGGCAAGTCAGCGCATTCATCGAGTTGCCGCAGTACGCCGCGCCGACGCAACTCGCCGCGCCGAGCGTCGAGGTATTACCCGCTTGCGGCGTATGACGTCCCCGGCGCCTGATCAGACAGGGCGCGCTAAATGGTTGATTTCCCGGCGAGAAAGGCGGGATTTGGCTGCATATCAGTCGCTTCGAGCCGCATGGAGCCGCACGGAGTCGCACGGAGCCGCTTAGCGATTGTTCGAGCGCGCGAGCGGGCTGCCTGCGAACGGGTCGTTTTGCCAATCCACACGCGGTTTTTTCTGCGGCTCGATTGCCGGCTTCGCCGATAATTCGAAGTGATCGATTGATTGCCCTGCGCTAATCGCCTGTTTAAGCCATTGGGGCATTTCACCCTGGCCGTCCCAGGTATCGCCAGTTGCGCTGCGATAACGCTCCGCGTTTCGCCCGGCCGGCTCGGACGCCAGCACTTCAGCGAGGTCTTCCGGTTCGATACCAAACTCTTCCATGCGGCGGCGGAGATACGCAATGATGCTATCTCGCTTCCTTTCGTCCATAAGATATTCGTCCTTCTAAAGCGTCCAGCTTTCTGTCAAATACAGATTGCAAGGGGAGTCGCGAATGCGTCGAACCCATGCGATGGGACCGGCTCGCGGTAAGTTTTATACATCGAAGGAAATCCATGCGGCAGGGTCAGGTCACGTTCCCCAACAATTCCGGAATAGCCTGTATCCGACCAAACCGCCTACAAGGCTTGCCGTGCCGATCAGCGAATACGCCAATGCTCCGCCGCGCGGTAAATACGGGTGGATGAGCCTTACGGCCGCAATGGAAAATACGGTGATGACAGTGCACTGATTGCGAACGGCTGGTCTCATCTCCACGCTCCGTCTCTCACCGGTGCCTCGCGTGGGCCATTATCTGCGTTATGCCAGCATCATAGCGCACTGTTCGGGCAAACGACGCGCTGGGCGGACTGACTTTTTTCAAACATGACCGATTGTGCGGCCGTTGCCACAAAAAACCCGCCGCTGCCGAGGTGGGATTGAATTCCTGAGCGTCCGAGCTATAACGAAACTGCGGAGCAACAATCTGCGTTTCCAGCCTTGTTATCGCCGATTCCGGCAAACCGCCGGAATGCGGCCGGCATCGATTGCAAGTCTGGCAACTATTTACTCATTTAGTTCGGTGACTCGCCGCAGCAGTCCCGCATCAGGCATTTGCCCGTCCGTCAGCTCGATTTGGGTGTATGGCGTTTTTTCACGGATGCATTCTTCCCAGAGGATGCGATCTGCTGCGCCGCATTCGAGGAGTCTGGACATGAAACTACGTTTATTGATGGCGTTGGCAAGCGCCGTGCTGTTCCTTGCGCCGAAAACCGCCGGCGCGCTGGACGGTCAGCCGGGCGCAGGGTTGTCGGGTAGCGCGCGCATGGAGCAGAACGCGAATGAATCAGTGCAGGCTATCACCGACATATCGTTTGGTGAAACCGGGCAAGAGGCAATGCCTGCCGCCCAGCCGATGCAGAACGTTTCCTACGGCGGCGCGGCCGGCGGCCAGTCGCAGACCGGCGGCCGGCAGGACAGGCCCTGTTCTGGTGGACCTCAGTGCAGGGTCTATTTTGGCCAGTGAGCGAAGCTGGCGGCGCGGAGGGCGGCCGGCAAGCAGCAGGTTCGCGCAGCCATAGGCTGCGTCGAGTGGTGGGCGCGCTCGTCGAGGGGCCGCCCACTGCGATTTTTCGGGGGCGCTCAGCGAGCGATTTAATACGATGGTAAGGTGTGTCCCATTCTGGTTTTCACCAGGTAATTTCTAGCGCGCAATCTCGAGCAAGCAAATCTGGCCTGCTTTTTTAATCGTGATTTGCGGCCTGCAAAGTGATTAGCCTGGTGCGGCCACTCCAATCCCACTCGTTGTTAAGTTACTCGCAAACAATACTATGTTGATGGAAGATAATCTGCCGGCGAGCATCGCTTCGCCGGACGATGGCGCCTCGTCGTCCCTGCGTTCGTGGCTGGCGGTCGTTGCTGTTGCAATCGGCGCGTTCGCCTTCGTGACCACGGAGTTTTTGCCTGTTGGGCTATTGCCGCGCATTGCGGCCGATCTGGGCGTGCTGCCGGGCACCGCCGGCCTGATGGTCACCGTGCCGGGCGTCATTGCCGCTATCTCCGCGCCAGGGCTGATGCTGGTGGCCGGGCGCATGGATCGCCGGCGCGTGTTTCTGTTACTCACGGGCTTGCTGCTTGCATCGAATCTGATTTCCGCGTTTGCGCCCAATTTCCTCGTCATGCTGTTGGGGCGCGCGCTTCTCGGCGCGGCGCTCGGCGGTTTCTGGACGCTTGCGACTGCCGCGTCCGGGCGCCTCGTGCGGCCGAAAGATTCGGCCAGAGCCATGGCGACGATACTGACCGGTGTGACGTGTGCGACGGTGATCGGCGTGCCGCTCGGTACCTTCATTGCCAGCTTCGCGTCGTGGCGGGCATCGTTCATGGCGACCGGCGTGCTGGTCGCGATCGCGCTCGTGGCGCAATTCGTGTTCGTGCCGTCATTGCCTTCTTCGGCCGCCTTGCGTTTGCGCGATCTGGTGACGCTGTTGCGCCGGCCGCATCCGCGCAGAAGCATGCTGATGGTCGCGCTCGTGTTCGGCGCGCATTTCTCGTCATACACGTACATCACGCCCTTCCTGCTGCGCAACGCGAATCTGTCGATGTCGACGATTACGTGGCTGCTGCTCGGCTTCGGCATGATCGGATTCATCTCGAACTTCACGGTTTCCTCGACGGTCACGCGCAATCTGAAAGTGTCCGTGGGCGCGATGGTCTCGCTGCTGATGTTCGCGCTGGTGTTGATGCCGCTCGTGCAGCATTCGGAAATGGGCGTGGCGGCACTCGTACTCGCGTGGGGCATTTCCTTCGGCGCGTTGCCGCTGTGTTTCAGCGTCTGGATTCAACGCGCCACGCCGGATGCGCCCGAGGCAGGCTCGGCGCTGTTCGTGGGCATCATTCAGGTGGCGATCGCACTCGGATCGTTGGTCGGTGGCCTGGTGGTCGACCATGTCGGCATTTCCGCCGACTTCCTCTTCGGCAGCGGCCTGGCGCTGGCGGGGCTCGCCGCGCTCGCCAGTTTTGGCCGCAGTGAGCGGAGCGTGGCCGCGCAATCGCTGGCGTGTCCGGCATGCCCGGATTGAACCTTCGGAAAGCACGGCAATAGCGAGGCTTTCGCGATTGGCGGCCGGATCGGCATGCTGTTTTGCATCCCACCGGCCGCGCCAGCGTTTACTCGGCGCGCGCTTCTTACTGAGCGCCCAGCTTTTTGATGAGCGCGTCGAGTTGGGCCATTTCTTCTTCGGTCAGATCGGTGAGCGGCGCGCGCACCGGACCGGCGCTACGACCCACCAGCTTCGCGCCCGCCTTCACGATGCTCACCGCGTAGCCTTGGCGGCGATTGCGGATCGCCAGATACGGCAGGAAGAATTCGTCGATGAGTTTGCCCGTGGTGGCGTAATCGTCGGCGGCGATCGCGCGATAGAAATCCATCGCGGTCTTCGGAATGAAGTTGAACACCGCCGATGAATACACCGGCACGCCCATCGCCTTGTATGCGGCTGCGTAAACTTCCGCGGTCGGCAGGCCGCCGAGGTAGGCGAAGCGCTCACCCAGCCGGCGACGAATCGACACCATGTTCTCGATCTCGCCCACGCCGTCCTTGAAGCCGATCAGATTCGGGCAACTGTCGGCGAGACGTTCGAGCATGTCCGCATTCAGCTTTGAATTCGCGCGGTTATAGACGATCACGCCGATATTGTTCACGGCCTTGCAAACCTCTTCGACGTGCGCGGCGATGCCTTCCTGTGAGGCTTCGGTCAGGTAGTGCGGCATCAGCAGCACACCGCTTGCGCCGAGGCGTTCGGCTTCCTGCGCATAGTCGATGGCGACGCGGGTCGGGCCGCCCGCGCCGGCGAGAATCGGCACTTTGCCTTTGCAGGTTTCGGTGGCGGTGCGGATCACGTCGGTGTAATCGCTTTTCGTCAGCGAGAAAAATTCGCCCGTACCGCCCGCGGCGAACAGCGCGCTTGCGCCGTAGGGCGCGAGCCATTCGAGACGTTCGGCGTACGTGTTGGCGCGGAAGTCGCCGTGCGCGTCGAAGTCGGTCACGGGAAAGGACAAGAGGCCTTCGGAAACGATAGCTTTGAGTTCTTGCGGGCTCGTCATGGTGTCAGTAGCGTCAATTTTTTGTTCATCCGGCAGGACCGTTGAAGCCGCCGCCGGGCAGAGGGTTGAATTAGCGTACGAGGCACGGACGCTTGTTGTCGAACTTCCAGTTCGGAATCAGGAATTGCATCGCGACGCCGT
Organism: uncultured beta proteobacterium; assembly: GCA_963738755.1. GTDB lineage: Bacteria > Pseudomonadota > Gammaproteobacteria > Burkholderiales > Burkholderiaceae > Paraburkholderia. Next base: position 74,491 of record CAVTXZ010000018.1, read on the forward strand.
CGTCGCGCGCCCCCAGGCCGTGCTGCTGATACAGCGCGTGGGCTTTCTCGAGTTCGTCCAGATCGAGCTCGACGCCAAGGCCCGGCTTCTGCGGCACCTTCACTTTGCCGCCAACGATCTGCAACGGATCGCGGGTCAGGCGCTGGCCGTCCTGCCAGATCCAGTGCGTGTCGATCGCGGTGATCTTGCCGGGCGCGGCCGCGGCGACCTGCGTGAACATCGCCAGCGAAATATCGAAGTGGTTGTTCGAATGCGAGCCCCATGTCAGGCCCCATTCGTTGCACATCTGCGCGACGCGCACCGAGCCCTGCATGGTCCAGAAGTGCGGATCGGCAAGCGGGATGTCCACCGATTGCAACTGGATCGCGTGGCCCATCTGGCGCCAGTCGGTCGCGATCATGTTGGTCGCGGTCGGCAAGCCGGTTGCGCGGCGGAATTCGGCCATCACTTCGCGGCCGGAATAGCCGTTTTCCGCACCGCAGGGGTCTTCCGCGTAGGCGAGCACGTCGTGCTGGTCGCGGCACAGGCGGACCGCTTCGGCCAGCGACCACGCGCCATTCGGGTCGAGCGTCACGCGGGCGTTCGGGAAGCGCTCGGCCAGCGCCGTGACGGCTTCGATTTCGGCGTCGCCGGCGAGCACGCCGCCTTTCAGCTTGAAGTCGTTGAAACCGTAGCGCGCCTGAGCGGCTTCGGCCAGACGTACGACTGCTTCGGGCGTCATGGCTTCTTCGGTACGCAGGCGTTCCCAGTCGTCGCGGCCTGTCGGCGCCGCTCGCATACGGCAGGTCGGTCCTGTTGCGGTCGCCGATATAGAACAGATAGCCGAGCATTTCGACTTCGTCGCGTTGCTGGCCTTCGCCGAGCAGGGCCGCTACCGGCACGCCCAGATGCTGGCCGAGCAAATCGAGCAATGCCGCTTCGAGCGCGGTCACGGCGTGGATGGTCGTGCGCAGATCGAAGGTCTGCAGGCCGCGGCCGCCCGCGTCGCGGTCGGCGAACTGCGTGCGCGCCTTGTTGAGCACCGCCTGCAGATTGCCGATCGACTGGCCGACCACGAGCGGACGGGCATCGTCGATGGTCTTGCGAATGCTCTCGCCGCCGGGAACTTCGCCCACGCCGGTGTGGCCGGCGCTGTCGCGCAGGATGACGACGTTGCGCGTGAAGAACGGGCCGTGCGCGCCGCTCAGGTTCATCAGCATGCTGTCGCGGCCGGCGACTGGCACGACGCGCAGTTCGGTGACGACCGGCGTGGCGTTCGTAGGAGAGGAATGTGAGGTCATGAGAGTTTCACCAGGTGAGTTAGTGAGCTTTGCTATGGACAGTTTGCGCCAGCGCGTCGCGATTCACGATACGGTTGCGAGTCAGGAAACCGGCAGCGGCGGCGATCAGCGACGCCACGCCCAGTGCGTAGAGGCCGCCGGTAATCGAGCCGGTGTGCTGCTGAAGATAACCAAACGCGGCAGGGGCGAAGAAGCCGCCAAGATTGCCGACCGAGTTGATGAGCGCAATCACGCCCGCCGCGACGCGTGCGTCGAGATAACCCTGCGGGATGGGCCAGAAAAGCGACGCGGCCGCCTTGAAGCCGATTGCCGAAAAACAGATGGCAACGAACGACAGAACCGGGTTGCCCGACGTCGACGCAAACAGTCCGCAGGCGGCAATTACCAGCGCCGCGGCGAGCCAGGCCTGCTGGAAGCGCCACCTGGCCGACAGCACCGCGAAACAGTACATCGCGACCATGGCAATCAGCCACGGTATGGCGTTGAACATGCCGACTTCGAAGTCCGAAAGACCGCCCATTTTGCGGATGATGGTCGGCAGCCAGAAAGTGGCTGCGTAAATCGTCAATTGGATCGCAAAGTAGAGGAAACAGAACAGCAGGATTTGCGGATCTTTCAGGAGCCTGGCCGTCGGCAGCCGATGCGCGCCGTGGGCATCGCGCTCGGCCTGTTCGGCGGCAATCGAGGTCTCGAGGATCGTCTGCTCTTCAGGCGTCAGCCAGGACGCATCGCGAATGCGCGACTTCAGCAACATCCAGCTCACGCCGCATAGCATCACCGAAAAGCCGCCTTCGACGAGAAACATCCACTGCCACCCGTGCAGGCCGAATCCTCGAATCGACAACAGGGCGCCGGTAATCGGCCCGGACAGCACGGATGCAAGTGCCGAACCGGCAAGGAACACCGCGACCGCCTTGCCGCGCTCTTTCTGCGGAAGCCATTGCGTAAAGTAGAACACCACGCCGGGGAAGAAGCCGGCCTCGGCCACACCCAGCAGGAAGCGCAGCACGTAAAACGAGGTGTCGTTCCAGACAAACGCCATCGCGGCGGCGACCAGACCCCAGGTGCCCATGATGCGGGTGAGCCAGGCGCGTGCGCCGTACTTCTGCATCAGCACATTGGACGGCACCTCGAAGAGGGCATAACCGATAAAGAACAACCCGCTTCCCAGACCGTATGCCGCGGCGCCAATGCCGAGGTCCGTCTGCATGTGGGCGTTGACGAAGCCGATGTTCACGCGGTCGATATAGTTCGCGATGAACATGATCAGAAAGAGCGGCAAGACGTGCCGCTTGACCTTTGAAACCGCGGATTCGAGCGGGTCAGTCGCCGTGGTAAGAGCAGATGTCAAGATTGTTTCCAGGTGCGGCCGGTTTCGCGGCCGGATCGAACGCAACGCACCGCATTCGATTGGAGCGCTTGGATCGGCGTCCTCCGATGTGAGGTAGGTTGTCTGATAACAGTCTACTTTTGTGTCTGGAATTTTCCAATGAGGTGTTTACCCTGCCTTTAACGCGTCTGTAAAGGCGATATGGCGGTAGAATACACTGAAATCGGAAGGTAGCTGGCGTGAACTAGGACGTCAGACAACGTGATCAACGATTGCAGATGGCGGCCTGATTCGCGGCTATGCGGTGCGCTCTGGCGAGCGGGCTATAGGCAGGCTCCCGCGCGGCGCTATGATGGTTTATGGTCGGGGCGTTGCATGACGACCCTTCTGCACGCGACGTGTGATTTCCCAGCCGATGGGGCAACGAGCCAGAAAATGAGCAGCCTGACTGAGAAGGTGGTGAGCACCCTTTCCGACGAAATTCGTCGCGGAAGCTTGCGGCCTGGCGACAGGATTCCAACCGAGCTGGAAATGATGAAGCAGCTCTCGGTGAGCCGCTCCGTGGTTCGCGAGGCCATTTCGCGTCTGCAGGCGGCGAAAGTGGTCGAGACACGTCACGGCATCGGCACATTCGTGCTGGCGCCGGCCACGCAGGAGCCGATGCGGCTGCCCGCGGCCGACCTCTCGAGCATGCTCGACGTCATGGCCATTATCGAATTCCGCATCGATGTCGAGGCGGCGTCGGCCGCGCTCGCGGCGGCGCGGCGTACGGAGACGAATCTCAAGCAGATCCGCAGTGCGCTGCAGCGTTTCGAATCCGAACTGGAGCGGGGCAGCACCGATGTGCTCGCACACGATATCGAGTTTCATCTGCAGATCGCGCGAGCATGCGGAAATCGCTACTTTTTCGACGTGCTCAGTCAACTCGGGCGCGCGGTGAGCCCGCGCACACGGCTCGGCTCGGCGGAGATCGCGGAGCTCGACCACATCGAGCATCTGCGCAATGTGCTGAGCGAACACCAACTGATCTACCGTGCAATCGAGCGTCAGGACGCGGACGACGCGCGTGCTGCCATGCGCATGCATTTGAGCAATAGTCGCGAGCGGCTGCGGCGAGCGCATGCCGCGAGCACGGCCGGCGTGTAAGGACGCGCCACGCTGATTTGCCTGTGAGTGCAGCAGTGTGCCGAGGCGAACCATCTGCCTGACTTGTGCACGACATTTTCCGCATCAACTAAGCGATCTGCTTTTTATGGTTTGTTCGGCGGCCCGGTTGCCGCGAGCGGAGCGCGCCGCATTGTTCGGTCTGTAGCAATTGTGATTTCACGCTATCGGCATAGAAAAAAGATAGACCCCGACTAAACTGGTTTCTGTCGGCGGCGCGCGTTTCACTCGACGTGCGATGCTCTTAAAACCAGATCGGAGATTCATCATGAAAAGCAAACTTCTCGCAGCGTTGCTCGTCACGGTTGCTGCCTCTTTCGCCACGCCTGTATTTGCCAGTGGTTACGGTCCTGCACCTTTCTATCGTCCGTCGGTGGGCGCGCCGGCGTCGCAGCGCGGCCAGAGTGCACAAACCGTCGCAGCGGAACAGAAAGGCGTGGCCGGCTCGGTTAAGGATTCGTACGGTGGCGTAGCGGCGTCGTCGTCGGAGTCTGGCAGCCATCAACCTGCCGAGTCTGCTGTCCGTGTGAATTCGGATCAGTAATCTGAAGTCGTTCGCTGAGTAAGGTAGTGGGGTGTCGAAATGATGAAGATTGTCGAAGTTGCTCTGTTGCTGGGTGGACTGGTGCTTTATCTGGCACCCGCAATAATCGCGGACGCCCGTGAACGCAAGGACGCGTTTGCGCTGACCATGGTGAACGTCCTGCTCGGATGGACGATTATCGGTTGGTTTGCGGCCCTGGTATGGGCGCGGTATCCCATCAACGAACGCCGTCTGGTGCACTTCACGAGGCGAGCACAGCGAGCGGTTGCGCGAGTGACGATCGATGCGATCGTCGCCAGAGCGGAAGGTCGTGCGGGCTCAATCCCCAGGTTCAATCCACGGCTGGTGCCAGTCGTGGCGCGGATTGCGGCGAAGACGCATCGGCAACACAGGGGTTGAGGTTTTCTGGCGAAGCCGGGCGTCGATCGAAACGTTTGAAATTCGAGAGCGGACCGCCGTACAGAGGTCCGCTCTCGACGTTTTCTGGTTGCGGATTTCGGGCCATGCTGATGGTGCCCGCTGAAGCTGCGGTGCGTTCAGAGCGCGTCGTGGCACAGCGCCATCATCCGCTGCACCATTGTGCTCGCCTCGTTGAGTTCCATCTCGCTGGTAAAGAGGGCGTTCACGCTAGACAGCCGGACCGCAACGCCGGCCTCGAGCAGGTCTTTCGCGGCAATTTTCAGAGCAAGCTGGCCAATGCGAACCCTGTCCAGCCAGTTCATTTTCAGCTCGTTTTTCCTTAGCCACTGACGGCAGCACTCGACCACGTGGTCCACTCGCCATTCGTTCGTCAGCGCATAGGACGCAGCTGCAATCGCCACCAGGAAACATAGCAAGTCCGGACGCGCACTCTCGCGCTCGTTAAATTCAGGTTTCGTCATGTCGATTAGCTCGCCCGCTGCAGTTAAGCAAACCGAGCATATGCGGGCGAGGGTGTACAGATCAATAGGGTTGTAATTCGCTCCCTTTTTTAATGCGATCTGGCGCCCGCGACTTCAGCGCCGTCCACGACATCACCCCTCAAATCGCCGTCGCCAGACTCGCTTCAAAGATTCGCTTTCGTTTCGTTTTTTCGCGCTCTATAACGTAATTGCAGGGCGACTATTATGTGTCGCGGGTCCACAAAATCCGTTGGCATTGCCTGTTCGCACGCCATCTCGCGCCAATGGGCCTCCGCCCGCCGCACTGCGCTTCGTGTCTTCCCAGTTATCTGGAACTTTGGCCTCGGGCGATTGGCCCGCGGGTCCGGAGATGGCTTCGCGTTCGCCCATCCCGCGTGAATCTAAACAGCGGAACCGATGAACGACGAATTGCATGGATTGAAAGCCAATTTGAATCAAGGAGTCAACATGAAATCACGACTGATGGTCGCTTCTGCTTTCGGATTGTTTGTTATGGTCGGTTTTGCGCATGCGCAAAGCATGCCCGAAGGGCAACAACCGGCTCCGCAGGAAAACGCCGCAAATCAGGCTCCTTCGTCCCCCAGTGCGGGGATGGAGTCGTACGGCGGGACGCCTGATACAAGAGTCCAAAGCGGTGCAAAACATGCCCGGCAGTGCAGGGTAGACCCACAATGCAATGTTTTCTTCGGGGGGAGCTGAGAACCCGCTGACGGCGCGTGAGCTAGCAACGCAAGCCACTGCATGTTCAACTCGGGAAGGGAGCCGCAGTCCCTGGTCGGGCTCACCGGGCTCCCTTTCATTCGTTAAGCTACAGGCGCCTCCTGACGTGGGAGGCCGCTGGATATGCAAAGCGCCTGCCGGGCTCAGGAGCGCCCGGTAACGTTGCCCTGGCGATATATGCCACGATCTCGAAGCACTACGACTTCGACGTCGGCGCGGGCCAAGGCCAACCTCGCTTCTCATTGCTTGCATGCGCTTCCGTAGAGGGTACCGCCTCGACCGGACTCGTTTCGTTCATGGTCTGGTGCGACGGTTCAGCGCGAGCGTCCTTCTTGGGATTCGAAAGGCCGGTTCCAAACCACTTCACCTTCTTCTGAACGTGACCGATATACGCGTTCCAGCCGTCGGGGTTACCGTCAAACAGGTTGTGCTGAACGGTTGACGCCAGTGCGTCGCGGTTGAGCTCCGTCTCCAGCAATTCACCTGGCCACGGAGAGAACGCGCTGGCGACGTGTTGGGCGAATTTTTCCACGGTCATTTCTGGCGCAAGCGCCCGAAGAAATTCGAAGCCCTGCAATGAATCGCTTTTTTGCACGAGTTGCGCCACCGACGCGCCTCGCTCACCCTCACTCGCTAAACGGTTCAACGCGTTGAGCATGTCGCCAAGATGAAGCAGCAGTTCTCGTCGATCGAATCGGTCATCCATTTCAGTATGTCCCTTCATTTCTTCCCTGGCTGGCGACGCACTGAGGCTGCGCTGTCGCCTGTGCCCAGCATATATCGCTTCGCGATGAGGCGAGTGCTGTAATGAAAATGCGAACCGAAGTTCGCATTTGTAGACGCAGCAGGTCTAAGGAAGACGAAGAGTCTTACTGAACGGCGGAGACGGTCGACACGAATTGCTTTGCAGCCTTGTTAGCCGATTCGTAGGTGGCATTCGCTGCCGACAACACTGAGTTCCACGCGGCAACAGCCGATTCGCTTCCTGCCGGTGCGTTCTTCTTGAGGTTTTCGACGAATCCTTGTGCATCGCGCTGGAACTGCTCGCCTTGCGCGGCCAAAGTAGTCGTGATTTCGCTCTGAACGCCGGAGATGATTTCGTGAACCTGGCGGCCGTACGCTGCCAGCTTGTCCGTCGCAGGTTGCGAGAAGCCTGCTTGCAGTGCGAACAACTCGCCCGGATTGCTGGCCGAGAGGGCTTTGGTCAGGACTTCCTGGTTTTCGGCAAGCGTGGCTTTGCTCACTTGCAGATTCAGCGCGATCAGCTTTTCAAAGCCTTCAAATGCCTTGTTCGTCAGACCAAAGAATGTTTCCAGGCCGGACTGCTGGGCGGCGGCCAATTGTTGCGGAATAAGAGTGCTCATCACTGCTCCGTAAGGGTAAGGCGGCAAGAGTGCGAGGGGCTCTGAGTGAAAACAAAACCACGCGCTGCGCGGGCCGAAGGTTGATTGCTGCAATGCAACAAAACCCATTTTACGGGGGAATGCCGTGAAGTCAATCAGTTTCGCAAAGTGATTCATGTGGAATCTATGCGATGGTGCGCAGGTTCGCGGCCGGCGCTGCGTGGAACGTCCCCTCAAGGCAGCGGGGCTGGGCGTTCAACTAGCAGCGACGGCCTTTCATTCACAGCCGCTGCGATCCACTTTTGTTATCGCCCTCTCCAATACTCGGATTGTTGGCGCATCGCACCGCTCGTATATTAGCTGCACAGAAAGCAGAGACAGCAGAAATACAACAACCGAACGGCATGCCACACATGGATGCCACAGGAGCATAGCGATGAATCGGATCGATCTGGAGGGGCGCGTTGTCGCCATTACCGGCGGCGCGCGTGGTATCGGCTACGCCGTGGCACAACGGGCGCTGAACTCGGGCGCATCCGTCGCGCTATGGGACATCGACGCCGAACGGCTGGCGCGCAGCGAGCGCGAACTCAGCGAACTGGGCAAGGTCACCGCCGTCACGGTCGAACTCACGCAGGAAGCCGCGGTGGCGAAGGCGGTGGAACAAACCGTAGCGGCCCATGGCGCAATCGACGTGCTGATCAATTGCGCGGGCATCACCGGCGGCAACGGCGCGACGTGGGAGCTGGACCCCGAAGTCTGGCGCCGCGTGATCGATGTCAATCTGATCGGTCCGTATCTCACCTGCCGCGCCGTCGTGCCGCAGATGCTCAAGCAGGGCTATGGGCGGATCGTCAATATCGCGTCGGTAGCGGGCAAGGAGGGCAATCCGAACGCGTCGCACTATAGCGCTTCCAAAGCCGGGCTCATCGGCCTGACCAAATCGCTCGGCAAGGAACTCGCGACGAAGAACATCCTTGTCAACGCGGTCACGCCCGCCGCGGCCAAAACCGAGATCTTCGATTCGATGTCGCAACAGCATATCGACTACATGCTCTCGAAGATCCCGATGAACCGTTTCCTGTTGCCTGAAGAAGCGGCGTCGCTGATTCTGTGGCTCGTCGTCCGAAGACTGCGCGTTCAGCACCGGCTCGGTATTCGATCTGTCCGGCGGTCGCGCCACGTATTGAGCCGCCGCAGCGCACAGCGGTAGAAAAACAAAAGAGACACAACGCAGAGCGCCACCGTGCGCCCGGCGAAGGAGACGACATGGACCCGAATTCGCCGGCTTCAATCGAGGCGATCAACAGCAAGGTCATGCGCCGGCTGTTGCCGTTTCTGCTGCTGATGTACGTGCTGGCGTTTCTCGATCGCGCCAATATCGGCTTCGCGCAGAAAGCGCTGCAGCACGATACGGGCTTGTCGAACGCGGCGTTTGCATTTGGCGCAGGGGTGTTCTTTGTCGGCTATGCGTTGTTCGAAGTACCGAGCAATCTTCTGCTGCATCGTTTCGGAGCGCGCGCATGGATGTGCCGGATCATGGTGACGTGGGGCCTCGTCTCGGCGGCAATGTGTCTCGCGCATACACCCACGGCGTTTTACACGCTGCGTTTTCTGCTCGGCGTGGCTGAAGCGGGTTTCTTTCCCGGCGTGATCTACTACCTGACGCACTGGTTTCCACAAGCGGCGCGAGCCCGTGCGGTCGGTGTGTTTTATTTCGGCGCGCCGCTGGCCTTTATCTTCGGCAGTCCACTCTCGGGTTCGTTGCTCGAATTGCACGGCGCAATGGGCCTGGCGGGCTGGCAGTGGCTCTTTCTGATCGAAGGGACCTTGGCCTCGGCTGTCGGCGTATGGGCATTCTGGTATCTCGACAATCGTCCCGAAGACGCGCGCTGGCTCGACGCGTCAGAACGCACCGCGTTACGCCGTGCACTTGACGACGACGCGCTCGTGGCGTCCGCACACGGACCGCGCAATATTCTCGCGGCGCTCGTGGATCGCCGGGTGCTGTTGTTGTCGGCGATTTATCTGTTGATCCAGATGAGCGTGTACGGCGTGATTTTCTATTTGCCACAGCAGGTTGCCGCCTTGCTTGGGACGACGGTCGGCTTGCGCGTTGGCCTCGTCGCCGCGCTGCCGTGGCTCTGCGCGCTGGCGGTCACGTGGTATGTGCCGCGCCGCGCGGATCGCACGGGTGGTCACCGGCGTTGGGCGGTCGCGCTGCTGATGCTGGCGGGGCTCGGCATTGGCGTATCGGGGCTCGCGCACAATCCGTCGATCGGACTGATCGCGCTGTGCTGCGCGGCCAGTGGCTTTATCGCGGCACAGCCGCTGTTCTGGACCTTTCCCACGCGCTACCTCACGGGCGTCGCCGCCGCAGGCGGCATCGCGTTGATCAATTCGCTCGGCAGTCTTGGCGGTTTCATTGCGCCGAGTCTGCGCACCGCTGCCGAACATGCGTTTTCGTCGACGTCGGCGGGGCTCGTCGTGCTGGGCGCATCGAGCCTGCTGGCGGCGCTGCTGATCGGCACATTGCTGCGCCGTGTCGATACCGATTCCACGTGGTCTTTCCATCACTTGCTGCACCGTGCCCGCTAGGCGCATTGTCAGCTGCACGTTCGACGCATCAACAACGGAGCCCTTCTCATGGCCATGCCTACTATCCGGCACGTGCGTGCCTTCATCGTCCGCGGCGGCGGGGCGGACTATCACGACCAGGCCGACGGACACTGGATCGACGATCATATTTCCACGCCGATGGCGCGTTACCCGGAGTACCGTCAGAGCCGCCAGTCGTTTGGGATCAACGTGCTCGGCACGCTGGTGGTGGAGATCGAAGCGAGCGACGGGACCGTCGGCTTCGCGGTGACGACGGGCGGCGAGATCGGTGCGTTCATCGTCGAGAAACATCTGGCGCGTTTCCTCGAAGGCCAGCTTGTCACCGACATCGAGAAGATGTGGGATCAGATGTACTTTGCGACGCTGTACTACGGCCGTAAAGGCGTCGTGCTGAATACGATCTCCGGCGTCGATCTCGCGTTGTGGGATCTGCTCGCGAAGGTCCGCAAGGAGCCGGTGTACCAGCTATTGGGCGGACCTGTGCGTGACGAACTGGTGTTCTACGCCACGGGCGCACGTCCGGACCTCGCGAAGGAAATGGGTTTCATCGGCGGCAAACTGCCGTTGCAGCATGGCCCCGCCGAAGGCGAAGCGGGCCTCAGAAAGAACCTGGACAAGCTCGCGGAGATGCGCAGCCGTGTCGGCGACGACTTCTGGTTGATGCTCGATTGCTGGATGAGCCTCGACGTGCCGTACGCAACGAAGCTCGCGCACGCGGCTCACGAATACGGCCTGAAATGGATCGAAGAGTGTCTGCCGCCGGATGACTACTGGGGTTACGCCGAACTGCGCCGCAACGTGCCGCGCGGCATGATGGTGTCTACCGGTGAACACGAAGCGACGCGCTGGGGTTTTCGCATGCTGCTGGAAATGCAATGCTGCGATCTGATCCAGCCTGACGTGGGTTGGTGCGGCGGCATGACTGAGCTGATCAAGATCTCCGCGCTTGCAGATGCCCACAATGTGATGGTCGTGCCGCATGGGTCGTCGGTGTATAGCTATCACTTCGTCGTCACGCGGCATAACTCGCCATTCGCCGAGTTTCTGATGATGGCGCCGAAAGCGGATGAAGTAGTGCCGATGTTCACACCGCTTCTGCTCGATGAGCCGGTGCCCGTCAACGGCCGGATGAAAGTGCCCGAGACACCGGGCTTCGGCGTGCGGCTCAATCCGGAGTGCGCGCTGGTGCGGCCTTATCCGCGTTGAGTGCAGCGGCAGGCTGGATAAATCTGAATGTCGAACCAGCAAACAGGAGAAATGAAGTGCTTCTCAAGGACAAGGTCGTGATCGTCACCGGCGGCTCACGCGGCATCGGGCGCGCCATAGCCGTTGCGTGCGCAACCGAAGGCGCGGACGTGGCGATCAACTACTGGGGCGATAACGACGCATCGTATGGGCGCCGTTCCGCCGTTGAAGAAGTGGTCGGCGAAATCGAGGCTCTGGGGCGGCGCGTGATCGCGATCGAAGGTAACGTCGCCGCGCGCGAGACGGGCCAGCATCTCGTGCGTCAGAGCGTCGAAGCCTTCGGCAAGGTGGATGTGCTCGCCAGCAATGCCGGCATCTGTCCGTTCCACGCCTTTCTCGACATGCCGCCCGAAGTATTGGAATCGACGGTGGCCGTCAATCTGAACGGCGCGTTCTACGTTACGCAAGCCGCCGCGCAGCAGATGAAAGCGCAGGGCACGGGCGGCGCGATCGTGGCGACGAGTTCGATCAGCGCGCTGGTGGGTGGCGGCATGCAGACTCACTACACGCCGACTAAGGCGGGCGTGCATTCATTGATGCAGTCGTGCGCAGTCGCCTTGGGTCCTTACGGCATTCGCTGCAATTCGGTGATGCCAGGCACGATCGCAACCGACCTGAATGCCGAAGATCTCGCCGACGAAACGAAAAAAGCTTACTTTGAAAAGCGCATTCCGCTCGGCAGATTGGGCCGTCCGGAAGACGTGGCCGATTGCGTGGTGTTTCTCGCCTCCGACCGCGCGCGCTATGTGACCGGCGCGGCGTTGCTGGTGGACGGCGGCCTGTTCGTCAACCTGCAATGACGCGTTGCCACGACGCATGAAAGCGATGTCAATTGACCGACGCGGAGTCGATCACGGAACCGGCGGCGGGCGCGGCGGCATCGTCGCGTTTGAGCTTGCGCGAGAAACCGCGCAACAGGTCGATAAAACGCAACGCCGGTTCGGCGAGCGGTTCTTCCTTACGGGTGAGAATGCCAAAACCGGCGAGACTCTTGCCGATTTCGAGCGGCAGCACGACCAGCAGCTTGCCGCGCAGATGATCGCGCACGACCGACTCCGGCAGCATCGCCACGGCATCGTAGTTCTCGAGCAATTGCAGGGTCGCGAAGATCGACGCGCATTCGGTCAGGTTCACCGGCGTCGCGAGTCCGGCGCGCGCGAGTTCTTCTTCGAACAGCACCCGTGCCGGGCTGGTGACAGGTTGGGCAACCCATGGCCAGTCGATCAGCTCGCGCAGGGTAATACGCGAGCGCTGCGCCAGCGGATGCACCGCACGCACCACCAGCAGCAAGGTCTCGCGCGCAAGCGGTTCGAAACTGAAGTCGTTATGTTGCAACGGACTGGTCAGGCGTCCGAGCGCCAGATCGACTTCGCGGCGATGCAGCAATTGCACCACCTGGTCGCTGGTTTCGCCAAGAATACGCACGTTGAGCAACGGGCTCTCGGTTTTCAGCGCGGCGACCGCCATGGCCAGCAGGTCGGGCGCGGCGCCCATGATCGCGCCGACGGTGAGTTGGCCATGCCCGCCACGGCGTTTGACGTCGAGGTCTTCGGCAAAGCGGGTCAGCTCGGTAAGCGCGCGCCGCGCGTAGGCCAGCGTCACAACGCCCAGCGGCGTGGGCGTCATGCCACGCGCGTTGCGCTCGAACAGCAGGAAGCCGAAGGCTTCTTCGATATCGCCGAGCATGCGGCTCGCGCTGGGTTGCGCGACGTTGACCGCCTCGGCGGCCTGATGGAGATTGCGCGCGTCGTCGAGCGCGACGAGCAGTGCAAGATGCTTGAACTTGAGCCGATTGACGAGTGCGACGGCAGCTGAATGTTGGCTCATGATTCGCGGTGCGATTCGGTTTCTGGATCGCCCAATCCCAACAACGGATTGAGATGCTATCGACGCAGGAATTATAGTCGTTCCAGACGCTTCGCTCAGAAAGCGCCCGGAACGACGGGAGACAGGCCGCAATGGAAACAATCGCTTTCCGCATGGTGCTCAACCCCGGCATGCGCGAGGAATACGAACGACGTCACGCGCAAATCTGGCCCGAGCTGGTTGACGCATTGCACAATGCAGGCGTGCGCGACTACCGGATCTTCTTCGACGCCGACTCGAACTTTCTTTTCGCCGTGCTCACCCGCAGCACGAATCACCGTATGGGTGAGTTGCCGCAACTCGATGTGATGCGCAAATGGTGGGATTACATGGCCGACATCATGCAGACGGCGCCCGATCACACGCCGCTCCAGCAGCCGCTCGAACCGGTCTTTCATCTGAATTCACTAAGCTCATAGGGCCGGCCCTGACTGCCCCGAACTGATTTCGTACTGACCTTCACCGCGCGGAGAAATTGCATGCAGGTTGTCGATTCGCATATCCATCTGTGGGACCTGAAGACCCATCGTTATCCGTGGCTCGAAAACCCCGGCGTATCGTTCGTGGGCGATGCGCGCGAGTTGAAGCATGACTATCTGCTCGCTGATCTGCTGGGCGAGGCGGCCGATATCGAGGTGCTGAAACTGGTGCATGTCGAGGCGAATCACGACCCGGCCGATCCCGTCGAGGAAACGCGCTGGTTGCAGTCGATTGCGGATCGCGCCGACTCGCACGGCATGCCGAACGCGCTCGTGGTTGCCGTGGACCTGTCGGCTGCGAATGCACCGGCCGTGCTCGAAGCGCATGCAGCGTTTGCCAATACGCGCGGCGTGCGGCAGATTCTGAATGTGCATGAGAACAGGCTGTTCGATTACGTAGGCCGCCATTTCATGCGCGAACCGTTGTGGCGCGAGCATTTCGCGCTGCTGCGACGCTATGGCATGTCGTTCGATCTGCAACTGTATCCATCGCAGATGGAAGAGGCGGCGGCGCTGGCGCGCGCGCACGCCGACACGCTTTTCATCGTCAATCATGCGGGCATGTTCGTGGATCGTAGTAGCGTCGCCGGTTATCGCGCGTGGCGAGACGGCATGCGATTGCTCGCGGGCTGCAGCAACGTGGCGGTCAAGATCAGCGGCCTCGCGATGTTCGATCAGCAATGGACGGTTGAAAGCCTGCGGCCGTATGTGCTCGAAACGATCGATACGTTCGGCGTCGAGCGCGCGATGTTCGCGTCGAATTTTCCAGTCGATCGGCTGTTTGGGTCTTACACGGATCTGTGGCGTGCGTACGCGTCGATTATCGACGGCGCGAGCGTTGCCGAGAAAGAAGCGCTGTTTCGCCGCAACGCCGAGCATTTCTACCGCATCTGAAGCATCAAACGGCTGTAAAGCGAAAAAAAGAAGGAGACAACGTAGTGCAGCAACCGACATCCGCTGTGCCCAGGCTCGAATTGCGGCATGCGAGCAAATCATTCGGCCGGGTCCGCGCGCTATCCGACGGCGATCTCGCGCTATGGCCGGGCGAAGTGCATGCGTTGCTCGGTGAAAACGGCGCGGGCAAATCGACCGTCGTGAAGATCCTTGCGGGCGTGCATCAACCGGACACCGGCGAGCTTCTGGTGGACGGCGCGGCGCGCCGCTTCGCGACGCCCGCCGAAGCACGCGACGCGGGTCTTGCCGTCATCTATCAGGAACCCACGCTGTTCTTCGACCTGTCGATTGCCGAGAACATTTTTATGGGGCGGCAGCCGGTCGATCGTATCGGCCGCATTCAGTACGACGCTATGCGCCGCGAAGTGGATGGCTTGCTGGCCTCGCTCGGCGTCGATCTGCGTGCGGATCAACTGGTGCGCGGTTTGTCGATTGCGGATCAGCAGGTGATCGAAATCGCCAAGGCGTTGTCGTTGAACGCGAACGTACTGATCATGGACGAACCCACCGCCGCGCTCTCCCTGCCCGAAGTGGAACGGCTCTTCGCAATCGTGCGCAAACTGCGCGAGCGGGACGTGGCGATACTTTTTATCACGCACCGTCTAGATGAAGTCTTCGCGCTGACGCAACGCGTGACGATCATGCGGGACGGCGCGAAGGTGTTCGACGGGCTCACCGCCGACCTGACCACGGAGGCGATCGTTGCGAAGATGGTCGGCCGCGATCTGGAAACGTTCTATCCGAAAGCCAACCTGACGCCGGGCGAAGTGCGTTTGTCGGTACGCGGCCTCACGCGCGTGGGCGTGTTCAAGGATATTTCCTTCGACGTGCGCGCCGGCGAGATCGTCGCGCTGGCGGGTCTGGTGGGCGCGGGTCGCAGCGAAGTGGCGCGGGCGATCTTCGGCATCGATCCGCTCGATGCGGGCGAAATCTCGATTGCCGGCAAACGTCTCACGACAGGCCAACCTGCCGCGGCCGTGCGCGCGGGCCTCGCGCTGGTGCCGGAAGACCGGCGGCAACAGGGGCTCGCGCTGGAACTGAGCATCGCGCGCAATGCATCCATGACCGTGCTCGGGCGGCTCGTCAAGCATGGCCTCATTTCCACCCGCAGCGAGACGCAACTGGCGAGCCATTGGGGCACGCGTTTGCGTCTGAAAGCGGGCGACCCGAGCGCGCCGGTCGGCACGCTGTCGGGCGGCAATCAGCAAAAGGTCGTACTCGGTAAATGGCTCGCAACCGGCCCAAAGGTGCTCATCATCGACGAACCCACGCGCGGCATCGATGTCGGCGCCAAAGCCGAGGTGTACAGCGCGCTGGCGGAACTGGTTGCCGAGGGCATGGCCGTCCTGATGATTTCGAGCGAGCTACCCGAAGTGCTCGGCATGGCCGATCGCGTACTCGTGATGCATGAAGGGCGTATCAGCGCGGACATCCCGCGCGCCGACGCCGACGAAGAGCGCATCATGGGCGCCGCACTGGGCCAACCGGTTTCGCTGTCGGGGCTCGCGGCGAAGCAGGTCCCGCGCGCCGGAGGAAGTCCCCTTGGGGGAACGGGAGGCTCCGCATGATGCGCCATTCTTCGACCCACCCCGCGCCGGTTCAGGCGGCCGTTGCAAAGCGCGCCGGCAGCACGCCGGGCGGCTTTGTCGCGAGCATTGCGAAGAGTCGCGAAACGACCCTGTTCGTGGTGCTGATTCTGTTGATCGTGGGCACCGGGCTCGCGAAGCCGCAGTTTCTCAATCTGCAGAACCTGCGTGACGTGCTGTTGAATGTCTCGATCATCAGCCTGCTGACGGCGGGTATGACGGTGGTGATCCTGATGCGGCATATCGATCTGTCAGTGGGCTCGACGGTCGGTATCAGTGCTTACGCGGTCGGCAGTCTGTATGTCGCGTTTCCGCATATGCCGGTGCTGGTGGCATTGGCGGCAGGGCTTGCGATCGGTCTCGTGGCGGGCGGCATCAACGCGCTGCTGGTGGCGGTGGGACGCGTGCCGTCGCTGGTCGCCACGCTCTCCACGCTCTATATTTTCCGTGGCGCGGATTACGCGTGGGTGCACGGCGGGCAGATCAACGCAACCAGTTTGCCAGACGCGTTTTCGCATCTCGCCACCGGCGCTTTCTTCGGCATTCCGACGCTCGCATTGATCGCGGTCGTCGTGCTGGTGGGACTGGCGGTGTATCTGAAGCAGTTCCGCGGTGGACGCGAGCACTACGCGATCGGCTCGAATCCCGAGGCGGCGCGGCTTGCCGGTGTGAATGTAGAGCGTCGCGTGATGGCGGGTTTTCTGCTGTCCGGCGCGATTGCAGGCTTCGCGGGCGCATTGTGGCTGGCGCGTTTCGGCACCGTCGACGCGAGCACTGCAAAGGGCATCGAATTGCAGGTGGTCGCCGCGGCGGTCGTCGGCAGCGTCGCGATTACCGGTGGCGTGGGTACCATTCTCGGCGCCACGCTGGGCGCACTGGTGCTCGGCGTGATCAGCATCGCGCTGGTCGTGCTGCACGTGTCGCCATTCTGGGAGCAGGCCATCGAAGGCGCGTTGATCGTTGCCGCGATTACCGCCGATACCCTGCTGGCGCGCTCCGTCGCCAAACGCATGATGAGGAAACGCGATCATGGCTAAACCCGATTCCGCGCTGCTTACGCGCAAACGCGAAACACCCTTGCAATGGGACGTATTGCTGGTGATCGTGCTAGTGGTGTCGCTCGTGCTTGGGCGAGTGCTGTCGCCGGTGTTTCTGACCGGTGCGAACCTGAGCAACGTTCTCGCGGATCTGACCGAGATCGCGCTGATGGCGCTGCCGATGACCTTGATTATCGTCGCCGCGGAAATCGATCTTTCGGTGGCGTCGGTGCTGGGTGCGTCGAGTGCGTTAATGGGCGTGCTTTGGCATATGGGCTTGCCGATGCCTGTCGTGATCGTGCTGGTCGTGATTGCCGGCGCGCTTGCGGGTCTGCTCAACGGTCTCGTGATCGTGAAGCTCAATCTGCCTTCGCTCGCGGTGACGATCGGCACGTTGGCGCTGTTTCGCGGGCTCGCGTATGTGCTGCTCGGCGACCAGGCGGTGGCGGATTTCCCCGCGGGGTATACGGCGTTCGGCATGGACACGCTCGGCGCGACGTTTATTCCGTTGCCGTTCGTGATCGTCATCATCGGCGCGGTGGTGTTCACCGTGCTCCTGCAAGCCACGGCGTTCGGCCGGAGCCTGTACGCGATCGGCGCGAATCCCATTGCGGCGGCTTTCTCGGGCATTGAAGTCGCGAAGATCCGCTTGCGGTTATTCGTGCTGTCCGGCGCGATGAGCGCGTTGGCAGGCGTCGTCTATACGCTGCGCTTTACCAGTGCGCGCGGCGACAACGGAGAAGGCTTCGAATTGTCGGTGATCGCCGCGGTGCTGTTCGGCGGCGTGAGTATTTTCGGCGGACGCGGTTCGATGATCGGCGTCCTGCTGTCGCTGCTGATTATCGGCGTGCTGAAAAATGCGCTTACGCTCGACGATGTGTCGAGCGAAACGCTCACGATCGTCACCGGCGTGCTGTTGCTGGCGTCGGTGTTGATTCCGAATCTGGTGGCGCGCTGGCGTGCGGCGCGCGACCGGCGCTTTATCGCGAAGTCCGTTTCTCCCTCGTAAAACCGGCTGCACCAACCATACTCATACCGACAACCCGGACAGCATCCGTCCAACAACAAAGCAGGAGACACTTCATGTTCAAACCTCTACGTCACACCGGTACGGCCGCGCTCTGCGTAGCGCTGCTGGCGATCAGTTGCGCGGCGGGCGCCGCGGACCTGAAAAGCGGGCTGAAGATCGCCTTCGTACCGAAACAGATCAACAACCCTTATGAAGTGATGGCCGACGACGGCGGCATGTCGGCGATCAAGGAGTTCAAGGGCGTCGGCAAGGTGGTCGGGCCGTCGGATGCTGGCGCATCGTCGCAGGTCCAGTACATCAACACGCTGATCACGCAGCGCCAGGACGCGATCGTGATTGCCGCAAACGATGCCAACGCGGTCGTGCCATATCTGAAGAAAGCGATGTCGCAAGGCATCAAGGTCGTGACCTTCGATTCCGACACGGCGCCCGAGGGGCGGCAACTGTTCGTCAACCAGGCGAACGCGGAGGGCATCGGCCGAGGGCAAATCCAGCTCGTGTCGAAACTGATGGGCGGCGAGGGCGAGTTCGCCGTGCTGTCGGCGACGCCTAACGCGACCAATCAGAACACCTGGATCAAATGGATGCAGGAGGAACTGAAAAAGCCTGAGTACTCGAAGATCAAGCTCGTGAAAATCGCCTACGGCAACGATGACGATCAGAAGTCATTCGTCGAAACACAAGGCTTGCTGCAGGCGTATCCGAATCTGAAGGCGATCGTCGCGCCGACCACGGTGGGCATTGCAGCGGCGGCGCGTTATATCTCGACTTCGTCGAGCAAGGGCAAGGTCGCGGTGACCGGCCTGGGCACCCCGAACCAGATGCGCGCCTTCGTGAAGAACGGGACGGTCAAGGCGTTCCAGCTTTGGGATCCGAATCAGCTCGGCTATCTGGCGGGTTATGCGGCTGCGGCGCTGGCATCGGGGACGATTAGCGGCAAGGAAGGCGAATCGTTCGATGCGGGCAAGCTCGGCAAGCGCACGATTGGACCGCAAGGGGAAATCATTCTCGGACCGCCGACCACGTTCGATTCGAGCAATATCGACAACTTCAATTTCTGATCTGCGTTGACCGAGGACGAGGCGCGTAGGCGGCGATCACTCGCCGCCTACGCGCCTCGCGCCGTTTTTGCCGTCGGGATCGGCACCGGCGAACCATCGTTGTCCGGCACGGGTACGCCAACCTGTGCGGCCGCCTCGCGATACAACTGCGTCTGATTGATCCGCGCGGCAGTCTCCGCATAGTCCGTGCGCGCATCGATCATGCCCCAGCGCTCGAACTGCGTGAGAAACCACGCGCCCTCTACAGCACGCGGATAATTCGTCGCGCCATTCTCAAAGAACCGCACTGGCAGACGTTGCGGCGTCGACGCCGCGATCTCATTGCCGAGTCGCGCCGCGATCAACGTCTGATCGATGCCGATGAACTCCGGCCGCGCGAGCCAACGCGCGATCTCTTCGCGATGCCCCGCGCCGTCGAGCCAGCGGCACGCTTCCAGCATGGTCTGCACCAGCGCTCGCGCGGCATTCGGATGCGCGCCGACAAAATCGCCCCGGCACGCCAGTACTTTCTCCGGATGATCGGGCCACACCTCGCTCGTATAAGCGATCGTGCGGCCGACGCCCTGTGCTTCCGCCATGGCATTCCACGGCTCACCGACACACAGTCCGTCGAGCCTGTTTTCAGCAAGCGCGGCGACCATTTGCGGCGGCGGAATCACGACGCTTTCGATATCGCGCAACGGATGCACGCCTTGCGATGCGAGCCAGTAGTACAGCCACATCGCGTGCGTGCCGGTGGGGAAGGTTTGCGCGAATACGGGTTTGCGGCCGAGCTTTGCCAATGCCTGCGCCAGGGTGCCATGTTCGGCCAGCGCATCCGCGAGACGATTCGATAGCGTGATGGCCTGGCCGTTGCGGTTGAGCACCATCAGCACGGCCATGTCCGTCTGCGGTCCGCCGAGGCCAAGTTGCACACCGTAGACGAGGCCGTAAAGCGCGTGCGCCGCGTCGAGATCGCCTGACAACAGCTTGTCGCGCACGGCGGCCCACGAGGGCTGGCGAATCAGTTCCAGCGTCAATCCATGCGCGTGCCCAAACTCCAGCAGCTTGGCGGCGATAAGCGGCGCGGCATCGGACAGCGACACGAAACCGAGCCTCAGATGAGTTTTCTCGAGCGGCGTGGATGAGGACGACGAGGCGAGTGGAGTAGAAGAGTTCATGAGCGGCGCTTCATTTGAGCGAGTCGGCCGACGCGACGATCGCGCGCGCGACCTCGGCGAGTTTCACGCCCTGGTTCATGGCGCGCTTGCGCAGATTGGCGTAGGCGGCGTGTTCAGTGATTTTCTGCTGATCCATCAACAGACGCTTGGCGCGGTCGATCAGCTTGCGCTCGGCAAGTTCGTTTTCGACCTGGGCGAGGCGCTCGCGCAATTGCGACTCCTGCGCAAAGCGCGCGAGCGCGACTTCGAGAATCGGCGCGAGCCGGTCGGTTGCCAGGCCTTCGACGAGATAGGCCGTGACACCCGCGCCGACTGCGTCGCGAATCAGTTGCTGATTGGCGTCATGACTGAACATCAGCACGGGACGCGGCGCGGTGGCGTTCATCACGGCGAGCTGTTCGAGCGTATCGCGCGACGGCGATTCCGTATCGATGATGATGACGTCGGGCCGTTCGCTTTCGACGACCCGATGCAGGGCGTCTGGCGTCGCGGTGCTGGCGAGCATCTCATAGCCAAGCCGCGCGAGGGCGTCGCGCAACTCGCCTATGGGTTTATCGGTATCGGTGACGAGGAGGACGCGCAGCATGAGGTATGGATTGTCGGCGGCCGGATACGGCGAAGTCGAGCGTCATTGCCCGACAAATGATGGCTAAAGCCCGAAAGCGCGTGCGTAACAGGTCAGCGTTGAAGTTCTGACGAAATCGCGCCTGGCGCGGCGTCGTCAGTCCCGCATCGTTGCAGGGTTAAAAATTAGAGCAACAGTCGTGCCAGAAAAAACGCCGCGCGAAAAACCAACGCAATCACACTGTTATGAACAGTGTAGGCAAGCGCGGCTGCACCGGCACGGGGCGTTGCTCGGAGATGCACCGAAGTGGCGCGCTGAACGGCGCTGACACGCATCTGAACGGGCTCGTTCAAGCGTTTTGACTGCTTTAGCTGCGTTGACCGCTCACAACGCAGCAGCCCGCCGTGGCCGCAATGCTACGCCGCAGACGCAGCACACCATTCCAGCAACGCTGCCCGCACTTCCTCGATAACGGTTCCCCATTCACCGGGCTCCTGCTGCCGAAACAGGCGCATCGACGGATACCACGGGCTGTCCGTGCGGTCCGTCAACCATCGCCACTCCAGGTAGGCCGGCACGAGCACCCAGACCGGCCGGCCCGCCGCCCCAGCCAGATGAGCGACGGACGTATCGACCGTGATGAGCAGATCGAGCGCCTGAATGATCGCAAGCGTGTCGGTGAAGTCTTTAATTGCCGGACTCAGCGTATGCAGGTCAAACTCGTTCGCGAGGTATTCGCTCTCATGTTCACGGTCGCCTTTCTGCACCGAAAACCAGCGAGCCCCTGGAAGCGTGAGCAGGGGCTTCAGCGCATCCAGTTGGACAGAGCGGAAACGGTCGAGCGCGTGTCTGGGACTGCCGGCCCACACGAGGCCGACACGTTTGCTTCTTTCGCGCGGCGTGTCTGGTGAAATGCCGTCAATGCAACTCTGCCAATGGCGCACTTTCTCCGGCGACGCGGCGAGATAGGGCATTGCAATGGGGAGCATGGGTAAACCAAGTTGCATGTGCTCCGGCATTTTTAGCATGTGGCACCAGTAGTCATAGGGGCCGGGCGGGACGGTGGTGAATACGCTCCGCACGGCCTTCATGCTGGCCGCCAGTTCGGCTACAGGCTGACTCACCAGCACGTCGACCACGGCGCCTTGATGATGTAGCCACGCCGCGAATCTGATGAACTGTATTTCATCGCCAAAGCCCTGTTCACCCACCAGCAGGAACCGGCAGTTCGCAACGGCTTCGCCTTTCCACTCGGGAAAGTAGGGACGACCCGGCTCATTGTCCTGGCCAGGGAGCTTGTAAAACCATTTGTATTGTTTCCAGCCTTTTTCAAACTCGCCAAGACCAAGCAGCACACCTGCAAGGTGGAATTGCAGATACGGGTTCTCCGGCAGAAGCCGTGCCGCTTCCATACTATGCGGCAGACTCTCCGCGATTTTGCCGCGTATGCTCAGCGCGCGTGCTGCGTTGTGATGCAGGAGTGGGTGTTGCGGATCGATAGCGAGTCCCTGCGTGGCTACGCTGAGCGCATCGCTGAAACAGTCGTTGGTGTTCAATACGAATGCCAGCGACTTTAGCGCTTCGGCGTCGTCGGCAAAGCGGGTTCTAATCTGCGTGATCGCATCGGCAAGTTCACGCGTGCGGCGAGCTTTTGCCAGTGCCGCGACGAGGTCGAGCCCATCTTGCAAGCTGGCCGGATTGAGCGCCCACGCGCGTAACCAGTTGTCCGCGGCGGCTTCGATCTTTCCGAGTGTCGTATTGATTCGAGCCAGCGCGCGAACGGCGTGATGCAGTTCCGGATCGATTTCAACAGCCTTTTCGTAGTGGGTGGCTGCCTCGACAAGGCGACCGGACAGGCGTAGACAATCGGCGAGATTCCTGTGCAGGCTGGCGGCACAACCCGCCAGGCCAAC
The DNA here is from genome assembly GCA_963738755.1 of uncultured beta proteobacterium. Classification (GTDB taxonomy): domain Bacteria; phylum Pseudomonadota; class Gammaproteobacteria; order Burkholderiales; family Burkholderiaceae; genus Paraburkholderia. The sequence continues at coordinate 97,289 of CAVTXZ010000018.1, forward strand.
AGCGCGACGATAATGCGCTTCAGCCGACGCATGGTCTTCTTTCGATGCCGCAAGCAGTCCCGCGTGTTCCCACAATTCAGGCCGGTCGGGGGCGGCTTGCAAGGCCTGTTCAATGTAGGCGCATGCCTCATCCATTTGATCCATATGAACGCAGGCGAGCCCCATGCGGTGCAGCGCGTGCACATCGCGTGGCCGCACAGCGAGTACCTTCCGGTAACCGTTCATTGCCTCGGTCATGCGTCTTGCGGAAAAATGCGCGTCGGCACTTGCGACGAGCGCTTCCACGTCTGCGTCAGCGTGATTGTTGAGGGCGATTCTGACGTCCGGCACGAGGCTATTTGAGGTTGGTCTTTTGGGCCGTCTGTAGTGCGGAAAGTACGCCCATGTGATTCATGGCAACGGCATAGGAGCGTACTTCCGGCATAACTGGCTTATGGTTGGATATAGGTTGCCAGGATCGAAGCGCCGTCGAGTTTCCTGTTCGCGTTCACGATGGCGTAATAGGTTTTCGGCGCCGGATTGGCGATCGTGCACGTGGCGGCCGGTCCGTTTGTCCAGACGTTCCCGCAGTCTGGATGAAGCACGGAAGGCGTACCCGCTCTGATTTACAGCGTGCCTGTTTCACCGTTGGCGCCTGGCGACAGTCTGAACGTCAGATTCCTGGCGTTTGCCGGGACATCGAGCGCGAAATACAGCATATCGCCTGAATTCGCTGAAAACGTCGCCGGCGCATTGGCGTCTATATTCGTAACGGCAGGAGCAAAGACCTGAAAAGGGCGCGTCAGTTTGCTAACGGCTCCGCTGCTGTCCGTAACAGTGAAGGTGATTTCGTAAGTGCCTGGATAGTCATAATTCACATATGGATTGACTGACTGCGTGGATACAAAATCGGCACGGCCGTCGCCGAACTGCCAGCTCCACGACTTGATGGACGCGCCTCTGGCAGTAGACATATCCGTGCATTTCACCTGCATGAGCATTGCGGCTTCCGAGCATTTGAAATTCGCCGCGACTGGAATCTTTCCTGACCTTGCGGCAATGACAGCCGCTTTCGCGTCGAGAATGCCTTGCCCGAGGGGCTGATCCGGCTGGCCGCTCGGAAAGGGCTGGACGTTCTGTGTGAGCAGGGTGCGGGTTTCGTCAGGAGTCAGGGGCGTGGGAGCGACCGACTGGATAAGCGCGATAACGCCGCTCACCATGGGCGCCGCCATCGATGTGCCGGCGAGGAAGGCAAACGATTCATTGCCTGGCCCGGCGCTTCCGCTATTGTAGGTAGACCAGATCGAGTCGGCCGGTGCGGCAATATCCACGGTTGGCCCGTAGTCCGAACTAAGCCACCGTGCACCATAGCGATTGCTACCGCCGACATTGATCACGTTGCGGCAGTTCGCCGGCGAAAAATTCGTTGCGCTGTAGCCATTGTTGCCGGCCGCTGCAACCACAACTGCGCCTTGACCGGTCGCGTAATCAATCGCGTCCTGAAGTGTCGTTTCGCAGAAGCCGCCGCCGCCAAGGCTTACATTGATGATCTTCGCAGGATAGGCATTGCGGGAGACACCCGAAAGATTGCCGCCCGCTGCCCATACAATGCCATCGGCGATATCGGACGTATAGCCTTTTCCGCATGCGTTCAGCACCCGTACCGGGACGACCCTGGCTGCCGGCGAAATCCCGGCTATGCCGCTGCCGTTATTGGTCAACGCAGCAGCGATGCCGGCGACATGCGTGCCGTGCCACTGGACCGCACATGTTTCTGTTGTGATACCCGGATTGACGCCATTGCCGCCCCGGTCTTTGGCCGTGAAATCGTAGCCCGGCAAAATATTGGCATTCAGGTCATTGTGACTGGTGACGCCGTTATCTATCACGGCGATCACGGACCCTGACCCGTTCGCCACGTCCCAGGCGCCCTCAGCCCGGATTCCCGGGGCACCGCCATTGGATGCCTGATTGGACGTCAAACTCCACTGCCTGAAATATTCCGGATCGTTTGGCAGCATCGTCGTGGACATCTCGGTATCGGGTTCCACATACTCGACGTCAGGGTCCGATGCAATCGCGCGCATGAATGCTTTGGCATCCTTGATGTCGAGCTTGCGCTCCGTGGTCACCACATCGGCGCCGACGCCCATGCGGCGCAAGTGGCGCGCCTTCGCGGGGAATGCACCGGCCAGCCGCTGAAGTCTCGACTGGACTGCCGAGGCGGATCCGCGTTGGTCAGTGCCGTTTTTGTACTTGATGATGAAACGGTCGTTGGTCGCGTCCGATGACAGGCCGTTTGTATTCATTTTCAACGACATCTGGAGCGGAACGGTGTCCGAGCCGGCGGCGCTTGCCGCCATACTTTCCAGACTCGGCGCGGGTGCGGAAGTGGTCTCGGTGCCGCTATGTCCGCTACATGCCGTGAGTGCCAACGCGAATGCAATGCTGGCAGCGCCTGCCGACACGCGACGTGCTTTTGTCTTTGCCGATAGCGCGCCGGCTTCGACAATGGTTTGGTGGGAAGCGTCTCGTTTGCTCGTACGTCTCTGATCTTGCATTCTTGTTATACGTCGCTGCGACGTGTAGGTATCGTTGCCCCTGTTTTTTGTAGTGTTCCTGTCTGGTGAATAAGCTGCGCCTTTGAGTGAGACGCTAATTACAGATTTCCAGAAGAGGCTTTTTATTGTTTTAAGATTGCTAACTAATAAATATCCGCGGCACCCGCGCTGTGCGCGGCTTTTTGCCGCCGTTTGCGAGTGCATGACGTTGTTGCAAATGGATGCAGAAAATAGCCTGAGTGAGATAATAAATATCTCGGACGATATCAACAATCAGGTACTTCTGTTTGTTCGTCGGATGTTTTACTTGGCGCGTAAGACTCGCGCCGACTGAGCCGGTTATGGAATCGGCGCAGATAGTCGCTCAGGGTGAGATTGACGCAATCAATTCCACTCCCCATAACTCCTGGGCGAAAACACGAGGCTGACCATGATCATCGCAAGCACGCTGCCGGCCAGCATGATCCAGGCGGCGCCAAACCCGCCGCTCCAGCCGCGGACAACTCCTGCAATAACCGGTGCAATCGCGGCGACAATAAACCCGACACCTTGAGTGAAAGCGACGAGCTTGCCAGTAATGGTGTGATCCGCCGAATGATCCATGGCGGTAACGAGCGTCAACGAAAAAGTCCCGCCGAGCCCCGCGCCTGCAATGCCAACCCAGACCAGCGGCGCGACATCGGGCCAGAAGATCAGCCCAAGCAATCCCACCAGTTGCGCCGACAGACCGATTGCGAGCCACGGCCGACGATCCCGAAACGGCGCAGCGGCCAGCGGCAGCAGCAACGCCGACGCCGCCTGGAAAACGGTCATCCACGCCAGCAGCGAACCGCTATCCTCCACGCTCGCGCCACGCTGCTGATAGAACGCCGGCAACCACGCGACGAGACTCGTATAGCCGCCGTTGACGATCCCAAAGAACAGCCCCAAGGTCCACGCGCGCCGCTTGCGCCACAGCGAAATGGACTGCGCGGTCACGGACACCGGCACAGCGGCGCCGCTCGAAGGCGTGCGATTCAGTCCCAGCCAGCAAGCCAGCGCGACCAAAGCAGGCATGGCCCATACGGCGAGACCCGCGTGCCATGAACCCATCGCGGCGCTAACCCACGGGCTCAGTCTTGCCCCGAGTCCGCCGCCGCCCATGATCGACGCGGAAAAAACGCCCATCGCCAATGGCACGCGCGTGTGAAAGCGCTGCTTCATCACGGCCGGCAGCAACGCCTGAATCGCTGCCACGCCGACTCCCGCCAGCGCGGCCGTCAACAGCAGGGTGCCGCCGCTCGCCGCAACCCAGCGTGCCGCGCAGGCGAGGGCGACCGCCAGCAGGCCAAGCGCCACGCCGCGCGTTTCGCCGATCGAACGGGCCAGCGCCTGGGCGCCGAACGCGCCAATGCCCATCGCGACGACCGGCAGACTCGTCAGCAGCGATGCGCCGTAAAAGCTCAGTCCGGTGGCGTCGCGAATCGTCGTCATCAACGGACTGATCGAGGTCAGCAGGGGCCGCAGATTGATGCCGATCACGATGATCGCGCCCAGCCAGACGGCATCCCGCCACGTCAGCGCGTGGGCGGTCTGATTTGGGTGGGGTGTCGGGCGAGCACTGGAGGGCGAATTCACGATGGACCTGAAACAAGAGGTTGGGGCGGGCCGTGAGCGCTAAAAAAAATGCGCAAGGCACGGCAGCGTGGGGATCCAACGACTCAGCCGGCGCAAAAAAAAGCATGCGCGAGGATGGTTTTGGTCAACAATAGTAACCTAAAATGGTTAACCATTTTTATGATTTCCGGTATAGCGCACGCCACACGCGCGTGGCACGGGCCTCCCGCCGCCGCTACAATGCCGGGCGATATTGCCCCTTCTCTCGTGACTGAATTCATGGCCTCACGCTCCCCGCGCGCGCTGTCAGCCGCTACCGAAACACCCCTTCAGGGCGCTGCTGCCGCCGCAGATGCGACGAGCGTCGAAGAACGTATTTATGCGTCGATTACCGCGGCGCTCCTGCAGGGCCGGTTGCGGCCTGGCGCGCAACTGGTCGAGCGCGATCTTGCGGCGACGTTCGGCTGCACGCGCGGTGCGCTGCGCAAGGTGCTGGCGCGACTCGGGTTCGAGGGCAAACTGGTGCTGGAAGCGAATCGCGGCGCGTTTGTGCCGTCGCCATCCGAAGAAGACATTCGCCAGGTGTATCGTGCCCGGCAGATCGTCGAGGCGGGCATCGTCGCCGCGCTGTGCGGCACCTTGAGCGCGGCTCACAAGCGCCGCTTGCGCGCGCATGTGCATCGTGAGGAGAAGGCGCTGGCTGCGGGCGCCATCGAGGAATCCGTGCGGCTCGCGGGTCAGTTTCACGTGCTGTTGACGGAGCTTGCAGGCGGCACCGAACTGCTCGGGCTGGTCGGGCAACTGGTCGCGAAGACCGAGTTGTACAAGGCCTTGTTCGACCCCTCGAAGGGTTCGACCTGTTCGGCGGACGAACACATGCAGATCATCGGGGCACTCGATGCGGGCGACCTGCAAACCGCGCTAACGGCAATGCGGGAGCATCTTTCGGAACTGGAGGAGCGGGTGATCGAGCAGGTGCGCAAAAGCGCCGCCGGAGAGGATCTCGGTGCGGTGTTCGGCTTGTAGGACGGAAAGCGGAAAGGCGGAGAGGCGCGGGCGCGCCGCAGCGCGCCACTCAGGCTCGAGTTGTGTCAAGCCAGAGAGGGCGCGCGAAAGGCTTCGCGAACAATGCAGTGCAATCGGTCACGCAAAAACCGCTCAGAAGACGGTCAGCGTGCCGCCGCTATCAACGACGGCGGAATTGCGAATTACGTGCGCCGCCGCCACCGGTAGCGCGCTCGTCTTTGTGACGGAAATTGATCCGGCCCTTGGTCAGATCGTAAACCGACAGTTCCAGCGTAACGCGGTCACCCGCGAGAATACGGATGTGGTTCTTGCGCATGCGTCCGGACGCGTAAGCGCCAACTACCACGCCGTTGTCGAGCGTAACGCGGTAACGGCTATCCGGAAGTACTTCGTCGACGATACCGTCAAGTTCAAGCAGTTCTTCTTTCGCCATGCATAACTCCTGGTCGATGGGATAAGGGGTGTTGGTCGGTCGGCAGGGCCGGTCGGCACAACATCTGATACGGTTGGCGGAGGGCTTTTATGCCCTGCGCCGTGCGGAATCAGCCAATGCGCTGATATTACCGCTCAAAGATCGGCGACGGACTGACCGTCGATACGGCCGTCGATCAATTGTTCAGCGTGGGCCATGCACGCAATGCGCGCCTTGCCCGTGCCGTCAAACGGAAACAGATACTGCAGACGGAACACACGGCCGTCGGCGGCCGGATTGGCGCCCACGCGGCAGATGCGCACCGACGCGTCGTAGCCTGCGTCAGGATTGCGGCCCGTCAGCGCGTCCGTCGGGCGGCGCGGGTAGACGAGCGGGTGAATTTCGTAACCCTTGTAAGTCTTGACAACTGAATTCATGAAGCACATGTCCTGTATTACGTGGCCGGCGTGTCACGCGTGTTACGCGCGGCACGACAGGCCGGGCAGCGCAGCACCTTGGGGCGCGCCGCCATGGAAAAAGTTTGGCACAGACCCGATGGCAAGGGCTTGAGCGCGGCCGCGCAAAATCGCGGATTCAATGGAGAAGAAACACGCTGAAGTCGCGCGGACATCGGGCGCGTAAAAGCTGAACAACTCAGCTGCACAACTCGCGACGGCGAATGCATGCGGCGCATTGCCGGAGTGACGGGATCGCCGACAGGCGGCGGTCGAACAGTCGGGGGTGGTGCGGAGATGCCGATTGGAGACTGCCGGTGCTACAGGTGCGGAATACAGCTATTCCAATATGATGCACTAAATGGGGCTAATTGGATAGCAAAAAGTTCCACGCGCAGGCAAACCGCCCAGCCGACGGGGCTTTGAGCACGAAACGTCATCGGCAGCCGACGCGCAGCACGGGCAATCGCACCGCGATAGCGACAGCGGCCCGCGCTCAGCGGGTGGTTTCGGCAACGCGTTTCTGCAACTCGCGCGACGCCGCGAGCGGAATGCGCGCGTCATCCCAGGCGGCCAGCCATTCGACTTCCTTCGAGGTAAAAATCTGCCCGTGATTGCGCAGCGTGTATTGCAGCGAATCGATGATGTGGTTGCGAATGATCTCTGGCGTGCCGTCGTCATCGAGCACGGCGCGAAACGCTTCGAGCGTGGCCATCGGTTGCTCCGTGAAGTAGATGATTCTCTTATCGCACGAAAAAAAATCGCTCGCCAGGCGGACAAAAATCGCCGCGTGTCGTCACGCCAACAGTCATGGAGCGCGTTCGCCATGCCATCGCGGTCGCGGGCAGCGATCCGCGTGGCTACAATGGCGCGTTGCCGTGCACGGCGGTCCCACATTACGGGGCTTGCCACACTTGCTGGTTTTAACCTCGGCGCTCCCGTATCGGCTCACCTTTGCGAAGGCGGCGGCGCGTCCCTCGAACACTGCGATTTTCCAATGCGCAAGACAAACGTCTCTCCTGTGAAAGACCTGCTGCTGGAGCGCTACGCCCCCATCGCGGACGGCATCGCGGCGCTGTTCTATCCGTGCGCCGAAGTCGTCATTCACGATCTGCGCGATCAGACCATCGCGTACCTCGTCAACAACCTGTCCAGGCTTGAAGTCGGCGGACCATCGGTGCTCGATGAAGTGCACTACGCAGCCCGCGGCCGCACCATCGGGCCGTACGAAAAGCTCAACTGGGACGGCCGGCGCATGCGCTGCGTGAGCAACATCCTGTTCGACGACGACGGCAAGCCGGCCGGCATGTTGTGCGTCAACTTCAACATTGCCGTGTTCGAGGACGTACGCTCGACCCTCGACCTGTTCATCAAAGGCGGGACGTTAAGCGATGCACCGGCGGAAGAACTGTTTCGCGACGACTGGCAGGACCGCATCAACACGTTCCTGCACACGTGGCTGCGTGAACGGCAGATCGGCATCAATGCGCTGACACGCGAGCACAAGCGGGAAATCGTCGAGGCCTTGCATGCGCAAGGCGCGTTTCGCGGCCGCAGTTCCGCGAACTACGTGGCCGCGGTGCTCACCATGGGGCGCGCCACGGTCTACAAGATTCTGAAGCAGATGAAAGAGGGCGGCTGAGCGTGCCGCCGGTGGTTGCCAACAAGGAGGATTCGCATGGTGCGTTATCGACACTACAAAGGCGGGATTTACGAACTGGTTTGCGAGGCGACGCTGGAGTCCGATCCGAACATCACGATGATCGTCTATAAAGCCAGCAATGGTACGATCTGGACGCGTCCGGCTTCGGTGTTTTTCGAGCTGGTCGAGGTCGACGGCGACAAGGTGCCGCGCTTCGCGCCGATCAACTAGACGGCTGTGTCGTCACAATGTCGTTTGCAGTCGAAACATGCTCGGTCCGTTAAAAATCAACAGGAAATCTGAATGCGTCTATTGCTTGCGATCATTCTGCCGTGGTTTCAGTTTTTCACGATCGGCCGCCCGTTTGCGGGGATCATCTGCCTGATCCTGCAGATCACGCTGATCGGCTGGATTCCGGCGGCGATCTGGTCGGTGTATGCGTTGAGCCAGTACAACACTGACAAGAAAATCGAACGGGCGATGGGCAGCGGTCGTTGATGTTTGCCACGCCGCTCGCGTGGGTTCATGCGCACCCGAGCGGCGCTGAAAGGCGGTGCAACGCCGTGTGCGGCGGCTCGCAATGATCTTTAGCCTGGCGGCGATCCGACCGCGTCCGGTACGTCGAGCACCACGTCAGTTTCCGCGATCGCCACGCACGGCAGGATATAGCCTTCGGCTTTTTCCTCTCTGCTGAGCCCTGGCCATTCGATCGTGTAGCGCACGCGTCCCGCCGTCATTTTGCACAGACACGTGCGACAGGTTCCGTTGCGGCACGAGCGCGGCAGACGCAGATTGGCAAAGCCGGCGGCTTCGAGGATGGTGAGCGAATCAGGCGCTTCGAAGCTCTGGCCGAGCGGTTCGATGCGCACGAGAGGCGGGCGGGCAGGATTGGACATCGTGTGAATCGGTGACGGACTGCGCCACACTTTACACGCTACGTTACCCGCTCACCGCCCGCGCATTCAGACAGAGCGCATTCGCGTCCGTATTGCGCCTTCAATGCGTGCTGCCGCGGCGCAGATACCGGTACACCGTATTGCGCGCGAGACCCAACTCGCGCGCGACCGCCGAGACATTGCCGTCGAGCCGCGCGAGCGTCTGTGCGATCAAGGTGGTTTGCCAGTCTTCCATGCGAGCCGGCGAAGCCTCCCCAGGGGCCGACATCGTGGCACGCACACCGCATTCGTCGGCAGACAGAGCGGTGGACGGATCCGCTGCGCAATCAACTACGGTATCGACGCAATCCTGCAGGAAGTCCTCCGGCAGATCTTCGAGCTCGATTTGTGCCGCGCCTTCGGCCATGATGCTCGCGGTGCGCAGAACGTTGGCCAACTGCCGCAGATTACCCGGCCAACGACATTGTGCAAACCGCTCCAGCACAGCCTCGGAGACGCGTCGCGGCAAGCATTCGCCGGCGGGCTGCAACTCCAGCATGCGCGTAACGAGGGCCGGCAGATCGGTGCGATCGCGCAGCGCCGGCAAGGTCACGACAAGTCCGTTGATGCGGTAATACAGGTCTTCGCGGAAGGTGCCCGCTTCGATCATTGCACGCAGATTGCGGTGGGTCGCGCAGACAATCCGCAGATCGACCGGAATCGCTCGTGTGCCGCCGAGCGGCACGACGGTGCGCTCCTGCAGCACGCGCATCAGCCGCACCTGCTGGGCGAGCGGCATGTCGCCGATTTCATCGAGAAACAGTGTGCCGCCGTCGGCCTGGACGATCTTGCCGACGTTGCCGCGTTTTTTCGCACCGGTGAACGCGCCGTCTTCGTAGCCGAATAGTTCTGCTTCGATCAGCGTGTCCGGCAGCGAAGCGCAATTCAGCGCGACAAAAGGCGCGCTCCGCCGCAGCGAATCGTGATGAATTGCCCGGGCGAGCCACTCTTTGCCGGTGCCGGTCTTGCCGAGTACGAGCACGGGAATATCGCGTCCGCGCAGCTTCGCGACCCGGCGAAGGATCGCCGACACCTGCGCGTCGCCCGTGTCGAGTGTTTCCAGCGTCGCGAGCGGTGCCGCTTCACAAGGGCGGGCCGTCGCCGCACGCGTAGCGTTGGACGCCGCCGTGCGCGACGTGCCGGGAAAGCCGTCGGCCGGCGCAACATAACGCGGCGGCACATATTCGACACGCGCGATCACGCGCACGCCGCTCGGCAGCGTCAGCACCCTGTTTTCGCCTGGCGCGTGAGCCGTCTGCTGCAACAGTGTGGCGAAGCCGATACCGAATAGCGCCTCGAACGGTTGCGTTTGCAGGCTGGCGAGCGGCTGACCGAATTGAAAGAGGGCACTGCGATTGGCCGACAGAAACGTGCCGTCCGGTGCGAATGCTGCGAGGCCCTCGAACAACGTGCCGATGAATTCCGCGCGGGCGTGAAAGTGGACGCGAACGGCGTCGGCGAATTGATTGGAGAACAGATGATTCTCGATCATCTGCGCCGACATTCTGACGAGCGCGAGCGTGTGCTTATGAAAGCCGCGCGTGTCGCCGCTGACATCGAGTGCGCCGATGGTGCGTCCGAACGGGTCGGCAATCGGCGCGCACGAACAGGTCAGAATGCGGTTCGCGTGCAGGAAGTGTTCTCCGGCGTGGACGACGGTTGGCTGCCCGTCGACCAGCGCGGTGCCGATCGCGTTCGTGCCGCGATCCGCCTCGGCCCACGAAACGCCGGGACACAGCGCGACGCGATTGGCTTTTTCGACAAAGTCGCTGTCGCCGAGGCTATGCAGGATGATGCCCTGGCTGTCGGTGAGGAGCACCATGCTCTGGGTGTCGACGATCTGCGCGTGCAGCGTCTCCATGACCGGGAGGGCGTGCGTATAGAGCGACTGATTACGATCGACGAGTTCGCGCAGCGCGAGGCGCCGCAGCGGATGAAAGTCCGGAGTTTCCGAGGCGCGCAGGCCGACTTCGAGCGAACGGGCATGCGCTTGCGCGATGACATCTGGCCGAGCGATTCCCGACGGCGTGGCAGGGCGATGGATCAAAGCATGTCTCCGGTTGTACGGATACGGCGGGGTACGTTGCCCCCTTGTCATTGCGCAGCGCAACATAAGCGCGCATGGACGAACACCGATCTTACAGGACGGGAACACAACCGCGAGCAGGGGAAAAACCGGAGGGAAGGGAACCGGAAGAAAAACGGCCGCGCCAGAAATCTCCACCCGAAGCACCAAATCCAGGCAGTCGAAAAGGAAAACTTGCGCCGCGCCGCAACTCGTCTAAAGTGAATCAAATCACCTCCGCGCGGCGCGAACTATCCCGCCCTGCCGCCAGGATGTGAACAGCCCGCGCCACTCGGCATTCGAACTGGAGGACAAGCAGCCAGAAGCGCGCCCCACCAAGCCGCATGTGCAGCACTTAACCTTTTAGGCGAACTCCCATGCAGATCCTATTCCCGAACGAAACTCCCGAATATTCAGGTCGCGAACTTACCTTGGCGTTCCCGGCAATGGTCGATGGGCAGAGGGTCGAGTGCATGATTACGGCGGAAGCGCTGGAAGATCACTTTGGTGCCGCATCGCCGCGTCTGGAGGATATGGTCGACGCATTCGACGCACACCGGGCTCGCATCGAGGCCGCAACCCGGCGCCTGTTGTCGGAAACGAGAGCGCAGTGCCTGGTGCTGCGCAGCGGCTACGTGCGGTTTTACGAAGCCAACTGGCGCAACTGAAAACACGACGCGCCAACGGGCCGAAAGCCCACCGTTCATAGACAGCAAAAAGCCGCGCAAGAGCAAGACGAGACGCAAACCCACGCGCGGCATGAGCAACGCAACCCAATCCAACCGGCCGCGGCCATTCGTGCCGCCCGTATTCAGCACGCCCCGACGCGTGTCACTCGGCGCACGTTTTGCGTGTCAGCGTCAGCGCCCGCGAATCGAATCAAACGCGAATCAAACCATTCGCCGCAGCGTACGATCCTTGAACACCACGTGATGCGCGATCGCCGCCAGCGCGTGCGCGCCGATGACCCAGTAGAACGCGTTGCCGAGCCACTCATGGACCGTCTTGAGCATGGGCCGTGCAATCGGGTCAGCGCCCACGAAGGTGTAACTGACGTTGACCCAGGCGAGCGTCACGGGATGCCCGCCGCTGTTGATCAGCAGGATACCCAGCAGCGGTTGCGCGAAGATGAAAACGTACAGCGTAAGATGCGCGGCGCGCGCCAGAAACGCGAGCAGCCGGTTGCCGTCGATTTCGGCGGGTACGCCGGCCCACAATCGCCACAGCAGTCGCAGGACGGCCAATGACAGAACCAGGGTGCCGGCCCAGTAATGCACGCTGCTCCAGAAAATCCGGCTGTCGCTCCCTTTTGGCCCGCGTATTTCAATCGCCAGATAGGCCAGCGCGACCAGCAGGAAAATGGCCCAGTGGAAAAAGATAGCGGGCGCGCTATAGCGGTCCGAGGCGCGGTGATAGGACATACGGAAAACTCCGGTGAGCGGTTCATTCGTTTCGATCAATCATCAGATGATAAACGGTGCCCGACCAGAGCGGGCGCCGCCAATAACATGATCGTTGATACAGACCGCAGCGCGCTCGTCCCCGCGCCGGCTTTCTTATTCGCTGCCGAGGTAGAAGTAGCGGAACAGGAAAATCGCCGCGATGACCCACACCACCAGCTTTACCTTGCGCGCCTGGCCGGTCAGCAGTTTCAGACCGGCATAGGAGATGAAACCGAACGCGACACCATTGGCGATCGAGTAAGTGAACGGCATCAGCAACGCGGTCAGCGCGGCCGGCACGACTTCAGTGGCGTCGTCCCACGGCAGATCGAGCATTTCGCGCAGCATCAGGCACGACACGTACAGCAGGGCCGGCGCCGTCGCATAACCAGGCACGACGCCCGCCAGCGGCGCAAAAAACAGCGCCAGCAGGAACAGCACGGCAACCGTGATGGCCGTGACGCCGGTGCGGCCGCCGGCCTGCACGCCCGAGGCGCTTTCGATGTACGCGGTAGTCGACGAGGTGCCCAGCATCGAGCCGGCCAGAATCGCGGTACTGTCGGCGAGCAGCGCGCGGTTCAGGCGGTGCATCTTCCCTTCCACCAGCAGGCCGGCGCGATTGGCCACGCCCATCAGCGTGCCGGTCGCGTCGAACAGTTCGACGAGGAAGAACACCAGGATCACGTTGAGCACGCCGCCGGACAAAGCGCCGCGAATATCGAGCTGGAACAGCGTCGGCGAGATCGAGGGCGGCGCGGACACGATGCCGTGGAACTGATTGCCGCCGAAGAAGAAGCTCAGCACCGTCACGCCCACAATCCCGATCAGGATCGCGCCGCGCACCCGCAGGTAATCGAGCGTGACGATCGCAAAGAAGCCGATCACCGCCAGAACTACGTGCGCATTGTGCAGATCGCCGAGCGTCACGAGAGTGGCTGGATTGCCCACCACCACACCGGCCGACTTCAGCGAAATGATCGCCAGAAAGAGGCCGATGCCACCGGTAATGGCAATTCGGATCGAGTGCGGAATCCCGTTGACGATCACTTCACGCACGCGAAACAGTGTGACGATCATGAACAGGCAGCCGGAGATGAACACCGCGCCGAGCGCCGCCTGCCAGGTGAAGCCCATGCCCTTGACGACCGTGTACGCGAAGTACGCGTTCAGGCCCATGCCGGGCGCGAGCGCGATCGGATAGTTGGCGTAGAGCCCCATGATCAGCGAGGCCAGCGCGGCGACGATGCAGGTCGCGACGAACACCGCGTCTTTCGGCATGCCGGCGTCGCCGAGAATCGCTGGATTGACGAAGATGATGTAGGCCATCGTCAGGAAGGTGGTCAGCCCAGCGAGCACTTCAGTGCGCAGGTTGGTGCCGGCGGCGTCAAAGCCGAAGTAGCGTTTTATGGTGTCCATGAGGCGCGTCTCTCGTCGTTTCAAAAGCGTTTCTTGTGGTTAAGGCAGGTGATACGCAGCGGATCGGGCGTGCATGGGGCAGGCCGTGTGACACGGCTCCCGTAACACCGCTTGCTCAATTATGGCTACGCGCGGATTGTAATCACGATTGACGCCGCTACAACGCATCGCGCGGATGAAATGCACCGTTAAAGCTTAGGCGCTGGGCGGTTTGTCGGTGGAGTGTGGTGTCGGCGCATCGGATTGCGGCCGTTGCTTCGCCAGCCAGCGATCCAGTTCGCCCGCAAAAGTTTTGCTGTCACGAGGGCTAAAGGCGGCCGGGCCGCCCGTATCGACGCCGCTGCTGCGCAGCTGGTCGAGCATCGAGCGCATGCGCAGCCGTTCTTCGATGGTGCCGGGAGTGAACCAGTTGCCGCGCGGGTCGAGCGCCTGCGCCTGTTTGGCGAGGACGGCGGCGGCGAGGGGAATATCGGGGGTGATCACGAGGTCGCCGGGAGCGACACGTTCAGCGATCAGATCGTCGGCGGCGTCGAAACCGGCCGGCACCTGGATCGCGCGGATCAGCGGCGACGGCGGCACGCGCAGAAACGAGTTGGCGACCAGCGTCACCGGCGTGCCGGTGCGGCGCGCGGCGCGATACAGCATCTCCTTGATGACGACCGGACAGGCGTCGGCGTCTACCCAGATTGGCATCGTGCGGATTCCGGATGCGGATGAAAGGGGCGAGATGATACCTTGTCAGCGCGCGGGGTGGGGCGGCAGGCGGACGCTTACGCTCGCGAGTGGCCCCACGTAGGCTGCGATGAAACCAGATGCTTTACTGCGTCATGCTCCCGCCGGCTTGCTGCGCCCGCCGCATCGCGACGATACGGCCGGCTTGCTGCGCATTGCACGGGTAATCGATCCAGTCGAGCGGATCGTAGCCGGCGGCGCGCCATTCGGCCAGATCGGCTCTGACTTCGGCGCGCGTTTTCGGCGCCGACGGATCATAAGGCCGCGCCGCCTGCGCCAACGCGGTGCTCATAAATATGGCGGCCAGCATCGCGCCGAATCCAACTCGATAAACGATTTTCATGACGAGCTCCTATGGAGCGGTTAAAAAAGAACCCTGCATTTGATTTTTGACAGGCATTTCGAGTAAGGCGATTGAAGTCAATGCAGCATTTCGTTCGGTGAGTCAAAGGCGCCTCCGCTTCAGGGCGCCGACGGCTTGCCAAAGCGCTCCAGCACCGCACTCAGCAGGTCGATCGGCAGGGGAAAGACGATTGTCGAGTTCTTGTCGGCGGCAATCGTGGTGAGGGTTTGCAGATAGCGCAGCTGCATCGCCTGGGGCTGTTTCGAGAGGGTCTGCGCGGCTTCCAGCAGATGTTGCGAGGCTTGCAGTTCGCCTTCCGCGTGGATCACCTTGGCGCGCCGTTCGCGTTCGGCTTCGGCCTGGCGTGCGATCGCCCGGATCATCGTCTCGTTGATATCCACGTGCTTGATCTCGACGATTGCCACCTTGATGCCCCACGCGTCAGTTTGCGCGTCCAGCACTTTCTGGATGTCGGCGTTCAGTTGTTCGCGATCGGCCAGCAGGTCGTCGAGTTCATGTTTGCCGAGCACCGCGCGCAGCGTGGTTTGCGACAACTGGCTGGTCGCTTCGAAATAGCGCGCCACCTGAATCACGGCCTTTTCTGGATCGACCACACGGAAATACACCACCGCGTTCACCTTGACGGAGACGTTGTCGCGCGTAATCACGTCCTGCGGCGGCACGTCGAACACAATCGTGCGCAGGTCCATGCGCACCACCTGCTGCACGATCGGAATGATCAGCACCAGGCCCGGACCCTTGACCTTCCAGAAGCGGCCGAGCATGAACACCACACCGCGTTCGTACTCCCTGAAAATCCGTATCGACGAAGCAATCAGCGCGGCCAGCAGCAGAATCAGGATGCTGCTGAAGCCGAATGTGAAACCGATCATGAGCGTTCTCCTTGTTGTAATACTTCTGCCGGCACCACGGTCAGCGTCAGTCCGCGCCGCGCGGTGACGCGCACCGCGTGACCGGCCGCGACCGGGGCCGCGCTGGACACCCGCCAGCGTTCGCCATGCACCCGTGCCCAGCCGCCGATCGTCGCGCCTTCGGGCAGCAGGCCGCCCTCGAGCACGACGCCGAGACTGCCGATCATCGCCTCGGAGCCGGTCACCACAGGCCGACGTCTGGCCCGCAAGGCGACGCTCGACACCGCGAAGACGAACACGACACTGAACACGACGACCGCCGCGATCAGCGGCAGCGGAATGCCATAGCCGGGCACGTCGGTATCGATCAGCATCAGCGCGCCGATCACGAAGGCGACCACGCCGCCGAAGCCGAGCGAGCCGAAAGTCGGCAGGAACGCTTCGCCGATCAGGAAGGCGATGCCGAGAAAGATCAGGCTGAGCCCGACGTAGTTGACCGGCAGCATCTGCATGGCGAAGAGGCCAATCAGCAGACTGATCGCGCCGACCACGCCGGGCAGCACGAAACCCGGATTGGCGAACTCGAAGAACAGTCCGTACATGCCGATCATCAGCAGAATCAGCGCGACATTGGGATCGGTGATGACGGCCAGAAAATGGCTGCGCCAGTCGGCTTCAAGGGTGACGACCGGCGCCTGCGCGGTGTGCAGCGTCAGGTTGCCGCGGCTCGTGCTGACGGTGCGGCCATCCACCTGACGCAGCAGATCGGGGATATCGCGCGCATTCAGATCGACCACGTGCTGCGCGAGCGCATCGGCGGCCGTCAGACTCACCGCTTCGCGTACCGCGCGCTCGGCCCAGTCGGCGTTGCGCCCGCGCATTTGCGCGAGGCCGCGAATGTAGGCGGCGGCGTCGTGGACCTGCTTGCGCAGTTCGGTCGATTGGGTATCGAGCGGTAAGGCGCCTGCCGCGGAGCCGGCTGAGGCGGGCGCGGCGGCCGGCCGGGGCGCGCCGGGCAGACCCGGTGCGTTGCCGCTGCCGGGTGGCTCCGCGCCGCCGATGCCCATCTGCACTGGTGTGGCCGCGCCGAGGTTGGTGCCCGGCGCCATCGCGGCGATATGGCTGGCGTAGACAATATAGGTGCCGGCGCTGGCGGCCCGTGCGCCGCTCGGCGCGATGAAGGTGGCGACCGGCACCGGCGAGCCGAGAATCGCCTTGATGATCTGCCGCATCGACGTATCGAGCCCACCGGGGGTATCGAGTTGCAGCACCGCGAGCTGGGCGTGCTCGTCGTCGGCGCGTTGCAGGCTGCGCACGATGAAGTCGGCGCTCGCCGGACCGATGGCGCCGTTCACCGGAATCACCACCACCCCGCCGGGCGCGACAGCGGCCTGAAGCGGCAGGGGATTGAGAGGCAGTGCGGCTGAAAAAGCCAACAGCATTCCAAGCGCGGTCATGCCGCGCATCAACCGGCCCACGACGCCGCCGCGGATAAGCGGCGCACGCGGACCAGACTGCCGGAACGGGAGACGCGGATACGTGCTCATCGCTGACGGCCACCACGCCGCCGCGACGGATATCGGACGGCGCGGGCCGGAACCTCACCAAAGGCTGGCCTGCTGCTTACAGCTTAGTCCGATTCCGCGCGCCGCGTGAAATCCGCACGCGCCGGCCGGTAATCGGTCGGCCGCATACCGGTCCACTTGCGAAACGCGCGATGAAACGCGCTCGGCTCGGCGAATCCGACGGCGCTGGCAATGTCGGCGATGGTGTGCTCGGTGTCCTGCAATTCGCCGATTGCGATGTCGCGCCGCAGGTCGTCCTTGATCGACTGATAGGTATAGCCTTCCTGCTTCAGATGCCGCCGCATGGTCGCCTCGGCGACGTGCAGGCGTTGCGCCATCTGATCGGCGGCGGGCCAACTGGCCATCGGCAGCGCGCGCAGTGTCTTGCGCACGCGCGCGGCAAGCGAGCCGGGATTGCGGTACTTGACGATGAAGCTGCCGGGCGCATCGCGCAGGAACGGCTTGACCGACTTCGTGGTCTGGATCACCGGCAGTTCGAGAAACGCCGGCGAGAGGTCGACATACGATTCGGATTGCTCGAAGCGCATGTCGTCGCAGAACATCAGGCGGTATTCATGGGCGGCCGGCGGCTCGACGCAGCGAAAGCGCGCTTCGAGCAAGGGGATGCGCCGGCCGACCAGCCAGCACAGCAGGCCATAGACGAGGATGAAGTAAGTCGCGTAGGCGAACATGGCGGGCGGCTTGGCGCCTTCGCGCTCGACGAAGCGCAGCCGTACCCGTTGTGCATCGGTTTCGATCCGCGCGCCGAGGTCGTCCAGCACCAGCCGCATGAAGCCGACCGCGCGCACCAAAGCCTGCGCGCCGTTACGCGCGGTCAACGCCGTTTGCGTCATGGCGATGAAGCTGCCGCTTTTCATCCGGTGCGAGTCCTGGGCGAAGAATTCGTCGTCGAGAGCGCGGGCGATGCCGGCCCATAACGCGCCGTATTGCGCCGACGACACGCGGCTCTTCGGCGAGGCGAGCATGGGCGCCGCGATGCCGGCGGCTTCGGCGAGCGGCAGCGCATCGAGACCGCTCGCCCGCGCCAGCGCGAGGGTTTCCCCGACCAGGCTGACGGAGATGGTGCCCTTATCGTTTTTCATGAGTATCCGGCAGGTGCGTGGTGCTCGCGTGGCAAATGCGCTCAACAATTTCTTCGTGCCGATTCGGTAAGCCTTTGAAAACGTGGATCGAATCGGACTCGCATGGTACCAGTATGGTAAATGCGCTCATTCAGAATGATCGGGCTGAGCATCGAACCTGTCCAGCAGCTTGCCTACACTTGCCTCAACCGTTCGTGCACCGCCCACCGCCGCGGGGCCGCCGCAGACGCAACAGACACAGACCGAGCCTAAGCCCTATGGACAGCTTCTACACCGACGAACAACGGATGATCCGCGACGCCGCCCGCGACTTCGCCTCGAAGCGCCTCGCGCCGAACGCGGCGCAATGGGATCGCGACGCGCACCTGCCGGCCGAGGTCGTCACGCAGATGGGCGCACTGGGTTTTCTCGGCATGATCGTGCCGTCCGAGTGGGGCGGTTCGTACACCGACTATGTGGCCTATGCGCTTGCGCTCGAAGAAATCGCCGCCGGCTGTGCCGCATGTGCCACCGTGATGAGCGTGCACAACTCGGTGGGTTGCGGACCGATCCTGAACTTCGGCAGAGACGCGCAGAAAGACCGCTATCTGCAAGACCTCGCTTCCGGCCGCCGCATCGGCGCGTTCTGCCTGACCGAGCCGCAAGCCGGCTCGGAGGCGAACAATCTGCGCACGCGTGCCGTGCTGCGCGACGGAAAATGGATTCTCAACGGCAACAAGCAGTTCGTGACCAACGGCGGGCGCGCCGACATCGCGATCGTGTTTGCCGTCACCGATCCTGACCGCGGCAAGCGCGGCCTGTCGGCCTTTATCGTGCCGACCGACACGCCCGGCTTTAACGTCGGCAAACCGGAACACAAGCTCGGCATTCGCGCGTCCGACACCTGCCCGATTGCGCTGGACGACTGCGCGGTGCCCGAAGCCAACCTGCTCGGCGAACCGGGTGAAGGCTTGCGTATCGCGTTGTCGAATCTCGAGGGCGGGCGCATCGGCATCGCCGCGCAGGCGGTCGGCATCGCGCGGGCCGCGTTCGATGCCGCGCGTCTCTATGCGAACGAGCGCATCCAGTTCGGCAAGGCGCTCAAGGAGCATCAGACCATCGCCAATATGCTGGCCGACATGACCACCCGGCTCAATGCCGCGCGGCTGCTCGTGCATCACGCGGCGCGGCTGCGCACGGCGGGCAAGCCGTGCCTCTCGGAGGCGTCGCAGGCCAAGCTGTTTGCGTCGGAAATGGCCGAGCAGATCTGCTCGAACGCGATCCAGATTCACGGCGGCTACGGGTATCTCGAGGACTACGCGGTGGAGCGCCACTACCGCGATGCCCGCATCACGCAGATTTACGAAGGCACCAGCGAAGTGCAGAGAATGGTGATCGCGCGCCACGTCTAAAGCAAAAAACGGACGGTGTTTGGGCGCAAAATAGCTTGCCAATAAAACAGAGGTGGAGCGCATGCCGGGCCACCAAGGAGACGACGATGACTGCAGCGAAAAGCTTTTTCGACGCGCGTGACCTGCTATTGCGCCATCGAACCGACTATGACCGCGCGTACCGCGAATTCGCGTGGCCGTCTTTAGGCGAGTTCAACTGGGCGCTCGATTACTTCGACGTGATCGCGCGCGACAACGACAAGCCGGCGCTATGGATCGTCGACGATCCCGCCAGCGAAGGGCTGCGTCTATCGTATGCACAGATGTCGGAGCGTTCGTCGCGCATGGCGAATTTCCTGCGCGGCATCGGCGTGGGACGGGGCGACCGCGTGTTGCTGATGCTGCCGAACCGCGTCGAACTATGGGACGTGATGCTCGCGGCGATGAAACTCGGCGCGATCGTGCTGCCCGCCACGACCCAACTTTCCGCCGACGACGTGCGCGATCGCGTTCAGATCGGCGGCGCGACATTCGCGGTGGTCGATAGCGCGGAACTGGCGAAGTTCGACGCGCTCGACGTGCCACTCACGCGCATTTCAGTGGGCATGCCGCGCGACGGCTGGATCGATCTCGCCGCGGCCTATGACGCGGCGCCGCAATTCACGCCTGAGGGCGTCACACACGCCACCGATCCGCTGCTGCTGTATTTCACGTCGGGCACCACGTCGAAGCCGAAGCTGGTCGAGCATACGCATCAGAGCTATCCGGTCGGCCATCTGTCGACGATGTACTGGATCGGCCTGCAACCGAACGATATTCACTGGAACATCAGTTCGCCGGGCTGGGCCAAGCACGCATGGAGCTGCTTTTTCGCGCCGTGGAATGCTGAGGCCTGTGTGTTCGTATTCAACTTCCCGCGCTTCGTCCCGAAAGACACGCTGAACGTGCTGGTGCGTTTCAACGTCACCACGCTGTGCGCGCCGCCCACGGTCTGGCGCATGCTGGTGCAGGAACATCTCACCGACTACCCGGTGAAACTGCGCGAGATCGTCGGCGCGGGCGAGCCGCTGAATCCCGAGATCATCGAGCGCGTCAGGCACGCGTGGGGCATCACGATCCGCGATGGTTTCGGTCAAACCGAAACCACCTGCCAGATCGGCAACTCGCCGGGCCAGCCGGTGGTGCCGGGCTCGATGGGTCGGCCGCTGCCGGGTTACCGGATCGAACTGCTCGATGCGGACGACCAGCCTGTGACGGAAGGCGAAATCGCGCTACCGCTGGCAGAGCGTCCGCTCGGCCTGATGACCGGCTACGCGAACAACGCCAACGCCACCGCACAGGCCATGCGCAACGGCCTCTACCGGACCTCCGACGTCGCACTGCGCCGCGAGGACGGTTACTACATCTATGTCGGCCGCGCCGACGACGTCTTCAAATCGTCCGACTACCGGCTGAGCCCGTTCGAACTCGAAAGCGTGCTGATCGAGCACGAGGCGATTGGCGAGGCGGCCGTGGTGCCGAGCGCCGACGCGCTGCGCCTGTCTGTGCCCAAAGCCTTCGTCACCGTACGGCTTGGGTACGAAGCCGGCCCCGAACTCGCGCGCGCCGTGTTTGCGTTCTCGCGCGAAAAGCTTGCGCCGTACAAGCGGATTCGCCGCCTGCAGTTCAGCGAATTGCCGAAAACCATCTCCGGCAAGATTCGCCGCGTCGAATTGCGACGCCGCGAAATGGAGCGCGAAGCCGAACCCGCGCGTTTGCCGGACGAGTACTGGGAAGAGGATTTTCCCGATCTGCGTTGATTCACTTGTTTCCCGTCTTTCTCTTCACTGTCCGGCCGCCACGCGGCCACTGCACAGGAGTTCCAGCATGAGCGCAATTGCTTCGAACCACGCCGCCACCGTCAAACTGCTGATCAACGGCGAGTTCGTCGAATCGAAGACGGCCGAGTGGCGCGATATCGTCAACCCGGCCACCCAGGAGGTGCTCGCACGCGTGCCGTTCGCTACCGTCGAGGAAGTCGGCGAAGCGATCCGCTGTGCGCATGCCGCGTTCAAAACGTGGAAGGACACGCCGATCGGCGCGCGCATGCGTATCATGCTGAAGTACCAGGCGCTGGTGCGCGAACACATGCCGCGCATCGCGAAGACCCTGAGCGCCGAGCAGGGCAAGACGATTCCGGATGCCGAAGGCGATATCTTCCGCGGCCTCGAAGTGGTCGAGCACGCCTGCTCGATCGGCACCTTGCAGCAGGGTGAATTCGCCGAGAACGTGGCGGGCGGCGTGGATACCTACACGTTGCGTCAGCCGATCGGCGTATGCGCCGGCATCACGCCGTTCAATTTCCCCGCGATGATCCCGCTGTGGATGTTCCCGATGGCGATCGTATGCGGCAATACGTTCGTGCTCAAGCCATCCGAGCAGGATCCGCTGTCGACCATGCAACTGGTCGAACTGGCGCTGGAAGCCGGTGTGCCCAAGGGCGTGCTGAATGTCGTGCACGGCGGCAAGGAGGTGGTCGACGCGCTCTGCACGCACGAACTGGTGAAGGCGATTTCGTTCGTCGGCTCCACCGCAGTTGGCACACATGTTTATCGCCTCGGCAGCGAACACGGCAAGCGCGTGCAATCGATGATGGGCGCGAAGAATCACGCGGTGGTGCTGCCCGACGCGAACCGCGAGCAGACCTTGAACGCGCTGGCCGGCGCGGGCTTCGGCGCCGCGGGGCAACGCTGCATGGCGACCTCGGTGGTGGTGCTGGTCGGCGCGGCGCAGCAATGGCTGCCTGAGCTGGTCGCCAAGGCTAAAACGCTTAAGGTCAACGCGGGCAATGAACCGAATACGGATATCGGCCCCGTGGTGTCGCGCGCGGCGAAGCAGCGCATTCTCGGCCTGATCGAGACGGGCGTGAAAGAGGGCGCAACGCTCGCGCTCGACGGCCGCGATGTGAAGGTGGCCGGCTACGAGCAAGGCAACTTTATCGGCCCGACGATCTTCACCGACGTCACCACGGAAATGGAAATCTATCGCCAGGAAATCTTCGGCCCGGTGCTGGTGGTGCTGAGCGTCGCGACGCTCGACGACGCGATCGCGCTCGTCAACCGCAATCCGTTCGGCAATGGCGTGGGGCTCTTCACGCAGAGCGGCGCGGCGGCGCGCAAATTCCAGAGCGAGATCGACATCGGCCAGGTCGGCATCAATATTCCGATTCCGGTGCCCGTGCCGTTCTTCAGCTTTACCGGTTCGCGCGGCTCGAAACTCGGCGACCTGGGGCCGTATGGCAAACAGGTTGTGCAGTTTTACACGCAGACTAAAACCGTCACCGCCCGCTGGTTCGATGACGAGACGCTGAGCGACGGCGTCAATACGACGATCAGCCTGCGCTGAGCGCACGGGAATCTGGCTCTGACAGGAAACGACATCATGAAAATAGGCTTTATCGGACTCGGCAACATGGGTGCGCCGATGGCGCACAACCTGCTCAAGGCCGGTCACGCGGTCAATGTATTCGACCTCAACGTGCAAGCCGTGCAGGCGCTGGTCGACGCCGGCGCGAAAGCCGCCGCTTCGCCGAAGGCCGCGGTGAGCGACGTGGAATGCGTGATCACGATGCTGCCGGCCGCCGCGCACGTGCGCAGCGTGCTGAGCGCGGACGACGGCGTGCTGGCCGGTATCCCCAAAGGCGTGACCATCATCGATTCGAGCACCATCGACCCGGCGAGCGTCAAGGCATTCGCCGAACTGGCGGCGCAACACGGCAACCCGTTTGTCGATGCGCCCGTCTCGGGCGGCACCGGCGGCGCGGCGGCCGGCACCCTGACCTTCATGGTGGGCGGCGGCGCCGCGGCCTACGAGCAGGTCAAGCCGGTGTTGTCGGCGATGGGCAAGAACATCGTGCATTGCGGCGATACCGGGACTGGCCAGGTCGCGAAGATCTGCAACAACCTCGTCCTCGGCATCACGATGGCGGGCGTCGCCGAAGCGATGGCGCTGGGTGAAGCGCTCGGCATCGATACCAAGGTGCTCGGCGGCATCATCAATACGTCGACGGGACGCTGCTGGAGTTCGGACACGTATAACCCGATGCCTGGTGTGATCGAGACCGCGCCGTCGACGCGCGGCTATACCGGTGGCTTCGGCACCGATCTGATGCTCAAGGACCTGGGTCTCGCCACCGACGCCGCGAAGTTCGCGCGCCAGCCGGTCTATCTCGGCGCGCTCGCGCAACAGCTTTATCAGACCATGAGCACGAAAGGGGCAGGACGCCTCGACTTTTCCGCGGTCATCAAGCTGTATCGAAACGACGGCAAGACCGGAGACGCGTGATGATCGAACTCGACTACGCGCACGACGGCGCCGTCGCGCTGCTGACGCTCAAGCGGCCGCCCGCCAATGCCTTCACGCCGGAGGGCCTGCTGTTGTTGCAGCAAACCGTCGAGCGTCTGAATAGCGAAGCGCGCGTACGGGCGATCGTGATTACCGGCGACGGTCCGAAATTCTTCAGCGCCGGCGCCGACCTGAACACCTTCGCCGACGGCAACCGCGAAGTCGCGCGCGCGGCGGCGGCGCGTTTTGGCGCGGCCTTCGAGACCTTGCAGAACGCGCGGGCGGTGGTGATCGCCGCGATCAACGGCTATGCGATGGGTGGTGGGCTTGAATGCGCGCTGGCTTGCGATATCCGCATTGCTGAACGGCATGCGCAACTGGCGTTGCCGGAAACGGCGGTGGGTTTGCTGCCGTGCGGATGTGGCACGCAGACGCTGCCGTGGCTGGTCGGCGAAGGTTGGGCGAAGCGGATGATTCTGACCGGCGAACGCGTCGATGCCGCGACCGCGTTGCGTATCGGGCTGGTCGAGGAAGTCGTGGAGAAGGGCGCTGCTCGCGAGGCCGCGCTGACGATGGCCGCGCGCGTCGCTACGCTGAGCCCGCAAGCCGTTGGCTTTAGCAAGACGCTGATACACCAGGGCCGCAACGGCGTGCCGCGGGCGGCTGCGTTGGCGGTGGAGCGCGAGCGCTTTGTGGATCTGTTCGACGGCGCCGATCAGCGCGAGGGCGTCAATGCGTTCCTCGAGAAACGCGCGCCGCGCTGGCAGGTGACGTCAGCTGCGGACCATGCAGAGCGGGAGACGCAGCGATGAGCGCATTGCGGAGCCTCGCGGTTGACACGAGCCTCGAGGCTGAGCGGGAAATCCTGTTTCGCGTTGTCAACCGCGTCGCGATCATTACGCTGAACCGGCCGGCCGCGTTGAATGCGCTCTCGCACGCAATGGTGCGCGAGCTCTCAGTGCTGGTCGAGCATTGCCGCACCGATGACGCCATTGTCGCGCTCGTGCTGAAAGGGGCGGGCAGCAAGGGCTTTTGCGCGGGCGGCGACGTGCGCGAGGTGCATCGTCTGGCGAAGAACGGCGATGCGCGCTGGCTGGCCTTTTTCGTGGATGAATACCGGCTCGACTACGCGTTGCACAAGTTTCCGAAGCCGGTGATCGCGCTGCTCGACGGCATTTCAATGGGCGGCGGCATGGGGCTGGGCCAGGCGGCACGGCTGCGCATCGTGACTGAGCGCAGCAGGATTGCGATGCCGGAGACGCGGATCGGTTTTCTGCCGGACGTGGGCGCGACGCGTTTTCTGAGCGTGATGCCCGCGGAGGTCGAACTGTATGTCGGGCTGACGGGCGTGACGTTATCCGGCGCCGATGCCTTGCGCTTGCAACTGGCCGATCTGTGCGTGCCGGCCGAGTGGCTGGCGAGTTTCGAGGAGCGGTTGCAGCGCATGTCGCATGAGGGGGACGTGCTGGCTGCGTTGCGGGGAGTATTCGAGCCGCCATGCAATGTTGTTCCGCATGCTGCGTTGGGGCCTTTTACGCGGTTGATCTTGCGGCATTTCGACCGGCGTTCTAGCGTCGAGCGGATTGTCGCGACGTTGCGGCACGATCTGGAGCGCGAGCCCGCGCGCGAGGTCAGGCAGTGGCTGCAGGCCACTTATGACGCGATGACCGGGCATTCGCCGACGATGTTGTGCGTGACCCGTGAGGCGCTATTGCGCGGGCGGCAGATGACGCTGGCTGAATGCTTCCGCATGGAGTTGGGGATCGTGAAGCGCGTGATCGAAGAGGGCGATTTCTGCGAAGGCGTGAGGGCGCAGGTGATCGACAAGGATCGCAAAGGACGGTGGGCGCCCGCTACGCTCGCGGAAGTTCGGGCTGAGAGAGTTCGGTATTTTTTGGCTTCGCCGTGGAAGAGGGAGGGGCATCCGCTTGTGGGGTTGGGGGTTGAAGAGGGTTGATTTTTTTGCCTTTGGCGGCGGCATTTGGTTGTCGTGCCTACGGCGTTGGTTGTTTCTTTTGTTATTGGTTTATTAGCGTTCCCCCTGTGCGGGGGGGCACCTACTTTTCTTTGCCGCCGCAAAGAAAAGTAGGCAAAAGAAAGCGGCTCAAACCGCCAACATCTAAGTGGGTCCCCTGGCTTGGAGGGGCCGGTGGCGCGATTAACGGATCACACCGTGGTCGATAAGCCGCAGTGACACAGCCGTCATCCGCTCCCACTCCGCACTACGTGCGTCGCGGACGGGTCCACCAGGGAAAACGGGGGCTTCGTTTGTGCGCGGCGGGAGCCATCGGCTTCGCCTCGGCGAGGTGCCGAAAAACACCGACTGTTTTGTGAAGTACCGCGTCGGCGCGCGTAGCGCTGCCGGAAGCATGACGGCCTGGTCACTCAGGCGGGCAGGTGCGCAGGCTCGATCTCTACGGGGCCACTACACCCTCCAAGCCAGGGGAGCCGCATAAGAATTGGCGGTTTGAGCCCGCTTTCTTTGCTTACTTTCTTTGCGGCGGCAAAGAAAGTGAGTGCCCCCCGCACAGGGGGAACGCTAATAAACCAATAAGCAAAGAAACACCCACCGCCGTAGGCACAACCACAAATGCCGCCGCCAAAGGCAAAAAAAACTAAAGCCTCACCCGCGCTGTTTGCGAAACTCACCCACTGGCAGCCCACCCCACCCCCAATTCTCCGTTTCAACTTCCTCGATCACAACGAAGGTCGCTTCCAGTGGCTTATTCAGCACGTCGAGCAGCAGATGACTCACACCCTTGATCAACTGGGCCTTTTCTTCCGCAGTGACCGACGTCGCGCCGGGTTTCGTACCCTCGCGGGTTACCTGAATCGTGACAATAGGCATGTCGCTCTCCTTGAGCGTGATAGGTAAGAGGCGCCAGACCACGGCGCCGGGGAATACTTAGTGACCCGCGCTCTGGCCGCCATCGACGTGCAGGATTTCGCCCGTCACGAACGTTGCCGAGTCCAGATACAGCACGGCTTGCGCAATATCGCTCATCTCGCCCATATGGCCGACCGGATGCAGCGCGCCAAGCGCCGCATGCGTTTCCTCGCCATGCATCGGCGACTTGATGATGCCCGGGGAGACAGCGTTCGCACGGATGCCGCGCTTCGCGTATTCGATCGCGAGGGACTTCGTGGCCGCGTTCAGGCCGCCTTTGGTCAGCGATGCCAGAACCGACGGGACGCCGTCGATCGCGTGGTCGACCAGGCTGGTGGTGATGCTGACGACGTGGCCGCTCGACTGCTTTTCCATCTCAGCGATCGCGAGCTGCGTAATATGGAAGAAGCCATTGAGGTTCACGGCCGTCACCGCTGCATAGTCTTCCGCCGTGTAGCTGGTAAAAGGCTTGGCGACGAAAATGCCGGCATTGTTGACCAGCGTGTCGACGCGGCCGAAGCGCGCCACGGCCTCCGAAATCACGCGGCGGGCAGTTTCCGGGTCGGCGATATCGCCGGCTACCGTCAAAATGTCCGGATCGTTCGACGGCTTGATGCTTCGTGCCGTCGCGACCACCCGGTGGCCGCGCTCGCGAAACGCCTTGACCACTTCTGCACCAATGCCTTGCGATGCACCCGTAACGACCACGACTTTTTGTGCGTTGCTCATGAAAATCCTCCAGTTGGTTTGATTCGGCTTCCTTGCCGGCCGGGCCGGTGGCGCCGATGGAGGTGAATGTAGGCGAATTGACGCCGAGTTCGAATACCCGTCGTGGACAAACAGCAATGCGTCGCAGGAACAAATCACGCCCCCGCCCGACGCGCCAATGTTGCCCGCCGGGCAGCGGGTACGTTAGCGGTACATGAGCGGTACATGAGCGAGTCAAGCCGGTCGCCAAAGCGATCCTCGCTGTGAAGGCGTCAGGGCCGGTGGCAGCCGATGCATTCGCCGGCAGCCTGGAAGACTGTATTGTCAGCGCTGCGGGGACATCGTATCGTCAGCGGTGCGGGCCACAAGCTCCCGCAGAAAGCACCAAGGCCTTCGCCGGCGCGGTCGTTGAAACGGCGAAGTACCGGCAATGTAGTCATGGCGGCGGAACAACCTCATGCGCCCATTCAGCGCCTTTTTCGTGTTCGTCGGCACCTTGCTCGCGGCAAGCGGGTATGGCGCGACGTTTCTTCTCTCGATGCATTTCCACGCGCTCGGCGGCAATGACCTCGACACAGGCGCGGTGCTGGCGGAAGCCATGGTCGGCACCTTCCTCGGTGTGCCGCTGGTCGGCTGGTTCGCGCAGCGTATCGGCGCCGCGCGCATGACCGCGCTGGCCGCTCTGTGCATCGGCGCGGGCGTCGCCGGGTTTGCGCTGATCGAGCGGCTGGGCGCGCTCAACGTGGTTCCGGGCTTCCTCGTGGGTTTCGGCTGGGGGGCGTTCTACGTTGCCGCGCCGATGTCGCTCGCGGAGCGCACGAGCGACGCCGATCGTGGCTTCTGGTTCCTGCGCTTCGGCACCGTTCAGATGGCAGGTGTGGGCGGCTGCCCGGCGCTGGCGGCGTTCGCGATTCACTCGTTGCACTGGGCGCTCAGCAGCGTGCTCTACCTTGTCGGCGGGCTGTGCGTGATCGCGGCGCTAGTGCTCGAGATCTTCGGCCGGGTCTCGCCACACTCGCCCACCTCGCCTGTGCGGGAACAATGGCTGCGCGACATTCATGTCATTTCCCGCACCCGCGCGGCTTACCCGATCATCATCATCGCCCTGTGCGCCTGCGTGTTTTCAGGCTTGATGAACTTCCAGATGTCGCTGGTGCGCGGCACGGGCGCGCAAGCGGGCACCTTTTTCAGCCTCTATGCGGTCACGGTCGTGGTGGCGCGCTGGCTGCTTGCGCGGCTCGTGATCAGGGTGCGCCGCGAAGCCGCCACGAAAGTCCTGCTTGTCGTCATGATGCTCGGCATCGCGGCGACGTTCGCGGTTCCGTATCAGGAGGCGTTCCATCCAGCCAGCGCGGTGCTGCTCGGCACCGGCTACGGGCTCGTCTATCCGGTGATTGAGGCGCAGGTCGTCAACGATTCCGAGGCGATCTACCGCCAGGCCGCGTTGACGTGGTTTGTCGTGGCGTACTTCGTGGGTACCTTCGGCTTTCCGGCGCTCGGTGGCTGGGTGCTGGTCCACATGGGCAAGGGCGCGTTGATCGCGCTCCTTGCGACCTGCGGCCTGGCGGCCCTCCTGCTCGCCATCGTGCAGGACAGGCGGGGCGTGGCATCGCTCTCGAAGGCGTAGGGTGCGAATGCGGCGCGCGACAGCACGCCGCCGTGCGCTTCCTGGGGTTCTTTGGCTGGCGCTGAACCGCGCGGCTCACGCGTCAGCGTTACTCGTAGGAAAAAGCGCCGCCGAATTTATCCATGCGCTCGAGCGCCATGCCCGAGCCGCGCACCACGCAGGTGAGCGGCGCTTCGGCGACGAACACCGGCAGGCCGGTTTCCTCCGCCAGCAGCCGGTCCAGATCGCGCAACAGTGCGCCGCCGCCCGCCAGCATGATGCCGCGCTCGGCGATGTCGGCGCCGAGTTCCGGCGGCGTCTGTTCAAGCGCGATCTTCACCGCCGAAACGATCTGATTCAGCGGATCGGTGAGGGCTTCGAGAATTTCGTTGCTGGACACCGTGAAGCTGCGTGGAATGCCTTCCGACATGTTGCGGCCTTTGACTTCCATCTCCTTGACTTCGGAGCCGGGGAAGGCCGAGCCGATTTCCTTCTTGATGGCTTCGGCGGTCTGTTCGCCGATCAACATGCCGTAGTTGCGGCGAATATAGTTGACGATGGCGTCGTCGAACTTGTCGCCGCCCACGCGCACCGAGCCTTTATAGACGATGCCGCCGAGCGAGATCACGCCCACTTCGGTGGTGCCGCCGCCGATATCGACCACCATCGAGCCCGTCGCTTCGGAGACGGGCAGGCCTGAACCGGTGGCGGCGGCCATTGGCTCTTCGATCAGATAGACCTGCGAGGCGCCCGCGCTATGGGCGGCTTCCTTGATTGCGCGCCGCTCCACCTGGGTCGATCCGCACGGCACGCAGATGATGATGCGCGGCGAGGGCGCGAACATTCGCGATTCGTGCGCCATCTGGATGAAGCGCTTGATCATCTGCTGGGTGATGTTGAAGTCGGCGATCACGCCGTCTTTCATCGGGCGGATCGCCTCGATATTGCCCGGCACTTTGCCGAGCATCTGTTTCGCTTCCTTGCCGACGGCCAGAATGATTTTCTTGCCATTGGGGCCGCCTTCCTGACGGATCGAGACCACGGATGGCTCGTCCAGCACGATGCCTTTGCCACGCATGTAGATCAGCGTGTTCGACGTGCCTAGATCGATCGCCAGGTCATTGGAAAAATAGCCACGCAAAAAACCGAACATGCCAATTCCTGTCTCGCATGATGCCGGGGCGCATGTGCGCCGCTCGGAGAGGCCGCGCGAGCGCGGCAGGCGACCGGTTGAGGGTCGGGAGAGTGGGAAGAATAACAGCTTCGGCCTTGGGACTAGGCAACGCGATGACGCGTGGGGCGGTGACCGCGAAAGATTGCCGGGCTTCGAGACACCAGGCACGCGCAGTGACGGGGGGCATGAGGCCGCCGTTGAGCGTGTCATGCATGAGGGGCAGGGTGAAGCCGGCGGTTTTATTTGGGCGGTTTTGGCCGGAGCGAGTTCTCGGACAGCCATTTGATGCGACCGCAATTGCCTTTGACCCGCTCTGCGAATTCCGCGGGGGAGCTCAGGCGCAGCGAGCGCATCTGGATGGCGTCCTGATCGCCGCGCCGCCAGCCTTTTTGCCAGCGCGCGTCGAATTCGTTCGCTTCGGTGAGCACCTTTTTGAGCTTTTCCTTGTACTGAGCGACGGCTTCGGCGGAAGCGCCGCAGAACTCCCGGGTAAAGTGGGCACGCTGACCGGCGGCTTCCGCATTGGCGTTGGCGCTGTCTTCGCTCGCCAGCACGGGTTGGGACAGGAGCAGGAGAACGAGCGCTGCCGCGAGCGCGGGCTTGGAATATGGCTTTTCAGGCACGAGGGTTTGGCGCTCCTTCGTCGCTGGTGATATTCGCTTGTGGCGCAGGTGTTGGTTATGTTAAACGAAATGTCTAATCGGAGTTTTTGCCTGCGGCGACATAACTAAACACCGGGGACCATCATGGGCTTCAGCTTTTGCTTCACACGGCGCCGGCGCCTCATTGCCGGTTCGGTGGCGGCAGTCCTCGCGATGGCAAGTTCACTGGCCGTCAGTCAGATGTCGGTGGCGGCCGAACTCGACACGTCGTCCGACACGCCGGACGAAGCAGAACCGGCATCGTCCGCAGCGACTGCACCGTCGGCTGACACTTCAGCCATTCCGCCCGCGAAAAATCCACAAGCGTCACCCCAACCCGGCAGCCGCGCGCAGCACAACGTCTCAGCCACGCAGGGCAGCGCCCAAAACAGCGCACGCAACACAGCGAAAGCAGACACGGTCCCCATTCCGGTGCCGCCGGAAACCACCTCGGTGACCCAGCATTCCATCCGGCTCGATGGCCGCAAGATCGATTACACGGCCATCGCCGGCAACCTGCTGCTGCGCGACAAGACGGGCCAGGCCAACGCGAGTGTCTTCTACGTCGCCTACACCGCCGCCGCCAGCACGCCCGCGAGCCGGCCCGTCACGTTCCTCTTTAACGGTGGCCCGGGGGCCGGCACCGTGTTCCTCATGATCGGCTCGTTCGGGCCGAAGCGGGTCCGTACCGCGAGTCCCGCCATTACGCCGCCGGCGCCTTACGTGCTCGCCGACAACCCCGATAGTCTGCTCGATACCACCGATCTGGTGTTTATCGACGCCGTCGGCGCAGGGCTGTCGAGAGTCGTCGGCCACGGGACGGGGAAGGATTTCTGGGGCGTCGACAAGGATCTCGATGCGTTTTCGCAATTCATCGACCGTTACCTGACGGTCAACCAGCGCTGGAATTCGCCGAAGTACCTGCTTGGCGAATCGTACGGCACGGCGCGCGCGGCCATGCTCGCGTATCGGCTCGGACAGAACAACATTGCCCTTAATGGTGTGATCCTGATGTCCTCCGTGCTGGATTCGTCCGCCTTTTCGCCGGGCTTCGATTTCAAAAGCGAGAGCTATCTGCCAAGCTACGCAGCCATCGCGTGGTATCACAATAGGATCGTGCCGAAACCACCCAGTTTGCCGGCCTTTCTCGACGAAGCCCGCGCGTTCGCGCGCGGACCCTATGCGCAGGCGCTGGCCCAGGGCGACGCGCTGCCTGATGCGCAACGCGATGCGATCGCGGCGCGCGTTGCGCAGTTCACCGGGATCGATGTGGACTACATCAAACGAAGCCGTTTGCGCCTGTATCCGTCGCGCTTCAGGAATCAGTTGCTGCGTGACCAGTCGCGCAGTGTGGGGCGTTTCGACGCCCGTTTCGAAGGCCTCGAATTCGACGGCGAGTCGGAGCGTCCGGATTTCGATGCGTCGGTCAGCAGTGTGTCGAGCGCTTTCGACGCCGCGCTGCATCAGCACTTCGCGCAGGATCTGCACTTCACGCCCGCCGATCGCTATCGCGTCTTCAACGACGATGCGTTGACGCAGTGGGACTGGAAACATCGTGAGTGGTGGGGCGAGCATCTCACCGAGCCCTATGCGGCGGGCGACCTGGCCGAAGCCATGCGGCAGAATCCGCAATTGCGCGTGATGTCGGTAAACGGCTATTTCGATCTCGCCACGCCGTTCTATGCCACCGAGTACGCGCTCGCGCATCTGGGCATCGATGCGCCGCTGCGCGCCAATGTGCGGATCGCCTACTATCCGACGGGCCACATGATCTATCTCGACGACGCCGCGTTGCACGCGCTCAAGCGCGATCTGGCGAGTTTCTACACAGCAGGCGCGCATTAGCTTTCATGAGCGGCGAAAGACTGGTGTCGTCGTGCCTGACGGGCTAAATCGGAAGGGCAGCACAGCGGGCCCACAGACCGTGCCGTGGCGTCCTGCACGAGTCCGCCGACACCGTTGAACGGTATAATCGACGGCACGTGGGCCCACCCAGGCCCACGTCCATGCCGCTGTCCACCACTGCACCAACTGCTTGCCCAATCGCTGCCCATGCAATTTCTCCCGATCCAGTCCTTCACGCGCAAACGACTTTCCGACGTGGTGTCCGACCAGATCAAGCAACTGATCTCGGACGGCACGCTGATGCCCGGCGACCGGCTGCCCGCCGAGCGCGATCTGGCCATGCAGTTGGGCGTATCGCGGCCGTCGTTGCGGGAAGCGCTGATCAGGCTCGAAGCGGACGGCTACATCGAAACATCGGGGCGCGGCGGCTTTACCGTGGTCGACGTCACCGCGCCGATCATCTCCAAGACCGCTTGCCGAACTGCTGCTGCAGAATCCGCGCACGAGTGCCGATATTCTCGAGTTGCGCCAGGGGCTGGAGTCGATTTCGACGGTCTATGCAGCTGAGCGCGCGACATCCGCCGACCTGCAAAAAATCGGCGCGGCTTTCGAAGCGTTGAAGGCGGCGTCGCTGTCGCAAGATCGCGCCAATCTCGCGGAGCTAGACGCCGCGTTTCACCTTGCGATCGCCGATTCCACGCATAACGTCGCGCTTGCGCATGTCATGCACGGCATTCACACGCTGATTCGCGAGGGCATGAGCCAGTACCATCGGCTGATCGACTACGACGAGGCGATGGAAAAACAGTTGATGACCCAGCACAAGGCGATCTACGACGCCGTCATGGCGCGCGACGCGCAAAAGGCCCGCAAGGCGGCCGAACGTCATCTGACCTTTGTACGCGAGATGTACCAGGAAGACGCGGCGAAACCTTCGCCAAGCGCGATCTCCTGAAATACGCGGCGGCGGCCTGGCCGTTCGCCCGGCTCAGCGCCGCCATCCATCGCTTGCCCCGCATGAATGGGGTGCAACGCTTCGTTTGAATTCCCGCTAATCGAAGGCGCCTTGTAAGGCGCCGCACGCGTTGCCAGCGCTGCGCACGCAACGGAGAGTTTGCGTCGCTCCGTAGCGCTATTCGCTCCGATTCACAACCAATCGGCCGATTGACACCGCCCATCGACTTCCTTATATTTCGTGGTCAGACCAACAAGACCAGTCTGACTGATCCGTCATTCGTGTGACCGGCTGCGGAAAACCGTGCGGCGAAGCTTCGCGGTCATCCGCAGGAGGTCATGACTCATGCAACGCGGACCCTGATGTACGCGCCCACCGGCGGCGTCACGCTGGTGGCGGCTCGGATCGCGCTGCGTGCAGGAGCATCGGTTCAGGGGCATGATTCAGCAATCGAGCAGGCGAGTCCCCGACCACTGTTTTTTCAATGAGCTTATGAAAGTCGCCCTGTTTATCCCTTGCTTCATCGACGCGTTCTATCCCGAAGTGGGGATCGCCACGCTCGAATTGCTCGAACGCTTCGGCATCGAGGTCGACTATCCGCAGGAGCAAACCTGCTGCGGCCAGCCGATGGCCAACAGTGGCGCGCATGCCGAGGCAGCCGGCGCGGAACGCGTGTTCGCGCGCAATTTTGCGGGCTACGACTATATCGTCGGGCCGTCGGCGAGTTGCATCCATCACGTGCGCGAGCATCTGACGGCGCTCGAACAGACCGACGAAGTCAAGAAGGTCCGCGCGGGCGCTTACGAACTCGTCGAGTTTCTGCACGACGTGGTCGGCGCGCGTGAATTCCCGTGGGCCGAGTTTCCGCATCGCGTTGGCTTGCACAACAGTTGCAGCGCGTTGCGGCATCTTAAGGAAGCATCGGTTTCCGAAGTGGCGGGCACACCGTTTTCGAAACCTCGCACCTTGCTGGAAGGCGTGAAGGGCATCGAATTCGTCAAGCCTGCGCGGCCTGATGAATGCTGCGGCTTCGGCGGCACGTTCTCGGTGACTGAAGAGCCGGTGTCGGTGCGCATGGGGCAGGACAAGGTCCGCGATCATCTGAATGCGGGCGCCGAATACATCGTATCGGGCGACATGTCGTGCCTGATGCATCAGCAGGGCTGCGCTGAACGGATGAAGGCCAACGCGCGTTTCATCCATATCGCGCAGGTTCTGAACGGAGCACGCGCATGAGTCGGATCGATCACGCGAAAGCCGCGGGCGCTTTCCTTAGCAAGACCGAGCACGTCGCCTTTCACGATAAACGTCTATGGGACTTGCGTGAGAAGCGCGATGCGCAGGCCCATGGCATCGCCGAATGGGAGACGCTGCGCGAACTGGCGTCGGGTATCAAGGAACATACGCTGTCGCATCTGTCCGAGTACCTCGAACAGTTTGCCACGGCGGCGGAAGCGAATGGCGTGACCGTGCATTGGGCGTCAACCGCCGAAGAGCACAACGCACTCGTGCACAAGATCATGTCCGAGCGTGGCATGACCACGCTGGTCAAGAGCAAGTCGATGCTCACCGACGAATGCAAGATGCGCGAGTATCTCGAACCGCGCGGCATTACGGTAATGGAGACCGATCTCGGCGAGCGGATCCAGCAGCTCGATCATCAGGAACCGAGTCACATGGTGGTGCCCGCGGTCCATAAGCTGCGCGCGGATGTGGCCGAACTGTTCGGCCGCACCATCGGCACCGATCCGCAGAACAGCGATATCCACTATCTCGCCGAAAGCCAGCGGATGAACACGCGCCCCTACTTCGTGCGCGAGAAAACGGCGGGCATGACCGGCTGCAATTTCGCGGTGGCGGAGACGGGGACGGTGGTCGTGTGTACGAACGAAGGCAATGCCGATCTGTCGGCGAACGTGCCGCCCTTGCATATCGCGTCGATTGGCATCGAGAAGCTGATTCCGAAGGTGTCGGATCTCGGCGTGTTCATTCGCATGCTGTCGCGCAGCGCGCTAGGTTCGCCGATTACGCAGTACACCTCGCATTTCCGCGCGGCGCGTCCGGGCGCCGAAATGCACTTTATCCTCGTCGACCATGGCCGCTCGGAGCGGCTCGCGATGGAGGACTTCTGGTACTCGCTCAAGTGCATCCGCTGCGGCGCATGCATGAATACCTGCCCGGTGTACCGGCGCAGTGGCGGCCTGTCGTATGGCGGCACGTATTCGGGGCCGATCGGCGCGATCATCAATCCCACCTTCGATCTGAAGCGCTACAGCGCGTTGCCGTTCGCGTCGACGCTCAACGGCAGTTGCACGAACGTGTGTCCGGTGAAGATCAATATTCACGAGCAGATCTACAAATGGCGCACGGTGATCGCCGAGCGCCATGAAGTGCCGTTCGTGAAGCAGGAAGTGTTGAAAATGGCGGGGCGGCTGCTCGCGAGTCCGACCTTGTATCGCGCGACGGTGTCGTCGATGGGCGGTGCGTTGCGGCGGTTGCCGAATTTCGTGCTGTACAACCCGCTCAATATCTGGGGCAGGCAACGTGAATTGCCGGAGGCGCCGAAGCTGACCTTTCATGCCTGGTACAAAAAGAATCGCGGAGGTGGTGATGGCAACGCGTGAAGCTTTTCTGGCGAAGGTGCGGCAGGCGCAGCCGGCGGGCCGGCCGCGTCCCGAGGTGCCGCTGTTCGCGACGGCGGGCGGCGATTTGCGCGAGCGGTTCACGTCTGCCTTGCAGACGATGGGCGGCACCTGTGTCGAAGTAGCGGCGGCGGCCGACGTGTCGGCGCTGATTCGTGAACGTTTCGGCGCGACGGCGGCCGTTGCGTCGGCCACGCCTGAAGTGCCGGGCACGCGCGCGCTCGCGGCCGATACCGTGCCGGCTTCGCTGCAGGATATCGACGTGGGGGTGGTGCGGGCGCGCTTCGGCGTCGCCGAAACCGGCTCGGTGTGGTTCAGCGAGCGCGAGTATGTGGTCAATGCGCTTGGGTATCTCGTTCAGCATCTGGTGGTGCTGCTCGATCCGGCGCAATTGCTCGATGGTTTGCAGGACGTGTACCGGCGCGACGACTTCCGCACCGCGCGGTACGCGGCGCTGGTGACCGGGCCGTCGGCGACGGCGGATATCGAAGGTGTGCTGATTCGCGGCGCGCAGGGCGTGCGGTCGTTGACGGTGGTGTGGGTGGGCACCTGAGCCGCCACTTGCGGGCACGCGTCGGTCGACAATGGTGCCCGCCGTCCCCCTCCCGGATTTTGATATCATCACTGTATAAACATACAGGTCCGTGGAAGCGCCGTGGCGACAGATGCTGCATCAGACATCCGCTCTGATGTCCCTTATTACCTGCTGAACTTCGAGCGCGCGCTGGCGTGGCTCGCCGAGCGTTACGACGATCTGCTGGACGCGCGCGAACACGCCTTCCTGCGCGATTTCGCCGCCTTGCCGCAGGCTTCGCGCGCCTTGCTCGTGCGCATGCTGATGCGCAAGGGCACGCTGTTTCGCGCGAGCCGCCTGACCTATGACGAGATCGGCTGCCCGTTGCAGGCGGCCGCGCCGCTGGCCGCGCTCGGCTGGATCGATACGGAGCCGGCGCTGACCCTCGACGATCTGTTCGCGCTCACCACACGCCCTGAACTGCTGCTGGTTTTTGCCGACACCCTCGCATGGATCCCCGGCGCGAAAGCTTTGCGCAAGCCCGATTTGCTCGAAGCGCTGCGCCCGTTCCATCAAAGCGAGAGTGACGACGAAGCGGATTTGGCGCAGCCACTGGCTGCCTGGCACAGCCAAACCAGCGATCGTGTCCTCCACGTCGCAATCGCATCGCTGTGCGAGCGTCTGCGGCTGATGTTCTTCGGAAACCTGCAACAGGACTGGTCGGAGTTCGTACTCGCCGACCTCGGCGTATTCCAGTACGAGACGGTTGCCTTCGCGCCGTCGTCACGAGCGTTCCAGCAGCGTGTGGATGTCGACGTGTATCTCGCACTGCAGGCGTGCCGCGAAGCGCTCGAATGGCTGCCGGAAGATGCCACCATCAATGAACTGGTCGACGCCGTCACCGCCATCGAAACGGCGAATCCCTGGCTCGAAACACACCGTGCGAAATTATTGTTCCGTATCGGCCAGCATTGTGAGCGGCGACACGATTGGCCTGCGGCGCTCGCCGTCTACGAACGTTGCGCATGGCCTGGCGCGCGGCATCGGCGCATTCGCGTGCTGGAGCGCAGCGAATGTTTCGACGAAGCGCACGCTCTCGCCGTACAGGCCGCCGCCGCGCCTGAGAGCGAGGAAGAAGCACAACGTGTCGCGCGCATGCTGCCGCGCTTGCAGCGCAGACGCGGGGAGCCGGCGATGCGGGCGCGAGGCACGCGGCCGGTGGAGCGCAGCACGCTGGTGTTGCCGCGGCCCGCGGCCCCGCAGCCGGTGGAATACGTCGCCCGCGATCATCTGAGTTGCGACGAAGCGTCGGTGCACTACGTGGAGAACGCGCTGATCAACTCGTTATTCGGCTTGTTGTGCTGGGAGCCGGTGTTCGCGGCGCTGCCCGGCGCGTTTTTTCATCCGTTCCAGCGCGGGCCGGCCGATCTGCACGCGCCCGACTTTCACCTGCGCCGCGCTGCCCAGTTCTCCGCCTGTCTGGCACAACTGGAAAGCGGCACCTATCGCGAGACGATTCTGCGGCATCTGCAAGCCAAGGCCGGCGTGCAATCGCCGTTCGTGTTCTGGGGCTCGCTGAATCCGGAACTGGTTGCGCTGGCGCTCGATTGCCTGCCTGCCGCGCATCTGAAGCTCTGGTTCGAGCGTCTGTTGCGCGATATCCGCGGCAACCGCTCCGGTTTGCCGGACCTGATCCGCTTCTGGCCGGCCGAGCGTCGCTACGAACTGATCGAAGTGAAAGGCCCCGGCGACCGTCTGCAGGACAACCAGATCCGCTGGCTCGACTACTGCGCGCAGCACGGCATGCCGGTGCGCGTGCTCGACGTGCGCTGGGCGGACGACCCCGTCGCCGGTCCGCTGGCTGCCGAAGAGGCCAACGCATGACCTACGTGGCCGCGGTTCGGGCGATGTGCGAATTCACCGCGAGGCGCGGCGATCTGGATCTGCGCTTTACGCCCGCGCCAACGTCGCTCGAAGGCATGGCTGGCCACCTCACCGTGGCCGGCCGGCGCACGAGCGGCTATGAAACCGAAATCACGCTGACCGGCACGCACCGTGGCCTGACGGTGCGCGGCCGCGCTGACGGCTACGATCCGGCAGCAAACCGGCTGGAAGAGGTCAAGACCCATCGTGGCGATCTGGAGCGGATGCCGGCTAATCACCGTACCTTGCACTGGGCGCAGGCGCTGGTGTATGGCCATCTTTTGTGCCGTGCGCGCGGGCTGGCCGAATTGACGGTGGCGTTGGTGTACTTCGATATCGGCAGCCAGAAAGAGACGCTGCTGACCGAAACGCACAGTGCGCGCGAGCTGGAAATCTTCTTCGTCGAACAATGCGAGCGGTTTCTGGATTGGGCCGTGCAGGAACAGGCGCATCGCGACGCGCGCAACACGGCGCTTGGCGCGTTGCAGTTTCCGCATGGGCAGTTTCGCAGCGGCCAGCGCGAACTGGCGGTCTCGGTCTATCGTGCGGCACGTGACGGCAAGCCGTTGATGGCGCAGGCGCCCACCGGCATCGGCAAGACGCTCGCGACGATTTTTCCGTTGCTCAAGGCGTGCGCGTCGGACCAGCTCGACCGGGTGTTTTTTCTCACCGCCAAGACGCCGGGCCGCGCGCTAGCGCTAGATGCAATCGACACCTTGCACGGCGGCGCGGCAGCCGCGCCGGCGCCGCTGCCGTTGCGAACCCTGGAACTGGTCGCACGCGACAAAGCCTGCGAGCATCCCGACAAGGCCTGCAATGGCGAGTCGTGCCCGCTCGCGCGAGGCTTCTACGACCGGCTCGACGCGGCTCGCAGCACGGCGTTGCTGGCGCGGCGGCTCGATCGCTCGGCGGTACGCACAGCGGCGCTCGCGCATGAGGTCTGTCCGTACTATCTGGCGCAGGAACTGGCGCGCTGGTGCGACGTGGTGGTCGGCGATTACAACTACTACTACGACAGCAGCGCCATGCTGTACGCGCTCACGCAACTCAATCAGTGGCGCGTCGGCGTGCTGGTGGACGAGGCGCACAACCTGCTCGACCGTGCGCGCCGGATGTACACCGCGTCGCTCGATCAGGCGGCGTTCCGCGCCGCGCGCAAAACCGCACCGGCCAGCTTGCGCAAACCGCTTGAACGGCTGAATCGCGAGTGGAATGCGCTCAGGCGCGCGCAGACGGACGCCTACCAGGTGTACGACGAGGTGCCGGGCAAACTGCTATCGGCCGCGCAGAACCTGATCGGCGCGGTGACCGATCAACTCGCCGAGGCGCCGCTTTCCATCGACGAAGCCTCGCTGCGGTTTTTCTTCGACGCGATGCATTTCGTCGCTCTGGCCGAGCAATTTGGCGAACATTCGATTTTTGACATCACGCTGAGTGCCGATCGCTACGCGCCGCGTGACAAAACCAGCGCCACGCTGTGCGTGCGCAACGCGATCCCGGCGCCGTTTCTCGCGCCGCGTTACGCGGCGGCCCGCACGACGGTAATGTTCTCCGGCACGCTCAGTCCGCATCATTTCTATCGCGACACGCTCGGGCTTCCCGAACAAACCGGCTGGCTCGACGTGGAAGGGCCATTTCGCGCCGAGCAGTTGCAGGTGCGCGTGGCCGGCAACGTCTCGACGCGCTGGCGTGACCGCGAGCGTTCGTTGATACCGATCGTCGAGCTGATCGCGAAGCAGTACGCGGAGCAGCCGGGCAATTATCTGGGCTTCCTGAGCAGCTTCGAGTACCTGCAGCGGGTGGTGGCGCTGATGCGCGAGCGGCATCCAGATTTG
Source organism: uncultured beta proteobacterium (assembly GCA_963738755.1). Lineage (GTDB taxonomy): Bacteria > Pseudomonadota > Gammaproteobacteria > Burkholderiales > Burkholderiaceae > Paraburkholderia. The sequence goes on from CAVTXZ010000018.1 coordinate 137,856, forward strand.
CCGGTGTGGGCCCAGGAGCCCGGCATGGACGAAGCGGCGCGCGACGCGTTTCTCGCGCGTTTTCGCACCATGAACCAAGGCGTCGGTTTCGCCGTGCTCGGCGGCGCGTTCTCAGAAGGCGTCGATCTGGTCGGCCAGCAATTGATCGGCGCGTTTATCGCCACGCTCGGCCTGCCGCAGATGAACGACGTGAACGAGCAGATGCGCCGCACCATGGAGGCGAAGTTCGGCAACGGCTACGACTACATGTATCTGTATCCCGGCTTGCAGAAAGTCGTCCAGGCGGCGGGGCGGGTGATTCGCACGGAGCAGGACGAGGGCGTGGTTCATCTGATCGACGACCGCTACCGTCGGCCGGAAGTGCGGCGCCTGCTGCCGCGCTGGTGGCAGGTGCAATAGGTCTTTGTCTTTTTCGCGGTGTGAAAGCAATTCTCTTTACCTCAGAGGTAATCGACCCGCGTGCTGTGCGCTGACACAGTGACGGCACGGCAGGACGATTCCAACCCAAGGTAAAGAGGCTGACATGAACGCGAACGCACCGCATCTCACCGACGAACCCAACACCGTCCGCACGGCAGACCACACGCTGCTGTTCTATCGCGACTGGGGACAAGGCACGCCGCTCGTGTTTCTGGCGGGTTGGACGCTGAACTCGGACATGTGGGCCTATCAGATGGAACCACTGTCGCGCCAGGGCTGTCGCTGCATCGCGTACGATCGCCGCGGCCATGGCCGTTCGAGCGACCCGGGCCGCGGCTACGACTTCGACACGCTCGCCGACGATCTCGACAGCGTGCTGAGCACACTCGATCTGAGCAACGTGACGCTGGTGGCGCATTCAATCGCAAGCGGCGAGGCTGTTCGCTATCTGACGCGACATGGCGCGGCGCGCGTCGCCCGCCTTGCGTTTATCGCGCCGGCCGCGACACCGTATCTGCTGAAGACCGCGGACAATCCCAACGGCATCGACGCGGCGTTGTTCGAACAGGGCCGTGTCGCGCTGAGCCAATCCTTTCCTGACTGGATCGAAGCGAATGCGGCGCCGTATTTCGGCCCGGGCGTGTCGCGCGCACCGCTCGACTGGACGATCCGCATGATGTTGCAAACCTCGCATCAGGCGATGCTCGAGCTTGCCCGTGTGCAAACTATCACCGATTTTCGCGCGGAGCTGGCGCGGATCCGATTGCCGTCGCTGGTCGTGCATGGCGACCGCGACGCATCGGCGCCGCTCGAGCTCACCGGGCGGCCGACCGCGGCGCTGATCGAAGGCGCTTCATTGAGCGTCTACGAAGGCGCCGGGCATGGCGTGTACTTCACGCATGCGGAGAGGTTGAACCAGGACCTGCTGGCGTTCCTGGACCAGCGGCCGGCTTAGGGGCGACAGGCAGCTGATCTTCCACGAGGGCATCGGCTTTCTGCGCGGCCGCCTGCAACGAAGCATCGGCAGGCGGCGCGTTCCCCGGTTCCTGCTGGGCCGGTGCGTTGTCGGGGTCCCACGTCAGCAGATGCCGCTGCGGATTCGCGATCTCAATACCACGCGCATTGAACTGGTCCAGAATGCGCCGGTTGAATTCACGCTGCACGCCCCAGCGCGCGGTGTCGCGGCATTGAATCTGGCCGGCCAGCGTGACCGCCGAACCGTCCACCGCATCGACGCCCCAGAAGCTGAAGTCGGCCAGGATGCCGTCCTTGAACTGCTCGTCCTCACGCAGCGCCGCGCCGATTTCCTTGAGCGTGGCGATCGCGCGGTCCACGTCCTGGCCGAACACGATGTTGACCTTCACCGCGGCGTTGCCGAGTCCGCGATTGGTGTTATTGACCGTCGACACCGAACTGAACGGCACCGTATACAACGAACCGTCGCCGCCGCGCAGACGCACGGTGCGAATCGACAGATATTCGACGGTGCCGGATACGCCGGCCAGCGTGACCCAGTCGCCGACCTGCATGGCGTTTTCCATCAGCAGGAAAATGCCGGTAATGAAATCCTGCACGAGCTTTTGCGAGCCGAAGCCCAGTGCGACACCGAAGATACTCGCGCCCGCCAGCAGCGGCCCGATGTTCACGCCGAGTTCGCTCAGACCCGTGAGCACCACCACCAGCGCGATCACGCAGAACAGCGCGCTGCGCAGCATTGGGAGAAGCGTGCGCAGCCGTGCCGCGCGCATCAGGTCGCCGGTGGTGGTCCAGCGGTCCAGCCGCCGTTCCACCGAGACGTTCACGCCTTCCCATACCAGCAGCGCAATCACGGTCGCGACACTGATCGTCACGAGCGCCGAGGCAAGGCGGTGGCCGATCGTGCCGGAGCGGAACAGTTCGCTCAGATCGGCGCCCCAGACCTGCAACAGCGCAAGCGCGGTCACGATACCGATGATCCAGGCGATCACCCGGCGCAGCAGCGGATAGTAGCGGTACGCGTGCTGATGAATCAGCGAGCTTTTGTCCGTCTCGTCGGGGACGTTGAACAGACGGGCCAGCGCACCGAAGATCACGATCGACACGACCCGTGCGCCCACCAGAATCGCCAGCGAGATGCCGCCGAGATGCAGCAGCGTGTGGTAGCCGTTCTGCACGTCGAGCGCCCAGATAAACCAGAGCGCCATGACGACGAACACCGCGAACCACGCCCACGCATCGGCGAGCGCGTTGCCGAACATGTCGAGCGATTCGTTGGCGGCAAAGCGTCGACGGATCAGTTCGCCGACTGGCTTCGCGCTCTGCAGGAGCATGATCGAGAGCAGCACGTGACCGGCGAGCGCGACCACCTTCATCAGCGCGAGATGGGCCGCATCGTTCAGGCCGAGCGACACGGCGATCTCGGCGATTGCCGAGCCCGCGCCGACCACGCTGACGATGCGCGCCATCCAGTGCTGCACCCAACGCGCCCACGCATCGCTCAATCGCAGCAGACGCAGGCGCGGCGCACCTGGCTGAAGGAAGAAGCCGCTGACAATCACAATCACGCGGCACAGCACGTAAATGTCGATCAGCGAATCGAGCGCGCGGTCTTGCGGCGTGCCGTCGGTGGTGAAAATCGACATCAGCGCGCTCGCCGCGCCGACGAACACCGCCAGCGGCAGCAGTCGCAGCACCATGCTCAGAAGCGCGCGCGGCAGACGTTGCAGGAGTGTCCAGTGATGCGCGGCTTTGACCTTGGCTTCGGTGGCGCCGCCGGCGAGCGCGGCGGTTGCGGCGGCTGCGGCGGTTGCGCCCGACGCCGGGCGCGGTAGCGGAGGCGCCGCGTTGGGCGCATCGGCGGATGGCGGTTCAAGGTCGACCGGCAGATCGTCTCGCTGCGTTTCTTCATTGCGTTCGCGGCGCGCGGCAAGCGCGGCGTACGCGCGGCGCAGCAGGCGCCGCGTGACCCATTCGAGTGCGAGCGCCGGCAGCAGCGCGGCAAGCAGCGACCCCAGCACACGGCCTAACATGCTGCGCGCCTGCGGGTCGGTCGATTGCCAGTTCCACCAGGCGTGGACCGACGACACGTCGAGCAGCGCCGCAATCGACCGACGCGAGGACATGCCGAAGCGCACGGCCCAATGCGCGCCCTGGCGAGCCAGCTGCGAGGCGAGGCCGTTGGACTTGAACGCGGCCGGCACGAGGGCGGCTGCACCGCTGGCGGGCGCGGCGGCGGAGGCAGCCGAGGCTGCTGCCGCCGCGGAGGCCGAGGCGGGCGGAGCGGCGAGCGCGCCGGCTGCGGCGATGGCGTTGAGCGTGTCGGTGACTTGCGCGCGGCGTTTCGGGTCGTTGAGGACGTCGAGCGCCTGGCGGGCCTGCTCGGGCGTCAGGGAGATCGTGGCGCTGGAAGCCGCTGGCGCGGGAGCGGGGTGCGCCGTCGCGGCAAAGGCCGGTACGGCGCAAACGGCGGAAAAGAACAGAAACCAGACGAGAATTATTTTGCGCATAGGGTGTAAAGCGGGGGGCGGGTGCGGATGGCGGCGCCGGAACGCATGGATCGGTTCAGCGGGCGGACCCTGAACCGACACCGTTTTGTCCGCACAAGTTCCTTCAGCGGCGGCTTTGCGTCCAGTCAGTCCGTGTGACACGGAATGATTTATAGCAAAAAGCTTGCCTGTCGGTGGTGACTGAAGGCGGTGCCGCCGTCATGCGCAGTGTATTCCCCCGGGGTGCGACTAGCTCAGCGCCGCCACACCCAGCGTACCTTCGACCACTTCGGTGAAGGTCCTTTCCTCACGCAGAATGAAGCGTCTCATCTGCGCGAACTGGAAATTTTCCCGTGCCTCGGAGTCCGCTCGCAGCCTCGCGCGATAAGTTTCGTAGGCGGCGAGGTTATCGAAGGCGATTAGGCCCCAGGCGATGTCGTTGGTGCCTTCGGATGGCAGAAAGTAGCCGATCAGATGACCGCCGCAGCGCGGAATGATACGGCCCCAGTTGCGGGCATAGTCGTTAAAGGCGTCGCGCTGAAACGGATCGATCTGGTAGCGGATAAAGCAGGTCATCGTCATGAGCGGGCTCCCGGTTGGCCGATGGTGGTCTGAAACATCTGAACACCAGTATGGCGGCCACCTGCCCGCGACGTTTCACGGCGATCTGAACAGTCGATGAGCGGTGCGCGTCAACTCGACGGCTGCCGCTGCGGGCGAATCGTCAGGGCCGCCGCGGCCGCGCCGGCCACCGCGCAGCACGCCGATACCAGCGCCACCGCGCGCAACGCCGTGCCTAAGGCTTCGGCTTGTGCCCGTGCTACTGCCGTTTGCGTGGCGGTTGGTGTTGCGCCGGCTGCCGCCGCATTCGCTTCCATGCCGGATTGCGCAAGGCGCACCGCCTCGCGCGCCTGCTGCGGCACATGCAAGGCATCGAGCCGCGCGTCAAGCGCCGCGTCGTGCGACCACACGAATACGATGCCCAGCACCGCGATCGCCAGCAGACTCGCCACCCGCGCAACCGCGTTGTTGATCCCGGACGCCACGCCCGTGCGGGTGGCGGAGACCGAGGTCATCACCGTCGTGGTCAAGGGCGCGACGGTAATCGTCATGCCGAGTCCAAGGACAATCAGCGCGGGAAAGAAGCCGCGCCAGTAATCGCCACGCACCCAGGGCAGCGCGAGCATCGCGAAGCCGGCTGCCGCGACGACCGGACCCGCGCTCAGCAAGCCTCGCGCGCCGTAGCGGTGTGTCATGCCGCCAGTGAAACGCGACAGCAGGCCGATCGTGACGGGCACCGGCAGCAAGGCCGCGCCGGCCTCGGTCGCGCTATAGCCGTAGGCGCGGATCAGCGTAAACGGCAGAAAGAACAGCGCCCCGCCCAATCCGAAGTAAACCAGCAAGGTGACGAGATTGGCGCCGACGAAGTCGCGCGAATGGAACACGTCGAGCGGCATCATCGGATTGCGGCTGCTGGCTTCGAGCACGACGAAGGTGGCCAGCACGGCCAGGCCGCCAAAGATCGCCAGCAGCACCCAGCCGTCGGCGAAGCCACGCGTCGAGGCGAGCGTCAGGCCATAGGTCAAGGCCGCAAGCCCCGCTGCCGCTGCGACGGCGCCCGGCCAGTCGAGCCGGGGCGGCGAGGGTGCCGGAACCCGCGAGGCTGGATTGGCCGGAGCCTCGTCCTCGCGGCTGTCCGGCACGGCGACGATCGCCAGCGCGATCGTCGCGCATGCAATCGGTACGTTCAGAAAGAAGATGGCCCGCCACGAATACGCATCGACGAGCCAGCCGCCCGCCACCGGCCCGACCGACGAGGTGATCGCGCCGACGCCAGCCCAGGTGCCGATCGCCTGGCCGCGTTCCTTGTCGTCGAATACCGCGCCGATGATGGCGAGGCTGCTCGGTACCAGCAACGCCGCGCCGATGCCCTGCACGGCGCGCGCCGCGATCAGCGCGCCGGCGCCGGGCGCAAGGCCACAGCCGATCGAGGCCAGCATGAACAGCACGATCCCCGCGATGAACACGGTGCGCCGGCCGATCTGATCGCCGAGCGATCCGCCCACCAGCACAAGCGCGCCGAGAAACAGGAGGTACGCGTTGACGACCCACTGGATCGCCGCGACGCTCGCGCCCAGATCGGTCTGAATGGACGGCAACGCGACGTTGACCACGGAGCCGTCGATGAATGCCATGCTCGAGCCGAGGATGGTCGCGGCGAGCGCCAGTTTTTTGCGCCGGCACGGCGAGGCGAAGCTAAGAGGCTGCGCGCGGATGGCGAGCGTGTCGCACGGGCTCGCCTGAGCGGGAAGGACGGAGGACGGACGGCGCGCGCTCTCCGGAACATGCTGGTCGGCCAAGTCCACTCCCGCGTGGCTAAACGGCTTTCAGCATAGCAACGCCGGCGCCTGTTCGAAAGGCGCAGATGATCTGCTGGGCCGGGCGGTGCGTGCGGCTAGACGAGGGATGGCGCCTGCCGCTCCGCCTCGCCGTCGGCATCCGCGCCACCGGCGGTGCTCGATGCGCGTCCCGCGGGCGGTTCCTGATGCAGCCGGTTCGCATGCATCAGCCGATACAGCGTTGCCCGCGAAATACCGAGCTCGGCTGCCGCCTCGGACAGCTTGTAACCGTGCCGCTGCAACGCGTGTTCGATGGCGTCTTTTTCAGCCTTGCTGCGGATTTCCGCGAGCGTCACGGCCGGGCCGTTATCCGCTTCCGGCAGGCCGAGATCGGCTGCGGTGATAAAGCGCCCCTCGCTCATCACGACCGCGCGGCGCACGCAGTTGATCAGCTCGCGCACATTGCCCGGCCACGGATAGTTCGACATCGCGACGATCGCGTCGCTCGACAGGCCGCGCAGTTTGCGCGCGCCGTCCTGCTTGTACATGCTCAGTGCATAGTTGGCGAGCAGCTTGATGTCGCCGCCGCGCTCGCGCAACGGCGGCTCGACCAGACGCAGCACGCACAGACGGTGATACAGGTCGGAGCGGAACCGGCCGTCTTCAACGGCCTTGTCCAGATCGACGTGAGTGGCTGAAATCACCCGGGCATCGACGTTGATCGGCCCATTGCCGCCCAGCCGCTCGATGGTGCCTTCCTGCAGAAAGCGCAGCAGCACCGCTTGACACTCATGCGGCATATCACCGATTTCGTCGAGAAAGAGCGTGCCTTCGTTGGCGCTTTCGATCCGGCCGATCTTGCGTTGCAGCGCGCCGGTGAAGGCGCCGCGCTCGTGGCCGAAAAGCTCGGCCTGCAACAGGCTAGGCGGAATCGCCGCGCAATTGATCGCCACGAAGGCCCGGCCGGCGCGCGGCGAGCGGTCATGAATCGCCCGGGCGGTCAGTTCCTTGCCGGTGCCCGATTCGCCGGCGACGAATACGGGTGCCTCGGTCACCCCGCATTTGTCGATGCGCCGATACAGCTGTTGCATCGCCTCGCATTGGCCCACCATGCCGTGCCGGCCGAGCGACGGTTCCGGAACGACCCGTGCCTGGCGCAGGCTCGAAAGCCCGTGCGCGTGGCCGAGCGCGAATACCAGCCGGTCGTTCAGCCACGGCCGGGTGACGAAATCGAAGCAATAGTCGAGGATGAAGCGGCTGACGAGTTCGTTTTCCGCCTGACCCGGCGCGATCTGGGCAACCCAGTTGGTTTCGACGCGCCGCATGCACGTGGCCAGCGCGGAGAGTTGCTGCGAGGTGCAGTCGCCCGGCAATTCGACGAGGCCGACCTTGATATTGCCGCGCTCGATCATGCGTTCGGCGACGGACGTGCTCTTGGCATGCACGGTTTGCCAACCCGATTCCGCCAGGAAACTGGCGAGTTTCTGGTCGGGCGCGTTCGCCACGTAGAGAACGGTGCGTTCCGCGTCGACTGGCGTGCAAGTCGTCTTCATGTTACCCCCGGGTTCAAAGCTGCTCTCACGACTGCTGTTCAATGTATTGGGCAGATCGGCACACTGTGCCGGTCCTCGACCAACTGAGCCAGCCGGTCCGTTCGCACGGACTTGGGCAGGTTTTCGTCACTGGCTTCGCGCTTTGCCGCGATGAGCCGGGCGGTGACGACTTCACGGTAGCAGCAATGGCGGGGGCATGGAGCGGCGGCGTGAGCCGCGGGTTGCTACACATTGGACAGATGGCGAAACAGCGTTTGACGCTGAACCCGCCGAATGAAATTTGTCCCCGAATCATGCTAACCGTTGGTGCCTCGGTGGCCTGTGATGCACGCTCTATCTGGCGCATGGCTAACGATAAGCGAAAGTGCTTTCGAGCGCCATACAAACAAATGTGGATTCAGAAACAATTGTTGGCTTCGCGAGACGCCTGGGTTGCCATTCCCGAATGCAAATAAGCGATTGGTCAACCCCTTGTCTGAGCGGTGTACCACATTGCGCCGCAGGTCGTCACGCGGCGATCGCGCGATGAAGCCGGTGTCGTCAAAGGAGAACGTCTCAAGCTTGCGACACATCGGGCGCCATGCGCGGCGTGCTACTTCGGGTGCCGAAGCATCGGCATATTTGACCGGGGCGTGCCGCAAAGCACTGCTGGAGGCGGCAGCTCAAGCGCGGTTTCCCGTGCGGGCGATGCGTATCGGCTAGTCATGGCGTGCCGATGAGCGAATCCATCACGTGTCGAATCCGAATCAACGTGTGCGGCGGACAGTGGTCCGGCGGAGTGCGCCGCACAGGAAATCGCCGTGTGACAAGGGATTGAGGGCACATGGCACAGCCGTTGCAATAAGAGATTCACAAACGAATGCATTGCCGCCGGAAGCAGGAAACGAAGCACGGGGGAACAGCAGGTAAAAAAACCCGGCGGCAAACAACGACTTCGTAAGCGCGGCCGGGGAAGCCAATGCGTTTTACGAAGGTGCGGCGGGGCCACTGAAAAACGGATGTCAGAAAAAGCGGCGCGAGTGGTCGATACGGGGTATCGATCATTTGCGACCGCGACGACGTGAAGCGATGACCTCGCCACTTTTTTCGTCCCACTGGGATGGACCTGGATCAAGCGGGACATGGCGGTTATAGCAGGTAAAAGAGCGCAACAGCGACAATCACTGCGTTCGTGTTTTACGCGAGCGTGGGAAGTACAGAGCAGCGACGGGGCAGCGCACGGTCAGGACCGGCCGGCGCGATGAAGCGGGGAGGACAGGCCTGAGTCTCCACAGAGAGGCACACGTTACGAGGTGGATCAGGGGCCGTGTCTGCGCACTCGCGCAGACACGGTTCGCCTGGGACGGGCTTTGAGAAGACTCACCATGGGGGTTGCCATGAACAGGATCAGCAAATCGGCCGTATCGCATCCGGATCGTCAGACCACGGCACACGGCGCCGGCCTCTCTTATCAACGCCATGCCGCAGCGCCACGTGCGCTATTCGCGGCACCGCCGGTCGATCTGCAGACGCTGGTGATCGCCGAGGCGATCAAGCGTAAGGCGCAAGCGGAAATCCAGGGCAACGAACTGCGCGACGCACTGTACGAGATTCCCGGCTCATGGGAGCGTGACAATGGGCGCGGCGCCGAGATCAATCCGCCGGACCCGGACGACTATACGTGAGCGTCGACCCGTCAGTGGACGGCTTGGCCAACTGAAGCGGCCCAGGCCGACGGAGACCCAGCATGATCGACATCTTCCTGATTTCCTCCAGCAAGCAACGGACGCCGCACATTCGCGCGCGCCTCGAAGCAAGCGGTGCGGTGTATCAGTTGCGTACCGTGTATGGCGCGGCATGGCAATTGCGCGCGCATGCTGAAGCGATCAGAAGTGCCGATCTGCTGATCGTCGACGATATCGATCTGAGCGCGCGCGACCTGGAGAGTGTCGAAGAAGTGCTCGCGTGTCTACCCGATCTGCATTGCATGCTGGTGACGCCGGCGCCGTCCACCGCTTTGTTGACGGCGGCGATGCGTGCCGGTGTGCGGCATGTACTGCCGTGGCCGCTCGACGTGCGCGAGATCGCCGACGCGCTCAAGGATGTTGCCGCGAGCAAAAGTACGGACGTGCCCCGTGCCGGTCGCGTCGTATCGCTTGCATCGAGCAAGGGCGGCAGCGGCACGACGCTGATTGCCGTGAATCTCGCGTATGCGCTCGCCGCGCAGCGCAACCGGCGCGTGCTGCTGATCGATCTCACGCAGCAATTTGCCGACGCCAGCCTGTTGATGGCAGACAAGCCGCCGCCCTTGACGCTCGCTGATCTGTGTTCGCGGATCGAGCGCCTGGACGCCGCGCTATTCGAATCGTGCGTGATGCATGTGCACGATAACCTCGACGTACTGGCCGGCGCCGGCGATCCGCTGAGGGCCGCCGAGTTGCAGCCCATCCAGCTGGAGCGCATTCTTACGCTGGTGCGCGAACAATACGATGCGGTGCTGGTCGATGTCGGGCAGAGCCTCAATCCGCTCGCGATTCATGCGCTCGATCATAGCGATGCCATTTGTATGGTGGTGCGGCAGAATCTGCTTTATCTCCATGGCGGGCGGCGTATGCTCGATATTTTCAGGGAGTTGGGCTACCCGGCGAGCAAGGTGCGGCTGGTGGTGAATCAATACGACAAGAATGCGCGGATCAATCTGGCGACGCTGGAGAAAACGCTTGGAGCCCGGGTTGCGCATCAGCTTCCGCGCGACGAAAAACAGGTGAATGAGGCGCTCAATCGCGGCGTGCCGGTCTTTACGTCGGCTAGAGATAGCGCGCTGGCGCAAGGCATCGGTTTGCTTGCGGACATGCTGTGGCCGGCGATTGCTGAGGCACGCAAAGGCGTGCTTGGCCGGTTGTTTTCGACGCGGCCGAATGTGCCGCCTCAGCTGAGTGCCGGGGTTTGAGGAGCCTCTTCGCAGCGCGGGCATCTCGACGTGCTACGCCGAGCGTTGGCGCCGGCAAACCGGAGTTCTGGCCATGCAAAACGATATCGGTCTCAACGATATTGCCTCGATTCTGTCCAATCCGATCCTGAATACGGATTCGTACAAGGCCTCGCACTACCTGCAATATCCACCTGAAGCGTCGGCGATGTTCTCGTATATCGAGTCTCGCGGCGGACGCTACGACCGCACGTTGTTTTTCGGTCTGCAGATGCTGATCAAGGAATATCTCTGCCGTCCCATCACCCCTGCAATGATCGATCAGGCGAAGGCGTTTTTCACGGCGCATGGCGAGCCGTTTAACGAAGCTGGCTGGCGCTACATCGTCGCACGTCATGACGGATATCTACCGGTGCGGATTCGCTCGGTGCCGGAAGGTTCAGTCGTGCCGACGCACAACGTGCTTGTCACGGTCGAATGCGACGATCCGCAGGTGTTCTGGCTGGCTTCGTACCTGGAGACGATGCTGCTGCGCATCTGGTATCCGATTACGGTCGCGACGCAAAGCTGGCATCTGCGCAAGACGATCCGCGACTATCTCGTGAAGAGCAGTGACGATCTCACGCAACTACCGTTCAAGCTGCACGACTTCGGCGCGCGTGGTGTGTCGAGTGCGGAATCCGCGGCGATTGGCGGGGCCGCGCACCTCGTCAGTTTCATGGGTTCGGATACGGTACTGGGTGTGGTCGCGGCGAACCACTACTACAACGAACCGATGGCGGCGTTTTCGGTGCCCGCCGCCGAGCACAGCACGATTACGTCATGGGGCCGCGAGCGTGAAACCGACGCATTTCGCAACATGATCGCGAAGTTCGGCAAGCCGGGGGCGATTGTGTCGGTGGTGTCCGATTCATACGACCTGTTCGCCGCGCTTGAAGTGTGGGGTACGGAGTTGAAGCAGGCCGTGATCGATTCCGGCGCCACGCTGGTGATCCGGCCTGATTCCGGCGATCCGCAAACGATCGTGTTGCAGACCATGCGGGCGCTCGAGGCATCGTTTGGTTCGATGCGGAACAGCAAGGGGCGTCGGGTGCTGAACAATGTGCGGGTGATTCAGGGCGACGGCGTGAATCCGGATTCGATCGAGGCGATTCTTGCGGCGATGGATGAGGCCGGTTTTGCGGCCGATAACATCGTGTTCGGGATGGGGGGCGCGTTGTTGCAACAGATCAATCGCGATACGCAGCGATTTGCGATGAAGTGTTCAGCCATCCGGCTGGGGGATGAGTGGCACGATGTGCGGAAGGATCCGGTTACGGATGTTGCGAAGCGGTCTATGAAGGGGCGGCTTACGTTGCTGGTGAATCGCCATACGGGCGAGTTTCGGACTGTGACGCTGCCGGTGACGTGGGGTGATCGTACCGCTCAAGGCGATTGGGATGAAGCGTTGGTGACGGTTTTTGATTCCGGGAAGCTGCTCGTGGAGGTTGCTTTTTCTGATGTCAGGGGGAGGGCTCACGCGGGTGAGATTTAGGTTGTTGTTTTTTGCCTTTGGCGGCGGCATTTTTGATGTGTGCCTACGGCGTTGGTTGTTTCTTTTGTTATTGGTTTATTAGCGTTCCCCCTGTGCGGGGGGCACCTACTTTTCTTTGCCGCCGCAAAGAAAAGTAGGCAAAAGAAAGCGGCTTTACACCGCCAATTCTTAAGCGGCTCTCCCGGCTTGGAGGGGCTCGTGGCTCCGTAGAGACTGAGCCTGCGCACCTACCGGCCTGAGTGACCAGGCCGTCATTCTTCCGTCGGCGCTGCGCGCGCCGACGCGGTACTTCACAAAACAATCGGTGTATTTGGGCGCCTCGCCGAGGCGAAGCCGATGGCTCCCGCTACGCGCAACCGAAGCCCCCGTTTTCCCTGGTGGACCCGTCCGCGACGCACGCAGTGCGGAGTGGGAGCGGATGACGGCTGTGTCACAGGCGCTTATGGACCACGGTGTGATCCGTTAATCGGGCCACGAGCCCCTCCAAGCCAGGGGACCCGCTTAAATGTTGGCGGTGTGAGCCGCTTTCTTTTGCCTACTTTTCTTTGCGGCGGCAAAGAAAAGTAGGTGCCCCCCCGCACACGGGGAACGCTAATAGACCAATAAGAATAGAAACACCAAACGCCGTAGGCACAACCAAAAATGCCGCCGCCAAAGGCAAAAAACAACTACCAAACCCAAACCCCAAACCCGCAAATATCAACCCAACAAACCGCTCCCTCGCGAAGCGAGACATCATCACACGCAACATCAAACCTGACCCCGGCGACATTCACCCGCACATACCGCTCCCCCCGCCGCAATTCAACAGCCTCGACGAAGGCGCTAAACGCACCCCCATCCGAAACCACAACCGCATGAGAAGAAACCCGCCACATCACCCGCTGCCCAGCTGCAAATCCGCGCCCACATTCGCCCGTCTCAATCTCCAGCCCACGACCCATCTCAAGCCGCCCAGGCGCACGCATCAATCCTTCGCCCACATTGTGCAATCCAAGCAGTTCGGCAACCCGCAGCGACGCGGGCCGCTCAAAAATCGCATCGATCAAGCCCGCCTGCAACACCCGCCCCTGTTCGACCACCAGCACTTCGTCAGCCAACAAAGCAGCCTCATCCGGATCATGCGTGACGATGATCGTCACCGCCGCAATCTCGCGCTGCAACGCCCGCAGTGACTGCTGCAAGCGGCGCCGCCGTGGCGTATCCAGCGCGGCAAACGGTTCGTCGAACAATAGAAGCTCGCTGTGCCGCGTCAACGCGCGCGCCAGCGCCACCCGCTGGCGTTGTCCAAACGACAATTGATGCGGCAGCCGCGCCACCAGTTGGGCGAGGCCAAGATGATCGAGCCAGTACCGCGCACTGGCGGCGTCGGCATCGACGGGAAAGGCCAGTTGTCGCGCCACCGTCATATGCGGGAAAAGGCCGTAATCCTGCGGCATATAGCCGATCTGACGTCGCTCAGGCGGCAGTGCGCCAAGATCGGTGGCGCCCAGTCGCACAAACCCCGCTTCGTTATGTTCGAGCCCGGCAATCAAACGCAATGCTAACGATTTGCCCGAACCCGATGGCCCGATGATCGCAAGGCGTCGCGTGACAGGTGTCCACGCGATGTCGAGATTGAATGCGCCCAGGTGTCGTCGTAAATGGAAGGCGAGACGTAGATTGTCGCTATCCCCTCGGCTCGCCGTCGGTTCCGCGGTGGATTCCAGTACGTCGTCGCCGTTTTCCGTCTCTTCGAGGGCGGCTTTCTGCCTGAGGCTGTAGATCGACAGCGCAGCGCAAACAATCGCAATCGCCAGCGTCGGCAGCAGCAAAGGCATCATCGCCGGCAAACCCTGGCCGCCAAACACGACGTACGTGTACACCGGCAATGAGTACGGATGGTAGGCAACCATCACGGTCGCGCCGAATTCGCCGAAAGCTCGCAGCCACGCGAGCGCCAGTCCCGCTCGAATGGCCGGCCACGCCACCGGCAGCATGACCCTGAAAAAGCGGCTCGCGGCATGATGGCCGAGAGTCGCGGCAACATCGTCGAGCACCGGATTGACGGCAGCAAACGCGGACTTCGCGGCGATGATCAGGAAGGGCGCGGCCACGAAGACTTCGGCGAGCACGATGCCGGCGAACGAGTCCGTCAGCACGCCGCCAGTGAAGCGGCCAACCCAGCTATACGGACCAAGCAGAAATAGCAGCAGCACGCCGCTTGTCAGCGGCGGCAATGCAAGTGGCAGTTGCACGATGAAACCGAGCAGCGCCACCTTGCGCGAGTTCGAGCGCGCCAGAAAATAACCGAGCGGCACGCCGCCTAGCAGAATCACGAGCGAGGCAACGCTGGCGCTCGCCGCGGACACGCCCACTGCCGACCACGTCGCCCGCCAATTGACGTTCGCCCAGTCGGCGGCACCGAGTTGCGGCACGCTCGCGACGAACGGCGCGCACAGATAGACGGCAAGCAGCGCCGCCAGCCACAGCAGCGGTCGCGCGGCGGTACGCTTCACCGCGCGTTATTGCGCGGCGTCGATCACGGCTTGCACTGAAGGCGGCATGGCCTGCACGTTGCCGCTCACGGTGGGTTTGATCACGTCGACGCCATGTTGCTTGAGCAGTGCGCGTCCTTGCGCGCTCAGCAGGAAATCGACGAAGCTGCTCGCGCCGGAATGGTTCGGCGCATCGCTGAGAATGGTCAGCGTGTAGCTGGCCTTGGCTTGCAATTCAGGCGCCGGGCGAATTGCCGGAATCTTCAGGTCGGAAGTCTCGGTCGAGTAGAAAAAGCCGGCGTCGAGTTGTCCGGATTGCAGGCGGCCAACCAATGTTTCCTCTGGCAAAACCTGTGCGGGATTTTCCGGCGCGCCCAAGGTTTTCTCGACCAGGTCCGGCTGATGGTAGAGATCCGCCGCCTTCGTCATCATCTCGACGGTGAACGCGCCCTTCGGGTCGAGCTTCGGATCGGTGCGGCCGATGCGGATGCCCGGCTCCTGCAACACCTGATCCCAGCGCCTGTTTTTGAACGCCGCCGCGAATTTGCTTTGCGGGTTGTAGCCGATCATCAACGGCGATTCGGCGAAGTTCACATACCACGTGACGTGATCGCCGTTCGCCTCGCCCATCAGGCTGTCGTTCACTTTCGGGCTCGCGCTGATGAACACGTCGCCGCGCCGCAGCTTGCCCTTGATCTCGTTGGCGATCTTGTTCGAGCCCGCCGCGTAGCCGCGGAAATGCTGGCCGGTGGCTTTCTCGAATGCCGGGCCGACGCTGCGCTCCATCAGATTGACGAGGGAGCCGGCATACAGCACGTTGACCGTGTCGTCCTGCGCGAAGGCGGGCGCAGCCGTCACCACGCCGGTGACAACCACGAGAGAGGCGAGCAGCTTGCGAATCATGCGAGAACCCCGGTTCGTTATTAAGAGCGCTATATTACGACGCCGCCACGTCGCGTTGCATGTCCACGCAATCAATTGAGCGGGAAAATCCGCACGTAACCGGTGCCGCCCGCGCTGCTGGCACGGTCGATTGCATAGAGCTGATGACGTGATGCGTCGATCGCGACACCGCGGGCGTCCTGAAAGTCGTTTGCAAGCACGCTGATGGTGCCGTCCGGCGCGATCCGGCACAGGCCCGTGGCGTTGCATTTGGTGTAAAGGGTGCCGCTCGGGTCGACCGCCATCAGGTCCGGGCTTGCGATCTGCACGAGCGTCGCGCTGGGCGCCACGGCCTGCGTTCCGCCGAGCAGCGTGCTCAGACTCGCCTTGACGATGTTGTTGTTCGATTGATCCGAGACATACACGGTGTCGCCCGATACGGCGACGCCAACCGGTTTGCCGAGCCCCGACAGCAGATCGCGTTCGACGGCGGTGTGCGCGTTCGGATCGTAGGTAATCAGGCTCAGGCCGCCTTGTGGCGGAGCGCTACCGTTTTTGACGAACCACGTCGACAGCACGCGATTCGAGCCGATCGAAATCAATCCGAGCCGGCGTCGAGTCGGATCGGGGCCGCTCAGCGCCGCAATGGCATCGGCACCCGTGATGCTGAAAACCGCGCTCGCCGTGCCAAAGCCGAAGCGTTCGATCATCAGCGCGCCGGCATCCGCGAAACTCAACTGGCTCAGGCTGTTCGCCTGGCCGGCTACTACCGGCACGGTGGCGTAATGCGCGAAGATGTGGCCGTCGGGAGAGGACAGTACGCTGTTGGTCTGATCGTCGGTGATGAAGACGGCGCCGTCCGCGGCGCGCACCGCAATGCCGTTCGGCGCCGCGCTGACGGCGACGCGTTGCGGCACGGCTGTCACGGTGTCGCCGCCGCAGCCGGTCAGCGCGGCGACCAGGGCGCAAGTCACGAGCGACGCGCCGGCGGTACGCCGCAGAGCGGGTGAAAGGTGGGACATTAAGCGGATCGAAAACCGGGTCGAAAAGCGCATCTGATCTCCTGAGCGGTCAAGCGGCAAACTGGCTGCAAGCCAGCACGTCAACGCGTGCCGTGAGTTTTTATAGGGTCGGGCAAGGCGGCCCCATGGGCCGATATGCCGGACGATATAGTGCGTATCGATGCCGTTTCGTGCCGGAAGCCGTCGACGCAGCGTAATATACACACGGACATAGCGAGTGGACAAGCCACTCGGGCATCGATGCTGGAGATAACCGGGTATGGATAGTGTGAATGTGATTACCGCGCCGGCCGTGGCGAGCGCATTGGTTCTGAGCGGACGATTCCAGCGCCCGCTGTCATTCGAACTCGAACAGCTCAGGCGCTACGAGAGCGTGCTGGCGACGCCGTTCGATCTGCGCTGCTACACGACGAACCGGTTTATCCGCAGCGTCGAGCCGTACCGGGGCGTGCGGTTGACGACGCTGATCACGGAAGCGGGTCTGCCGAACGAGGTGACGGGCGAGTTCAAGCGCACCGTATTTGTCGCGGTGGGACATGACGGTTATGTCGTGACGTTTTCCTGGCATGAGCTTTTCAACACGCCGGTAGGCGAAAACGTGCTGGTGGCTTACGAATGCGGCGGCCGTGCGCTCGACGCCGACGACGGCGCGCCGATTCTGTTTTCCGGCTCGGACATCCTGCCCGCGCCGCGTCACGTCAAACGTCTCGCGCGCATCGAGGCGCACGTTTTGAAGTCGTCGGGCTAGGCTGATCGGGCGACAGGCGAGGGCAGGCGTACCATGGTCCGCAAGTTCATCTTCACCGCGCCGCCATGTCTGACGATCCGCTTTCACATGCAACGCTGGTTGCAGCGCAAAACGCCCAACCGCTTTCACTACCTGACGACGCCCACGTCGCGGCACGCATGACCAGGTGGCTCGCTGCGGCAACGGATGCGGCGTCGCCCGACACCCGGCTATTCGCCAAACTGATCGCAGCGCGCGACGCACACGGCGAACTCGCGCTGCTTGGACTGCCGCTGCCGGCGTGGCGCGCGCTGCTGGAGCGGCACTTTGCGCATAGGTACGATGCCACGCCGGCACGCTTGCCTGCCATCGAAACTGGCGAGCACGCCGCGTTCGTCCAGACACTGCACGCGCTGCTGCTCACGCATGCAAGCGCCGCTGTCCACACGGACGACGCCTCGTGTCTCGCCTCGATCATCGCCCATGCGTGCTTGCGGCCGGACCATCTGTGGCGCGATCTTGGGCTCGCCGGCCGCGAAGAAGTCACGTGGATGCTCACGCGTTATTTCCCGACTCTGGTTGTGCTGAACGTCGCCAATCTGCGCTGGAAGAAATTTCTCGCCCAGCAGCGTGCGCTTTCACTGGGCCTCCAGCCGGGTCCGGCACCTGGCTGCCCGGGCTGCGAAGACTACGGATACTGTTTCCCGGAGCATCGCTAAAGCACCGTTGAAGGCCGTTGCGCCGGGCTGGCAGCGCGAGGCGGTTCGTGTATCCTTTCGCGCATGGCCGATACCACGAAAACCACATCACGACCGGCGAAAACGCGCCCTGAAGTGCGCTTCAGAATGCGTATCCGCAGCGGCGACGCTGTCGCGTTAGGGCCGGGCAAAGTCGAATTGCTCGAAGCCGTACGCGAGCACGGCTCGATCTCAGCCGCGGCGCGCAGCCTCGGCATGTCATACCGGCGCGCATGGCTCCTGATCGACGAACTGAACCGCTCGCTCAAGGCGCCCGCCACGCATTCGGAGCAGGGCGGTCAAAGCGGCGGCGGCTGCACGCTGACGCCGGTCGGCGAAACCATCATTCGCCTTTACCGCGATGTCGAAGTCGAAGCGCAACGCAGTTGCGCCAGACAGATCGCCGAGCTAACCCGCTTGATCCGCTCCTGAAAGCGCGGGCCGATGCGGGCACAGCACTCAACCGTGCCGCAGGCAGAACACCGAAACCGGCGGATTGGCGGCTTGCGCGAGATGCTCGGCGTGCCGGCGGGTCATCAATTCGACAAAGCTCGCCACGCTGGCGGTGCGCAGCGGGTAATAGTCGATTCGCAGGCGATCGCAGACCCGCTTAAGCGTATTCATCGAATCGTGATCGATGCAGTCCACTGGAAACACGACGATATCCGCGCCAGGCAACGCGGCTGCGAGCAGACCCTTGCGATCTTCCACGCCGCCGTCGTGCACGACGAGATCGCCACCGGCCGCGTCCACTAGCCGCTTGAGCGCGGCATTCGAGCCGGGTCTGCCGCCCACGTACACGATCCGCTTGCCGCGCACGCTTTCGAGACTGGCGCGGCGTGAGCCCGCTGCGCTGGTGTCGTCGGCGGCGTCGAGCGTCGCGCGTTCCAGTACATCGCATTCGCTTTGCACCAGCTTGAGGAGCGCCAGTGCCTGATCGAGGCTCTTGCGCAGCACCTCGGCGGCGCCTTGTTCCCGGAGCACGCGTTGCTCGGCCGCTTCGCGGCGGCTGGTGTGCAGTGCCACCCGCTGGTCGGCTTCGACCAGCTTGTCGCGCAAGCGTTGCACATCGGCTTCGAGATCGCCGGTACCGGCCGGCGTCTGGCGACTGGCCAATGCGCCAAGCCTTGCGATCTGCTCGTTTAGCGCGTCGATCGACGCGTCGCGTTGCATGCTGATGTCGTGCAAACGGCTTTGCTGCCGCTCCACTTTCTCTTTTAGCGCGGCGTTTTCCGCTTCCAGCGCAACCAGCCTGCGGATATCCGCGCGATTTGCCGCGCCCACCAGATGCGACAGCATGTGCAGATCGCCGAAGGCTTTCTGGCGGACCGGCATGGTCGCGTAGGGGTGCGTCATCAAGGCCCAGTAAGCGGGTGGAATGTCGCCGCTTTTCAGCGCTTCATCCCATAGCTTTAGCAGTTCGACTTCGTCGGCGGCTTTATCGAAGCGGCGGACCGCGGCCGCGTAGTGTTCGTCCAGTGACTTATGCAGCGCCTTGGCGCCCGCGCCGCCGCTGATCGCGAGTTCGACGGCCGAGTGATGAATCTCCAGATCGCTCGCGTCCTGACGATCGAGGCTGGTGAATCGGGGCACCAGTTTGCGCAGTTCATGCGTGCTGAGGCACGTGCCGATGATCGAACAATGCAGATGATTGTCGAGTTCCGCGAGGCGCGCGCGTCGTTTGGCGTTCGGCGGCGAGGCGTTGGCGGGCGAGCAGCACGAGTCGGGCGGCTTGATGCCGGTGTCTGCTTGTGTGTCGGCTGACAGTTTGAGGCGCGAGGGCTGCGCAAGACGAAACGGGGGCATGTGCATGGGGACCTCGAATCCGGTTTCCGGCGTCAGGCGGGCTGGTTACGTGCAGGCGAGACGTTGCCCGCGCCGCCGCCGCCGCCGCCGCCGCCGACAACGATATATTCGGAAAGATATAACGGCGCGAAAAAAATATCGTTCATGGGCGGTATCGGGGAGTCAGTCGTTTGAGCGGACGAGCGTTGGGCCGGTATGCGATTTGCGCCGGGTAGCAGTACGGCTACGGGTGCGGGCTGCACCGGAAGCCGTGCGGGTGACCGGTATCGGAGCCGCGTCGCCGGCCGGCCGCGCATGCTGCTCCAGAACATGTCCCACGCACAAGCCGACAAAAGCGGTGTCGAGCCGTTCGAGCGCCGCCACTACTTTGCGCAATGCGTTCAGGTCGTTGCTGAACGCGTCCGAAAAAATCGCGTCGCGCAGCTGTTCGGCCGAGCGGGATTCCTCGATGGCCGCCTGCAGCTCGCGCAGGCGGACAAACGCCGCCGCCTTGGCCTGCTCGGCAAGGATCGACAACAACTGGTTCAACGAATGCGAACCCGACGTGCCGACCGACGCGAAGTTCAACTGGTCGTCGGTCAGCATCAGCACGAAGCGCAGCACGCTGCCGTAAAGACGCCTGTAAGCATCGACGACGTCGCGGATCAGCTCGGCGCGGCCCCGCTCGGACGCCGGCTTTACCGCGACGATGGTCGATGAAAGCTCATTCGGCGAGCGCTCGAAGCGCTCCGCCGGACCGGACAATGTGGATCGACTGCGCACTGCTGCTGGCTCCTGAATGCGTGTTTCGCTCGCGCAGCGCTGCCTGCGGCAGCCCGCGCCAGCGCTTCACGAAGCCTACCGTGATATTCGACAGGATATAACGAAAGGCGGCGCGAGGGTAGGGCGTGCGCGGTTAGCGGCTTCGCGCGAACTCGAGAAACGCGCGCACGGCGGGCGCCCGTTCGAATTTTCGATAGGCAATCGCGATTTCAGAAGGGATGGGCTTGCCGGCGATGTTTCTGTACACCACGCCCGGCAAAGCGATGCAGTCGGCCAGCGTATGCGGCACGACGGCCACATAGCTGCCCAGCGAGACGCAGGCGAGCACTGCGGCGAGCGTGCCGGGACGCGGGCCGAGCCGCGGCGGGAAGCGTCCGCGCCGGGCTACTTCGAAGGTGCCGGCCTCCTGTTCCGGCAACACGAAACAATGATCGCGCAGTTGCGACGGCTTGATGCAGAGCGAGGCCGCCAGCGCAGAATCGTCCGGCAACGCGAGGACGAACATGTCGCGATGCACGGTTGTGGCCTGGATGCCGTCGATTAACGGCATGGGTGGGCGCACGTAGGCGGCATCGAGCAGACCGTCGCGCAGCATGGCCGCGACGCCGTCCATCGGCACCTCGCGAATCGAAATGTCGACGCCTGGATGCATGGCGCGGAAGCCGCCAACCGCGCGTTGCAACACCCCCGCATAGGCCGCCGACGCCACGTAGCCGACTTCGACCCGTCCGAGTTCGCCGCGCTCGGCGAGCACCGCGCGTTCTTCGCCGCGCGCGAGGTGTTCGAGCGCGCTGAGCGCCTCAGTGAGGTATGCGTTGCCGGCCGCGCTCAGCGCCACCGAGCGCTTGGTGCGATGAAAGAGCCGCACGCCGAGCAGCCGTTCCGCTTCCTGGATCAGCTTGGTCAGCGACGGTGCGGCGATGTCCAGTTCATCGGCGGCGCGCGAGAAATGCAGATGTTTCGCGACGCAAACGAAGGCATGAATATGGCGCAGTTCGAGTTGGCGCATGATGTTCAGTATTTCCGTTGCAGCTAATTATTTTGTGATTCTATGTCAATGACGGCTAATAGACGCGCGGCTATCATCAGCAGACTTCGACCCGATTGCGCTTGCCTATAGCGCTTGCCTGTATGTCCTCCCTCTCCGACCGCCAGACATCGTCCGTGCAAACGCCGGACGGCCAACCCGCCAATGCCGCTTTCGTGCTGGCCACCGCTTCGGCGACCTGCGCGCTGATCATTCTCGATACCAATGTCGTGGCGGTCTCCTTGCCATCGATTGCGCGCTCGTTCCATGCCAGTTTCGCCGATGTCGAATGGGTGGTCAGCGCGTATATGGTCGCCTTTGCGTCGTGCCTCTTGCCCGCGGGTGGTCTCGCCGACCGGGTCGGCCGCAAGCGGATGTTGCTGCTTGGCCTCGCGGTGTTCTTCGTGGCCTCGCTCGGGTGTGGGCTGGCGCCCTCGGCGACGCTGTTGAACGTGGCGCGCGCGATCAAGGGCGTCGGCGCCGCCATGCTGCTGACAGCGGCGCTCGCAGTGATTGCGAATACCTTTCACGAAGGCCCGGCACGCATGCGCGCGTGGGCTATCTGGGGCACCTGCATGGGGCTGGCGACGACTGTCGCGCCGCTGGTCGGCGGCGTGATTACGCAATGGCTTGGCTGGCGGTGGATCTTTCTGCTCAATCTGCCGGTGTGCGCGGTGCTCGCGTGGTGCGCGTCGCGCTCGATCCGCGAGTCGCGCAATCCCGAAGCCGGCCCGCTCGACGCCGCCGGCAGCATCCTGTTCGGTCTGGCGCTGGCGCTCGGCATCTGGGCCCTGATCGAGGTGCCGACGGACGGGCTCGCGAGTTGGGCAACGGGTGCGAGACTGGCGGCGTGCGCGCTGCTGCTCGGCGCCTTTATCCAGGTGCAGCGGGTGCGGGCACACGCAATGGTCGACCTCGCGTTGTTCCGGCAGCCGCGCTTCGTCGCCGCGGTCCTCGCGATGTTCGGCTATGCCGCGTGCGCGCAGGTCATGATGACGTTTTTGCCGCTCTACCTGCAGAACGCCTTTGGCCTGTCCGCGGTGGCCGCGGGGGTGGGCATGCTGCCGTTCGCGCTGGCGATGGTGGTCGGGCCGTACATCGGCGCTTCGCTTTCCACACGTTTGTCGAGCATGGCGCTGCTCGCGACGGGGTTGCTGCTGATCGCGGCGGGCAATCTGCTGACGGCATGGGTGGCCGGCGACGCACGCTACACGCTGGTCGCGCTCGGCATGGTCGTGACCGGGCTGGGTGCGGGAATACTCAATGGCGATACGCAGAAGGCCATCATGGCCTGCGTGCCGACGCATCGAACCGGCATGGCCTCCGGTATCAGCACGACGACGCGTTTTACCGCCATCGTGACGTCGGTCGGCGTGCTGGGCGCGGTGCTTGCGGCCCGCACGCACGCTGCGTTTCTGGACGGCACGCCGCTGACGCCCGGCGTCAAGGCCGCGCTCGACGCGGGTTTCCTGTCGCGCGTGCTGGCCGGCGATAGCGTGCAAGCCACGGCGCAACTCAGCCCGGTGCTGCGAGCCACGCTGGTGTCGGCTGCGCATGCGAGTTTTGCCAGCGGTTTTGCCGCGGCGCTGTACCTTGCCGGCGCCGCCGCGGCGTCGATTGCGACAGCCGTTTGGCTGCTGGGCCGCAACAGCGACGCCGTACGGGTGCGCGGCGTCGCTTCGAACGGATAAGCGGCGCCGGCACGCCTGGTGTTCCGGGGGAGCGCCTCGCCGCCCCAGCCGGGTTATATTCGGCTATCGTGTGCGGCACGCCCGCGCAGTGTCGCGTGTGCTTTCCCTCGTCGCCGCGTTCATCATCGGGCAATGCACAAGACAAAAAAATGAGCCATCCCAACATCGAACTGATCGAGCGGTTCTATGCCGCGTTCCAGCAGCGCGACGCCGAAACCATGGCCGCCTGCTATGCCGACGACGTGCTGTTCAGCGATCCGGCATTCGGCGAGTTGCGCGGCGAGGAGGCGCGCGACATGTGGCGCATGCTGGTCGCGCGCGCCCAGGATTTTTCGCTGACCTACGACAGCGTTGAAGCCGACGAGCAGAACGGCCGTGCCCATTGGGTTGCCCGCTATACCTTCGGTCAGACGGGGCGCACGGTCGTGAATCAGATCAATGCCCGCTTCGTGTTTCGTGACGGACGCATCGCCGAACATCGCGATACTTTTGATTTATGGCGCTGGGCCCGCCAGGCTTTGGGCGTCAAAGGCGCGTTGCTCGGCTGGACGCCGTTCGTGCAGCGTGCGATCCAGGCGCAAGCGAGAAAAGGCCTCGATCTTTATCGACGCCGGCAGCGCCGCGCCTGAGCGCGTAGCGCGGTGCCAGGCATCCAGCAGCCGCGCGCTTGCTAGGCGCCTGTCTGTTGATGCAGTATTTCGTTACATTGAGGAGCGAGGAGTGTCATGCCTGTAGTCGATTCCGCCTGGGAAGAATGGCTGCGTACCAACGTGGGACGCGGTTGCAGCATGGACTCGATGATCGACTCGATGGTGCAGGCGGGGTTTGCCGCTGAAACCGCCCGCATGGCGGTGCACAAGGCGTTCGGCATGCATCCCACGAGCGGCGCCACCGAGGCGGCCTTGCCCCAGGCGGCGCCACAAACGTACCGGTACGACGACCCGCCGGTGGCGCGCGGCAACGTGATCCGCGCGGACGATCGCGACATTCGCGTGCTGATGCGTTGCGA
The DNA here is from genome assembly GCA_963738755.1 of uncultured beta proteobacterium. GTDB lineage: Bacteria > Pseudomonadota > Gammaproteobacteria > Burkholderiales > Burkholderiaceae > Paraburkholderia. The sequence continues at coordinate 162,214 of CAVTXZ010000018.1, forward strand.
GCGGCCCCAGGTGATCGTGTTTGCCGATGTGTTGTCGCCCGAAGAATGCAGCGAACTGATCGAACGCTCGCGTCACCGGCTGAAACGTTCGACCACGGTTAATCCTGCGACCGGCAAGGAAGACGTGATCCGCAACCGCACCAGCGAAGGCATCTGGTTCCAGCGCGGCGAAGACGCGTTCATCGAACGGCTCGAGCGGCGTATTTCCAGCCTGATGAACTGGCCGGTCGAAAACGGCGAAGGACTGCAGATTCTTCACTACGGCATGACCGGCGAATATCGTCCGCATTTCGATTACTTTCCGCCCGATCAGCCCGGCAGTGCGGTTCATACCGCGCAGGGCGGGCAGCGGGTGGCAACGTTGGTGATCTATCTGAACGATGTCGCCGACGGTGGTGAGACGATTTTTCCTGAAGCGGGGCTCTCGGTTGCGGCGGCGCGGGGCGGTGCTGTGTATTTCCGTTATATGAACGGGCAGCGTCAACTCGATCCGCTTACCCTGCATGGGGGCGCGCCGGTGTTAGGCGGCGAAAAGTGGATTATGACGAAGTGGATGCGGGAAAGGGCTTACGGCTGATGCGTTTTTTGTTCGGGCGACTGATATTGCGGTGCTTTTCGCTTAAATTTTGTTATTGGTCTATTAGTGTTCCCCCTGTGCGGGGGGCACCTACTTTTCTTTGCCGCCGCAAAGAAAAGTAGGCAAAAGAAAGCGGCTCACACCGCCAATTCTTAAGTGGGTCCCCTGGCTTGGAGGGTGTTGTGGCTCCGTAGAGATTGGGCCCGCGCACCTGCCCTCGTGAGTGACCAGGCCGTCATGCTTCCGGCGGCGCTGCGCGCGCCGATGCGGTACTTCAAGGAAATATCCCAGGTTGTTCGTTTGTGGTTGTTGCTCGCGCTTTTTTCCTTCGACTCCTGCTTCTAGTCCCCTGCGTTCAGGCTTCCCTCAAGGCGTCTTGTACACGTCCGGGTTGTGCAACTCCATGTACCGCTCCGGATTTGCCAGTTCCCTGAAGCCGTGCGGCGCGTAGACGTGGTGGGCGTCTGTCGTGACCAGCACGATGCGCCGCAAACCTGTCAGCGAAGGGCTGGCGAGCATGTGCTTCATCAGCGCAGACGCATAGCCGTTGCCCCGGTGCTCCGGTAGCACGAAAACATCGCATAGATACGCGAACGTCGCATGGTCCGTGACGAAGCGCGCGAATCCAATCTGCCTGCCGTCGATATACGCGCCAAAGCATAACGAACCGGCGATCGCCCGCTCCAACGTCTCGCGTGGCATGCCCTTCGCCCATGCCGTCTCCTGCGACAGGAACGCGTAAATCATCCCAATGTCCAGGTCGGCCTTGTTGCTCGAAATCGTCAGCTCGTTTGCTTGCACCGCGTGCCTCTCCCGGTTTTGTCAGTGCGATTGATGAACGCGGCAATCTTTGTGCGCTGCCGCTTCATCTGCACTTCGTCGTATTAGCCTTTGGCCGGGTCTTCGGCGCCGCGCGAGCCGCCGCCGATGCTCTGGCCAGCGTCACGCGCGAGTCCCACGTAGCCAAGCACCGATACCAGTGTCAGCACGCCGGCAAACAGAAACGCCAGGCGGAAGTCGTCGAGCGTGAATACGCGGCCCGTCGTTTCGCCGTTGAAGAAGGCGGCCGCGCGCAGCGATACGGCGCCGAACGCAATACCCAAACCAATCGTCATCTGCGCGGCGGCGCTCCACAATGTGCTCGCCGCGCTCATCTGCGTTTGCGCGACGTCAGCGTAGGCCAATGTGGCCAACGTCGAAAATTGCATGGACCGCGCCACGCCATAAACGAAAGCGACAAACAGTACCAGCGCAAGCGGCACGTTCGGCGTCAGCAACCCGCATGCAATGATGAACACCCCGGCGACCGTCACGTCGACGATCGATACCATCCGGAAGCCATAGCGCTGCAGGATGCGTGTGGTCAATGCCTTCATGCCAAGATTGCCGACCGCGCTGGCCAGCAGCAACAGCCCCGATTTGAAAGCGGACACGCCAAAGCCAATCTGAAACAGCAACGGCATCAGATACGGCACCGAGCCAATGCCGATCCGGGTGAACGAGCCGGTGACGACCGTCACGGAAAAGGTCGGGATCTTCAGCGTCGAGACGTCGATCAGCGGATACGGATGCCGCTTCGCATGCTGGAACGCCACCACGCCCGCCAACAGGCCGCCCGCGATGACCGCCGCAGCGAGCCACGGATTTTCGCCGGGCTGGCTCGCGAGTTCGGCGCCGTACAGGATCGCCGTAAGGGTGACGGCGCTCAATACCAGGCCAACCACGTCGAGCGGTTTGCGCTCGCTGCCGCGCAGGTTCGGCACCAGCACGAGGGCAATGGCCATCGCCGCGAGACCAAACGGCACATTCAGCAGGAAAATCCAGCGCCAGGACGCATAGGTCGTAATGAAGCCGCCCACTGGCGGCCCAACCACAGGGGCGGCAATCGCTGGCCACGTGATGGTCGAGATCGCCTGCATCATCCGGCTCTTCTCGGTGCTGCGGACCACGATCAGGCGGCCGACCGGCACCATCATCGCGCCGCCCAAGCCTTGCAGCACTCGTGCGGCCGTGAATTCGGTCACGTTCTGCGACAAGCCGCACAAGACCGACGCCACCGTAAACACGCCGATCGCGCTGAAGAACACCGTGCGCGAGCCGCAACGATCGGCGACCCAGCCGCTCGCGGGGATGAAAATCGCCAGCGCCAGCATATACGCTGTCATCCCGAGACTCAGGCTGTTCGGGCCGACCCCGAACGAATGCGCCATCTGCGGCAATGCCGTGGCAATCACCGTGGTGTCCAGGTATTCCATGAAGAAGGTGGCCGCCACGATGTACGGCAGCCAGCCGACGTGCGTATGACGCGCGCTCGTGCCGGTCATGGCGCCGTCCTCGTCGCGGCGTGCGGGCTTTCCGTCACGCCGGTACTCAGGCGGCGTGTCCCGCGAGATGGTGTTGACTTCATGTGCTTGCGACTACCTTTCGAAAACGCGTTTCCGGCCTCCCGATGCAAAACGGCAACGGGATCGTGGTCTGCCAGGCGGCATCGGTCGCACGCCAATCGAAGCCATGCGCGCCCGCCAGCCCCGAATCGTAACGCAACCATTCAAGTCATATCGCCGTCGACTGCGGCGAGACAACCTGACGCACACCGGAAACGCCGAGGTATTCGCGTCGATCAGTCCTTCGCTGCGTATTCGCGATCGAGTTTGTCGTACAGCGGCTTGTTGACGAGACGTTGGCGTTCGCTGAACGGCGCGACCAGGGTCGCGTCCTCGTCGAGACGGCCATTGCTTTGCAGCGTACCGAGCGCACGCTGCATGCCGAGCACCGCGCCTTGCAGCGCGGCGTTCGCGTACAGGACGATGCCGTAGCCGAGTTTGGCCAGCGCTTCACGCGATTGCACCGGCGTCTTGCCGCCGATCACGATGTTGATGAGTTGCGGCTTGTCGAACAGCGACGGCAGCCGCTCGATATCGGCCAACGATTCGGTGGCTTCGATAAACAGGATGTCGGCGCCGGCTTCGATGAAGCGATGGCCACGCTCGATCGCGTCTTCGATGCCATGGACCGCGGCCGCGTCAGTGCGCGCCATGATCTGCAGATTGTCATCTTCGCGGGCGTCGACGGCCGCGCGGATCTTGCCGACCATCTCGCTCGCGCTGACCACTTCCTTGCCCGAAAAGTGGCCGCATTTCTTCGGCATGATCTGGTCTTCGAACTGGATCACGTCGGCGCCGCTGCGCTCGAGCACGCGCACGGTCTGACGCACGTTCAAGGCATTGCCGAAGCCGGTGTCGGCATCGACGATCAACGGCAGCGCGACCGCATCGCGAATCCGTGCGGTATGTTCCGCGACTTCGGCGAGGCCGATGAAGCCCAGGTCGGGCAAGCCGAGCGACATATTGGTGACGCCCGCGCCGGTGATGTAGATCGCTTCGAACCCGGCGTCTTCAATCACACGCGCGCTCATCGCGTTGAAGGCGCCGGGTACGAGCAGGCCCTGGCGTTGATTGACTTTGGCGCGGAAGGCGGCGCGGCGGGCAGCAGAAGAAATGGTCATGACGGTGTGTCTCCGGATCGGAAAGTAAGTTGGTAGAACGGGCGTGCTTTTGCAGGATGCATGCCAGTCTGTGACTCTGACGAATTATTGTCGATTAATCAGTAGCTTACGCGCGAAGGCGGTGGGACGCGGTTCGTGGCAGAATGACGTTTGTGTTCCACGAAACGTTTCATGGAACGTTTCAACGTCAGACGGAGTATCGCGGTGTCCACTTTTACGTCGTCCCTTGCACAGCCGAATCCCGGCCGCCCTGGTGTTGCACTGGTCAGTATCAGCCGCCTGCAGTCGCTTTGCGAGACCGTTGCGCCACGATACGCCAGGCGCGCGAAGTTTTTTGCGGTCCGCGAAGGCTATGGCGCCGCCGTCACCGCGTTGCAGGCTTATGTCGACGCCGGTTCGGTGGATGTGGTGCTGGCGGCGGGGTCGAACGGCGCTTACCTGCGCGACAACCTGAGCGTGCCGGTCGTGATGGTCAAGGTAAACGGTTTCGACGTGCTGAGCGCAATCACCCGCGCCGCGGCCACGTGGCCCGGCGCGCAGATCGGACTGGTGCTGCACGACACGATCTCGCACGAACTCGCGGACCTGAGCGCCTGGCTGACGGTCGGCCTGAAACAGCGCGCCTACCGATCGGTCGACGAAGTGCGTCTCGCGGTCGCGAGCCTCGCCGCCGAAGGCTGCAGCGTCATCATCGGTCCGGGGATGGCTTGCGACGTCGCCCAGCAGGCGGGCCTGGAAAGCGTGTTCCTGTATTCGCTCGGCGCTGTCGAAGAAGCGTTCGAGCGCTCGGTCGAACTGGCGCGGGTGAGCCGCCAGAAGGAATCGAAACGCGTGCGGCTGAACACGATCGTCGCGCACCTGCGCGACGGCGTTGCCGCTTTCGACGACGCCGGCCAGCTCGAGGCCGTCAATCCGGCGATGCTCGATCTGCTCGGCCTCGACCGCGAACACGATGTTCCCGCGCAATTGGGACGCGCCGTCGGCCCGCTGCTGCGCGAGACGCTCGAACACGACGCGCCGGTCGAGGAACGTATCGAACAGATCGGCGGGCGCGCGCTGATCGTCAACTGTCTGCCGATCGTCGAGCAGGGGCTGCGCTCCGGCGCCGTGGTGACGGTGCAGGACGCGCTGGTCGCGCAACGGATCGACCGCTCGCTGCGCACGAGTCAGCGGCCCAGACAACTGGTGGCGCGGCATAGCCTGGACGATCTGGTCGGTAGTTCGGTCGCGCTGGAACGCGTGCGGCGGCTTGCCCGTTCAGGCGCCGCACACGACGCCACGGTGCTGTTGAGCGGTGAAAGCGGCACCGGCAAGGAGCTGGTTGCGCAGGGTATCCACAATGCCAGCCGGCGGCGCGGCAATCCGTTTGTCGCGTTCAATTGCGCGGCGTTGCCCGAAGGGTTGATCGAAAGCGAACTGTTCGGCCACGAAGAGGGCGCCTTCACGGGCGCGCGGCGCGGCGGCAAGCCAGGTCTTTTCGAAATCGCGCACACCGGCACGATCTTTCTCGACGAAATCGGCGAAATGCCAGCGGCGTTACAAAGCCGTCTGCTGCGCGTGTTGCAGGAGCGCGAAGTGATGAAGCTCGGCTCCGGACGCGCGACACCCATCGATGTACGGGTGATCGCGGCAACCCATCGCGATCTGCACGCGCTGGTCGAACAGGGGGTGTTCCGCGCGGATTTGTATTTTCGTCTCAATCTGCTTCAGATAGAATTGCCGCCGCTGCGCGAGCGTCGCGGCGACGTGGCGCCGCTGGCTCGGCACTTGTTAAGCCGCAGCGCGCTCCAATATGGGTTGTCGGCGAACGCGCTCGAACGGGTGATGGGATTTCTGACACCGTTGTTCGAGCATTACGCGTGGCCCGGCAACGTCCGGGAGCTCGAAAATCTGCTGGCGCGTGCCGCGATTTATCTGAGCGATCCGGCGGGTGAGGCCTGGCAGGATCTGCAGGCGGTGTTTCCGGAGTTTGGCCGAATGCAGCAGGCGGCGGCTTCCAGCACGCCTTCTGCGGCGGCTATCCAGGCATCTGACGCGCCGCCCGCCCGTCTTGCGCCGAGCCGCGAAGACGTCATGCGTGCCCTCGAACAGTGCGGCGGCAACCGCGCCGCGGCGAGCCGGGCCTTGGGCATTGGCCGCACAACCCTGTGGCGGTTGATGAAGACCGAACCCTGACGGGCGGTCCGGCTTCATAGCCGTCGGCAGGTCGATAAATAGTGTCAGACTATCGCTATCATTAAAACAATCCGCTTTACCTATTAAGCGTCGTCTGACATACTGACTCCACTTTCCAACCACTCAGCAAAGAGGAATCAGTACATGTCGATCATCAACAGCCAAGTCAAACCGTTCAAGGCACAGGCATATCACAAGGGCGATTTCGTCACCGTCACTGAAGAAAGCCTGAAGGGCAAGTGGTCGGTTTTCGTTTTCTACCCGGCTGACTTCACGTTCGTTTGCCCGACCGAACTGGGTGATCTGGCCGATCGTTACGCCGAATTCCAGAAGCTCGGCGTCGAAATCTACAGCGTGTCGACCGATACGCACTTCACGCACAAGGCATGGCACGACACGTCGGACACGATCCAGAAGATCAAGTACCCGATGCTGGCTGACCCGACGCTGACCATCGCGCGCAACTTCGACGTGCTGATCGAAGAAGAAGGCCTGGCGCTGCGTGGCACGTTCGTGATCAACCCGGAAGGCGAGATCAAGCTGTGCGAAGTGCACGACAACGGTATCGGCCGTGACGCCGGCGAACTGCTGCGCAAGGTGCAAGCTGCGCAGTACATCGCGGCCCACCCGGGTGAAGTGTGCCCCGCCAAGTGGACGCCGGGCGCAGAAACGCTGACCCCGTCGCTCGACCTGATCGGCAAGATCTAAGGTTCAAAGTCTCCCGCAGCAGGCGCCTCACGGCGCATCTCCGCGCGGACCGCTTCTCACAGTGGTCTGCGCGTTCCCGGGCCGCGCGCGTCCTATCCGGATGCGTGCGGCGGCCGGGACCTCATATCCTTGTCACGGAATCGAATTGCCATGCTCGACGCGAACCTCAAAACTCAGTTGAAAACGTACCTGGAAAAGGTTAGCAGGCCTATCGAGATCGTCGCGTCGCTCGACGACAGCGCGAAATCACAGGAGCTGCTGGCATTGCTGAACGATATCGCTTCGCTGTCGGCGCGCGTTTCGGTGATCGAACGCCGTGACGACGATCAGCGCAAGCCGTCGTTCTCGATTGGCGAGCCGGGCAAGGAGACGGGCATCCGCTTCGCCGGCATCCCGATGGGTCATGAATTCACGTCGCTCGTCCTCGCGCTTTTGCAGGTCGGCGGCCATCCGGTCAAACTCGACGACGCGGTGATCGACCAGATCCGCAACCTCGACGGCGACTATCAATTTGAAACGTATTTTTCGCTGTCATGCCAGAACTGCCCGGAAGTCGTGCAGGCGCTGAACGTGATGGCGCTGCTCAACCCGCGCATCCGCCACGTGGCGATCGACGGCGCGCTGTTCCAGAACGAAGTCGAAGCGCGCCAGATCATGGCGGTACCGACCATGTTCATGAACGGCGAAGTGTTTGGCCAGGGCCGCAGCGGCGTGAAGGAAATCCTCGCGAAGCTCGATACCAATGCCGGCGCGCGGGCTGCGAAGGAACTGGAAAAGAAGGCGGTGTTCGATACGTTGATCGTCGGCGGCGGCCCCGCAGGCGCGGCAGCGGCGATCTACTCGGCGCGCAAGGGTATCGCGACGGGTGTGGTGGCCGAACGCTTCGGCGGTCAGGTGCTCGATACTCTGGCAATCGAAAACTTCGTCTCCGTAACGGAAACCGAAGGTCCCAAATTCGCGACGGCGCTCGAGCAGCATGTGAAGAGCTATGAAGTCGACATCATGGACGTGCAGCGCGCTGAAGCGCTGATCCCGGGCCGCATCAACCAGGTGCGTCTGGCCAACGGTGCGGTGCTGAAGGCGAAGACCATCATTCTGGCGACCGGTGCCCGCTGGCGCGAAATCAACGTGCCGGGCGAGCGCGAGTATCGCAATCATGGCGTCGCATACTGCCCGCACTGCGATGGTCCGTTGTTTAAGGGCAAGCGTGTCGCGGTGATCGGTGGCGGCAATTCGGGCGTCGAGGCGGCAATCGATCTCGCGGGTATCGTGCGCGAAGTGACGCTGCTTGAATTCGGCGGCCAGTTGCGTGCCGACGAAGTGCTGCAACGCAAGCTGCGCAGCCTTGCCAACGTGACCATCGTCACGCAGGCACAGACCACCGAAATCACCGGCGACGGCAAGAAGGTCAATGGTCTGGTCTACAAGGATCTGCGTTCGGGCGAAACGAAGCAGGTCGAACTTGAAGGCGTGTTCGTGCAGATCGGCCTTGTGCCGAATACCGAGTGGCTCAAGGGCACGGTGGAGTTGTCAAAGCACGGCGAAATCGTCGTCGATGCACGCGGCGCGACGTCGGTGCCGGGTGTGTTTGCCGCCGGCGACGTCACGACGGTGCCGTTCAAGCAGATTGTGATCGCCGTGGGCGAGGGCGCGAAAGCATCGTTGAGCGCATTCGATCACCTGATCCGCAGCAGCGATGAAGACGAAGTGGTGAGCGAAGCTGAGGCGGAGTTGGCAGCTAGCTAAGCTCGGGCTTCGGCAGATACAGCGAACGGCGGCCTTCGGGCCGCCGTTTTCGTTGATGCCGAGAGTGCGCGCAAGTGCGTCTCCATGCAAGCCAGAGTAGATTAAAAAACAAAAAAACCGCCTGGCATCAACCAGGCGGTTTTCCTATCTGACAGGACAACGCTTGTTTAACGGCGGTCGATCGAATACTTGCCGGCGCCGGTCACGCACAGCAGCAACAGTCCGCCGATGATGCTGATGTTCTTGTAGAAGTGAATCATGTTGTCGTACTGCACGGCGCCGGTCATGTTCCAGTAGTGGTGGCCGATGAACGCCGTGCCGAGCGTATAGAGCGCGAGGAGCAACGCGAGCGGCCGCGTATAGAAGCCGACCACGAGCGCAATGCCTACCACGAACTCCATCACGACGGCGATGATTGCCGACACTCCGGGAATCGGCGCCCCGCTCGATGTCATATACGCGACGGTGCCGGAAAAGCCCGTCAGTTTGGACCAGCCGAACATGACGAACAGCACCATCAACAGAATGCGGGCGACGAGGATCAGTTCGTCTTTACGGTTTTCAAATAGCGTGTAGCGCATGATTTTTCTCAAGACGATAGGAAGGAAGCGGCCCACCGCGAATCACGCGGCGAGCCGGGTTCAAGCCAATTAAGCCCACAACTCCGACATTTCGATGTTACGCAGATCGAACACCAGCACTTCGGCGTCGTGACCTTGCGTGAAGGTCAGCGCTTCTTCGCCGCGCACCCGTGCACCGTCGCCTTCGCCAAGTTCGACGCCGTTCACGGTCACGCTGCCGCGCGCCACCTGCACATAAGCGTAACGATCGCTGGCCAGATCGAGACGCGCGCTTTCGTCACCGTCGAAGAGACCCGCATACACCCGCGCATCCTGTTGCACCACCAGCGAATCGTTGGCGCCGTCCGGCGAAAGCACCAGGCGCAGCGTGCCGCGTTTCTGGTCGACGCCAAAGTGACGTTGCTGATAACGCGGTGCGGTGCCTTTCTGTGCGGGAGCAATCCAGATCTGCATGAAGTGCACAGGGTCGCTCTTCGAATGGTTGTATTCGCTATGCGCGACGCCGGTGCCGGCGCTCATCAACTGGATGTCGCCGGGCACGATCACCGAGCCGGTGCCCATCGTGTCCTTATGCTCCAGCGCGCCTTCGAGCACATACGAAAAGATCTCCATGTCGCGGTGCGGGTGCTTGCCGAAACCTTGTGCCGGCGCGACGCGGTCGTCGTTGATCACGAGCAGGTCGGAGAAGCCGTTCTGCTTCGGATCGTGATAATTCGCGAAGGAAAACGTATGACGCGAGCTGAGCCAGCCGTGCTCCGCGCGGCCGCGTTGATTGGCGTGTCTGATTTCAAGCATCCTGATTCTCCTTGTTTGTACGATCCGGCCAGATGTTTGTCCGCGATCCATGAATGACAGTGTAGGTCAATCTGGATGGCTATAATTGTGGCCAAATTGGAAACACTGTCGCAATGGAGTGGACAATAGAATGCAGCTCGATGACATGCGGATCTTCGTCGCCACGGTGGACGCCCATAACTTCACTGCGGCGGCCAACCGGCTTGCGCTGTCGAAGCAGTTCGTCAGCCGGCGGGTCATGGCGCTGGAGGAGGCGCTCGGCGTGCAACTGTTGATCCGCAACACGCGCAAGCTGGCGGTGACCGAGCTCGGTCAGGAGTTTTACGAGCGCGCGCGCCGCATTCTCGGTGAAGTGGACGATGCGGAGCAGGCCATGTCGTTGCGGCGCGCCGGGCCGCGTGGTTTGTTACGCGTGAGCGCGCCGATGTCGTTCGGGATGATGCATCTGTCGCCGCTCGTGGCGATGTTTCTGCGTGAACATGGCGATGTGCGGTTCGATATGGAGTTGAGCGATCGAACTGTCGATGTGGTTGGCGAGGGGTTCGATATGGCGATCCGGATCGGCTCGTTGCCGGACTCCACGCTAATCGCGCAGAAGCTTGCGGATGTGAAGATGGTGGCGTGTTGCAGTCCCGGGTATGTGCGGCGGCGTGGGGCGCCTGCTCGGCCTGCTGATCTGGAGCGGCATTCGTGTCTCTTGTATGGGCATGGTGGGGCGGTGAGTTGGGAGTTTGTTGTTGATGGGGTCGTTAGAAATGTTGAGGTTCGGGGGCCACTGCGGGCGAATAACGGGGAGTTGATTCGAGATGCGGCTGTTGCCGGGCTTGGGATTGTTCGGCTTCCTGATTTTATTGTTGCTGAGGCTATTCGGAGTGGGCTTCTTGTGACCGTGCTTGGGGAGTTTTTGCCTGCGGTCATGAGTGTTTATGCTGTCTATCCGCAGCATCGGCAGAGTTCGGTCACTATTCGGGTTTTTGTGGGTTTTTTGCGGGAGCAGTTGGGGAAGGGTTTAACTGGGTGAGTTCTTTTGCCTTTTGCCTTTGGCGGCGGCATTTCCTGATTCTGGCTTTTTGGGCCTTTCCTTGAATTGATATTGGTTTATTCGCGTTGCCCCTGTGCGGGGCAGCACCTACTTTTCTTTGCCGCCGTGCAAAGAAAAGTAGGCAAAAGAAAGCGGCTTTACACCGCCAGTTCTTAAGCGGGTCCCCTGGCTTGGAGGGGATCGCGGCCCCGTAGAGATTGGGCCTGCGCATCCCCCCGCCTGAGTGACAAGGCCGTCTTTCATCCGGCGGCGCTGCGCGCGCCGAGCGGTCGTTCTTACACCGAGGGGCACAAAGCCGAATCGATGCTGGTCGGTCCGAGCCAATACACCGTATCTACCCGTTCCGGAAAATGAAGCTGTAGCCGTTCAGCGCCGGTACGCCGCCCAAGTGCGCGTACAGCACTCGCGATCCAGGCGGGAATTCGCCGTTACGCACCCTGTCGATCATGCCGTGCATCGATTTGCCCTCGTACACGGGGTCCGTCAGCACACCCTCAAGGCGCGCGCACAAGCGGATGGCCTCGAGTGTGCCCTCGTTCGGCAAGCCATACTCGGGGCCGCCGTAGCGTTCGTCCAGTACCACATCCTTATCGGTGATGTCGCAGTCGAGGGCCACTTTTTCCGCCGTCTGACGGGCAATGCGCATGATCTGCTCGCGCGTTTGGGCGGGTTTCGCCGATGCGTCAATGCCAATCACGCGCTCAGCGCGCCCGTCTGCAGCGAAACCCACCACCATGCCGGCCTGCGTGCTGCCCGTCACGGAGCACACGACGATATAGTCAAATCGAAAGCCCAGTTCGGCTTCCTGCTGGCGAACTTCTTCCGCGAAGCCGACAAAACCCAAGCCGCCCAACGGGTGGTCGGAACAGCCCGCCGGAATCGCGTAAGGCTTGCCGCCGGCCGCGCGCACGCTCTCCAGCGCGTCCTCCCAGCTCTTGCGAAAACCAATGTCGAAACCGTCAGCGACCAGTCGCACATCCGCGCCCAATATGCGCGACATCTGGATGTTGCCGACGCGGTCGTACACAGCGTCGGAATAGTTCACCCAGTTCTCCTGCACCAGTACACATTTCATCCCCAGATGCGCGGCAACGGCCGCGACCTGCCGCGTCTGGTTCGACTGGATCCCGCCAATCGAGACCAACGTGTCGCAACCCTGCGCCAACGCCTCGGGAATCAGGTACTCCAGCTTGCGCGTCTTGTTGCCGCCAAATGCAAAACCGCTATTGCAGTCCTCGCGTTTCGCATACAGATGCACCTTGCCGCCAAGGTGCTCGCTCAACCGCTTCAACGGCTGGATCGGCGTGGGCCCAAATGTCAACGGGTAACGGGGAAATCGTTGCAGGTTCATGGCAGCTCCAGTTGTAGGTTTGACGCGCACCGCAACAGCCGTCGCGTTGATCAAATAGTAGGGAAAAGCGCTGGAAATGAGCTTGCGAAAAAATCCGGCAAGGCTTACTTTAAAAAATAACAAACCTTGATATACCTAATAAAAAGTCGCACATAAACTCATGAACGCAACAAAAATTCGTACTGCTCCTGCGCCCGGCTCCGCACCGGTTCAGGCGCTCGATCGCATCGACCGCGCGATTCTGCGTCAATTGCAAACGGATGCGTCGATCTCGAACGTCGCGCTCGCGGCCAAGGTCAAGCTCAGCGCGCCAGCCTGTTTGCGGCGCGTCGAGCGCTTGAAGGAGTCAGGGCTGATTCGTGGCGTCGTCGCGCTGATCGACCCCAAGGCGGCGGGGGCCGGCATGCTGGTGATCATCGGCGTAGTGCTGGATCGCTCCACGCCCGAGTCGTTCGCCGAGTTCGAAAAAGCCGCGCAGAAGGTGGCAGGATGCATGGAATGTCACGTCGTTACGGGTGAATTCGACTACTTCATGACGATCCGCACGCGCGATAGCGACAGCTTCAACCGACTTCATGCCGAACAGTTGCTGTATCTGCCCGGCGTCCGGCAAATCCGCTCGTTCATGGTGCTGAAGGAAATCCTGTCGACCACGCGATTTCCACTTTGACTCGCGCCGCCAAGTAAAAAGACGCGCATGCTGTCATAAAGCGCGTTCCCGCCCGACCAAGCATCGAGACCACTCGCGGGCAGCGCAGGCGCGCCTGAACGGGGTGAAAGGTGCGGACTTTCCGGGACGATCATCATGGCTTGCAGCAGACGGATTTTCTTCAGATTAATCGGCGCGGCTTCGCTCGCGGGCGGCACCCTCGCGTGGCGCGCGGCAGGTGCTGCGGACAGCAACGCGGCCACGTCGTACGAGGTGACGCACAGCGACGCCGACTGGCACAAACTGCTGAGCGACGCGCAGTACACCGTGCTGCGCGAGGCGGGGACGGAGCGCCCGTTCAGCAGCCCACTGAACAACGAACATCGCGCCGGCACGTTCGCGTGCGCCGGCTGCAAACTGCCGCTGTTTTCGTCGAAAACGAAGTTCGACAGCGGCACCGGCTGGCCAAGTTTCTGGCAGCCGCTGGATCACGCGGTGATCACGCATACCGACAAATCGTTCGGCATGACGCGCGATGAAGTGCTGTGCCGGCGCTGCGGCGGCCACCTGGGGCACGTATTCGACGACGGACCCAAGCCGACCGGCCTGCGCTATTGCATGAACGGCCTCGCACTGAGCTTCACGCCGTCAGCGGCGTGAACGAATGAAAATGGCGGAAACGGCGTCGCCCGCACGGTGCGACGCAAGCACATCGAATCGGGATCGACATCATGAACATCGGCAATCGTTTCACGGGTAAGCCAGCCCGTTCGCGCATGCGGACCATCACGCTTGCGCTTGGAATCTGTGGACTCGCGCTGCTGGCAGCGCAGCGCACGGCGTTTTCGTCGGAGGCCGCCGTGGTAATCGCGCCTCCCGCTCTGGATGAACCCGTTTCCGCCGCCACGGCGCACGAGGAAACCGCCGTGTTCGCGGGCGGTTGCTTCTGGGGCGTGCAGGGCGTGTTTCAGCACGTGCGCGGCGTCACGCGGGCCGTCTCCGGCTATTCAGGCGGTCAACGCGACACGGCGCAGTACGAGACGGTCAGCGGCGGCGAGACGGGCCATGCAGAGTCCGTGCAGGTCACCTTCGATCCCACGAAGGTCACCTACGGTCAATTGCTGCAGGTGTACTTCTCCGTGATCCAGGACCCCACGGAATTGAATCGCCAGGGGCCGGACAGCGGCACGCAATATCGCTCGGCGGTGTTTCCGCTGAACGACACGCAGCGGCGCATCGCGCAAAGTTATATCGCGCAACTCGACAAGGCGCATTCGTTCCCGGCGCCTATCGTTACGAAGACGGAGCCGTTCAAAGGTTTTTATCCCGCCGAGTCCTATCACCAGAACTACCTGACGCTGCATCCGAATTCGGCCTATATCGCGATCAACGATATGCCCAAGGTCGCGAACCTGAAGCGCCTGTTTCCCAATCTCTATCGCGACAAACCGGTATTGGTCGAAGCGGCGCAGTAGTACTGCCCGGGTGCGTTTGAGCACCCTTGAGCACCCATCTCTCGAGGGCGCCGCATCGTGCGGCGCCAGTTCTTTGCTGATTCCATCCTGTCTTCCATATCGCCACGGCGCGCTCAGGCTGCGTGCCGTGGTCTGCCCTCACGCTTCACCGATCTGAACCGATCCTCCAGCGATTAGGCCCGCATTTTGCACAGGTGCCATCGCCGGCAAATCTTTCGCACGCGTCTGTTCATACGAAAGTCCCGTTTTACGCGCTGAAGTCACTCCTGAAGAGCGCGTTTTGCCGGGTAGCGTGTGTCGGCTGCTGAAAAAATTACATGCCGAGCGTAGTAGTGCGGCGGTCATCCGGATGCTTTTTTAAAGCCATCACAGGCATCCGGCAAGAACCTAAACCCCTTCGCGATACGCGAGATCGGAGGCTTCTGGTGTTGAACAGCCGTAGAAAGCGGGTTGGCAGGATCCGCAATAAACAAACAGGCGTCGCGGCGACTTCTCTGGTCGCCGTGGCCATTGGCGGCTTTGCTTGCCTCGCAGGGCCGGCCTCGGCGCAAACGCCATCGCCGCTGGGCGAGTGGCAATACTCCGTTGGCATTCCGCTGCAGAAGATGTGGCAGCCCAATATTCCGGACTGGCAGTTACGTTTCGGGGCGGCCGCGTCGTTGCAGCCGCGCTATGAGGGTTCGGATCGGTATCACGTTCTGGCCGGGCCGAGCATCGACGTGCGATACAAGGACCTGTTCTTCCTCTCCAGCGGCGAAGGTTTCGGGGTCAACTTCGCGCAGGGGCAAAACTGGCGCGCGAGTCTCGCGGCTGTCTACGATCTGGGACGTCGTGCCCATGACGATCCACAGGAGTTGAGCGGCCTCGGCAACATCAATGTAGCGCCCGGCGTGAAGCTCTCAGGCGAATATGTCGTCTCGCAGGATTTCCCGCTGGTGCTGCGCGCGGACGTCCGACGCTATTTTGGCGGCTCAAATGGCTGGATCGGCGACCTGGGGGCCTATCTGCCAATGCCGGGCAGCACGAAGAACTTCTTCTGGTTCGCCGGGCCGAACGTGTCGCTCGCCGATTCCACCTATATGAACAGCTGGTTCGGCGTGAATCAGAGCCAGGCGGCGAACTCGCAATACCGGCAGTATCACGCGAGCGCGGGCTTCAAGTCGGTGGGCTTCGGCGTGAGTGCGATCTGGCTATTCGACAAGCACTGGTTCGCTACCGCCGACGGCGCGTTCGAGCAACTGGTCGGCAGCGCGGGTAACAGCCCGGTTACGCACCGCAAGGCCAATGGCGTGGCCGATATCTCGATCAACTACCGCTTCTGACGTTGCTGCTTTTGCCGTCGGCGTATGGGACACGGCGCGCACGCTACCGGCGCCGCTATATGCCGCTAGCTGTTCAATCGACACTGGCGGGAGGCGCTACGGCATTCGCGGGTATATAGCTTGCTGACTTCCCCAATTGCGTGGACTGGCTTTCGCCAGCGCGCCCGAACGCAAGGAGTCGATTCCCATGGCAGGTAAAACGAGCACCCACAAGCCCGCAGCGAAACCCACGCAGGCCGCCGATCCGAAAACGAAGGATCTCGAACAGTTTCGCGCCAGCGCCGACGGTCAGGCGCTGAGGACCAATCAAGGCGTAAAGATCGCCGACAACCAGAACACGCTACGCGCCGGTCCGCGCGGCCCCTCGCTGCTTGAAGATTTCATCATGCGCGAGAAGATCACGCACTTCGACCACGAGCGCATTCCAGAGCGCGTCGTGCATGCGCGAGGTTCGGCCGCGCATGGCGTCTTTCAGGTATACGAATCAATGAGCGAGTACACCAAGGCGGAATTTTTGCAGGATCCCGCCGAGCAAACGCCGGTGTACGTACGGTTTTCGACCGTGCAGGGGCCGCGCGGCTCAGCCGATACGGTGCGCGACGTGCGCGGCTTCGCCGTGAAGTTCTACACCCAGGAAGGCAATTACGACCTGGTTGGCAACAACATGCCGGTGTTCTTCATTCAGGATGCGATCAAGTTTCCCGATTTCGTGCACGCGGTAAAACCCGAAGCGCCGAACGAAATGCCAACCGGCGGCTCCGCGCACGATACGTTCTGGGATTTCGTGTCCCTGGTGCCCGAGTCCACGCATATGGTGCTGTGGACCATGTCGGACCGCGCCATTCCGCGCAGCCTGCGCACGATGGAAGGCTTCGCCATTCACACGTTCCGTTTCGTCAATGCGAAGGGGCAGGGGCGTTTCGTCAAATTTCACTGGCGTCCGGTACTGGGCTCGTATTCGCTGCTGTGGGACGAAGCGCAAAAGCTCGCGGGCAAGGACCCGGACTTTCACCGGCGCGACTTGTGGGAGGCGATTGAACGAGGCGACTTTCCCGAATTCGAACTGGGCGTGCAGATCGTCGAAGAAGCAGATGAACACAAATTCGACTTCGATCTGCTCGATCCAACCAAGCTGATTCCAGAAGAACTC
The DNA here is from genome assembly GCA_963738755.1 of uncultured beta proteobacterium. GTDB lineage: Bacteria > Pseudomonadota > Gammaproteobacteria > Burkholderiales > Burkholderiaceae > Paraburkholderia. The sequence goes on from CAVTXZ010000018.1 coordinate 179,290, forward strand.
GTGCCGGTGAAGATCATCGGCAAGATGACGCTCAATCGCAATCCCGACAACTTCTTTGCCGAGACCGAACAGGTTGCGTTCCATCCGGGCCACGTCGTGCCGGGTATTGATTTCTCGAATGATCCGTTGCTGCAAGGGCGGCTGTTTTCGTACACGGATACGCAGATCAGCCGCCTGGGCGGCCCTAACTTCCACGAGATACCGATCAACCGGCCAGTGTGCCCGTTTCATAACAATCAGCGCGATGCGATGCACCGGCAGACTATCAACGTGGGGCAGGCATCGTACGAGCCAAACTCGGTGAGTGGCGGCTGGCCGAAGGAAACCGATCCCGCACCCGCCGACGGCGGCTTCGAAACCTATCAGGAACGGGTGGAGGGCACCAAGATTCGCGTACGTAGCGAGTCTTTCGCCGATCATTTCTCGCAGGCCGCGCTGTTCTATAACAGCATGTCCGAACCCGAGAAAGACCATATCGCCGCGGCCTATCAGTTCGAACTCGGCAAGGTGACCAAACCGGAGATCCGCGCGCGCGTGGTGAACGAGATTCTTGCCAACTTCGATATGGGGCTCGCGGCGCGGGTAGCCGAAGGTCTCGGTTTGCCGGCACCGAAGAAAGGCTCGGCGAAACTGGTGGGACCGAAGTCGTCGCCCGCGCTGAGCCTGCTCAATCGCGTCAAGCCGGGTATCAGGACGCGCAAGATCGCGTTACTCGCGGCACCCGGCTCCGACGGCGGTGCCATCAAGAAGCTTCAACAGGCGCTGCAAGGCGAGGGCGCGACGCCGATGTTGATCGCGCCGACGCTGGCCGCCATCGACGGCATGGCGCCCGACGCAACCATTGCGGGTCTGCCGTCGATCATGTTCGACGCGGTGATTGTCGCAGGCGGCGCGGCGGGCGCCAAGGCGCTTGCGCAATCGGGAGACGCACGGCATTTCGTGCTCGAAGCGTTCAAACATCTGAAGGCGATCGCGGCGATCGGCGCGGGGCGCGATGTGCTGGCAGCAGTTCATTTGCCGGATGATGCTGACGGCGTGCTCACTGGCGACGACAAGCAACTTGCGGACGTGTTGAAGGCCTTCATTCAGGCAGCCGAACAGCATCGCGTGTGGTCGCGTGCTGCCCAGGCGGAGACGGTGCCGGCTTAACGGTGCGGCGTCCGCTCATGCAGGAAAACTGGCCGGTTCAAACCGGCCTTTTTTTGCCTGCCGCAGACCATACAAGGGCAACTAATAAGCCATCAGGAAATGAAGAAGCCGCCACGGAGAAACCATGGGTAAAACGCCAGAACACCCGCCCAGCAAGGCCCAAACGCACTCTCATCCTGTATCATTAACAGCGCCGCGCGCTAACAAAAGCCACTTCGCGTGAAACACGAAAAAAATTCCGAATCAATTCGACTCATCAAGCCGAAGACAGAAAAAATGACCGCATCCCAGGCCGTCGACCAACACCGTTTTCGCAGCATCATCCGCCGCAACATCGCATTACCGCTAGGTGTCGGCCTGGTCACAATGGCTGTGTTCGTCGCGTTGATTGCCTATCTGGTTTCGACCATGAACTGGGCGGAGCACTCCGAGCGCGTGATTGGCCAGGCCAATGAAATGCTGCGTCTCGCGGTCGACCGCGAGTCGTCGATGCGCGGCTTCCTGATCACGGGCGACGAACGTTTTCTGACGCCTTATGAAACAGGCGGGCCGAAGTTCAAAACGCAGGTCGAGGCATTGCAGGAAATGGTCTCGGACAATCCGCCGCAAGTCGAAAGGCTCAAGCAGATTGAAGCGATCCAGGCACGCTGGGGCCGCTTTGCGGAAGAGATGATCGACGCGCGCCGCAGGCACCAGGATTTCGAAGGTGCGATTGCGAGCGGCCGCGGCAAGATCGAGTTCGACGAAACACGCCGTGAATTCGGCGATTTTCTGGACGTGGAGTTGCGTTTGCGCCAGGAGCGCAGCGAAGCGACCCGCCGTGTCACCACGACGCTGGTGAGTGTATTTCTGATTTTCAGTCTCGGTGTGAGCGCTCTGCTTGCGTGGATGGGACGCCGCGAATTGATGAGCCTGTCGTCCACATACGACGGCGTGCTGCGCCAGCAGTCCGAACAGACCGAGGTGCTGCAGCAACAGGTGTGGCTGCGTTCCGGCCAACGCCTGCTTGCCGAAAAGGTGGTGGGCCAGACGACTCCGCAACTGGTCGGCCGTGCCATGCTCGACTTTCTCGCGCACTATCTCGACGTTTCCGTCGCCGCGCTCTATGTGCGCGACAAACAGCACGGAACATTGCGCCGCATCGCCACATATGGATTCAGCCGCGAAAGCGAGCAAGCCGCCGCGCGTAATTTCGAAGACGCCGAGACGCTGATCGGCCAGGCTGCCGTCGCGCGCCGCATGCTCGTACTGCGCGACGTGCCCGACAACTACGTGCAAGTCGTCTCGGCCATCGGCAGGAGTGCGCCAAAGAATCTGCTGATCATGCCGATCGAAAACGACGGGCAGGTCAACGGCGTCGTCGAATTGGGTTTTATCCATGATTTGACCGCACGCGATCAGGCGTTCATGGAACTCATCGGCAACAGTATGGGCGATTTCGTCGAAGCAGCGGTGTATCGCGAGCGTCTGCAGGACGCGTTAGTGGAAACCCAGCAGTTGAACGAAGAGTTGCAGGTTCAGCAGGAGGAACTGCGCGTCTCGAACGAGGGCCTGGAAGAACGCGGCCGTGCGCTAATGGAATCGCAAACGCGCCTTGAGGCGCAGCAGGCCGAACTCGAGCAGACCAACGTCCAGCTCGAGGAATATGCGCAACGTCTCGAGCGGCAGAAGTCCGATCTGCTGCGCGCGCAGGACGACCTCGCCAGCAACGCGGCGCGTCTGGAGGCGTCGAGCCGCTACAAGTCCGAGTTCCTCGCGAACATGTCGCACGAATTGCGCACGCCGCTCAACAGTTCGCTGATTCTCGCAAAGCTCCTGCAGCAGAACCGCAGCGGCAATCTGACCGAAGAGCAGGTGCGTTACGCCGAGACGATTCATGCATCCAATAGCGATTTGCTGGTGCTGATCAACGATATTCTTGATCTGTCGAAGGTCGAAGCCGGGCAGGTGACGGTCGAACTCGAAACGGTATCGATCGACGCCACGCTGCAATCGCTGCAGGAAATGTTCAGGCCGATGGCCGCGGCCAAGCATCTGAGCCTCGCGTTCGATCGCCTGCCGGGCACGCCCGACACGTTTGTCACGGATGGCCAGCGGCTCACGCAGATCCTGCGCAACCTGTTGTCGAATGCCGTGAAGTTCACCGAGCATGGCGAAGTGGCGCTCTCGGTGGCACCGGCTGAAGACAGCATGCTGCGTATCGACGTGCGCGATTCCGGGATCGGCATTGCCGCCGACAAGCTGGACATGATCTTCGAAGCGTTCCAGCAGGCCGATGGTTCGACGAGTCGCCAATACGGCGGCAGCGGCCTTGGCCTGTCGATCTCACGCGAGTTTTCGCGCCTGCTCGGCGGCCGCATCACGGTGGCGAGCGAACCCGGCAAGGGCAGCGTGTTTTCATTGTGGTTGCCGCTCGATGCCGAAGCGGCTTTGGCAGGCGGCCCGCTTGCGCAAACGCCCGCGCCGATGTTTGCGCGGGCTCAGGCTGACGTCTTTGAGCCTGCCCTGGTCGAAATGGCAGCGGAGCCGCTGCTGATTCGCACACCGTCGTCCAGCAGTCGGTCGGCCGTTGCCAGTGCATCGCATAGTCTTGCTGCCGGCAACGTATCTGAACCCGCCGTCGCACCAATCGCCGACGACCGCGACAATCGCACGCGTGCCGGCCGTCTGATCGTCGCGGTGGAAGACGATCCCGCCTTCGCTGAAATCCTGCGCGATCTGACCCACGAACTCGATTTTGATTTCGTTCACGCCAGCGATGCCGCCAGCGGCCTCGCGCTGGTGCGCGACATGCGCCCGGCCGCGGTGTTGCTCGATGTTGGCTTGCCGGACCGTTCCGGACTGACCGTGCTAGAGTGGCTGAAAAACGATCCCCTCACGCGCCATATCCCGATCCATATCGTCTCGGCCACCGACCACGCGGACAAGGCGCTGCATCTCGGCGCGATCGGCTACACCCTCAAGCCGACTGCGCGCTCCACGATGGAAGCAGCGATTCGCCGTCTCGAAGCCCGGCTGCAGCAGCGTCTGAAGCGCGTGCTGGTGATCGAAGACGACGCGCCGATGCGCGAAAGCATCCGCGCGCTGCTGCAAAGCGACAACACCGAGATCGTTGCGGTCGCAACCTTGGCGGAGGCGCTCGACCACCTCGCGAAGTTTGCCTTCGATTGCGTGGTGACCGACCTAGCGTTGCCTGACGGCACGGGTTACGATCTGCTCGAACGGCTTGCCGGCAACACCGCGCATGCCGCGTTGCCCGTGATCGTCTACACAGGCCGCATGCTGTCCGACGAAGAAGAACACCGCCTGCGCCGCTATTCGAAATCGATCATTATCAAGGGGGCGAAGTCGCCGGAGCGCTTGCTCGACGAAGTGACGTTGTTCCTGCATAGCGTGGAGTCGTCGCTCGCGCCCGAACAGCAACGCATGCTGCGCACGGTCCGTCAGCGTGACAATGCTTTCGAGGGGCGCACCATCCTGCTCGCCGAAGACGACGTGCGCAACATCTTCGCGCTATCTCACGTGCTGGAACCGCTTGGCGCGAAATTGCAGATCGCGCGCAATGGACGCGAAGCACTCGACGCGCTGGACAACGGCCCCGAGGTGCATCTGATTCTGATGGACATCATGATGCCGGAGATGGACGGCTTGACCGCAATGGGCGAAATCCGCCGCAATCCACGCTTTGCACATTTGCCGATCATCGCGCTGACCGCCAAGGCCATGGCGAACGACCGCACCCGTTGCCTCGAAGCCGGTGCGGACGATTACGTCTCCAAGCCGATCGACGTGGACAAGCTGGTCGCACTGTGCCGCGTATGGTTGCGGCAGCGATAGCAGGAGAAAGCGACAGAATGAGCCGCTCCGAATTCGACACGCCGCAGCGCATCAGCGATTTCGACATCGAGTTGAAGCTGTTGCTGGACGCGATTTACCTTAAATACCAGCACGATTTCCGCCACTATGCGATGTCGTCGCTGCGTCGCCGGCTCTCGCAGGCGCTGGAGGAATTCGGGCTGAAGACGCTGTCGCAATTGCAGGATCGCATCATGCGCCACGGCGACGAGTTTTCGCGCCTCTTCCAGTACCTCACGGTGCAGGTCAGCGATATGTTTCGCGACCCGGCGTATTTCCTCGCTCTGCGCGAACATGTGCTGCCGCGCTTGCGCACGTATCCATCGATCAAGGTGTGGGTGGCGGGGTGCAGTACCGGCGAGGAATTGTGGTCGCTGAAGATTCTCTTCGACGAAGAGGGTTTGACCGAACGCACGTTGTTCTACGCGACCGACATCAGCCCGGACGCGTTGGCACGAGCCGAGTCGGGCATTTACGCGCTGGAGCGGATTCAGGGTTTCACGCAGAATTATCTGGCCGCCGGCGGCAAGCGCTCGTTGTCGGACTACTATCATGCCGCGTATGGCGGGGCGCGCTTTGCCGGTTCGCTGAAAGACCGCGTGGTATTCGCCGACCATAGTTTGTCGACGGACGAAGTCTTTCTCGAAGCGCATCTCGTGTCGTGCCGCAATGTGCTGATCTATTTCGATCGCGGGCTGCAGGATCGCGCCCTGGGTCTGTTTGAAAACGCGCTGGTGCGGCGCGGTTTTCTTGGGTTGGGCAGCAAGGAGAGCCTGCGGTTTTCCAGCCATTACGACGCGTTCGACGAGTTCCGTCCTGCTGAACGCATTTATCAGAAGCGCTAGCACGGTCATCATGCCTCGCTCAACTGCCAAGCCCGCTATTGATTCGCAGCAGAATGCCGCGCGTGCGCGCGCTTTCGATCTGGTGGTGATCGGCGGTTCGGCGGGCGGCATTGACGCACTGAACGTGATACTGGCCGCGCTTCCCGCGGGCTTTGCTCCGGCCGTGATGATCGTGACGCACTTGCCGCCTGACCCGCCGAGCTATCTGGTGCAGGCGTTCGCTTATCGCTGTGTGCTGCCGGTGCTCGAACCCGACGCCGGCGAGCGGATTCTGGCTGGCCGCGTGCATGTCGCGCCGCCGGGCTATCACATGCTGGTGGAAGATGACCGCAGCGTGGCGCTTTCCACGGATGCCGCTGTGCGGTTTTCGCGGCCTTCGATCGATGTGTTGTTCGAGTCGGCTGCTGTGGTGTATCGCGAGCGTGTGCTGGCGATTCTGCTGTCCGGCGCAAACGACGACGGCGCACACGGGTTGAAGTGCGTGCGCGCCCTGGGTGGCATGACATGGGTGCAGACACCGGATACGGCAAGCTCTCCAGAAATGCCGCGTGCCGCGATTGAGCGCGGCGCGGCCGATTACATTTACTCTCCTGAAACCATGGCCCGGCGGCTCGCTGCATTGCCGGCCTTTCCTGACCCGATGCCATGACGAATTCACCTGTTAACATTCTGATCGTCGACGACATCGTCCACAACATTACCGCGCTCGAGGCGTTGCTGGCGCGGCCCAACCTTGCGGTGCTGGTGGCGGACTCGGGCACGGCGGCGCTCGATCTCCTGCTCAAGCATGAAGTGGCGCTGGCGATTCTCGACGTCAACATGCCCGGCATGAACGGCTTCGAGCTGGCGGCCTTGATGCGCGGCAGTCCGCGGACCTCGCATGTGCCGATCATCTTTCTGACGGCGACGGCGCAAGATGCGTCGCGCACGTTTCGGGGTTACGAAGCTGGCGCCGTCGATTTCCTTTACAAGCCGTTCGATCCACGCATTCTGCAATCGAAAGTTGACGTGTTCGTGCAGCTGGAAGAGCAGAAGCGCCAGCTTGCGGCACAGCTTGTCACGACGCAGCAGATGCTCGAAGCCAACGAGATGTTGATGGCGGTGTTGAGCCACGATTTGCGCACGCCGCTGGGCGCGGTGCTGGCGTCGGCGGAATATCTGATGCGGACTGCCGCGGACGAGCAGTCGTCCACGGTCGCGGCTCGAGTGAAGAATAGCTCGCTGCGGATGGCGCGGATGGTCGATCAGCTACTTAATCTTGCGCGCCTGCAGGGTGGCCGTTTGCCGCTGCAGCCCCGTTCGATTGAACTTGCGACGCTGTGCAAGTCGGTGATCGATGAGTTTGCATCGCGGGAGAATGGCAAACGGATAGTGTTTGCGAGCCGCGGCAATACTGTCGGCGCCTGGGATACCGATCTGGTGTGGCAGGCGGTGTCGAATCTGGTGAGCAATGCGCTGCATCACGGGGAGCAGGGCGGGGATATTCGTGTCGACGTCGATGGCGAGGCTGTTGAGTCAGTGCGCTTGACGGTCGCTAATCGAGGGGCCATTCCGGCGGAGGTATTTCCGCATCTGTTCAAGGCTTTCGGACCCAATAATAGTGGCGCGAGATCGCGTGAGGGTTTGGGGTTGGGGTTGCATATCGTGCAGGAGATTGCCCGTATGCACGGGGGCTGTGTGAGTGTTGATTCTGATGAGATTGGGGGGACGGTTTTTACTATTCAATTGCCACGGATGGTTACCCTTGTGAGGGGGTCTTTTAGTGGGAAGTAGTTGCCATTTTTGCCTTTGGCCTTTTGTTTTTTGCCTTTGGAGGCGGCATTTTTGATGTGTGCCTACGGCGTTGGTTGTTTCTTTTGTTATTGGTTTATTAGCGTTCCCCCTGTGCGGGGGGGCACCTACTTTTCTTTGCCGCCGCAAAGAAAAGTAGGCAAAAGAAAGCGGCTCAAACCGCCAATTCTTAAGTGGGTCCCCTGGCTTGGAGGGTGTAGTGGCTCCGTAGAGATTGGGCCTGCGCACCTTCTGGCCTGAGTGACCAGGCCGTCATACTTCCGGCGGCGCTGCGCGCGCCGACGCGGTACTTCTTCAAACCACCCACCAAGTTTTACGCAGGTGGTTTGACCGGCGCGTGGCTCTCATGTGCATACACTTGCTGAGTTGCTGAGTTGCTGAGTTGCTGAGTTGCTGAGTTGCTGAGTTGCTGAGTTGCAGTTGCTGAGTTGCTGAGTTGCTGAGTTGCTGCTGGCGCCAGCACTTCCAAAAACTTCCAGTGTATTTCGGCGCCTCGCCGAGGCGAAGCCGATGGCCCCTGCTGCGCACAACCGAAGCGCCCGGTTTCCCTGGTGGACCCGTCCGCGACGCACGTAGTGCGGAGTGGGAGCGGATGACGGCTGTGTCACAGACACTAATGGACCACGGTGTGATCCGTTAATCGGGCCACCAGCCCCTCCAAGCCAGGGGACCCGCTTCAATGTTGGCGGTGTGAGCCGCTTTCTTTTGCCTACTTTTCTTTGCGGCGGCAAAGAAAAGTAGGTGCCCCCCCGCACAGGGGGAACGCTAATAGACCAATAAGTAAAGAAACACCAAACGCCGTAGGCAAATAGACACCAAACGCCGTAGGCAAATAGACACCAACCGCCGTAGGCAAATAGACACCAACCGCCGTAGGCAAATAGACACCAACCGCCGTAGGCAAATAGACACCAACCGCCATAGGCAAACAAACACCAGAACACCACTGCCAACGGCAAAACCAAAACATGCTACGCTGACAAGCTCAAACCGCAAAACCCGAATCTCATCATGCGTTCCTGGCGCATCCCCCACCCGCCCCGAAGCGGGCAAATCAACACTTCCCGCGCGACCGAGCTGGTCATATCGATCTCCCACGCCGACCCGGACACATTCGCCGCAAGCATTCTGAAAACCGTCGGCGACACCCTTCCAATTTCGCAGTGCACCATCTTCGCTTACGAATTCGACGCCAGGCCGCGCACAGTCTCGGCGGCCGACCACCGTGGCGGCCGCTTCCTCCGTGATGTCGCCGACCGTTACACGACACACTTCTACGCGCTGGACGGCAACCGCGCCATCATCGCCCAGCCGCAGGCAAACCAACCCCACGGTGCGCTAACGCTGCATCAGCAGCAAAGCGAAGAAATCGAAAACGAAGCCTACCGTGCGGCCTGCTACGCGCAGCCAAACGTGTCAGACCGGCTATCGTTGCTCGTGCAACCAATCGAAAGCGTCTGGTTGTCGATCAATCTGTATCGCGATAGCGCCTACGGCAGCTTCCAGCCAGGCGAACTGGAACACATAGAAAGCCTCGCGCACCTGTTCGCCCAAGCCGCAAAAGGCCACTACGCACTCAACGGCCAACATCAGCAAGGCGCAGCCGTCGCGATGCTGGCGCGCGTCAGACGCGCCTGCCCGGCGCTCACGCCGCGTGAACTCGACGTGCTGCGCGGCACCCTTGAAGGCGCAAGCGCCGCCGAAATCGCCGATCAGATGGGCATCAAGACCACCAGCGTCATCACGTATCAGAAGCGCGCGTATGGGCGGCTCGGCATTTCCAGCCAGCGTCAGCTATTCGCGCTCTGTCTGCAACCCGAGCGCGCCTGAACGCCGTCAAGCAGTCCTGGATCAGTCATAAATCACCCGCGTTTAGGCCGCACGTCGGCCTGTGTCTCGCGATCCCAGCGCTTGAGCCACGGCAAGATGAAATCGGCGAAACCGTCCGCGGGCGGCGATAGCGCGCGCTCTGTCGAGCGATACAGGCAGACCTCGCGGATCGTTTCCGGATCGACAATCCGCTTCATCACCAGCCCGAACGTTCGTGCGAGCGGCGCGACATAGGCGGGCGCGAGCGTCACGGCAAGCCCCTGCGCCGCCAGACCAAATGCGGTAGTGACGTTGTCCACCACGTCCACCGGAATGATGCGCGCCTCCGCCGGCAGATTGGCCAGCATCTGCTCCACCGCGCGCTCGTGATCGCGTCCGGTGGCGACAATCGCCACGTCGCGTAGATGCTCCCAACGCACGCGGCGCCGGGTGTTCAACGGATGCGCCGGAGCGCACCACATCACCCACGGACTCGCGAACGCCGGGGTGCAACGCACGCGCGTGCCGCTTTGACGGTCGGGGCCGATCGCGAGATCCACGTCGCCGCTTTCCACCCGTTCCACCAGTTGCTCAACTACGGTGTCGAAAATGCGCACGACCACCTTCGGCTTGTCGCGCGCATATTCGGCGATCGCCGCCGGCAAGGCGGTCGCCGCCAGCACCAGCGGCGCGCCAACCCGCACGATGCCGGCGGCGCGATTGCGAATGTCGTCCGCGGACTGGGCGGCGGCGCGCACGTAGCGCAGCACCGATTCAGCCGACGACAAAAAATCCTGCCCCGCGCTCGACAGATTGACGCGCCGCGTAGTGCGATCGAAGAGGCGAAAACCCAGTTCCGTTTCCAGTTCGGCAAGCAACTGGCTGACCGCCGACGAGGTCAGCCCAAGCCGTTCCGCCGCCGCGCCGATGCTGTGCAAATCGACGATGGCAAGGAACGCTTCGAACTGACGGATAGTGACGCGTGTGAGAGGCATAAAGCCGATTCTAAAGAAAAACTTACGAATCGTGAAAAATCGGTTGATTGTGCGCGGCAAGCCAATCACCGACACTCGCCCTAATCGACGCAAGTCTTCAATCCCGCTTAGACTTTCGTCTCGCCTATGTTGGCCACATTCGGGCCGCATTCAGGCCACACTCAAGGAATTGCCATGTTCGACCACATCCCCGCTTATCCAGGCGACCCGATCCTGAGCCTGAATGAGGACTTTCAACTCGATCCCAGGCCGAACAAGGTCAACCTGAGCATCGGCATCTACTTCGACGACGCCGGCAAGCTGCCGGTGATGGACGCCGTGCGCCACGCCGAAACTGCGCTGCTCGGCGCCATCGGCCCGCGCTCCTATCTGCCGATGGCAGGTCTGCCGGCATATCGCGAGGCGGCCCAGGCGCTGGTGTTCGGCGCCGACAGCGAAGCGCGCGCAGCAGGCCGGATCGCGACCTTGCAGACCATCGGCGGCTCGGGTGCGCTCAAAGTCGGCGCCGATTTTCTGAAGCGTTATTTCCCGGCTTCGCAAATCTGGATCAGCGATCCGAGTTGGGAAAACCACCGCGTGGTGTTCGAAGGCGCCGGGCTCACCGTCAACACGTATCCGTATTACGACGAAATCACCGGCGGCTTGCGTTTCTCCGACATGATCGAGACGATCGACCGCCTGCCCGAGCAGAGCGTCGTGCTGCTGCACGCATGCTGTCACAACCCGACCGGCGTCGATCTGAGCCCGGCGCAATGGGCGGAACTCGTGCCGGTATTGCAGCGCCGCAAACTGATCGCGTTTGTCGACATGGCGTATCAGGGTTTTGGCGCAGGTCTCGAAGAGGATGCCGCTTGCGTTCGCCTGCTGGCCGATGCCGGCGTGCCGCTGATCGCCGCCAATTCGTTCTCGAAGAATTTCTCGCTGTATGGCGAGCGCTGCGGCGCCTTGAGCGTCGTGTGCAAGAGCGCCGAAGAGGCGGGCCGCGTGCTGGGTCAATTGATGTCCACGGTGCGCTCGAACTACAGCAATCCGCCCACGCATGGCGCGCGTCTGGTCGCCAATGTGCTGGCCGATGCGTCGCTGCGGGCGTCGTGGGAGGCGGAACTCGCCGGCATGCGCGAGCGCATTCTGGCGATGCGCGGAACGATTCATAACGGGCTCGCCGGCCGTGTCGATGAAGTCATGCGCGCGCGTTACGTTGCGCAGCGCGGCATGTTCACGTATACGGGCTTGAGCGAAACGCAGGTCGAGCGTTTGCGCAGCGAATATGCGGTGTATGTGCTGCGTTCGGGTCGCATGTGCGTGGCCGGTTTGAATGAGCGCAATGCGGGCTACGTAGCGTCGTCCATCGCGGCGGTGGTAGCAAACACATAATGGCCTTCTTCGCGATCACACGCGATAGCCGGCGAAAACCATGGAGACCCGGATGACTACCCTTGCAATTGATTCGGCCAGCGTGCCCGCAGCGGCCGCGATGCATCCTGACGAATGGCATGCGCGCGTGCAACTGGCCGCGTGCTACCGCATCTTCGACATGCTCGGCTGGACCGAGATGATCTACAACCACATCACCTTGCGCGTGCCGGCAAGCGTGAGCGGCGGCGAGCGGCAATTCCTGATCAATCCGTTCGGCCTGCACTACAGCGAAGTGACGGCCAGCAATCTCGTGAAGATCGACGCGCAAGGGCGCGTGCTGGATAACTCGCCGTACCCGGTGAATCCCGCCGGTTTTGTCGTACACGCGGCGATTCATGAAGGCTTGCCCGACGCGCACTGCGTGATGCATACGCATACGACAGCCGGCGTCGCGGTCGCCTGTCTCGAAGACGGCTTGCAGCAAACCAACTTCTACAGCGCGCAATTGCACGAGCGCATCGCGTATCACGACTTTGAAGGCATCACGGTTCATGCGGAAGAAGGGCCGCGCCTCGTCGAGCATATCGGCAACAGGCAGGCGGTGATTCTGCGCAATCATGGTCTGCTTGCGTGGGGGCACACCTTGCCGCAGACCTTCGCGGTCCTCTGGACACTCAACCGTGCATGCGAAATCCAGATGGCCACGTTTTCGATGGGGCGCGCGCGGCCGGTGCCCGAGGAGGTCGCGATGCGCTGCTCGCGTGACGCGCTGCAGTTCGATCCGCGTCACGGTGCGGGGCAGGACGTGTTCGATGCGCTGGTGCGGCGGGTCGATCGCATCGACGCCAGCTATAAAGACTAAAGAGGATTGAAACGATGAAAGTAGCCATTTATGGTGCGGGCGCGATCGGCGGCTGGATCGGCGTGAAACTCGCACAGGCCGGCCACGCCGTGAGCGTGGTGGCGCGCGGCGCGACGCTCGCCGCGTTGCAGCAACATGGACTGCGCCTCGTCGAAGGCGGCGTGACGCATGCCGTGAAGGTGAATGCGAGCGAACAGCCGGCAGATCTCGGCGCCCAGGATCTCGTCGTGGTGGCGGTGAAAGGACCGGCCATGGCCTCCGTGGCCGCGCATATTGCGCCGCTGCTGAATGCGCAGACGATCGTGCTGACGGCGATGAACGGCGTGCCCTGGTGGTTCTGCGACGGGCTCGGCAGCGATTTCGCCGGCAAACGGCTGAAGTCGATCGACCCCGACGGCGCGATCGCCGGGGCCATTCCCACCGCGCAGACGGTCGGCTGCGTCGTGCACGCCAGTTGTCTCGTCGAAGCGCCGGGCGTCATCAGGCACCATCAGGGCAATGGGCTGATTGTCGGCGAAGCGGCGGGGCAGGCCAGCGAGCGCGTCAAGACGCTGACGGCCGCGCTGGTGGCGGCGGGCTTCAATGCGTCGATGTCCGAGCAGATTCAGCGCGACGTCTGGTTCAAGCTCTGGGGCAATATGACGATGAACCCCGTCAGCGCGATTACCGGCGCAACGACCGACCGGATTCTGAGCGACGAACTGGTGCGCAACTTCGTCACGAGCATCATGCTCGAAGCCAAGGAGATTAGCGCACGCTTTGGTATTCCAATCGACCAGGCGCCGGACGATCGTCACGCGGTCACGCTCAAGCTCGGCGCGATGAAAACCTCGATGCTGCAGGACGTGCAGGCCGGTAAGGCGGTCGAACTGGATGCGCTGGTGGCCGCGGTGCGTGAACTGGGGCAACTGACCGGCGTGCCGACACCGTACACAGACGCCTTGCTCGGTCTCGCGCGCCTGCACGCGAGCACGCTGGGCTTGTATCCGCGGCAGCAGTAAGGCGTACTGCCGGCAGGGTGTGAAAGCCGTCCCGCGTTACCTACGGGACGGTTTTTTTGCGTCTTACGCGGTCACGGCGTGTGAAGACGGCAATTTTGCCGCTTCGATCAGCGACAACGCCCGCTGCGGGTCGTCGAGTTCGGTCATGCAGAGCAACGCGAGGCGGGCCAGATACAACGGCGCTTGCGCTTCGCCTTCGGCGGTGAGGGTCTTGCAGAGCGTCGTATAGACGAGATCGAGTTCGCTGTCGGTCATGATGTGGGTTCCCTTGGGTTAGAGCGTCAGACTGGCCAACAGCGCGCTCTGCGTGGCCGCCGCGCTGCCATTGCGCCAACGCGCGAGCACGTGGCCGTCGGGCCGGATCAGATAGACGCTGCCGGGCGTCGCGTCGAGCATGGCGTGGAGGTGCCCGGTTTGATCGTGCACATGCGCGCTGCCGGCACGGGGCGTATCGCCCGTCACCAGCGTGAGCGCTTTAAACGGAATGCCCTGTTCGCCCAGCGCGTGCTGAAGCTGTTGCCACGCGTCGTCCTGTGCGGCGTCCGCGCCGAAACGAAGTGCGGTGAAACACGGGCCGAGCAGATCGGTCAGATGAATGTCGAGCGCGGTGCCGTCGCAAACGCGCGTTAGCCGGCATTCAGGCAACACGGTGCCGGGCGCCGGTCCTCTGGTGAATGCACGAGATGGCTCCGCCGCCACCCGATTCAACGGTGATTGAACGTATGCGATCGCGTGCGTCTGTCGCGGATTGATCAAGGGCCGCACGGCGGCGTGACGCTCGGCGAGGCCGAGCACCGCATTGCGCATCAGGTCGAAGGCGAACGAAGGCGGCGCCATGAATTCGGTGCTCTTCATGCCGTAGCTCAGGTTTTCACGCGCCGCGAAGACGCGCTCGTCGCTATAGCTGTCGAGCAGACGCTCTGAAGCGATACCGTTGACCACGCAACCCAGTTTCCAGCCGAGATTGTCGGCGTCGTCGATGCCAGAATTCGCCCCACGCACGCCGAAAATCGGCACGAGATGGGCGGCGTCGCCGGCAAATAGCACAGAGCCGTGGCGGTAGCGTTCGAGCGTCAGGGCGTTGGCTTTGTAGACGGTGATCCAGATCGGCGACCAGTCGCCCGTTTCGCCCATCGCGTCGAGCACGCTCTGCACACGGGGCATGACGTTTTCAGGTTTGATCGCGGACTCGGCGTCTTCGTCGTCACGAAGCTGGTAGTCGATGCGCCAGACGTTGTCCGGTTGTTTGTGCACCAGCACGGTCGAGCCAGGATTCGACGGCGGATCGAAATAGGCCAGCCGTTCGGTCGCGCGCTCGCTGTTCAATTCGATATCGACGATGACGTAGCGGCCTTCGTACGTGGTGCCGGTGAGTTTCAGGCCGAGCGCCTCGCGTATCGTGCTGCGGCCGCCGTCGCACGCCACCACCCAGTCGGCGTGCATCTGCCACGCGGTATCGCCGGTTTGCAAGGCGAGTGTGGCGCCCCCGGCATCGCATTGCTCGATACCGGTCACACGCGTCTGCCAGCGGATCTCGATCAGATCGGCGTGCTGTTCCACTTCGTCGAGCAACAGCTGTTCGATCTGGTATTGCGCGATGTTGATCATCGGCGGCAGCGACTGCTCGTCGTCCTGATGCATGGCGAAGCGGAACACTTCGGCGTCGCGGTAGAAGCTGCGACCGCCCGTCCATGGCAGGCCTTTTTGCAGGAAGCCGTTCACCACGCCGAGCCGCTTGAAAATCTCCAGACTGCGCCGCGAGATGCAGATCGCGCGACTGCCGGTACATACGCCGTCGTCGGCCTCGATCAACACCGAACGCACGCCCTGGCGAGCCAGCACGAGCGCCAGCGTCATGCCCACCGGGCCGCCGCCGACAATCGCCACGGCGCGCCGCACAGGGTCGCGACCGTCGGCCAGCGGCGGCACCGCGCCTTCATAGTGGCGGGGCGTGAACGGATAAGGTTTGAAGCTGCGGGTCATGCGTGTCTCCTGAATCTTCAATGCAGATGGATTGCCCGCCATGGCTCGAGTGGACGCTTCGGCGGCGGTGCAAATCGATAAGCAAGTATGAAGGAGGGCGCAAGCGGGCTTGTCCTCATTCTGGGTACAGCAAGGCAGGACATCGAAGATGAGTGAAGGCCGGGATCGTCAGATGCCCGGCGCGACGCAAAAAAGGCCGCACGCGCGCGCCGAGCGCGTCCACGGCCTTTCTCATCCCGTCCCACCAATCGCTCGTTGCTTCAGTCGGCGCCGCCCGCATGCGAAGGCTGACGCGCATGTTGCACGCTGGCCGCAGTGAGGCATTCCTCGATCATCGAGCGGAAGGTGGGCGCCGCATGCGCCGCGCCGGTTGTGCCGGTCTCCGCGCCGCCTTCCGACGCTCCGCTGCCGACGCCCACCACCAGGGTTGCCCTCGGCCGCCATTCGCGCGTGCGCCGCAGCATGTTGCGCAAATAGGGCGGCGATTCCGGCGCGTCGAGCGAGACGATGCAGATGATCGGCGCGTCCTTGAAACTCGGCTCGTCGGCGCGGGCGCTGCGGTAACCCGAATGCGTCGCCATCATCGGCGCAAGACCCTGACGCCCGAGCAGTTGCACGGCGATCGCAGCGGTGACTTCGTCAAACGCGCCGCGTCCCGGCACGCACAGCACCGAGGTACGGCTCGCGTCGTGATGCGCTTGCGTGTGGGCCTGGGTATGGGCGTGGGTGTGGCTGTCGTGCCGCTCGGACAGATCAGCCGATGCCGAAGCCAGCAACGCCGCAGCGGAGTCGGCCGGTTCCGTGCGCAACAGGCGGTCCGGCAGACCGTCCGCGATCTCCAGATTTTCGACGATATCCACCAGCGCGTCGTTGACCCGCGCCAGCTGGTCGGGCATCAGCACGCCGCGCATCGCATCGTTGCGCGCGAGCTTGAGGCCTTCCAGCGCGACCTTGTCGTAGTAATCGATCAGCGACATCTCGCGCAGCAGGCGCTCGGCCTGCACGATGGCTTCATGCGGATCGTCCGCGAGCAAACGCTGATAGAAATTCTGCGCCGGCGTAAGCGCGGGCTGATCGCCCAGCAGCACTGTGAGGAAATTCAGCCGGTCGGCGTAACGGCCCAGCGTCACGACGCACAAGGTGAGCGGCGTCGACAGCACGAGGCCGATCGGCCCCCACAGCCAGCTCCAGAAAATGGCCGCGACCACGACCGCCAGCGGCGAGAGGCCGGAGCGGTGACCGTATAGCAGCGGCTCGGCGATCTGCCCGGCCACCACGTCGACGACGATGAACAGGATCAGCGTATAGACCGCCATGGTCCATTGCGGCTGGATGGCGGCGGCCAGAAACACGGCGAGAATCGCCGCGATCCAGATGCCGATGTACGGCACGAAGCGCAGCAAGGCGGCAATCACGCCAAACAGCAGCGCCCCCGGCACGCCGATGATCGCAAGGCCGATGGCGATGATGCCACCCGCACTGAGGTTTACGCCCAGTTGCGCGACGAAGTAGCGGCTTAACCGCACGGCGGCGTCGTTAATCGCCGTCGTGGTGCGATGCAGGTCGCGTGAGCCGAACAGGCTGATCAATCGGTCGCGCAGATCTTCGCGCTGCAGCAGGATGAAGATCGTCACCACCAGCACGATGAAGGTGGTTTCGATCGGCGCGATCGCGGGTGAGAGCGCTCGCTGGGCAAGCTGCAACGGCGTGGGCGAGGGCTCGTGCACTTCCACCTGCTGCGGCACGGCGGGCGCATTGCGTGCGGCGCGCCCGGTGGGGCGCGGCGGGCTCGGCTTGCTCGGCGCGACGCGTTGCAGCGTGGCGGCGGCGCGGCTCATCAGCGAATCGGCACGGCCGACGGTCTTTTCCTGCACCGTCTCGATCTTCTGCTCGATCGCCACCTGATACTGCGGCAGATCGCCCGCCAGCTGCACGAGTTGCGCGCCAATCAGCGCGCCGACAGCCAGCAAGGTGGCGAGGGCGAACAGTACGGCGATGAAGATCGAGGGCAACTGACCCATGCGCAACCGCCGCAACGCCTGCACGAGCGGAGCCAGCAGAAAGCTGAGCAACACCGAGAGCGTGATCGGGATCAGCACCTCGCGCCCGAAGTAGAGCGCGCACACCACCACTACGCCGGTGATTACCGAGGCCAGACCATGCAAACTGGGCGTGCCTGGCGGGTATACGCGATTCGGCCGCCCATGCGGCGGTAACGAGAGTTTCATGAACACACTTTCCGATGTAGTGGCGCCGTCGCTGACACGGGGCGCGCGCGGATGGAACGGCGGCGGTCAATACAGCGCGTCAGCAATTCGTATGCCTGGATTGTAGGCCTTTGATTGCCGGGTGGTGGTCTTCCGGTGTTTGCCTGCCGGGCGTTCGCCGGGAAAACCGGCGGCCCGCGCCGGCTATCCCACATGCAGCCGCAGCAGTTCGAATACTTGCGAGCTCGCATACAGCAGCAAGCCGATAAAGCCGCCCACGATCGTTCCGTTGATGCGGATGTACTGCAAGTCCTTGCCAATGTTCAGTTCGACTTGTCGCGACATGTCGCGCGCATCCCAGTTCTTCACCGTATCGCTGATGTGGCTGGTGAGGAACTGGGCGAAATCCGGCGCCATTGCGCGCGCCGCGTCTTCGAGATGGTCGTTCAGCGACTGGCGCAACGCCGGATCGTGCGCCAGTTCGCGACCCACCCATTGGCCCATCGCCACCACTCTCGCGTGCAGGGCCGAATCGCTGCTTTCCATATCGCGTTTGAGCCACGCCCGCAATTCTCCCCACATGTCCTTCACATACGTGCTGAGCGCTTCGCCTTCCACGAGATAACGCTTCAGTTCCTCGCCTTTTTGCAGGAACGCCGGGTCGGTCTTGAGCTTGACGATCAGCTTTTGCGCGGCCTCGTCGAATTTCTGGCGAAGCTGATGGGCCGGGTTTTCGCTGATCTGTTCGAGCATCCGGTTCACTGCATTGGCGATCGCTTCGGCGCCTTTTTCGCCGAGCCACGCCGACGGCAGGATCTTCTCCATCTTCGGATACTCGTTTCTCACCCAATCGACGATACGCTCCGCGATAAACGCGCGCGCCTGCGGCTCGCGCAGCAGCTTCACCACCTGTTCGATGCCTGTGTCGAGCAACTCCTGATGACGGCCGTCTTTTGTGAGCGTGTCGAGGATCGAGCCCATCGATTGAGACAGATCGACTTTGGAGAGCACGTCGCGCAACGCATCCTTGATGAAGACCTGGATGCGTACGTCGTCGGTCAATTCCAGAATGCCGCCCGTCAGTTTGACGACGTAGTCGCCCAGCCGGGCGGTGTTTGCGGGCTGGGTCAGCCAGCCGGTGATACTGCGCGCCGGGTCGTGTTTCTGGATCAGCCCGACCAGCGACGGCACGTCGAGAAACTTGTCCTGCACGAAGACCGCGAGGTTGTCGGCAATCTTGTGCTTGTTCTTCGGAATGATCGCCGTGTGGGCGGAGACGATGGGAATCGGCACCCGACGAAACAGCGCGACGACCGCGAACCAGTCGGCGAGCGCGCCCACCATCGCGGCCTCGGCGACGGCCTTGATGCCGTCCACCCAGATGCCGCGCGGCATGAAAGCGGTCACGACGAAAATGCAGGCAGCGGCCAGCAATAACAGCAGTGGGGTGCGCTTGGCCTTCTTCAGTTCGAGTTCTTTGTTCATCGGCAGCGGGGCGGCGGAGGGCGATTCGATTGAATTTGACCGGTGCGATCGCGGTGCTATCACGGCGCGATCGCGGTGAGGCGAACGCGCGCATTCGGAAACGCGAGTGTAGCGCCACGGTTCCCGCAGTGTGTGACGCGTTTTGGGCATGCTTTGTCGCTCCGGCACGGTAACATCCGTGGTTGGACTGCAAGGCGACGATGCAAATGAAAGGGATGGAGGCACAGTGATCAGGTTTCTACACACCGCAGACTGGCAGATCGGCACGCAATTCGGCCAGTTCGAGCCGGACGAAGCCGCGCATCTCGCGGAAGCGCGCTTTGAAACCGTGCGCAAGATCGCCACGGAAGCGGCAGCGCGCAAGGTTGACGCCGTGCTGGTGGCGGGCGACGTGTTCGACCTGCAAACCGTGTCCGACACGGTGATCCGCCGTTTGTTCGCCGCGCTCCAGGCGTTCTCCGGCCCGTGGATCATGCTGCCGGGCAATCACGACGCCGCGCTGGTGGAAAGCGTGTGGACCCGCGCGCAGCGTCTGAACTGCGTGGCGTCCAATGTGCGAATCGTGCTCGAACCCGGCGTGGTGGAACTGGAGGCCTGTCGCTGCGCGTTGCTCTGTGCGCCGCTCACACAACGCATCACCTACGACGACACCACGTCCTTTTTCGACGCAGCCGAAACCCCACCAGGCTATTACCGCGTCGGGCTGGCGCACGGCAGCGTCAGCGGCATCCTGCAGGAAGGCATCGATTCGTCGAATCCGATCGCACCCACACGCGCGGAGAGCGCGCGTCTCGACTATCTCGCGCTCGGCGACTGGCACGGCCACTTGCGTGTGAACGACCGCACCTGGTACGCAGGCACACACGAGCAGGATCGTTTTCGCGCCAACGACCCGGGCTTCATGCTCGACGTCACGCTGAGCAAGCCGGGTGCGCTGCCGGTCGTCGAGGCGGTGCGGGTCGGCAAATATCAGTGGCATCGTTGGGAGGAAACGATTTCGGTGCCCACCGATGTGGACGTACTCAAGGCGCGTCTTACCGGATTAGGCAGCAGCGACGTGCTGCGTGTCGCGGTGAACGGCACGGCCGCGCTGGCCGAAGCTGAAGCGCTTCACGTCGCCGTGGAAGAGACTCGCGCACGCGTGCGTGCGTTGCGGGCCGACCTGAGCGGCCTGCAAGTGCTGCCCACCGCCGACGATCTTGCCGAGCTCGGCGCGCAGAGCGGCTACCTCGCGAAGGTGGTGGCGCGTCTGCGGGGTTTGCAGGAAGACCCGCAGTCCGATCCGCAACAGGTGAAACGCGCGGCGGAGGCGTTATTGCTGCTGGCGCGCTTTCAACGTGAATTGCCGCGCGAAGCGAGGTCCGCATGAAGCTGGAAAGTATCGCGATTCAGGAATTCAAGCAGTTCACCGGGCGTCTCGTGATCGACGATCTGCAGCCCGGGCTCAATCTGTTCACCGGTCCGAACGAGGCGGGCAAGAGCACGATCGCCGAAGCCGTGCGCGCGGTGTTTCTCGAACGCTACAAGGCCTCGCATCTGAAGGATTTGCTGCCGTGGGGCAAGGCGAGCGGGCAGCCGTCGGTGGAAGTGACCTTCAATCTCGACGGCACGGCGTGCGCGCTATCGAAGCACTTTGTGACGCGCCAGCGTTGCGAGCTGAAGATCGGCCAGGCCGTATTCGGCGAAGACGAAGCGGAAGACAAACTCGCGGCGTTGCTCGGCTTTTCGCGTGCCGCGCGGGGACCGCTCAAGGCCGAGAACGCCGGCATCCCCGGATTGTTGTGGGTGCAACAGGGCGGCACCCAGGAGGTGCGCGATTCGACCGGGCATGCGGCGCAGTATCTGCGTGACGCGCTCTCGCAACTGTCCGGCGGGAATGAATCGTCGGGTGAAGACGCGCTGATTGCCGCCGTGCAACGCGAGCTTCGGCAACTGCTGACCGCGCGCACGCAGAAATCGACCGGACCGCTCGCGGAAGCCGAGCAGGCGCTCGCGGCGCTGCTTGCCGAGCGTGACGATCTGGAACGGCAGCGTCAGCAGTTCGACGAGAACATTGTGCGTCTCGCCGCGCAACAGGAAGCCTTCGACGATGCGCAACTCAAGCGGCCCTGGGCGATTCATGAGCAAAAGGCCTTAGAGGCGCAGCTACGCGCCGATGCGGCGGCGGAACTGGAGCGCAGTCTTCAGGGGCTCGCGCAGTCGCTGCATTTGAGCGAGGCGGAACTGGCGTTGTCGTTGCAGCAGGAGCAGGCCGCTGCGGAGCTCGAAGCGGCGGCCGCTCGCGAGCGGCAGCAACTGGATGCGGCGCGTGCCGGCGTAGCGGCCGTCGAAAGCGAGCACGCTCAGGCGGCTGCAAGCGTGACGCAATTCGAACAGGCCTACGGCGAGGCCAATCGCGCGCTCGAACTGGCGAACGCGGCCGTGACAGCGGGCGATCTGCGCAATCAGATCGGCTTGCATCGTGCCGAAATCGAGCGCCTTGAAACGGCGATCGCGGCCGCCGCTCAAGCGAACGAAGCCGTTCTGGAAGCTACCCGCGCGGCTGCCGCGCTGGAAATCGATGAGAAGCAACTGAAGCGGTTGCAATCGCTCGATGCCGGCTTGACCGTGCTGCGGGCCCGTACCGAAGCGGCGATGACGCGCATCGAATATCGCTTGAGCGGCACGATCACGGTCGGCGGGGCGCCGCTCAGTGGGGAAGGGGTGTTGCGGGTCGACGAGGCAAAGCTGATCGGTCTCGGCGAACTGGGCGAATTGCGCGTGATTCCGGGCGTCTCCGATCTGCCGGCGCAACTGACCGAGTTGACTTCGCTCGAGGCCCAGCGTGCGCAAGTGGTGCAGGCGCTGGGCGTCGCATCGCTGGGTGAAGCCGAGGCCCGGCAGGAACAATGGAAGACCCTCGTCGCGCAGCGCAAAAGCCAGGCGAAGATTCTCGAGGTCCATGCGCCGCAGGGCATCGAAGCGCTGCGTGCGGCGCTGGCTTCGGCCGCCGCGCGGTTGCAAACATCGAATGAACGTCTGACGCTATTGCCCGACGTGTCGGCCGCGCCGCCGCTCGAAGAGGCGCGCCGTAATGCCGGGATCGCGCGCGACGCACTGGAAGCCGCGCGCAAGGTACTGACGCTGGCCGCGGAGAAACGCTCGACCGCAGTGGCCACCACCGAATCGCTCGCGGGACAATTGCAACGCAAGGAAGCACAGCTGCAGGACGAAGCGTTCCGCCGCAACCGTGCTCAGTGGCAGACGAAACTCGTCGAGCAGCGCGTGCAGGTCGAGGCGTTCAGGAAACAGCTTGAAGGGCGCGAGCGCGAACTGGAGGCGGCGCGTCTGGACGACCCGGCAGCCGAGGCAAAACGGTATCGGGCGTCGGCCGAACTCGCGCGCGGCGAGCAGCATGAACGGCAATTGCGGATCACGCAGTTGCGCAGCCAATTGGAGACGGTCGGCGCATCGGGGTTGGGTGAGCGCCTGGCAGCCGTGCAGGCGTCGGTCGAGCAGGCGACTCGCCGCAAGGACGAATTGAGTTTGCGCGCGGGCGCGTTGAGTCTGCTCGACGAAGTACTCGTCGACGAACGCGACGCGGCGGTGGCGCAATTGCGCGCGCCGCTGACCGAGCGCCTCGCGCATTATTTGCGGCGGATTTTCCCGCAGTCGACGATTGCGCTAGGCGACGACCTGAGTCCTGCGACGCTCGATCGCTATGGACGCGCGGATACGCTCGACGCGTTGAGCTTCGGCACGCGGGAACAACTGGGCATTCTGACGCGGCTCGCGTATGCGGATCTGCTGAAAGCGTCGGGGCGCCCGACGTTACTGATGCTCGACGACGCGGCCGTGCATACCGATGCGGGGCGGCGCGATGCGATCAAACGCGCGCTGATAGACGCGGCCACTCGTCACCAGATTCTGGTGTTCACGTGCCATCCGGAGTTGTGGGACGATCTCGGGGTGCGGCAGCGGGCGATCGAGGATATGAAAGTGGCGGCGTAGGGCGGAGGCGCCGCTCACTCATACCACCGCGGCGTATAAACCCACTCACCCTTGTCACCGCCACGCGCAAACGCGCGCGTCGTTGACGAGCCGACAATCACCATCGTGCGCATATCCACATCGGACGAGCGCAGTTCGCCCAGCGTGACCGTGCGCAACGTGCTGCCCGGCCTGCCGATATCGCGGCCGAGCACCACCTTCGTTGCCGGCGCGCGAAACTCGCGCACGATATCCAGCGCCTTATCCAGTTGCCACGGCCGCGCGCGTGAGATCGGGTTGTAGAACGCCATCACGAGATCGGCTTCGGCCGCATGCCTGAGGCGCTTTTCGATGATCGCCCACGGCTTCAGGTTATCGGACAGCGACAGCATGCAGAAGTCATGACCCAACGGCGCGCCGGCTTGCGCCGCGGTCGCCATCGCCGCGGACACACCGGGCACGATTTGCAATTCGACCGCGCGCCAGTCTGCGTTTCCCGCATCCGCATCGAGCGCTTCGAGCACGGCGGCCGCCATCGCAAACACGCCAGGATCGCCCGACGACACCATCACCACCGACCGTCCCGCACTCGCCAGTTCAAACGCATGCCGCGCGCGTTGCATTTCCTCTCGGTTGTCCGTGCCATGCACGCGTTGATCGGCGCGCAGCGGGCCGGCCATTTTCACGTAGGTGTCGTAGCCGAGGATATCGGTCGCTTCGTTTAGCGCGGTACGGGCGGCGGGCAGCATCAGATCGGCGCTGCCAGGACCGAGGCCGATCACCGTCAAACGGCCGCGCGCGCGGCCGATCGTCTGCGGGTCGATGGCCAATGCCGACAACGCGAGCGCAACCCCTGCGCTCGGGTCGTCATGCAGCGTGTGATATGGGACGCGCAGCGCGGCATGCAGCAGGTTGCTCGGCGGCTCGCCGTCTTCCGGGCGCGGCTGGGCAAAACGTAACGGCACGTTCAGGCTTGCCGCGGCAGCGGCGAATGCCGGGTCTGCCATGCGTTCAGAAGAAGCCAGTAATGCCACGAGAGAAAGCGTCGCAAGGCCATGCGCGTCCAACGCTTCGCGCACAAGCGCGGCGATCTGCGCGCCTGAACCCGTCTGCGCATCTGAACCGGAATGTGCGCCGGGGCTCGCGTTCGTCGCGCAGCGGGCGCCGACGCCCGTCACTGCGGCCACCACGCTCCTCGGATGTATCACCAGCTCATCGGCGCGGCCATTCCATGCGCGCGGCGTGACGCGAATCGCGAGCCGCGCGGATTCCGATCGTGGCAATTGCGCATCGTCGAGCCACGGCGCTTCGCCTTCGATTCGCGTGCTTTCGCCAGCGAGCAGGTCCGACACGAAACGCTTGCCTTGTGCGATATCGGCTAACGCATAGCCCTCGGGCGGATTCAGCACACACGTGCCGAAGCGCAGTTCGCCGCTCGTCGTAATCGCAGGCGGCACGGCCAACGCGGCGGCAATCTCACGCGCCATCACGTTGACGCCGGCCAGTCCGCCGAGCAACGGCACCACGGCGCTGCCGTCTTCGGCGACGGCCAGCACCGGCGGCTCCGTGCCCTTGTTCGACAGGAGCGGCGCTACGCAGCGGATCACAATGCCGGCTGCGCACAACGCGACGATCGGCGTGCCACGCGCATAGAGCGCCTGCAGATGCGCGCCGAGTTCGGTGTAGGCGATGTCGGCCTCGACACGCCCCTGCAAAGCGTGCACTTCAGCACCCGCATACAGCATCTGAATCCGCCGTGCGGTCGTCAACGCACCCGCACCCAGAACCACAATGGCGGGCGGCGTCATCCTTGCCATTTTTCCCCCGGCACCACGAGCAGCGAAAAGTACGGCGAGGCCATCGGATCGACTTCGGCGAGCGGCACGATGCGCTGATTGCCCATCGTCGCGCGTTCGACGTAAAGCGCGCGATCCGCGAGGCCGAGTTCGCCGAGCACGCGTCGCACCTTGTCGAAATTGCGGCCGAGTTTCATCACGACGGCGGCGTCCGCGTCGGCGAGACGGCGGCGCAATTCGTCTTCAGGCAACACGCCGGACAGCACCGACAAACTCTGATTGCGATACACCAGCGGCGCGCCGAGCACCGCCGCGCCGCCCAGCATCGAGCACACGCCGGGCACCACTTCGGCCTCGAAGCGTGCTGCGAGCCGGTCGTGCAGATACATGTAGGAGCCGTAGAAAAACGGATCGCCTTCGCAGATCACGGCGACATCGCGCCCCGCGTCGAGATGGGCGGCGACGATCTCTGCGGCTGTATCGTAGAAGTCGGCGATGATCGCTTCATATGAAAGCGGCGGTTCGAGTGCTTCGGTCGTGACGGGATAGACGAGCGGCAGATGCTGCTGCGCCTCATGCAAATGCGCTTCGATGATGCTGAACGCGTTGCCCTTTTTACCCTTCGCCACGAAATAGGCAACCACGGGTGCCGCTTTTAGCAGGCGCAGCGCTTTTAGCGTAATCAATTCCGGGTCGCCGGGGCCGACGCCGAGTCCGAACAAACGTCCTTGCACGGTCATTTATTCGATCTCCGTAGCGAGTGCATTGACGGCTGCGGCGGCCATCGCACTGCCGCCGCGCCGCCCGTTCACCACCACATAGGGCACGCCGCGGCTGTCTGCGGCGAGCATCGCTTTCGATTCCGCCGCGCCGACAAAGCCGACCGGAAAGCCGAGAATCAACGCAGGCTTCGGCGCGCCCGCGTCGAGCATGTCGAGCAGATGGAACAGCGCGGTCGGCGCATTGCCGATCACCACGACGCTACCGGCCAGATGCGGCCGCCACAATTCGAGCGCGGCGGCCGAGCGGGTATTGCCGAGTTCGCGCGCGAGCGCCGGCACGTCGGGTTGCGTGAGCGTGCAGATCACCTCGTTGTTCGCGGGCAGACGCGCGCGCGTTATGCCCTGCGCGACCATGCCGGCGTCGCACAGAATCGGCGCGCCTTGCATGAGCGCCGTGCGTCCCGCCGCGCCAGCGCCGGCGGAAAACTGCAGGTCGTTGATCACGTCGACCATGCCGCACGCGTGAATCACGCGCACCGCCAGCTTTTCGAGGTCGACGGGGATGCGCGACAGGTTGGCCTCCGCGCGGATCGTCGCGAAGGATTGGCGATAGATCTCCTGACCGTCGCGTATGTAATCAAGCATCTAAAGGGCTCCGGGCCAGGTGTTCGAGCATGTCGGCGGCCTGTTCGATCGTCAGTTGGTGCGCAACGCGGCGGCCAAAACCAGGCTGGCCGTCGCGTCGATAAAGGTCATAGATGCCGGGCGCCACGGCCAGCAGCGTGAACGGCGCGCAATGCGCGGCAGCGCACGAGCGCGGGCAGCCGCTCAGATGGACATCGACGCGGTCGGGCAGACTGGCGGCCAGTCGGAGCGCGTCGGCTTTGGTGTCGGCGAGGCCTTTTACGCAGCCCGCCGAACCGGCACAGGCGATCACGCGGGCGATGGGCTGCGTGGGATCGACTGCCAGACCGAGCGCGGTCATGGCGGCGAGCACGGCGGGCGCGGTATCCGCAGCAAGGTCGGGCAGCAGCACGCCCTGCCAGGGTGTCATACGCAATGTGCCGTTGCCGTGCTGACTAGCGAGCGTCGCGAGACTGCGCAGCGTCGCCGAGTCGAGGCGTCCAAGTGGCGGCTGGCCGGCTGAATATGCTGTCCCGATCGCGCGTTGAGCGTGCGCACCGAGTCGAAGCGAGGCGTCGGCCGGATTACGATGCCAGCCAACAAACAGAGGGTCACGTGCCAATGGGAAATCGACATACGTCTGGGCACGTCGCAATACCGCGTCGATGCCATGAGCGGTGAGGAGATGCCGCATGCGGGACGCGTCGGCGTCGGCGAGATCGAGAAACGCG
Source organism: uncultured beta proteobacterium (assembly GCA_963738755.1). GTDB lineage: Bacteria > Pseudomonadota > Gammaproteobacteria > Burkholderiales > Burkholderiaceae > Paraburkholderia. The sequence continues at coordinate 206,470 of CAVTXZ010000018.1, forward strand.
TGCAGCAGCGCGCGCGCCAGTTGCACGACTTGCGTGGGCAGCACGGCAGCGAGCGCGCCCGTGCCGGTCGCGCTTGCGGCGGCAGGCGGGCATCCGGCCAGGCCGAATGCGAAGCGCACGCCGTCCGCGGCTTGCAGTGCCGCGATCCACACATCGTGGGGGTGATCGAGCCGCGCAAGGCGCTCGCCGCCGTCCAGCAGTAACGCGAATTTCGGTGACAGCGCCGCGAATCGCGGCTCGCTTTGCAAAAGCGCAAGAAGCTCAGTGGCAAGCGCTCTGGTATCGAACAGCGCAAGCGGATCACGTCCCGCGGCAGGGCTCACCATCACGTTGCGCACGTCGTCCGCAGCGGACCCTGACAAACCGCCCGCCGCGTCCACAGGCGTGGGCCCCAGGCCCGCTTCGAGCAGCGCCGCGATCAACGCATTTTCATGGCCGCTCCGCACGCCGCGCACCTGCAGATTCGCGCGATTGGTCACTTCGATCACGCCGGCCGCGTGCTGCGCGCTGGCGTCGGCAATGGCCACGGCCTGCGCCGCGCCCAGTTCGCCGCCTGGCAGCTTGATCCGGCAGATTCCGCCGTCACGAGCGGCGACGATGCGCAACAGCCCCGGACATGCCGAAGGCCGCAGCGTGAGGGCCGCGTCGGACAAAGCAGTGGAGGGCGAAGCGTGATTCAAGACGGACACCGGTTTAGCGTCGCGCGGCGGCCCGAGCATGCCCTTGGCGGGCATGGCTGCGGCATCGGTACACCCCGCCCGATGTAGGCTGGCACGAACAGTCTCGCCGGCAGGTCTCCTGGCTGGCAGGTCATGGTCCGCCGCTGCCTTCCCGGTCGAACCAGTGGCGCGGAGCGCAGGTGGACTCGCTGCATACAGTTGCGGGGGCAGCCACAGTGACACTGTGTTCCCTCTTCGGCCCCGAAGGGCACCGGCGGCTGTATTATGCCTTTTTTCGAACAGCACAACGAGGCTGGACGCTTTGATCGGCGTGGCACAGCGCACTTTTTGAAGATACAGGATAAGGATGGATGCATGCCGGCGTGGCTGACCGTGGTGGGCATAGGCGATGACGGCTTCGCCGGTTTGGGACGGCCCGCGCGGCGTGCCTTGCTGGAGGCGTCGGTGATTTACGGCGGCGAACGTCATCTGGCGATGCTGCCCGCGCGCCTCGCCGCGCGTCGCGCAGCATGGCCGCGTCCGTTCGACCTTGCCCCCTTGCTGGCGGAACGCGCCGCGCCGGTGTGCGTGCTGGCGAGCGGCGACCCGATGCTGTTCGGTGTCGGCGCGACGCTCGCGCGGCAGTTGCCGGCCGGCGAGTTGCGGGTGCTGCCGGCGCCTTCGTCGTTGTCGCTGGCGGCGGCGCGCCTCGGCTGGCCATTGCAGGATGTGGCGACGGTCTCGCTGGTCGGCCGCCCGTTGGCGACGCTCAATGCGCACTTGCACGAAGGCGCGCGCGTGTTCGTGCTGAGTGCGGACGGGCGCACGCCCGCCGAGCTGGCCGCATGGCTGAACGCCCGCGGTTTTGGCGCGACCCGGATGATCGTGCTGGAGCATCTGGGCGGTGAACTGGAGCGGCGCATCGACGGTTGCGCGGACCGCTGGTCGGCGGGCGAAGTGGCGGCGCTGAATCTGATCGCGCTCGAATGCCGCGCGACCGACGGCGCGCCGCGCCTGCCTCTGACCTGCGGCCTGCCCGATGACGCCTTCCGTCACGACGGCCAGTTGACCAAGCGCGACGTGCGCGCGATCTCGCTGGCGCGCCTCGCGCCGACCCCCGGCGAGTTGCTGTGGGACGTGGGCGCGGGCAGCGGCTCGATCGGCATCGAATGGATGCGCGCGCACCCGAGTTGCCGCGCGATCGCCATCGAGGGACACGCGGAGCGCCAACGTTTCATCGAGCACAATCGCGATGCCTTGGGCGTGCCGGGCCTGCAACTGGTGGCTGGCCGCGCGCCCGATGCGCTGGCAGGGCTGGCTGCGCCGGATGCGGTGTTCATCGGCGGCGGCGTCACGGTGCCCGGCGTATTGGCGGCCTGCTGGACGCGTCTGCGCGACGGCGGGCGCCTGGTCGCCAATGCGGTCACCTTGCAGGGTGAGGCGGCGCTGGTGGCGTGGCGCGAGCAGCACGGCGGCACGCTGACGCGCATTGCGCTTGCCGACGCGCAACCGCTCGGCGGTTTCGACACATGGCGTCAGGCGCTGCCGATCACACTGCTCGACGTCACCAAGCCGGCCAGGGGCACGGCCGGCGACTCACCTTCACAACCGTAATGCGCGAAGAAACGCCCGAACAACCCGCGCCGCTGCGTAGCGGCTACACGACCGGCAGTTGCGCCACCGCGACCTCGCTCGCGGCTGCGCGCCTGTTGCTGGCGGGCGTCGTCAGTGAGATCGCGGAAATTGTCTTGCCCAAGGGGCAGCATGTGCCGTTGCCGCTGGTGTTCTGCCGCCTGACCACCGACGGCGCGGAAGCCGGCACCGTCAAGGATGCCGGCGACGACCCCGATGTGACGCATGGCGCAGTCGTGTTTGCGCGCGTGCGGCTGCGTGCCGAGCCGGGCGTGAGTTTTCATGCGGGGCCGGGCGTCGGCACGGTGACGCGCGCGGGTCTGACGCTGCCGGTCGGCGAACCGGCAATCAATCCGGTGCCGCGCAAGATGATGACCGAACACCTCGTGGAACTGGCTGCCGAGCACGGGTACGGCGGCGGTTTCGAAGTGACGATCGGTGTCGAAGGCGGCGAAGCGCTGGCGCTGAAAACGATGAACCCGCGCCTGGGCATTCTTGGCGGCCTGTCGATTCTCGGCACGACGGGGATCGTGCGGCCGTTCTCGTGCTCGGCGTATATCGCGTCGATTCATCAGGGCATCGACGTCGCGCGCGCCAACGGCTACACGCATCTCGCCGCCTGCACCGGCAACGCAAGTGAAGACGCGATGCGCGCGCATTACGGATTGCCGGATATCGCGCTGATCGAAATGGGCGACTTCGTCGGCGCGGTGCTCAAGCATATGAAGCGCGCGCCGGTCGCGCGCCTGAGCGTGTGCGGTGGCTTCGGCAAACTCAGCAAACTCGCGGCGGGGCATCTCGACCTGCACAGCCGGAATTCGAGCATCGATCTCGAACAGCTCGCCGCATGGGCTGCGCAGGACGGCGCGGACGCGGCGCTGCAGGCCGCCATTCTGGCGGCCAATACGAGTCAGCAGGCGGTCGCTTTAGCACGCGCGCAAAACGTGCCGCTCGGCGATATCGTCTGCCGCCATGCGCTGGCGGTGGCGCGCGATATCGTGCCGCCGCAGGTGGCCGTCGAAATGTTCGCGATCGACCGGCAGGGCAAGCTGATCGGAGCCGCGTCATGACGCGTGTGCTGCTGCTTGGCGGCACCGGTGACGCCTTGCAGATCGCACGGCAGCTCGGGCCCGATCATGTGTACAGTCTCGCGGGCCTTGGCAAGGTGCCGGACAATCTCGCCTGCGCGGTCCGCGTGGGCAGCTTTGGCGGCAGTGAAGGAATGGCACGCTATATCGAGGACGAACGTATCGGTCTCGTCGTCGACGCCACCCATCCCTACGCCGCGCAAATCAGCGCGAATGCGGTGTGGGCCGCGCGTTCGGCGCGGGTGCCGTGCTGGGCGCTGCGCCGGCCAGGCTGGCAGCCGCAAGCCGGCGACGACTGGCGCATGGTCGACGACTGGAACGAAATGACGGATGCGCTTGCTCCGTTCACGCGGCCTTTGTTCACACTCGGACGCGAACCGCTCGCCCATCTCGACAGCATCCCATCACACCTGTTCTGGACCATTCGCTGTCTGGATCCGCACGACGGTCATGCACGCGCGCGGATTCTGGCCACACGTGGCCCCTTTACGCTCGAAGGCGAACGAGCGCTATTCGACGCGCAAGCGTTCGACGTCGTGGTCAGCAAGAACAGCGGCGGCGCTGCCACTGAAGCGAAACTCGAAGTCGCGCGTGAACGAGGTTTGCCGGTCGTCATGCTGCGTCGCCCTGAGCTACCCGCAGTCGATCGCGAGTTCGGCAGCGTGGCCGGATTGCTCGAAGCGTTAAAGCTCGCAGATTGAACGGCGCACGCACCGTGCACCGTGCGCCGTGCCCAATGAATCAATGGAGTATTGAATGACGGTGTTTTTTATCGGCGCCGGTCCCGGCGACCCGGAACTGATCACAGTGAAAGGGCAGCGCCTCGTGCGCAGTTGTCCGGTGATCCTGTACGCCGGTTCGCTGGTGCCGCAAGCGGTGCTGAGCGGACACACGGCGCAGCAGGTCGTGAACACCGCCGAGCTCGACCTCGACCAGATTGTCGCGTTACTCGAGGCGGCGCACGACAACGGCCACGACGTGGCGCGCGTGCATTCGGGCGACCCGTCGCTGTATGGCGCGATCGGCGAACAGATCCGCCGCCTGCGCGCGCTGGATATTCCGTATGAAATTGTCCCTGGTGTGACGGCGACCGCCGCATGCGCGGCGACGCTCGGCTGCGAACTGACGTTGCCCGGCATTTCGCAGACGCTGATCCTCACGCGCTTCGCAAGCAAGACGACGATGCCCGCAGGCGAACAACTCGCCGACCTTGCAAAACATCGCGCGACGATGGCGATTCATCTCGGCGTACGGCATCTGGCACGCATCGTCGATGAGCTGCGGCCGCATTACGGCGGCGCCTGCCCGATCGCGGTGATCTATCGCGCAAGCTGGCCGGATGAAGAAAAGCTCACGGGAACGCTCGACGATATCGTCGCCAAAGTGCAAGGCACGAATATCGAGCGGACCGCGCTGATTCTGGTCGGGGACGTGCTGGCCGCGGATGGCTTCGCAGAGTCGACCTTGTACGCGAAAAACTGATTCGCGCGCCGCGCGAAATACCGCAAGCCCTGCACCGTCTTGCGGTGCTGAGCCCGCTATCCTAGCGCCATGATGAAAGCCAGTACCGAACGCGATTACCGTCGGCGGATTGCTCGTGTAGTCGAGGCGATCCTGCTCGAACCCGGCGCGGCGCATACGCTCTACAGCCTGGCCGCGGTCGCGCATCTGTCGCCCTTTCATTTCCACCGCATCTATCGCGCGCTGACCGGTGAAAGCGTGGTCGAGACCGTGCAACGCCTGCGGCTCGCGCAAGCCGCGCAACGCTTGACCGAAGCTCCCGCGCTGGTCACCACGGTCGCGCATGACGCCGGCTATAACAGTCCGCAGGCCTTTGCGAGAGCATTTCGCGGTTTCACCGGCTTCACGCCGAGCGAGTTCAAGACGCGTCAGAAGCAACTGGCGGCCGCTGCGGCGCGGCGTCGATCGGAGAGCACGGCGGCGTGCGAGGCCAAGGCCGTTGCACACAGCACGGTGGCCTTGCCCTCGGTCGAACTCATCGAGGTCGCTCCGCTCGACGTGCTGTGCCTGCACCACGAAGGACCGGTCGCCACGATCGGTCAAACCTTCCGGGCGCTGATGGGCATGTTGCACTGCGACGAAGACCCGGCGCGCGACCAGCGCATCGGCATCTGCATGCGTGATCCGGACGCGGCTGGCCGCTTCAGGTATCTCGCGGGCATCGTCGGTGCGGCGGAGGCGATGGCCCAGGCTCCGATCGAGCCCGTGCGCCTCGCGGGTGGCCTGTATGCCGTGCACCGGCTGATCGGCCCGTATGCGCTGATCGCGCCGACCTTCCGGGCGCTGTATGGCGGCTGGCTGCCGCACAGCGGCTATGCGCGCGATAACCGGCCGGGTCTTGAGCTCTACCGGAACATGCCGGTTTCCGGGCTGCAATCCGAGTGCGTCACCGATCTGATGATTCCTGTTCGCAAGGACTGACCATGTTACGAGTATGCTTTGCCGCCGTCGTGTGCGCGGCGGCGCTATGGGCAGGCGCTGCCACGCCTGCTGATCAACCCGTTGCTTCATGGCATGTCGGCGAGGCGGCGCGCGTGTTTCATCCCGCGCTCGCCCGTCATTGGCGCGGAGCCCGGACGCAGGCACTCGTTACCTCGATCTGGTATCCGGTCGACGCGGCGCTGCCGGAAGCGCCGCATGACATCGGCGCGCCCGGTCACCCGCTTTTTCATGGGCATCCGGCGCTCGACGGGGCACCGCTTTCCAGCGCGCAGGCGAAGTATCCGCTGCTCGTGCTATCGCACGGCACGGGCGGCAGCGCGGACAGTCTCGACTGGCTGGCCTCGGCGCTCGCTGCCAACGGCTATATCGTCGCGGGCGCCAATCATCCGGGTAACAACGCGCTCGAACCGCTGACCCGCGATGGCTTCATGCTCTGGTGGGAACGCGCGACCGATGCAAGCGAGGTGCTTGACGGCGTGCTCGCCGATCCGTTGCTGGGTCCGCATGTCGATCAGAACCGGATCGGCGCGGTAGGATTCTCGCTTGGCGGGTATACCGTTCTCGAACTCGCGGGCGCTCGCACCAATCTGCAGGCATTCGAAAGCTTTTGCATGTCGCCGGCGGCCGATGCGATCTGCCATCCGCCTGAAATGAGCCGGCTTCCTGAAGGCGATGAGTCGCCCGAGGCGATACTCGCGAAGCTTTCGCCGGAGACCAAAGCGTCCCGGGCGCGTGCCGGCGCATCGTACCGGGACCCGCGCGTCAAGGCGGTGTTCGCGATTGCCCCGGCGCTAGGCGAGGCGTTCGATCATGCGTCGTTCGCCGATGTCGCCATCCCCATTTCACTGGTGGCGGGCACGGCCGATGTGACCGCGCCTGTCGACACCAATATTCATCGCATCGCGTCCTTGCTGCCGAAGGCGAGCGTCACGATGGTGCCCGGCGCGGCGCATTACACCTTTCTCGACACCTGCCTGCCGGATGTCGTCGAGCGCCTTGCGTTAATCTGCAAGGACGACCCGGGTGTCGACCGCGATGCCGTGCATGCCTCTACCGCGAAGCAGGCGGTTGATTTCTTCGCCGCGACATTGCCGGCGAATCATTCCTAGTTCCGCCGCGCGCCGCGCATTCAGTCTTCCAGCGGAGCCAGCGCTTCGAGCGGCACTTGCTTCTCCGGCCCGAGGCTGATGGCAGGAACGAAGGACAGCAACACGACCACGAAGATCGCAATCGCGAACAGTGAAATGAACGTGAGGTGCAGCGACTGATGCAACACGAGACGGATCATGTCGCTGTTGCCAAGGCTCGTTGCCTGATTCTGCAGCAGCGCTTTCAGTTGATCCGAGGTGACCGCGGCAAGGTTCTTCGAGTGACTGAGCCCGAAGTTGAGCACCGCGCCGAACAGCGTCGCGCCGAGCGTGCTGCCGAGATTGCGCGAGAAGAGATTCGACGCGGTGGCGCTGCCGCGTTCGTCAATCTTGACGATCTCCTGGATCAGCACCAGCGAACTGACGCTCGACGTGCCCATGCCAAAGCCCATGATGAGCGAGCCGAACGCCGCGATCAGCGGCGAGCTGCCGGGCGACAGGAACAGCAGCAGCACTGCGCCGAGCGGCACGAACGCACTGCCGCCGACCAGAATGCGCCGCAGTCCGATGCGGTGAAATGACTTCGCGGCCATGGTGGCACCGGTGGGCCAGCCGACCATCATCATCGTGAGTGCGAGACCGGCGACCACGGGCGAACGATGCAGCACGCCCTGCACATACATGGGCAGGAAAGTGGTTGCGCCCATCAGGATCATGCCGGCGAGCACGGTGGCGCTATTGCATGCGGCGATCGGCCGGCGGCTCCAGAGCGCGAAAGAGATCATCGGTTCAGTGGCGCGGCGCTCCTGCAGCACGAAGAGCAGCAGGCACAGCAGGAATGCGCCGCCGGCCATCGATGCCTTCGCGACCTCGTCGTCGCCCGCGTAGGTCAGCGCCATCATGAGCGCCGCGATTGTCGCCATGAACAGCCCCGCACCGGCGAAGTCGATCGACGGACTCGCATGCCGTTCCGATTCGCGCAGAAACGCAATGAAGCCCGCCGCGGACGCAAGACCGATCGGCACGTTCATCCAGAAGATCCAGGCCCACGACAGATCGTGAATGATGAAGCCGCCCACCATCGGCCCGACGACCGCTGAAATCGCCCATACGCTGGCGAGGTAGCCCTGCACCTTGCCTCGTTCGCGCGCCGGGTAGAGGTCGGCGACGATGGTGAGCGTGACCGGCTGGATCGCGCCTGCGCCGACACCCTGGATCAGGCGGAACACGATCATGGCTGGCATCGACCAGGCGAAGCCGGCCAGCACTGAGCCGAGCAGAAAGATCGCGATGCCGGCGAGCACGACTGGTTTGCGCCCATACAGGTCGGCGAGTTTGCCGAAGACGACGGTCATGGCCGTCTGGGTCAGCAGGAACGAGGAAAAGACCCAGCTATACAGATGCAGATCGCCGAGTTGCGCGACGATCTGCGGCATGGCGGTGGAAACGATGGTGGCTTCGATGGCGACCATCGCCATTGATGCCATGACTGCGGCAATGACAAGGGGACGCGACGATTGCGGGTTGCGTGACATGGGGACGATAAGGTTTAGGATGACAGGTGCGTCATGCTGTGCGAGCCGGCACCGCGATGCATGAGCCCGGCCGCTGTGGCCGCGGCAAACGTCGAGTATGCACCTTGCGAGCAATGTCTGCTTGATGCGGTGCGTCAGGGTGGCACAGCGTTTGCGCGCTCAGGACTATCTTTGACAGATGGAGGAAAATTATGAGGATCGAATTCACCGGACGCCGTGAAGTGGTCGCGGCAGCGCGTGTTGCCTTTGAAGCTAGCGTTGATGGGGCCGATGTCTGGTGCAGTGTGTCGCTCGATGCCTTGAATAACCATTTTGGCAATGGCGGGCCGTCGGCACATGATCTGGTTGGTACGTTCGAGGCCAACCGCGCGACGATTGAAAATGCTACGCGGAAAGTGCTTCAGAAAAACGGGGGAAAGTCGGTGGAACTCGAGTCGGGGGATTTTAGATCCTAGGATCTTGATTTGCCTTTGCAGCGGCAGCTCGCCTGTTTTGCCTGCGATGTCGGCCGTTGCAAGGAATGACACCGCCCAGCGGTCCTGGGCGGTGCCGGGCGGATCTAGCGGTCAGCCGGTTTATCGGCCGCGCGCTTGTCTTTCGACGTACTGTCCTTGTCAGGGACAATCTTTGTGGTGCCGCCGGTGGAGGGCGGATCGCTCGCCGGGAAGCTGTCCTCGACCTGCTTGTCGATCTGTTTTTCACTTTTGTTGGCATGCGGGTGCTGCTCTTTGTGCTGTGTCATAACAAGTCCTCCTTCGATTAGGCGCGATTTTCGCCTTTAACAACCCTCAATAATCTCCAGGGCATCTGCTTGCGATAGCTCGCGCCCCATGGCCTCAATCAAACGCGCCGTCTGCGCTTCGCGTTCGCATGCAAGCACGGCGAGCACCTTGCCCTTTTTCACATACAGCGCGACGAACGCCTGCCGATCGAGCTCACCATCGATGACGACCTCGTCCCACTCGCTTGCATGGCCGAGATATTCGAAGCGCTTGCCGAAGTGCCAGGTCCAGAAATACGGCACACCGACATAGCGATTGCGTGCGCCACACATATTTTCAGCGGCAATCCGCGCGTGCTGCTGCGCGACGCGCCAATGCTCGATGCGTACCGGTTCCTCGTTTTCATGCAATGGAAATACGGCGATATCGCCGCCTGCATAGAGTCCCGGCGCGGCCTGCATGCCCGCATTGACAATCACGCCGCCATCTTTTTGCAGCGGCAGTCCTTCGACAAAACCGGTGGCGGGCGCCACGCCCGTGCCGAGCAGCACGACCTCGGCGGCGACGTGCTCGCCGTTCTCCAGCATCACTTCATGCACGTTGCCTTCCTCGCCCTCGAGTGACGCGACCTTGCTGTCGAGGCGGAACGTCACGCCGTTGCGTTCGTGCAATTCCCGGAACATGGTGCCGGCGCGTTCACCGAATTGCTTCGCGAACGGCACCTTGTCCTGCGCGATGACAGTGACCTGCGCGCCACGTTTGCGCAACGCCGAAGCCGTCTCCAGTCCGATGAAGCTGCTGCCGAGAATCGCCACTTGCGCGGCCTCGCCGATCGACTCGCCAATTGACTCAACGAGCGCCGCGGCATCGTCGAGCGTGCGCAGCACATGTACGCCGCCCAGTTCATGGCCGGGAATCGGCGGGATCCTCGGCACGCTGCCGCTCGCGAGCAGCGCGGTGTCGTACGCCAGTTCGTCGCCGGTTTCGAAGTGGAGGGCACGCCGTGGGACATCGAGACGCACCACCTTTGCAGTAATTCGCTCGACGTCGTGCTGCTCGAACCAGCCCGGCGCGAGCAGGGGCGGCACATCGGCGGGCGCCATTTCGCCTGACGGCACGAATTTGCTGAGCACGGTGCGATCGTAAGGCGCATGTGGTTCTTCGCCGACTAGCGTGATGCGGCCCGTAAAGCCGCATTCGCGCAATGCAGCACACGCTGCGGCTCCCGCCGCGCCCGCGCCGATCACTACGTAGTGAGGATTGTTCGTGAGGGCGCGCTGCGCTGGTTGCGGCAGCTTTTCCGGCGTGACCATCACATCGTCACCTGTCACGATCACGGGATAACGATCGAGCCCGACCAGTGCGGGCGGCTCGACCACCTTGCCGGTGGCGAGGTCGAACGCGCCTTTGTGCCATGGGCAGATGATTCTGCCATTGCACACGGCGCCTTTTTCAAGCGGGCCGCCGGCATGAGGGCAGTCCGCGGCATAGGCGCGCACGCTATCGCCATCGCGTATCAACAGAATATTTTCGCCATCTACCTCGACGCGCTCGGCGTGGTCGGCTCGCAGTTGCGATAACCGGGCGACGCGTCGGGCAGGCGTTGGCATGGTCGTTTCCTTGCGAAAAGTAAGGCGCTACGGGCCGTATCGACGAACACCGGTGGCGTGTAACGCACAAGTTGCGAGCCGCTGCGCAAGCTTCGCCGCAGTGCAGCACCGCAGTGCCGTAGGTCACGAAGGCCGTCCGGTGATACGTCTGCAAATGCTCATGTGGCAGCAATCCATGTGCCTGAATGCAGGCACTGCACGACATTGCCTTGATCGCGCGGCGCGCTATGGCGAACGACGGAAGTGCGGTAAATTTCAGGGGAAAGGGAATTAGCGCACGAACAGCATGCCCCGTCGTGTGCACCTCGCCTTGACCTGCTCTTTCTTTCTTTCTTGGAGATCGTGACCGTGCAACGTGCGGAACGTGTCGCAGTCGATTTCCCCATGCCGTCACGCAATTTCGCGGCGACGCGGCGCATGCTCCTGATCGTGCTCGCCGTTTCAATTGTGTTTCCGCTCGCCTGTCTCGCAGGCTATGGCTATTTCGATTACCAGCGCCGGATCGCCGATTCGAACGACATGATCGACCGGCTCGCGCGCGTGAACGAGGAACAGGCTGTCAAGGTGCTGGACCTCAATCAGCAGATGGCCTCGCGCGTGATCGAATTGCTCGGCAACGAAAGCGACGCACAGATCCGCTCGCGCGAGCCCGCATTGCATGACCGTTTGCGCGAAATCGGCGGCGACTTTCCGCAGGTCGCGGCGATCTCGGTGCTCGGCGTGAATGGCGATCTGCTGGTGTCGAGCCGGGTCTCGCCGGCGCCTGCGTTGTCGGTCGGTCAGCGCGAGGATTTCAGGTCCGCGCGAGCCATGCGTCCGCACCCGTATTTTTCGCTGCCGATGTTCGGCACGCTGTCGCAAACCGACGTGTTCAACACGCTGATTGGACGCTCGGGTGAAGATGGCCAGTTTCTCGGTGCGGTGTCGGTGGCGCTGCGCAATGTGTACTTTTCGCGCTTCTATCGCGATCTGGCCGATGGCGATGGGTCGCTGGCGCTCGGCTTATATCGCCAGGACGGCAGTCTGCTGGTGCGCTATCCGGCGTGGCCGGCCGGCGCGAAGCCGAGCGTGCACAGCGCGTTCACGGCGGCATTGCGCGACAAGGAGCTGTTCGGCCACATCCGCCTGAAATCGACCGTGGATGGCGTGGAGCGGCTGCTCGCATTTCGTCGCGTCGGCGACTATCCACTCTATGTGGTGAGCGCGTACGCGACGGCCTCGATCGGGGTCGCGTGGCGCGCGCATTTCCTCGTGATCGCGGCGATCACCACCGTACCGTGCGCCGCGATCTGGCTGCTGGTGTTTTTCTCGCTGCGCCAGCTCGAAGGCGAACGGCGCGCGTGGGAGCGCTGGCAGGGCGAAGTGGCGATGCGCCTTTCCGTCGAAGCCTCCAGCCGGCAATTGCAGCGCATGGGGGCGCTCGGCAACCTCGTCGCCAACGTCGCTCACGATTTCAACAATCTGCTGATGGTCGTCTCGGCCAACGCCGAGCTTGCGCGCCTGAAACGCTTTAACAACGTGGAAAAGGAAGTGCTCGCGGTGGAGCGCGCCACCGCCACGGCCGAGTCGCTAACGCGGCGCCTCCTCAGCGTAGCCAAAAAGCAGCCGCTCAAACAGGAGCCGGTGGCCCTCGCGACATGGCTGCCGGCCGCCGCGCCGCTGATCGACGCGGCGCTCGGCGACAACATCGAATTGGCTTTGAACATGGTCGACAACGTCTGGCCGGTGCTGGCCGATCCGACCGACCTCGAATTCGCGATCATGAACCTGGCGGTCAACGCGCGCGACGCGATGCCGCGCGGCGGCCGTTTTGTGATTCGTTGCCAGAACAACCGGCTCGTGGGCAGCGATACCTTGCTGCCGGACGGCGAATACGTGCTGATCGCCTGTTCGGACGACGGCGAGGGCATGCCTGAAGCCGTCGCGCGGCGGGCATTCGAGCCGCTGTTCACCACCAAACTGCGCGGTTCGGGCACAGGCCTCGGCCTCGCGCAGGTTCTGGCGATGTGCGAGCAGGCGGGCGGCGCGGCCAGAATCGACAGTGTGCCTGGCAGCGGCACCACGGTGCGGCTTTATCTGCCGCGCTATCGCGAACGCCAGAGTGCGCTCGCACCTGAAGCCGAAACGGTGCAACAGTCGGCGCCTTCGTCGCTTGGCATGGTGCTGCTGGTCGAGGATAACGAGGATGTGGCCGCGGGCGTGGCGGCGGTGCTGGAAACCTTCGGCTGCGAAGTGCGGCATGAGCCGACCGCCGACCAGGCACTCGGCGTGCTGGAAGGTGGGGCAAAGTTCGAACTCGTGCTGTCCGATATCCAGATGCCAGGCAAGCTCAACGGTATCGACCTCGCGGAAAAAGTGCGCAGCGAGTGGCCGACGCAAAAGATTGCGCTGATGACCGGTTACGCCGACGAACTCGAACGGGCGCGTCGGCTGGGTGTGGCGATTCTCGCCAAGCCTTTCAATATCGACGAGCTGCACGCACTGGTGGTCTGCGAGCCTTGAGCGTGGATCCGGCCGCATTTCGGCAAAGGCAGAGGTGTCTCTGCAATGCGGTGCAACACACTGCCCGGGTGTACGGTCCGCCAGATCTCGAAACGGCATGGCGGACCGTGACCGCGGACGCTACTTCTTTTCCTCGGCCGCGTCGTACTTGCCGAGCGCTGCCGCGCCGTTCAGACGCGCGCGCTTGAGCAACGCCTGCTGAGCTTCCTTGACATTGCCCGGCTGACCCTTCCATGCCAGCAGCGGCGGTTCCTGCAAAGCGCGCCCATACGAAAAGCTCAGATTCCATGGCAGCGGGCCGAGGCGGTTCATGGCATCGAGATTGGCGGTGGCTTCTTCCGGCGATTGGCCGCCGGACAGGAACACGATGCCCGGCACGGCTGAGGGCACCGTGCGCCGGAGCACCCGCACCGTTTGCGCGGCGATGTCCGCGGTGGACGACTGCTGCGCGTGGTCCGCGCCCGCGAGCACCATGCTCGGCTTCAGCAGGATATGTTCGAGCACCACGCGATGCCGGTGCAGCGCATGAAACACGGCGTGCAGCACGGCCTCGGTGACTTCGGCGCTGCGTTCGATGGAGTGGTCGCCGTCCATCAGCACTTCCGGTTCGACGATCGGCACGATGCCGGCTTCCTGCGAGATCGCCGCATAGCGCGCCAGCGAGTCCGCGTTTGCCTGGATGGCGAGGCGGCTGGGCAGGCTCGCGGTGATGTTGTACACCGCGCGCCATTTGGCGAAGCGCGCGCCTTGCCGTTTGTAATCGACAAAGCGTTTGGCGAGGCCGTCGAGCCCCTCGGTGATCTCATCGCCGGGGGCGAGGGCGAGCGGGATCTTGCCGAGGTCCACCTTGATGCCTGGCACGATGCCATTTCTGGCCGATAGCTGCGGAAATGGCGTCCCGTCGTTCGCTTTCTGGCCTAGCGTTTCCTCGTAGAGGATCACGCCGCTGACGAACTCGCCGAGTCCGGGCGTGGTGAGCAGCAGATCGCGGTAGGCGCGGCGGTTTTCCTCGCTGGATTCGAGGCCGATTGTCTTGAAGCGTTTGGCAATTGTCGGGCCGCTTTCATCGGCGGCGAGGAGCCCCTTGCCGGGTTGAACCATTGCGTTGACGGTGGCCTGAAGCTCGCTGTGGGTGTCCATGAAATGTGCTCCCTTTGATCCGGTTGGCGGATGAAGTCATGCAGCAAACACAATTGCCGATATCGGTTGCCGACGCCTGCTGCTGATCGCCTGCTCGCTGACAAAACGGTGCGCTTCGCCGGTGAATTCGACCAGCCCGCGGGTGCGCGCCCTGACGCTCAGATGATGGATGGCTTGTCGCATGATATTCGATCGGCGGTTCGATGTACGCGTTCACGCGAGGCAGGGTGGTGCGGTGCCGTGTTAGCCGTGCCGGGGTCAGAGCGAGGCGAAGGCCTCGCCGATCTCGGCGGCGCTGGTGGGGCGTACGATGCGCGCGACTTCGATTCCATTGCGCATGAAGATCAGCGTGGGCCAGAGTTTGACCTTGAAGGAGCGGCCGAGCGGGCGGCCCGGGCCGTCTTCGATTTTGAGGTGCCGGACTTGCGGATGGGGTTCGAGCGCCTTCGCGATTGACGGTTGCGCGCCCTGGCAGTAGCCGCACCAGTCGGTGCCGAATTCTATGATCGTGGTGCCGGGGAGGGTGTTGATCTCGGCGCGAGAGGGAGCTTTTTGTGCATACGCTGGAGGGGTGGGCATCATTGCTCCATGCTTTGGTTTTTTGCCTGTGCAGACGGCTGGATAGCGGCGCTTTGCGCTGGTTTTGACAAGAGTAGCAGCTATGAGCGGACGGCGTCTCACTGCGCTTTTGGCTTTTGCTTTTTGCTGTTTGCCTCAAAACCAGACCACGGTCCACGCCGTAAGCGCGCGCAACAGCCGCCGCTTGCAGGGAAAAAGCCACCACTCCACCACGACATGCTAAAACCCCAATGCGCAGTAAAAAATCAACCCGATTTCAGGAAAGCAAATGTCACAAAGGATTTACCTCCAGCATCCGGGCGACACGACCGAACCCATCGCGGTGGCGGTTGGCTTCAGCTGGGGCGCATTCCTGCTGGGGTTCGTCTGGGCCTTGTCGAAGAAAATGTGGTTCGCCGCTTTCATCATGCTGTCAGTCAATATTCTCCTGTTCTTCACGGGGCTATGGGGCGAAACGGCCGGCACGATTGGCCTCGTGCTATCGATCCTGTTCGGCGTTGCCTGCGGCGTGTACGGGAATCAATGGCATCGCTGGACGCTGGAAAAACGCGGCTACATCGTTCAATAGAGCACGGGCAAACGCAGTTGCGCGCGCAACAGACGGCAAGTAGCGTTCTCCGCACCGCAAGCCTGCATGCATCGGCGCATGACAGCTTGCAACGCTGCACCATATAAATGTGGGATGCGGGGCACGCAGGTTTACGCGCAAGCAAGGTAGGCCGATAATGCCCCGGTCGCTCCGGCCCTGCAGTCTCCAGAGCCGCGCGCGCCGGGCATCGCTTCGCACTCTCTGACCCACCCGTCACCCGTGTTGAAAACCTCACGCTTTTTCGAGTTGCTGCGCATCCCCGGCTTCAAGCCTCTGGCTGCCGCCACCCTCATGCTCGGTGTGGCGATGTCGTTTACCGCTCCCTATCTCTCGCTATTCGGCGTCGAACGCGCAGGCATGACGCCGCTCAGGCTCGGCATATTCATGACGCTGATCGCCGCCAGCGGGGTCCTCGCCAGCACCTTCGCCGGCCGCTGGAGCGACGCCAGCGGCCGGCATCGGCCACTCCTGCTGGCCTCGCTCGCAGCTGCGGCGCTCGGCTATCTATGTCTATGCGTCGTGCGTGATTACCGGCTCCTGCTGGTGGTTGGCATCGCCTTTATCGGCGCGGGCAGTTCCGCTATTTCGCTGGTGTTCTCGTTTAGCCGCGCGGCGCTGCCGACGCCTGACGCGGCCGAGCGCGCATTCGCCAGCGCGACCTTGCGGACCATCCTGTCGGCCGCCTGGGTGTTCGGCCCGGCCGTGGGCGCGCTGGTGTTGGCAGGAACCGGCTTTTATGGACTCTTCCTGTTCGCGGCAGCGAGTTTCGCGACCTGCGCGACGATTGTCTGGCGCATGCGCGAGCCGCAAGGCCACCTCGGCGATCACACGGTGGAAGACACCGCGGCGGAGCCGTCGGCGTCGATCACGGTGCCGCCCTTGACCGCGCCCGGAGAAGACGCGCACGAAGACCTGCCTGGCATCGCGTCGCCCAACGACATCCGCCGCGCGGTGGCCGCGCTGACGCTGCTCGGCCTCGCCGCCAACGCCACCATGATCGTGTTGCCGCTCTACATCGTGCATGGTCTGAACGGCTCGCATCTCGATGTATCGATCATGCTGGGCCTTGGCGCCTTGACGGAAATTCCCATGATGCTCGCGCTCGGCGCCCGGTCGTCGACGTTGCACAAGCCGAACTGGCTGGCCGCCTGCGCGCTGGTGCATGCGGTCTATTTCGTGGCGATGTCGATGGCGGGATACGTCAACGTGCTGATCCCGATGCAGATGCTCAACGCGTTCGTGGTCGCGGTGACTTCGTGCCTGGGCATGACCTATGTGCAGGACCTGATGCCGGAATCGCCGGGGCGCGCCACCGCGCTGTTCTTCAACGCGGCGCGGCTCGGTTCGATTTTGTCGGGCGTGCTGTCGGGGCTGCTGGTGCAGGCGTTCGGCTATCGCGGCACCTTTATGTTTTGCGGCACGCTGGCGTTATGCGCGTTCGTGCTGTTCGCCGTGCCGGGCTACCGTTATCCGCTGATGTGGCGAGCGCTGCGCGAATTTACCGCCGATCAGTACGGCAGACTCAGGTCAAGGGCGCGTGAGGGACGCGCGCCGGATCGTCCGCGCTGATCCGCGTCGCGTCGACGCGACGGCCAGGCGCCGTTTTTGAATGCGGCGTTGGCGGAGTAAGGCAACCGTTAGACAGACATGATTGTCCGTTCGTCGGGCACCGAATGGGTCGCGCCGCTGTAAGCGTCGGAACTTTGCACCTCCTCGCACCTCTGCATAAGAGTATCGTCGTCCTGACGCGGCGGCGAGGCCCGATTCCCGGCGCGGCCGGCGTGAGAGCCACGACCGTGCTGCTGGTACAGCGGCACAAACCCACCTACAGTTAGCGGAGTGACCCACGCGCGGCACGGCCACAGTACGACCAGCAAAATCGATCAGCGCAATGACGAACTTTCCGGAGCGAGATATGCAGCTAGGCATGATTGGATTGGGACGTATGGGTGCCGACATGGTGCGGCGTCTGACGAAGGGCGGCCAGCAATGCATTGCTTACGACATGCAACCGGCGGCCGTGGAGAAGCTGAAGCAGGAAGGCGTCGCGGGTGCCGCGTCGCTCGAAGACCTCGTCGCGCAACTCGACAAGCCGCGCGCAGTGTGGCTGATGGTGCCCGCTGCGGTAGTCGATGCCACGCTTGCGAACCTTGTGCCGCTGCTCGAGGCCGGCGACATTGTGATCGACGGCGGCAATTCGTATTACCACGACGACATCCGCCGCGGCACCGAACTGGCCGCGCGTCAGCTTCACTATGTGGACGTCGGCACAAGCGGCGGCGTGGCCGGCCGCGAACGCGGCTACTGTCTGATGATTGGCGGCGAGACGGAGATCGTGAAGCGGCTCGAACCGATTTTCTCGACGCTCGCGCCGGGTGCGGGCTCAGCACCCGCGACGCCGGGCCGCGCGCCTGGCGTCGGCACTGCAGATCAGGGGTTTCTGCATTGCGGTCCGCAGGGCGCCGGGCACTTCGTGAAGATGGTGCACAACGGCATTGAATACGGAATGATGGCCGCGTACGCCGAAGGCCTGAACATTCTGCACCACGCCGATGCCGGCAAGCACGCGCGCGAGGTGGATGCCGAAACTTCGCCGCTGCGCCGTCCCGAGTTGTACCAATACGACCTGAATCTTGCCGAGGTCACCGAAGTGTGGCGGCGCGGCAGTGTGATCGGCTCGTGGCTGCTGGATCTGATAGCGGGGTCGCTGATGGGCGACGCTGATCTGAAGAGCTACGCCGGGCGCGTTTCCGATTCGGGCGAAGGACGGTGGACGGTTGCGGCGGCCATCGATGAAGGCGTGCCGACGCCGGTGTTGAGCGCGGCTCTATTTGCGCGCTTCAGTTCGCGCGGCGAGGCGGATTTTGCGAACCGGGTGTTGTCGGCGATGCGGCTCGACTTTGGCGGCCACGTCGAGAAGGCTGCTACACCGGCCGATGGGAAGAAGGGCTAAGTCAAGTTCATGAGGGAAGCTGCGATGGATGCTACGAGAGCCACGCCTCACGACGTCGTGTTCCTGTTCGATTGCGACAACACGTTGCTGGACAACGATCATGTGCTGGCGGATTTGCGCGCGCACATGGTGCGCGAGTTCGGCGAGCAGAACAGTGCGCGGTACTGGGAAATTTTCGAGAATCTGCGGAGCGAGCTTGGCTACGCCGATTACCTGGGGGCGTTGCAGCGGTATCGGTCGGAGCATCCACGGGACACGCGACTGTTGTTGATGTCGTCGTTTCTGATTGATTACCCGTTTGCGAACCGGCTGTATCCTGGGGCGCTCGATGCGATCCGGCATCTGTCGGCGCGTGGGCCTACTGTGATTCTTTCCGATGGGGATGTGGTGTTCCAGCCGCGGAAGATTGCCCGGTCGGGCTTATGGGAAGAGGTCGAGGGGCGTGTTCTGATTTATATTCATAAGGAGTTGATGCTCGATCAGGTGATGGAGTGTTATCCCGCCCAGCATTATGTGATGGTGGATGACAAGCTAAGGATTCTGACGGCGATGAAGAAGAGCTGGGGGGAGAGGTTGACGACGGTTTTTCCTCGCCAGGGGCATTATGCGTTTGATCCCAGGGAGATTGCCGCTAATCCGCCCGCGGATGTGACTGTTGAGCGGATTGGGGAGTTGGGGGATATTGATCTGGATTTGTTGTTGAGTGAGGGCACGCGCGGCGGGGCTTAGGTTTTTTTTGCCTTTGGCGGCGGCATTTGGTTGTCGTGCCTACGGCGTTTGGTGTTTCTTTGCTTATTGGTCTATTAGCGTTCCCCCTGTGCGGGGGGCACCTACTTTTCTTTGCCGCCGTGTAAAGAAAAGTAGGCAAAAGAAAGCGGCTCAAACCGCTAATTCTTAAGCGGGTCCCCTGGCTTGGAGGGGCCGGTGGTGCGATTAACGGATCACACCGTGCCCGGTAACCGCCAGTGACACAGCCGTCATCCGCTCCCACTCCGCACTGCGTGCGTCGCGGACGGGTACACCAGGGAAACCAGGTGCTTCGGTTGCGCGTAGCGCGGCCAGCAGCTTTGCCTCGGCGAGGGCTGAAAGCACCGATGTTTTTGGAAATGCTGGCGCCCGATCCGAAGCCGGCAAGTCAGCCCGGCCCATGTCAGCGCGAGTCGCCACACAGGCAAACGAGGGAGGGCAGTTTGAAGAAGTACCGCGTCGGCGCGCGCAGCGCCGCCGGAAGAATGACGGCTTGGTCACTTAAGCCAGAAGGTGCGCAGGCTCAATCTCTACGGAGCCACGATCCCCTCCAAGCCAGGAGACCCGCCTAAGAATTAGCGGTTTGAGCCCGCTTTCTTTGCTTACTTTCTTTGCGGCGGCAAAGAAAGTGAGTGCCCCCCCCGCATAGGGGGAACGCTAATAAACCAATAAGAATTGAAAAACCCAGCGCCGCAAACAAACAACCCAACACCGCCAGAGGCAAAAGACCTACTACCCCCCCAATCCCTTCAACCGCGCCTGCGCATCCCCCGCCCCCATCCTCCCAGCCGCGTCCGCGGCACTCACCCCGCCTGCATCGCGGGCAGCCGGATCCGCCCCATGCCGGACAAGCAAATCCACAATCGCGGTGCGATTAAACATAGCCGCAATCATCAACGCCGTCCGCCCATCCGGCGATGCCCCTTCGACATTCGCCCCATGCGCGAGCAAGGTCTCAATTACCGCGTCAAACCCTTTGAAAGCCGCACCGGCAATCGGCGTCTGCCCATTATCGTTGCGTAAATCCGGATCAGCGCCGCGCTCGAGCAACACCCGCACTGCATCCACGTGCCCGTGGTAACTCGCCAGCATCACAAGACTATCGCCCTTATCGTTGCGCAAGTTCGGCGGCACGCCTTTCTCAATCACCGCAGCGAGCATCGCAGCATCACCTCGCCGCGCAAGATCGAAAACCTGATGCGCCAGATCGAGCAGATCCGGATCGATCGGCGTGTGGGAGGGCGGGGCAGAATCAGTGTGGTCCATCAATAGAAACTCCGTGCAATGAACATGCCGGCTCGTCGGCATCCGGTACCGAGGTCAGGATACACATTTTGCACCGCCCATGCCCACACGGCAGCTCGCTACAACTTGCCGAGCAGCGTGATGAGCAATGCGAACACGCCAACCGAGACAGCCACGCCCGCGCATAACAGCACGAGAGAGAGAATCAGTATCAGCAGGGGTTTAAGGCGACTAGGTGTCGACATGATGGCCGGTTCGAGTAAAGGGCGAGCAACGCGGGCATGCCAGATGCGGCCCGCCTTCGCGCATGCAGCCTGAAAAGCTTAATCGTTTTCGCTTAACGTCGACTTAAAGTCGCGCGCAACAACCGCTCGTGCGCCACGCCAGGTCGTTTTGCCGCTTCCGCGCGGTCACGCTTCGTGTGAATGGTCGAACCATGCGGTACGCTTACTGTCACACCTGCGACGATCGACGGTCAGGTTACCGTCAATTCTCGAACGACCGCGCGTTGCCGCTAGTCCTTCGTCATGTCATGCGCATGACAAAACGGCCGTCCTGCACTGATTTTTTCCGCGCCGGCCCGATCACGAACATCCGCTGCAGTACTGCCCACCTGCCTGACAGTCCTTTTCGAGGAATCACGCCATGGCTGAAGCAACCTCCCGTCCCACCCCGCCGACCACGCTGGACCCCGACACCTTGCGCAAGATGGACCGCTACTGGCGCGCCTGCAACTATCTGTCGGCCGGCATGATCTATCTGCGCGACAATCCGCTGCTGCGCGAACCCCTCAAGCCCGAACACATCAAGAACCGGCTGCTGGGCCATTGGGGTTCGGATCCCGGCCAGAGCTTCCTGCTAGTGCATCTGAACCGGCTGATCAGAAAGCTCGACCTGAACATGATCTATATCGCCGGCCCCGGCCATGGTGCGCCGGCTACGCTGGCTCATTGTTACCTCGAAGGCCATTACTCGGAAATCTATCCCGATCGCAGCGAAGACGAAGCCGGCATGCGGCGCTTCTTCCGCCAGTTCTCGTTTCCCGGCGGCATCGGCTCGCATTGCACGCCCGAAACGCCGGGCTCGATTCACGAAGGTGGTGAACTCGGCTACAGCCTGTCGCACGGCTACGGCGCCGCGTTCGACAATCCTGACCTGATCGTCACGGTGATGGTCGGCGACGGTGAAGCGGAGACCGGCCCGCTCGCAACCTCGTGGCATTCGAACAAATTTCTGAACCCGATTCGCGACGGCGCCGTGCTGCCCGTCCTGCATCTGAACGGCTACAAGATCGCCAATCCGACCATCCTCGCGCGGATTCCCCGTGAAGAACTCGACGCCTTGCTCACGGGCTACGGCCACAAGGCGTATTTCGTCGAAGGCGACGACCCCGACACGATGCACCAGCAGATGGCCGCGACGCTCGAACAGTGCATCGTCGGGATACGCGCGATCCAGGCGCACGCGCGCGAGACCCACGACGCGTCACGGCCGCGCTGGCCGATGATCGTGCTTCGTTCGCCCAAGGGCTGGACCGGGCCGAAGGAAGTCGACGGTCACAAGGTGGAGGGCTCGTGGCGCGCGCATCAGGTGCCGGTGCTCGATCCGGCCACCAACAGCAAGAGTCTGAAGCTGGTCGAACATTGGCTGCGCAGCTATGAGCCGGAGTCGTTATTCGACGCAGCAGGGCGTCTGGTCGAAGAATTGCGCGAACTCGCCCCAGAAGGCACGCGCCGTATCAGCGCCAATCCGCATGCCAACGGCGGCTTGCTGTGCAAGACGCTCGACATGCCGCCGTTTCGCAATTACGCCGTGGCGGTGAAGAAACCCGCCGGTTCGTCGACCTCGCCCACGGAGGTATTGGGCCAGTTTCTGCGCGACGTGATGCGCAACAACATGACGAACTTCCGCGTCTTCGGCCCCGACGAGACCGCCAGCAACAAACTCACGGCAATCTACGAGGTGTCGCAGAAGACCTGGCTGGCCGAGACCCTCGCCAGCGACGCGGACGGCGGCGCGCTCGCGGTGGACGGCCGGGTGATGGAGATGCTGAGCGAGCATACGCTCGAAGGCTGGTTCGAAGGCTACGTGCTGACTGGCCGGCACGGCCTGTTCGCCACCTATGAAGCGTTCGTCCACGTGATCGATTCGATGTTCAACCAGCACGCCAAGTGGCTGGAAAAGGCGAAGCGCGATCTCGGCTGGCGGCAGCCCGTGCCCTCGATCAATCTGCTGATCACTTCGTTGGTCTGGCGTCAGGATCACAATGGCTTCACGCATCAGGATCCCGGCTTTCTCGACGTGGTCACGAATAAAAGCCCTGACGTGGTGCGCATTTATCTGCCGCCGGATGCGAACTGCCTGTTAAGCGTAGCCGACCATTGCTTGCGTTCACGCGATTACGTCAACGTGATCGTCGCCGACAAGCAGCCGCATCTGCAATATCTGGACATGGAGGCGGCCGTCACGCATTGCACCAAGGGCATCGGCATCTGGGACTGGGCGTCGACCGATCAGGGCGTCGAGCCCGATGTCGTGATTGCGTGCGCCGGCGACATCGCCACGATGGAGGCGCTCGCCGCCGCGCAGATCCTGAAGGAGCGCTTTGCGCAACTGAAGATCCGCTTCGTGAATGTGGTCGATCTGTTCCGCCTGATGCCTGAGCACGAGCATCCGCACGGCCTCTCCGACCGAGATTTCGACTCGCTGTTTACAACCAGCAAACCGGTGATTTTCAATTTCCATTCGTATGCGTCGCTGGTGCACAAGCTGACCTATAACCGCACCAATCACGACAACCTGCACGTGCATGGCTATCACGAGAAGGGCAACATCAATACGCCGCTCGAACTGGCGATCATCAATCAGGTCGACCGTTTTTCGCTGGCCATCGACGTGATCGACCGCGTGCCGGCTTTGCGCGGCGTCGGTGATCACACGAAGGAGTGGTTGCGCGGGCAGATCATCGAACAACTGGCGTATGCGCATGCCGAAGGCATCGACAAAGAAGAGATTCGCAACTGGACGTGGACGGCTTGAGCGAGGCGCGCGATGCAGATTGATGAGCAGACTCGGTAGTCGCTGATTCTGGTGCTGAACAGTGGCTCGTCGTCGCTGAAGTTCGGGCTGTTCACGCACTCGGGCGGCGATGAATCATTATTGCTGGAGGGCAGTGCGCAAGGCATTGGCCGCAATGACGGCAGCTTGCGTATCAGGTCGCCCGACGGCCGTTCACTGGTTCAGCAGGAACACCTGCTGGAGTCGCAAACCGATGCGCTGCAGAAGCTCGCCAGCGTGCTGGCCGAACAGAACTATGCGCGGCCGGCGGCGGTGGGGCACCGGGTAGTGCATGGCGGCCCGCATCTGCGCGCGCATCAGCGGCTGAGCGCCGAAGTCCGGCAGCAGTTGCAGGACGCCGTGCACTTCGCGCCGTTGCATATCCCGCCAGCGCTCGCGTTGATCGACGAGGCGTC